>NZ_SRTP01000007.1:0-287370 GCF_004791945.1 Mesorhizobium sp. M3A.F.Ca.ET.175.01.1.1 | reverse complement strand
TCATCGAAAAGGGCAGCTGCGAGACGCCGCTCAGACCGTTCTTCTCGGCCTCGGCGAGGTCGAAATAGACATAGTCGGCGCCACCCGCGGAGAGCGTGCGGCGGCAATTGAAGCTGTCGAGGGATTTGGCAATCATTTCCGCACTCCTCTCCGGGCGAGAATCCGCCTTGCCAAGCCCGCAGGCCAGAACGGCCTTATGCCGCTGAAGCCGGAGGATGCTTTGGGACCATTGCACAATAAACCACGAAAGGTGCGCCACCTGGAATATAGGCGCAAACCAGAGATAGCTGCACCTAACGCTTGTGTTGTTGAAATATATCTTTGCAGTTGTATGCCGATACCACAGGACATTCTTATAAAATTCATAAGAATATATCCTGGTTCGGCCCGCGCTGGAGCACAAACCAACAAAATTCCTCCCAGATTTTTGTCAGCCTCAACGAAGTATGAGTCTCGGCCGGATATTTGCTTGATATTGACCCGCAAAGCTGTCAGTAACCTGTCACTGAAGCGCCCCGAACGAACTGAAGGAGGTACGGGAAGCCCGGGGTGAGGTGCCTGCGACAGGGAGGGTTGTTCGGCAGCCATGCGTATTCTGTTTGTGGAGGACAGCGTCGATCAGGCCACGGCTGTGATCGGGCGCTTGCGACGTTCGGGCTATGCCGTCGACTGGGCGAAGGACGGCGAGAGCGCCAATCAGCTTTTCCAGGAGGGCGTATACGACCTGGTCCTGCTCGACCTGATCTTGCCAAAAGTGGATGGCGAGATTTTCCTCGGTCGTTTGCGAGCCAGGAAGGCAACTGTGCCGGTTCTGGTCATGACCGCACGTGGCGGGCTTGAGGAAAAGGTGCGGGTGCTCGACGTCGGCGCGGACGACTATGTCGTCAAACCTTTCGAGCTCACCGAGATCGAAGCGCGGATTCGCGCGCTGCTCCGGCGCCCGCACGGCCATGCGAGCAGCACGATTACGATTGCAAATCTCACGTTCGACCTGGCTCGCCGGCGGGTGGAAATCGACGGTCATCACGTTCCCCTCGGGCAGCGGGAGTTCCGGCTGCTCGAACTGTTCCTTGGAAAGCTCGATCACCTGTTGACCAAGGATGCCATTCTGGATCACCTCTTCGCCTTCGATGAACCGGCGGCGCCGAATGCCGTCGAACTTTATGTTTCACGCCTGAGGAAAAAGCTCGCCGGCACACAGGTCGACATCAGGACGGTTTGGGGGGAAGGCTACGTCGCCGAACACAAAAAGCGGCAATGAAACGCATTCCATCCGCGCTCGATTGTTCGGCCGGCTGGTGCCGGTCTTCATCGTGCTCGGGCTCATCCTGTTTTCTTACATGCATTTCCACGCGCAGCGGGCGGCGGAGCGATCCTTCGACCATCTGATCGCCGCTTCGGCGCTGTCCATCGCTGACGCTGTCCAGTATGACGATGGCGCGCCGACGGTCGACCTGCCCTATTCGTCCCATGCAATCCTCGCAAGCCGCACCTCGAGCCGGATCTTCTACCGGGTCACCGCTCCGGATGGTTCGCTGATCACAGGCTATGGAGATCTCGCCGCCGATCTTCCACCCGCAAACTCCCCGAATCCCGAGTTCAGCAACGGGGTCTTTCTCGGCGTATCGGTGCGCATCTGCAAGCTCGGCCGCTTCATCTCGGGCGGCAGTCAATCGGGCTGGGTGACCATCGTCGTCGCGGAGACGGATGAGGAGCAGCAGCACTTTGCGTCGGATCTCCTGCGGCGATCGTTCGGGCCCGCGGCCGGCCTGATGCTGCTGGCGATCGGATTGGTCTGGCTGGCAGTCCGCGGCGCGCTGCAGCCGCTGGATACGATCGAGCGGGCGATTGTCGCCAACGACCCGTCGAGCCTCAAAGCGCTCGACATCCCGGTTCCCCGGGAAATCCGCCATCTGGTCGCGGCACTGAACTTCTTGATCGGGCGGTTGACCGCCCTGCATGCGCGCATGCAGAACTTCATCGCCGAGTCCGCGCACCAGCTTCGTACGCCGCTGTCCAATCTCAGCGTGCAGGTCGAATCGGCGATGGATGAACCTGACGGAAGCAGCGTGCGCCAGCATCTGCGCACCATCCACTGGAATGCGATCGTCGTCAGCCGCCTCGCCGATCAGTTGCTGGCCGACACGATGGTCGCGCACCGCGGCGAGATCGCGTCGCTGGTGCCGATCGACCTGCTGGAGCTGGTCGAACTCGCCACGGACGAGTTCGAGTCGCGGACGGGAACGAAGGTCAACCTGCGCATCGAAACCCTCGAAACCGCGCCGTATGTCGAGGGCGACGCCTTGATGCTGACCGAAGCGGTCAAGAACCTGCTCGACAACGCCCTGAAATACGCCGGCGCGGCAGAGCCCATAACGGTGCAGCTCAGTCTGGAGAACGGCCGCGCTGTCCTCAGGATAGAGGATCGCGGCCCCGGCATACGCGCGAGGACCGTCAGCACATAACCGAGCGTTTCGTACGCGGCTCACGCTCCCACAACACAGCGGGGAGCGGTCTTGGTCTTGCCATCGTCGCCAACGTCATGCGGCGCCACGATGCGATCCTGTCCTTCCATGATCGCGAAGGCGGAGGTTTGGTCGTGAAAATGGTCTTCCCCCCCTATCAGCCTCCGGAAGAGTTCAGCCAATGAGGTGCCGGCTTCCGTTGGCGATGGGATTGGCGTTGATTTTCTGGGCGACCGCGTCGGCCGCCGACGTGGTGACCCGTTTCGGGCCGCAAGACGCCAGCTCGCACCTTGTGATCTGGGGATCGACCGATCTGCAGGAGCTGAAGCCCGTCATCGAAAGCTTCCTGAATCTCCATCCCAACATGTCCATCACCTATTCCGATCTCCAGTCGGCGGACCTTTACAACCGCATCAGGGCCGGCCGGCCCACCTCGCCGGACCTGACCATCAGCACGGCCGCCGACCTCCAGATCAAGCTCGTCAACGACGGATTCGCGCACGAACACTTCCTGTCGTCCGCAGCCTCCCCCCGTTGGCCCTCCTGGCGCAACGCGGCCTTCGCCATCTCGGCCGAGCCGGCAGTCACTGTCTACAACGTTGGCCTGTCGGCGCTTGGCCCACCCCCTCAGTCGCGCGAGCAACTTGCCCAGTTCATCGACCGAAACAGGGAGAAGCTGCGCGGCCGGGTTGCCACATACGACATCGGGCTGAGCGGCCTTGGCTATTTGTTCGCCACTCAGGACTCGATCCACTCCAACACATACACCGCGCTGGTGCAGAGCCTCGGCCGCGCGGACGTGGCACTTCATTGCTGCAGCGGCGAGATGCTGGACAAGGTCGAGAAGGGAGATGTCCTCATCGCCTACAATGTTCTGGGCTCCTATGCGCTCGCCCGCAAGCAGCGTGGTGCGCCCATCGAGATCGTCCTCCCGGCGGACTATACGCTGGTGCTCTCGCGCGTGGCGATGATTCCGCGCGAGGCCAAGCGTCCGGATCTGGGTGGAGCCTTTCTGGATTTCCTGTTGGCGCCGAAGATTCAGGCGCGCTTCGCGAGCTTGGAGAGTTATCGCCCGGCGGATTCGATACCATCGCAGCCGATTGCCCTGGACGCTTCGCTGCTGGTCTTTCTCGATCCCATCAAGCGGGCAAGGTTCATCAAAGCCTGGCAGGCCCTTATCCATTCGACGCGGCATTGAAGCGCTCTGCTCCTGGCTGCAATGCCGCGTCACTGCCATGGTCGAGAAAGGCGCACGGCCGTCGCCGGAGGGGTAACGTCGCCGCAGGCATTGCCGGCAAAGAGCCATCGCTGTCAGCGGCAGCATGCTTCCGCGGCGGACGTCGATCGGGTTTGGAACGTCAGGCTTTTGACAGCTTTGACGGCTAGCATCCCCAACTACTAACGGTCGCGACAGGCGACCGACGCTGTCGGGAGGGAGGAGACCTCGAGGCGGCAAGGGCTGCGCTCGAAATCAGTACGCCATTCGTATTCTCGTCGCGACCGACCGCGAATGCAGTGGATCATGACGCATCAAAACAGGACCTGTCCGGCTGGCACGGCTTGCATGAGCCTTGCGCGCAGGGTGGCGGGTCATTGGCAGGTCACAAGGGAGGAAGTTTGATGAAACATTACATTTTGGCTGCGCTTCTGGCTGGCGCGATGGCTGTGCCCGCCATGGCGGAGGACTATAAAATCCTGGCGCCGGCTGCGCCGGGAGGCGGCTGGGACCAGACCGCGCGCTCGATGCAATCGGCCCTGCAGGACGAGAAGATTTCCGGCAGCGTGCAGGTGACCAACGTTCCGGGCGCCGGCGGCACGATCGGGCTCGCCCAATTCGTCAACCAGGCCAAAGGCGACGCCAGCCAGCTGATCGTGGGCGGCTACGTCATGGTCGGCGCGATCCTCACCAACAGTTCGCCTGTGACGCTCGCCGAGGTGACGCCGATTGCCCGCCTGACCGGCGAGTATGAAGCCCTCGTCGTGCCCGCCGCGTCCGACATCAAGGACATGGCCGGTCTGGTGGCGAAGCTGAAGGCCGACCCGGGCTCCGTCTCCTGGGGCGGCGGCTCTGCCGGCGGCACGGATCACATCACGGCCGGCCTGATCGCCAAGGCCGCGGGTGTCGATCCGACCAAGGTCAACTACATCGCCTTCGCCGGCGGCGGCGAGGCTCTCGCGGCGATCCTTGGCAACCAGGTCACCGTCGGCCTTTCCGGCTACGGTGAGTTCAAGGAACAGATCAAGTCCGGCACCTTGCGCATTATCGGCATCTCCTCGGACGCCAAGATCGAGGGCATCGACGCCCCGACCTTCAAGGAGGCTGGAATCGACGTGTCGATCCAGAATTGGCGAATGGTCGCGGCCGCCCCCGGCATCTCGGCGGAACAGAAGACTGCCATCCTCGGTGACATCGACAAGATGGTGCAGTCGCCTTCCTGGCAGAAGGTGCTTGCGGACAAGGGCTGGGCCAACACCTACCTGGCCGGTGACGATTTCGCCGCGCAGCTCAAGAAGGACAGCGAGTCCACCTCGGAAATCCTGAAGCAGATCGGTCTGGTGAAATGAGCGATCCGCACCCGACCAAGAACGAACGCCGCCCCGACGGGGCGGCGTTCGCCATCGCCGCGGCCCTCCTGCTGGTCGCCGTCGGCATTGCGTGGAGCACGCTGAACAGTGGCGGCGTGGCCATATCCGCCCCAGTCGGGCCAAAGACGTTCCCCTATGTTGTCGCCACCGGCCTTTTCGTGCTCGGCGTGCTGACCGCGGTAGAGGCCTGGCGAGGCGACTTCCCCGAGCGCGGTGCTCAGGACCTGCCGCCGATGATCTGGATCGTTGGCGGACTCGCGGCGCAACTGCTGACCATGAAGACGTTGGGCTTCTCCATCGCGACCGGTCTGCTGTTCGCTGCCGCCGCCAAGGGTTTCGGCAAGGGGCCGCTGTGGCGGACGGTGCCGATCGGAATCGCGTTCTCCTTTGTCGTCTGGTTCGTTTTCGCCAAGGGCCTGCAGCTCTCGCTGCCAGCGGGTCCGCTGGAACAAGTTTTCTAGGCCCGGAGGCACGTTCATGGATACGTTTGCCCTGCTGGGACAGGGGCTGCTGACCGCCCTCGAACCGGCGAAACTTTTCTACGCGCTGATCGGCGTCACGCTCGGCACCGCGGTCGGCGTCATGCCCGGCATCGGTCCGGCGCTTACCGTCGCGCTGCTGCTGCCCGTAACCTACAAGCTCGATCCGGCGGGATCGCTGATCATGTTCGCCGGCATCTACTACGGCGGCATGTATGGCGGCTCGACCACCTCGATCCTGCTCAACACGCCCGGCGAAAGCGCCTCGATCGTGACCGCGCTGGAGGGCAACAAGATGGCCCGTTCGGGCCGCGGCGGCCCGGCGCTGGCCACCGCTGCCATCGGCTCGTTCGTCGCCGGACTGCTGGCGACGCTGGGCCTCGCCTTCATCGCGCCGAGCGTGGTCAAGTTCGCGCTGTCCTTCGGGCCGGCGGAATATTTCGCGCTGATGCTGCTCGCCTTCATGACCGTCTCGGCTGCCTTCGGCGACTCAACCCTGCGCGGACTGACCGCCCTTTTCATCGGCCTGGCGCTGGGGCTCATCGGCATCGACCAGCTGACCGGCCAGGCGCGTCTTTCGATGGGGTTCCCGAACTTGTTGGACGGCATTTCGGTCACCACCTTGGCCGTCGCGCTGTTCGCCATAGGCGAGACCCTTGCGGTCGTCTCGACCCATGCCTTCGGCGAGGAGAAGATCGAACGCGTCAAAGGCTCGGTCTGGATGACCCGCGAGGACTGGAAGCGCTCCTGGAAGCCGTGGCTGCGCGGCACCGCAATCGGCTTCCCGATCGGCGCCATGCCGGCCGGCGGCGCCGACATTTCGAGCTTTCTCTCCTATTCCGCGGAGCGGAGCTTTGCGAAACACCCGGAGGAGTTCGGCAAGGGCGCGATCGAGGGCGTCGCCGGTCCCGAGGCCGCCAACAACGCCTCGGCAGCCGGCACACTGGTGCCGCTCTTGACACTCGGCCTGCCCACCACGGCAACCGCGGCGATCATGCTGGCCGGCTTTCAGCAGTTCGGTCTTCAGCCCGGCCCGTTGCTCTTCGCCACCAATGCGCCGCTGGTCTGGGGGCTGATCGCCAGCCTGCTGGTGGCGAACTTCATGCTGCTGGTCCTCAACCTGCCGCTGATCGGCCTGTGGGTGAAGCTGCTCGCCATCCCCCGGCCGTGGCTCTATGCCGGCATCCTGGTGTTCGCGACGCTCGGCACGATCGGCGCCGACGGCTCGACCTACTTCCTCGGCCCGATCCCGATCTCGTTCGGCCTGGGTCTGTTGATGCTGTTCGGCATTCTCGGCTACCTGCTCCGGCGTTTCGGCTATCCGATCGCGCCGGTGGTGGTCGGCATGATCCTCGGGCCGATGTCGGAAAAGAGTCTCCGCCAGGGGCTGCAGATCAGCCAGGGCGATCCGATGTTCCTGTTCCACTCCTGGATCGCGGTGATCCTGTGGAGCCTGGCGATGACCGCGCTGCTCCTGCCGATGTACCTACGCTGGCGCGGCAGCCGGGCGCTGTCGCAATTCGGCGGCGACGAGGACTGATCGGGAGCCGCCCCGGCTACAAACGCAAACAAGGAGTTGGAGCGGTTCAACGTTCTGCGCAACGATGAACCGCTCCAATGCATGCGCTTAGAAGTGTGCAGCGGTTCTGAGACAACGTGCTCTATGGTTTCAACGGAGCAATCGACTGTCGTTCCAGAAAGCGCCCGGGCAGGATCACATGCTTGACCGGTCCTGATTGTCCCTCAATCCGGTCAAGCAGCATTTCCGTCGCGGCAACGCCGATCTGATGAGCCGGCTGGGCAATGGTTGCGATGCCAGGCTTCAGGAAGCTCATCCAATCCAGATCGTCGAAGCACACCAGTGAGAGTTCGCCAGGCAGGGCCAGACTCAATGAAGAAATCGCTTCCATTGTCCCGGTCGACATCACGCCGTCGGCCGCGAAAAGAGCCGAAGGCGGATCGCTCAGCTGAAGGACATCGATAGCTTCTTTGCGAGCACTGGCAGTGGAGTAGGCGCTCACACGCCTGATCAGCGCCGGATCGGGCTGAACGGCGAATGTCCGATGCGCCTCGAGGTAGCCCAGGAAACGCTGCCAGCTCGGATAGAGGTAGTGGACATTGGCGCCTGACAAAGGCACGTCGGCGAGAACCATCTCGAAATCGACCGAGGGCGTCGACCACAGCTCGGCGATGATGCCGATCCGGCGGTGGCCCGCTTCGAACAGCCGCGTCACGCAATCGCGCGCCGCCGCCACATTGTCGAGAACGACCGCATCGGTGTCGAGGCCCCGCACGATGCGGTCGAACTGCACGATCGGACAGCTCGAGGAGAGCGCGGTGCGCAAATGGCCGGCACCGTCCAGCGCAGCCGAGGACACCAAAAGCCCGTCCACCTGCTTCTCCAGCAGCAACTGGACAGCCTCCTGCTCGAGCTGCTCATTCTCGTCGCTGTTGGTGATGATCACTCCGAAGCCGCGCTTGCGCGCGACGTCGCTGATGCCTCGCAGCACGCTGGCGTAGAACGGGCTTTCCATGTCGCCGGCGACGACGCCGATGGTTTGCGTCTTGCCGGTGATCAGGCCACGCGCCAGGCGGTTCGGACGATAGCCGAGCGCCTCGGCTGCTTCGCGCACCTTCTGCTGGATGGCATCGCTGGCGTATCCATAGGAGCCAAGCACCCTGCCCGCCGTGGCCGGGCTCACGCCTGCCTTTCGTGCCACCTCGATGATGGTGACCTTGCTCGATGATCTGTCAGCCACCGTTCCGCCCTCTTACCCGCCGAGTCGCAACGAACATGCGCCCTCGGATCCTGCCCGCTGGTACAAGCTTCGCCTCCCAGGTGGCAAGCGGCTCAGACGGCCGGGCCGGGCCTGCCCGCCGGACGCTCAGAGCACCTCGGAAAGGAACCGGCGCAGCCGCGGGCTTTGCGGGTTGTCGAACAGATCCGAGGGGCGCCCGGCTTCCACGATGCGTCCTTCATCCATGAACACGACCTGGTCCGCGACCTTGCGGGCGAAGTTCATCTCGTGCGTGACGACCACCATCGTCATGCCGCGCCGCCCGAGATCGGCCATCAGGTTGAGCACGCCCTTGACGAGCTCGGGGTCGAGCGCGCTGGTGACTTCGTCGAAGAGCATCACCTCGGGATCGAGCGCCAGGGCCCTGGCGATGGCGACACGCTGCTGCTGGCCTCCGGAGAGATTCGCCGGCCGATGGTGCTTGCGCTCCAGCAGGCCCACATCGCGCAGCCGCATCTCTGCGATGCGCTCCGCCTTGTCCTTGGCCAGTCCTTTCACTTTGCGCAGGGCGAGCGTCACGTTGGCGAGCGCAGTCCGATCCGGAAACAGGTTGAATTGCTGGAAGACCATGCCGACGCGGCGCCTGAGCTGGTCGGGCGTCTGACGGTAGATGCTTTCGCCATCGAGCAGGATGTCGCCGGACCGGCATTCCACCAGCCGGTTCAGGCAGCGCAACAAGGTCGACTTGCCCGACCCGGACGGCCCGATCAGGCAGGTCACCGTGCCCGGCTGCACGGTCAGGCTGACATCGTGCAGCACCTGGACGGCGCCATATGCCATGTCGATGTTTCTCACATCGATGCCCCCTCCCCTAAAACTCGCGGCTTTCTCGCTGCCCGGTCCGGCCGGCGCGCCAGCCTCGCCCGAGACCTCGGCATCCGCGAGCTCCGCGACCTCCTTAAGGCCGCTGTGCACCTCGGTGAGGCGCCGCCCTGTCCGCATCCTTGCATCGATGTAGTTGACGAGGTGCGTGAGCGGCACGGTGATGACGAGATAGAAGATGCCGGCAAGCAGCAGCGGCGAGAGATTGCCGGTGACCACCGCCTGGTCCTGGCCGACCCGGAACAGCTCGCGCTCCGACGCCAGCAGGCCGAGGAAGTAGACAAGGCTCGAATCCTTCACATTGCCGATGAACTGGTTGACCAGCGCCGGCAGGACGCGCCGGATGCCCTGCGGAATCACCACCAGCCGCATGCCCTGGCCATAGGTCATCCCGAGCGTGCGCGTGGCATCGAGCTGGCCGCGCTCCACGCTCTGGATCCCGGCGCGGAAAATCTCGCCGATATAGGCGCCGGCGATCAAGCTGAGCGCCAGAATGCCGAGGGGATAGGGCGAAGGCCCGAAGAGATCACGGCCCATTCGCGCGAAGCCCTGGCCGATGATGAGGATGGTGACGATCGCCGGCAGGCCGCGGAATATATCGGTGTAGATGCGGGCGACGAGCTTGAGGGCCCGGTTGTCGGAAATTCCCATCACGGCCAGGACGATGCCGATCACGATGCCGAGCAGCGTCGAGGCCGCGGCAAGGATGAGCGTGTTCTTGAGGCCGACTGCGACCATCGTCGGCAGGACGGCGGCCATCGCCTCCCAGTCAAGGAAGCTGCGGCTAAAATGCTCGAACCAGCCCATTCAAACTCCATATGCGGAAAGAGCCGGGCCGCTGTGGCAGGCCCGGCCCGGTGTCAATCCTTTGCGCCGGTGTGGCTCGTAACAGGCCAGAACCTCAGGACTTCGGAAGGTACTCATCCGGCATCGGTGTGCCCGGGAACCACTTCTCGTGCAGCCGCTTCCAGGTGCCGTCCTGCATGGCTTCATGAAGCGCCTTGTTCAACGCTTCGCGGAAGGCATCGTTGCCCTTCTTCACGACGAATCCGGCCGGCGCATCGAAAGAAGGCACGTTCATGGTGATCTTCAGGCTGGGGTAGCGCTCGACATACTGCTTTGCCGATTCATAATCGGTGAAGTGACCATCGATCGTGCCGTTGTTGAGCGCGGCGACCGCGGAGTTGTTGTCGGGAAACTTGACGATGTCACCCTTCAGATTCTTCTCCGCATAGATCTCCTGCAACGTCCCCTGGATGACGCCGATGCGCTTTCCGGCGGTGCTCTCGTTGCTGCTGAGGGCGGGGTCGGCGGAGATGATGGAGAGGTAGCCGGCCAGATAGCCGTCGCTGAAATCCACCGTCTTCTTGCGCTCGTCCGTGGTTCCGATCGCGGCGACGCCGACATCGAAACGGCCGTTGGCTACCGAAGGCAGTAGGGCTGCGAAATCCATGCCGGTGAAGACGACCTGGTCCTCCTTGAAGCCGAGACGGTGCGCGACGTCGCGGAAAAGTTCCGCGTCGAAGCCGCTGAAAGTCCCGTCGGCCTCGGTGAAGACGTAAGGCTTGGCGTCGCCCATGGTGCCGACGCTGATGACGTTCGGATCGATGAGGTTGTAGGGATTGTCGGCCGCCTGGGCCTGCGGCGAACCGGTCACAGCCCCGAACGCCGTAAGCGCCGCGACTGCCAGCGCAAGGCCGCAGCCCGCCACCGCACGTCTGTTCAAGATTTTCTGCATTCAACTCCTCCGCGGAAAATGGTCACACATGAGATTTGACGCCGCGATCCCTCGTCCCTCAAACGTGGATTCTCCCGGCCAAACCAACGCACATCCGATCGAAAAGGCGCTCCATCAGCCCCATCGATATGAGAACGTTCTCATTTTGATATCAGCGAAGCGTGGCTTCGTCAACACGTCACTGGACATTGCAATATCGCGGCTCACCGCTTGGTCGACTCCGGCCCCGAGTGAGCACCGACATCTCTGCAGCCGATGTTGAGCTTTGCGGCATAGCCGAATGCGCCATAGTGGCCGCAGGTGGCGGCGGCTGCGATCGCCGCCTGGGCGAGGACATCCTGCGGATGCTCCTCTTTCAACAGGCCAAACAGCGTGCGCGCAATGAAGGTGTCGCCGGCACCGAGTGTGTCGACTGCATCGGTTGGCATTGCCGGCACCGAGAATCGGCCTTCGCTGCCGGCCAGCGTGGCCCCCTGCGTGCCGCGCGTGAGGAGCACCCATTTCGCCCCAACCGCGAGCAGATCCGTTGTGATGGCGGCGGCCTGAGCTTGCGAAAGATCACCCGCGGAGACCGAGGCGAGGAAACAGTGCGGCCCAATCTTTCCAAAGTGTTCGTGATCTCTGCGGGTCGAGAAGTCATAGGAAAGGCGCGTCATTGCAGCGGCCTTCTGGACATAGGCATCGAGCCCGCTCGACTGACCGACATGGACGGCCGAAAAGTCGCGAAGGAACATCTGGTCCCCTGATGAAGGCGCAAACATGGAGACGCCGAGATCGAAGCTGAGAAACACCCGGTCGTTCCCGCGATGGCCGATCAGGCAATAGGCGGTCGGTCCGTCGAGCCGCCGCAAATGGCTGATGTCGACCTGTTCCGCACTCAACGCCGCGTGGATGAGATCGCCGGCCGGATCCTTGCCGATGGCGCCGATATAGGCCGAGTGTCCGCCGAAGCGGCGGACATGGACGGCCACATTGAGGCAGTTGCCGCCCGGATACATCTGCGAGCGCGAGACATAGCAGTCGACCACATTGTCGCCCATGGCGGCGATCTTGACCATCTTGTCACTTTCGGACTATTGGATTTGTGAGAACGTTCGCACACTGCTCGACGCGATGTCAAATGGGGTGCGATCGATAAGCCATACGAGGAGCAAGCGGAAGTGAGACTCAACCCGGACGTCGGTCAGGCCCTGGCATCGCTGCACGCCAGGCGCGTCTCGCATGTCTTTCTGGTCGGCTGTGGCGGATCGCTCTCAGTCATGATGGCCGGCAAATATTTCCTGGACAGGCATGCGGCTTCGCTGGCTTCGGACGCCTACAATGCCGAGGAGTTCATCGGCCGCGACCCGCGAAGGCTCGGACCTGCCGCTGTCGTCATCTTGTGTTCGCAGACCGGCACCACGAAGGAAACCGTACGCGCGGCTCGACACGCCAGCGCGCGCGGCGCCGTCACCATCGGCATGACGCTCGATCCGAAGTCGCCATTGGCGGAAGCGGTCGACCACGTCGTCGGCTACCAGGCGTCCTACACAACGGGAGCGCCGATCGATTCCGCCTGCAGCAACTACGGCGTGCTCTACATGCTGCTCGCCGGCTTGCTCGACCAGACCGACGGATCGGCCCTGTTGCCGCCGCTGCTTGACAGCCTGGCACAACTCCAGCCGGCAATTGAACGTGCGCACCGCCGCTACGCCGGACTTTTCGAGGATTTCGCCCCGCGGTTTGCCGATCAGCAGGCGATATATACCGTGGCGAGCGGCGCGGCCTACGGCGCAGCCTATTCCTTTTCGATCTGCGTGCTGATGGAGATGCAGTGGTACGACTCTCAGGCGATCCATGCCAACGAGTTCTTCCACGGACCATTCGAGGTGGTCGACAGGGACGCCAATTTCGTCGTCATGCTCGGCCTCGACGAGACGCGCCCGCTTGCCGAGCGCGCGCGCGACTTCCTGCTGAAATACGGCAATCCCGACAGGATCCTGCTGATGGACGCGGCCGAGCTCGATTTGTCCGGCATGGACGCGCGCTTCAAGCCTTACCTGGTGCCGCTGGTGCTGTTCGACGCGTTGTGGCGCTTCGCCTACAGGCTGGCCGACCTGCGCCGGCACCCAATGCTGGAGGGGCGCCGCTACATGAAGAAGCTCGTCAACTATTGAAGATTGCCAAGCAATCGGAGGTCCCCTCCTCGAACCGCCTGACGTCCGTTGCACTCTAGCCTTCTTGGCCGGTCTAACGCCTCGCAAAACAAAGAGAGAGCCATGAACTCATCAGTCCAATCGCACCGTGTCGCCGTGGTGGGCGCCGGCATCTTCGGGGTGTCAACCGCGCTGCATCTTGCGCGCGCTGGTGCGCAGGTCACACTCATCACCGAAAGTACCGTCGCCAGCGGTGCTTCCGGACGCTCCCTGTCGTGGCTGAACTCGGCCCGCATACGCTCGGCCGCGTACCATGCCCTGCGCATGGCCGGGTTGGACCGGTACCGCACGCTGGCTCAGCAGCAGCCTGATGCCAACTGGCTGCGGTTCGATGGCGGACTGACGTGGGATGCAGACGACGAACGCAACGAAATCGCAGCCGTCTTCAAGCACGAGAAGGCGATCGGCTACGATGCGAGATTGCTGCGCCCGGAGGAGATCGCGGCTGTGACGCCGGGCATCGACACATCGGCCGTTACACCGCAGGGAGCGATTTTCAATCCAGCAGAAGGATGGGTGGATCTCCCCTCGCTCATCGGGCTGCTGCTCGGTGAGTTCAAGGCCCGTGGAGGAACGCTCCTGGAGAACGCCGGCCAGGCATCGGTGAACGTCGCCAACGGTCGCGCGCGCGGCGTAAGAAGTGCGCTCGGCGACCCCATCGAAGCGGACTCGGTTCTGGTCGCGACGGGCGCCGCGGTGCCGGCCCTTGTCGCCGAGTCCGGCGTCCGGATCCCGGACGCAACGCCGATCTCGCTGCTGGTGAGGACCAAACCCCTCAACTCACCTCTGAAGGCGGTCTTGAACACACCCCGCGTCGCCGTTCGACCCACCCTCGACGGCGCCCTGGTGCTGGACTCGGCATGGTCGGAAGAGGAGGTCGAAATCAACCCGGATGGGACCTACGGCGTCCGGGAAGAGACGGTGAAAGGCCTGTTGCATGCGGCCAGCCACGTCCTTGAAGGCAATCCTGAACTCGGACTCGATGGGTATGGGGTCGGACCGAAACCCATCCCTGCAGACGGCGAGCCTGTGCTCGGCCAGTTGGACTCTATCCCAGGCTACCATGTCGCGTTCAGCCACAGCGGGGCGACACTCGGCCTTATCGTGGGAGAACTGCTCGGCCAGGAGATCCTGACCGGCGAACCTCATCCAATGCTCGCCACCTTCCAGCCTGCCCGGTTTGTTTCGTGAAACAGGCCAGCAATCCATTGCCCGAACCAGCAGAACGATCCTGAGCTGCACGCCGGCGACTCTCGGCGCCGCGGTCGCCTTGCTGAGGAATCCGGTTTAACGTCGACGCGGCCAAAAGACGGCGATGGGCGTGAGGTCCCGCCCGGCGGCAAGAAATCTGGCGCGAGTACCTTGCGCCGAAATCAAGAGACAACCGCAACGAACTCGCATTGAACGAGTGACGGGCCGTCTGCCGTTAGCGGTCGAACATGGCGAGCCGGCCGCGAGTCCGGATCGGGGAACATCCGCAGCCATTCCTCATTCACGGCAGTTCTGTCGGTGCTGTCGCGGAGATAGACATCCACCTTGATGATGTCCTCCACGCTGCCGCCTGCGGCTTCGATGATGGCCCGCATATTGGCGAACACATTGGCTGCTTGACCCGCTAGCTCATCCGGCACCGCGCGCGTCGTCGGGCTGGCAGCGTGAATTGCTCCCGAAAAGACCATGCTGCCGATCCGGCAGGCATTGGGGATTGGATGTCTGTGGTTCAATCCTTCCACCGAAATGCTTTTGCGCATCGCGTCTGCTGATCCCTTGCGGACTTATTTCCAGGAAATGGTCGGCGACCGGCGGTGCCGTGCAACGTGAAGAGGGCCTGGGGCGCACTCGGGCGGGCTACCGTCTCGCGCGCAGGGCCGCGTCCTGACCCAGCCGCGAAGTGGCCCCAATGTCGGGACGTGACGTGGAAGGCTCATAGCCGGACGTCAGTTGAATTCCGCGCGTCTCTGGCAGCATGAGCGTCGCAGCAAACGCAATGCTGTAGCCCAGCAGCGCAACCAGGCCGATGGCCTCTGCCAGGCTGATATGCTGCGCCAATATCCCGATCGCCGATACAGCCGCCGCGCCGGCCGCTTTGCCGAAATTATAGGCGAAGCTCTGGCCGCTTGCGCGAATGGCGGAAGGGAAAAGCTCGGTGAAGAATGGTCCTAGCGCCGCATAGTTTCCGATCGTGAAAAAGCCGAACGGCGCGCCCAGGACAATCAGCGGCCAGCCCGAGAGGGGCAGGAACATGTAGGCGATGGTGATTGACCACGAGCACAACAGAAACAGCTGGAACGTCCGCCGCCGGCCCAGGCGATCGGCCAGATATGCGCTCGCCAAAAATCCGAAGAACGAGCCGCCCGTCACCACGAAAACGTAATATCCCGAAGCGCCAGGCGACAGCTCCCGCACCGTCTTCATGAAGGTCGGCAGCCAGTTGACGATCGCACCACCAACACCAATCACGCCGAATGCAAGCAGCGACGACAGCACCGTTATCGGCAGTGTTTCCGGCTGGAAGATCGCGCCCAATCCCGGACGATTTCCGGCTTTCTCGACGGACTCGCGCGTTTTGATGAAGATCTCCGGCTCCTCGATCTTGCGGCGCAGGTAGAGAACGAGAAGGCCAGGAAGGACGCCGATCATCAACAGAACACGCCAGCCATAGTCCTGGGGCAAATACGCCAGGACCAATCCTGCCAGTATAGCGGCCGCGCTCCATCCGACGCCGAATCCGCTCTGGACGGTGCCGACGGCCTTGCCGCGATGCTCGGCGCGGATGATCTCGCCCATGAGAACCGCGCCGGCGGCCCACTCGCCGCCGAAGCCCAGCCCTTGCATGATACGCAGGAACATCAGCTGCTGAAAATCCTGCGCAAAACCGGCGAGGAAGGTGAAACTGCAGAACCACAGGATCGTGACCTGCATGATGCGGGCCCGGCCAAAGCGGTCAGCCAGGTACCCGCAGGCCCATCCTCCGATCGCCGCGGAAAGCAGCGTTGCCGTCGCCAGATAGCCCGCCTGTGCCGTCGACATTCCCCAGGCCGCAATGAGAACCGGCAGCGCGAAGCTGAAGAGCTGTGCATCCATCGCATCGACTGCCCAGCCGGCGAAGCAGCCCCAGAAGGTGTCCCGCTCGCGGTTCGTCAACTGCTTGTACCAAGTGAACATTTCTTCCTCCCGTAGTGTCGTCGCGGCAGCCTGCTAAACGACCAATGGTGTGAGACCTCCGTCCATGGTCAGCGAAGCGCCCGTCACGTATGAGGACCTTGCGCTGGCGAGAAAAAGCACGGCGTCGGCCACTTCCTCGGGCCTGGCGTAGCGCCGCAGCGGGATCCGCTGCTCGTTCAGCCGCAGCAGCTCTTCCGGCGTCTTGCCGGTCATCTTGGATTCCACCTCGAGCGACAATTGCAGACGTTCGGTCATGGTGGCGGCGGGATTGAGCACGTTGACCCTCACGCCCGCGGGTCCCCATGCAGCCGCAAGCCCCGCGGAAGCGAGCATCAGCGCCGCGTTGGCGGCTCCGCCCGGCAGATGCATGGGCGAGGCGATTTTGCCGCCCGTGCCGACGATGTTGACGATTGTGCCGGCGCGCCTTTTGACCATCAGCGGCAGGACATAGTCCATCACGTTCATGTAGGTGAAGAATTTGGCATCCATCGCAATGCGCCATTTGTCCGGCGTCAACTCGTCCGGAGGAACTCTCCTGGCGCCTCCGGCCGAATTGACCAATGATGCAATCGGACCCACCCGTTCCTCGACCATGGCGACCATTTGCTTTGCGGAAAGTCCGTCCGAGAGGTCGGCGGCGAAGCTCGCAGCCGGCAGGCCATCGGCGGCGAGCTTTGCCTTTGCGGCGTCCAGGTTCTGCTGGCTGCGCGATACGATCACCACGCGGGCACCTTCTCTCGCGAAAGCCCGCGCGCAAGCCAGCCCTATTCCCTTGCTGCCGCCAGTTATCAGGACGACCTTGTCGTCGAGTTCGAGGTTCATGTCAGTGATCCTGTCTTAGGGCCATGGGCGCTATGGACGTTGATCGGGCTGCCCTTGGTGAATGCGATGATCTGGTCGAACGCGTTGCCGTAAGCGAACTCGTAGTTGTCCCGTTCAACATAGCCGAGATGCGGTGTGCACAGCGCGTTGGGAAGCCCGAGCAGGGCATCGTTCGCATCTGTGAGAGGCTCGCATTCGAATACGTCGATGGCAGCCTTTCCGGGGCGGCCACTCTTTAGCGCCGTCACCAGCGCTCCCGGCTGAATCAATTCGGCGCGGCTGGTGTTGACCAGCAAGGCGGTCGGCTTCATCAGGGCCAGATCATCAGGTCCGATCACACCGGCGGTCTCGGCATTCAGCCGCAGATGCAAACTGAGAACGTCCGACAGCCTGAACAGCGCATCCCTGTCCGAAGCGGTCTCAAAGCCCTCGGACTGCGCGCGAGCTAGCGAGCCTTGGCGGCCCCAAACCAGCACCTCCATGCCGAAGGCCTTGCCGATCTGAGCGACCATCGCGCCCAATCGGCCGAAACCGTAGATGCCGAGAACACGGCCCCTCAGGCCCAACCCGATGGTCGTCTGCCAATGGCCTTGGCGCAGTGCCGCGGACTCGAATGGGATGTTGCGCATCGCTGCAATGATCAATCCCCAGGTCAGCTCAACCGTGGAATAGGACGGACGCGATGTGACGGCGGACGAAACGATGACGCCATGTCTGTCGCAGGCCTCCAGATCGATGTGGGGAATGTGGCCGTTCTGGCTGATGAGCTTCAGGTTGGGCAGACGACTGAGCAGGACTTCATCGACCCGGGTCCGCTCGCGCATCAGCACCAGCACATCGGCATCGTAAAGCCGACGGGCCAATACCTCGGCGTCATCGACGATATCGGTCCAGATGCTGATCTCATGGCCCTCCAGCTTGGCGAAGCAATCCAGTGTGCGGACCACGTCCTGGTAATCGTTGATGATGGCGACGCGCAGTTTTCGCGATGAAAGTTTTGCCGCGCTACGCATTGCTGGGCAGGTCCGCTACTGCGACGCCGGCATCGATCGCCTCGCACTTCGCCTCTTCGAACGCCGACTTTTTCAAAGCTTTCGCGAGAACCTCGGCGGCTCGGGCGATCGGGATGAAGCAGACGCCGGTTTCATCGGCGACCACGATGTCGCCCGGGCTCACCCTTATGCCGGCTATCTCGACGTCGCCATTGATCTCCACGGTCTCGATCCGCCATTTGCCGGTGACAGGCGTGATCTCGGTGGCCCAAATCGGATATCCGACACGCCGCGAATGCCCGAGGTCGCGGATTCCTCCAGAGACGATTGCTCCAGCTTCCCCTTGCCTGCTTCCCGTCTGGGCCGAAATTCCGCCCATGTTCGAAATGCCGGCGACGCCGTCTATGACGATCACGTCGCCCGGCAGCGCCAGGTTGTGAGCCTCGAATTCCGCCATTCGATTGACCTGATTTCTCGCCGTCTCGTAGACATGCTCGCGCTGCAGGATGTTGCGCACCGTTAGCGCCGGACCGACGATGGACGTCGAAGGCAAGGTCGGCTTCAGAATTGATGCGCTGATGGCGCCAGTGATGCCCAGCTCATCCATAATATCGGAAATAACGCTCGTGGCGTCGCCGATCCGCTGGAAGCCGTCGATCAACTCTTTGGGCGGCCGCGGCGCTCGCATCAGTCGGATGCGCTCAGGACTGATCTTGCCGGTGAGCTTCGGCAGCACGTCCGCGTAGGCGGGATCATTCATGGCGTATCCTCTGTTTTTGTACGGAGCTTTTACCACCGGCTGCGAGATGCGCGTATTCACTCGCATGTGTTCGGCTGCTCGTTCGAAACAGGATTGCCTGCCCGGTTCAGTGCGTCCAATTTAGATTCAGACACGAGCATCATTTCCCAGGTGAATAACGTGCGCCTCGATCTGAACCTGATCGCAGTCCTCGAAGCCATCATGCTGGAACGAAATGTGACGCGCGCGGCCTCCAGCCTGGCGATGAGTCAGCCCGCGGTCAGCAACGCCTTGCGGCGCGCTCGCAAGCTGACGAAAGACCAGCTCTTTCTCAAGACGGCGACCGGGGTCGAACCCACTTCACGCATGCTCGCGATGTGGCCCGAACTTCACCGCTCGCTGACGGCCATCCGCGCCTCCTTCGCACCTGACGACTTTGATCCCGCATCGGGCTCGACCAGTTTCCGGATCGCGATTACCGACAGCCTTGCGATGGAAGCGGTCAGCGCGATCGCGCTGAAGTTAGAGGCTGCATCCCCACGCGCCCGCGTCTCTTTTGCCGTCCATACCCATGAGGCCTCGCTGGACGCAATCGATCGCGGCACGCTCGACTGTGCGGTCGGCATGTTTGCCTCGCTGCCGCGGGAAGTGCACGTGCAAAGTCTGCGGACCGACCGCTATGTCTGCGTCATGCGCAGCGGGCACGAACTGGCCCAAGGCCTGACCCTGGACCAGTTCACCGCCGCGTCGCATGTCTTGGTGACCCCATCCGGTCTGGGACTGGGGTTGGTGGATGGCTGGCTCAGCCTGACCGGGCGGACGCGGACGATCGCCGTCGTGGTCAATCACTTTGCCGACGCGCTGAGAATTGTCTCTGGCAGCGACCTTCTCACATGCGTGCCGCTTGGCTTCTACTTGGGACCATGGCGCACCATCGCAGGTGAAAGTGGGCTCGTCGTGTGCGACCTGCCGTTCGAGACGGAGAAACTGCTCTACAAGCTGATCTGGCACGAACGACTGCATACCAATCCCGCCCACCAATGGTTTCGGGCACTGGTGGCAGACGTGTGCGGATCACCTTTGGATGAGCAGCCGAGTGGAGACGCAGCTTCCGCCGGCTTGGCATAGTGTGCCTTGCGAAGCGGAACGGCTTACTTGCGCAAACGCCTAGTCATGGCTCAAGGGCACATAGGTGTAGACATTCTCGGCGTCGCGGCGCACGCGGCCCAATCCGGGAAACGATATGTGCGCGCCACCCACAATATAGCCGTTCTTTGCCGCATCGGCGAATGCCAGCCTGTGCACGTTGGCCGCCTCCGAAGCGTTCCCATCATAGCCGATGGTTACGGAAGGATCTTTGAACTGCACTGCGGCGACATGCACGACGTCGCCCCATAGCACAACCTTCTCGCCCTTGCTCTCGACCACGTACATGGTGTGCCCCGGCGTGTGCCCGTAGGCCGCTTGCGCGCGTACGCCGGGGACGAGGTCGGTGTCGCCTTCGAAGACGGCGAGCTTGCCGGCTCGCATGTAAGGCGTGATCGATGCGGCCGCGGCTTCAAAGAACCGCTTCGCCTCAGCCGGAGCAGCGCGCATATTGGCCTCGCTAAGCCAGTAGTCGGTGTCTCGCTTGTCGGCGCGCACGATTGCATTGGGAAACACTCTATCGCCGCCGGCCATAAGACCACCGACGTGATCCGTATGCAGATGCGTGAGGTAGAGCTCGTCTACCTGCTCCGGGCGATACCCCGATGCACGCAGATTGCTCAACAGCTGACCTGTGGTCGGCCCCAGCAGCGACCCCGCGCCGGCGTCGATCAGGACCAGCTTGGCTCCGGTGTTCACAAGGAAGGAATTGTGCGAGGTCTCGACGACATCGCCGAGATAGTCGCGCTTCAAAGCGTCTTCGATCCTTGCCGGGTCGCCCTGCAGCAACTTCGTCGCGGGCAGCATATTGGTGCCATCGGACAGCGCCGTCACCTCGAAGTCGCCGACCATCAGGCGGTAAAACTTCGGCGCCCGGCTTTTCGCCATGGGCGCATCCGCGAACACGGGCCCGGCAAAGCTGCAGGCCAGGCACAGACAGCCAACCGCCAAGAAACCGCGACGGGTAGGATTGACGGCATCGCCGCCGGCAGGATGGGCGAAGCCTTCGGAGTCCGTGAACAAACGATCAAGTGTTTTCCGTGGGGCGACCATTTTCGAATCTCCGTCTGCGTTCCTGGCGCGTCACCGTTCTCGAAACGGATAAGCCCGTCCAATTTCATTGTCAGGGCGGCCTCATTACTCCATTGAATAACCCCCGCTTGCTGCCCGGGGGGAGCGATCCCACCGGCTTCGATCGCCACGAACCGGACATGGTTCCGCGGCTGCCGGATCGCTAGGCAGCCATTTCTCAACGATTTCAAACACCGATCTTGCAATGCTGCAGTGCAGCAACGAATTTGCTTGCGTTGTTTAGTGAAAGTGCCATTACTAAACAAATCACTAAACATCGGCGAGGCACCGCACGCCACGTCAGGCCCTCGGAGGAGCGAGGGTCGAGGGGCTTTTTGAGACCGTCATCCGGACGCGTTTCGCAAATGGGAGGTAAGGCATGAAATCGACATTGAAACTGGCGTTGGGACTGGCCTCGGCCGTTACTGCGTCGACAGCCGTCTCGAGCGCCGCGCATGCGGAGGATCTCACACTGTGCTGGGCCGCCTGGGACCCCGCCAACGCCCTTGTGGAACTGTCCAAGGACTTCACAAAGGAAACCGGCATCGGCATGAAATTCGAGTTCGTCCCGTGGACGAACTATGCCGACCGTTTCCTCAACGAGCTGAACTCACACGGCAAGCTCTGCGACCTCATCATCGGCGACAGCCAATGGATCGGCGGCGCCGCAGAGAACGGCCATTACGTCAAGCTGAACGAATTCTTCGACAAGGAGAAGATCAGCATGGACGACTTCGTGCCGGCGACGGTCGTCGGCTATTCCGAATGGCCGAAGAACACGCCGAACTACTGGGCGCTGCCGGCCATGGGCGACGTCGTCGGCTGGACCTATCGCAAGGATTGGTTCTCACGGCCCGAGTTGCAGAAGGAATTCAAGGAAAAATACGGTTGGGACCTCGCGCCGCCGACCACCTTCGACCAGTTGAAGCAGATCGCCGAGTTCTTCCAGAAGCGGCAGATCGACGGCAAGACCGTCTATGGCGCGTCGATCTACACCGAGCGCGGCTCGGAAGGCATCACCATGGGTGCCATGGACGTGCTCTACAGCTATGGCTTCCAGTACGAGAATCCGAAGAAGGCCTACGAGATGGAAGGCTTCGTCAACTCCGAGAAATCGGTGAAGGGGCTGGAATTCTACAAGGCTCTCTATGACTGCTGCACGCCGCCCGGCGCCTCCAACAGCTATATGGGCGAAGGCGTCGATGCCTTCAAATCCGGACAGGTTGCGATGCACATGAACTTCGCATTCACCTGGCCCGGCCTGCAGAAGGACGAGAATGTCGGCGGCGACAAGATCGGCTACTTCGTCAACCCGAAGGGTCCTGACGGCGACCAGTTCGCCCAGCTCGGCGGCCAGGGCATTTCGGTGGTCTCCTACTCCGACAAGCAGGAAGCGGCGCTGAAATACATCAAGTGGTTCGCCAACAAGGATGTGCAGGCGAAATGGTGGTCGCTCGGCGGCTATTCTTGCCTGAACGCCGTCGTCAAGGACACGAAGTTTCCGTCCAGCCAGCCCTATGCACAGGCCTTTCTCGACTCGATGGCGGTCGTGAAGGACTTCTGGGCCGAACCCAGCTACGCGCCATTGCTGCAGGCCTCGCAGAAGCGCTTCCATGACTATGTCGTCGCCGGCCAGGGCTCAGCCAAGGACGCGCTCGACGGACTGGTCAAGGACTGGACGCAGGTCTTCCAGGACGACGGCAAGATGTAGTCGGGGCAAGATGTAAGGCTCCTCCCGAGCCAGACCGCAGCGTCCCGTGCCGCCCTGGCACGGGACGAGTTCAGACAAATTCCATCATCGAGACCGACCCGTGACCGAAGCAGGACTCACCATGCTCAATCGGACTGCGGACAGCGTTGCCCGGTCGACACCGGAACCGCTGGCCCGCAAGGTCCGTGGCATCAGCGACAAGGGACTCGCCTGGCTGTTCATCTCGCCGACGATCCTGCTGCTGCTCGCCATCAACATCTTTCCGCTGTTCTGGGCGATCTATCTGTCCTTCACCAACTACCGCGCCAATCGCCCCGGTGAGGTGGTGAAGAATCTGGGACTCGCCAACTACCGGCGCATCCTCGGCGACCAGGACATCTGGATCGCCATGCAGACGACGGCGCACTTCGTCTTCTGGACCATCCTCTTGCAGACGGTGATCGGCTTCACGCTGGCCTGGCTCATCGACCGCAAGTTCCGCGGTCACGCCTTCTGGACGACGATCATCCTGGTGCCGATGATGCTGTCGCCGGCAGTGGTCGGCAATTTCTGGCGCTTCCTCTACGAGCCGCAGATCGGACTCTTCGCTTATGTGGTGTCGTTCTTCACCGGCATCGCGCCGACGAATGTGCAGATGCTCTCCAACGTCGAGTTGGCGCCCTGGGCGATCGTCATCGTCGACACCTGGATGTGGACGCCCTACGTGATGCTGATCTGCCTGGCCGGCCTGCGCTCGATCCCCGAATACATCTACGAGGCGGCAGAGGTCGACCGCGCCTCCAACTGGCGCCAGTTCTGGTCGATCACGCTGCCGATGGCGCTGCCCTTCATCATGCTGGCGGTGCTGTTCCGCGGCATCGAGAACTTCAAGATGTTCGACATGGTCAACCTGTTGACCGGCGGCGGCCCCGGCTCGACCACCGAGGTCGCCTCGATCACGCTGAAACGGCAGGCCTTCGAGAGCTGGCGCACCGGCTATTCCTCGGCCTTCGCCATCATCCTGTTCGTCGCGGTGTTCGGTCTCGCCAACATCTACGTCAAGGCGCTCAACAAGGTGAAGCAGAGATGAGTCTGACCACTGCCCATTCCGTCGTCGCGCCGTCGTCGAACGCAAAGCGAATCTCTGGCGCGCTCGTCGTCGCCTATGCGCTGATCTCGATCGTGCCGCTGCTGTGGATCTTCGCCACCAGCTTCAAGACGCCGCCGGATTCGATCGCCTACCCGCCGAAGGTCGTCTTCCAGCCGAGCGTCGAAGGCTACTGCAACCTGTTCACCACCCGCACCAGGCAGACGCCGGAATACATCAACTCGCTCGGACCGGCGACGGGGCTCTGCGACGAGACGGTGCGCAAGCGCAACATGGTGATCGCCGGCCCTTCCAACTTCCTGCCGCGCTTCGTCAACTCGCTGATCATCGCCTTCGGCTCGACCTTCTGCGCGGTGTTCCTCGGCACGCTGTCTGCCTATGGTTTCTCGCGTTTCAAGGTCCCGCTCGCCGACGACCTTTTATTCTTCATCCTGTCGACCCGCTTCATGCCGCCGATCGCGGTCGCCATTCCCATCTATCTGATGTACCGCGAGATCGGCCTCTCCGACACCGCGCTCGGCATGATCCTGCTCTACACCGCCGTCAACGTCTCGCTCGCGGTCTGGCTGCTCAAGGGTTTCATCGACGAGATACCGCGCGAGTACGAGGAGGCGGCGATGATCGACGGCTACACGCGGCTCCAGGCCTTCTGGCGCACCGTTCTGCCGCAGGCGACGACCGGCATTGCCGCAACCGCCATCTTCTGCCTGATCTTTGCTTGGAACGAATATGCGTTCGCGGCGCTGCTGACTTCCGGCACGGCGCAAACCGCGCCGCCCTTCATCCCGACCATCATCGGCGAAGGCGGCCAGGACTGGCCGGCCGTGGCCGCCGGCACGACGATCTTCCTGGTGCCGATCCTCGTCTTCACCATCCTGCTCCGCAAGCAGCTCTTGCGCGGCATCACCTTCGGAGCGGTGCGCAAATGAGCACGATCCAGCCTGTAAAACGCAAATCGCGCTGGCCCGTCTGGGCAAGGCGCGGCCTGATGGAAAACATCGCCACGGCGCTGATCGCCATCGGTTTCCTGATGCTGTTCCAGCCCTTCGCGCTGTCGCTTTACAGCTACTCCTTCATCACCATGCTCACCGGCACCGTGATGTTCATCGTTGTCTCGAAGTTCCCGGAATAGTCATGGCCGAGATCCGTGTTCAAAACCTGAGGAAAGCCTTCGGCGCCTTTGTCGCCGTGCAGGATTCCAACTTCGTCGTCGAGGACGGCGAGTTCTTCGTCATGCTCGGGCCTTCGGGCTGCGGCAAGACGACGACGCTTCGAATGATCGCCGGCCTCGAACTGCCGACCGGCGGCAAGATCCTGCTCGGCGGCGAGGACGTCACCATGCGCCGCGCCCGCGAGCGCGACATCGCCTTCGTGTTCCAGCTCTTCGCGCTCTATCCGCATATGAACGTGCGCAAGAACGTCGGCTTCCCCCTGCTGGCGCAAGGCATCGCCTCGGCAGAGATTCGTCGGCGGGTGGAGGAAACGGCGAAGCTGCTGCGCATCGATCATCTGCTCGACAAGTCGGTTTCCGGCCTTGCCGGCGGCGATCGCCAGCGCGTGGCGCTCGGCCGCGCCATCGTGCGGCGTCCAAAATGCTTCCTGATGGACGAGCCGCTCGGCACCTTGGACACCGAGTTCCGGGATCTGATGGTGCACGAGCTGCGCGAGTTGCACACCCGCATCCGCGCCACCACGGTCTATGTCACGCATGACCAGATGGAAGCGATGTCGATGGCCGACAAGATCGCCGTGATGAACCACGGCGTCATCGAGCAATTCGGCACGCCGCGCGAAATTTACGATCGTCCGGCGACCATGTTCGTCGCCGAGTTCATAGGCTCGCCGCCGATGAATTTCTTGGGCTTCGGCGGCGGGCTCGCCAAGGGCGCGAAGGAAATCGTCGTCCAGGGCGCCAAGGTGGCGGTACCGGAGGTGCGCGAAGACGTAGCACCTACCGACATGGCGCTCGGGGTCCGTCCCGAGCACATCCGGTTCGACGATGCTTCGAAGCTGCGCGGCGCGATCTACGGCACCGAGTATCTCGGCACCACGCAGATCGTCGCGGTGGAGACCGCGGAGGGCATTATCAAGGCGCGGGTGCCGGCCGAAATCCGGCTAAGCCCTGGCTCACCGGTCGGGCTGGCGCTGAGCAGCGCACGATTGTCGCTGTTCGACAAAGGCTCCGGCCGCGCGGTGAAGACCGCCATACATGACAAGACAGCGGAGGCACGCCATGGCTGACGTCCATATGCAGGGTGTGACCAAGAGTTTCGGTGACACTGTCGCCATCCGCGACCTCGATCTGCAGATCAAGGACGGCGAGTTCGTGGTGCTGCTCGGCCCCACGGGCGCCGGCAAGACGACGACGTTGCGGCTGGTCGCCGGGCTGGACAGGCCGGACAGCGGCGCGATCCGCATCGGCGGTCGCGATGCGACCGCGCTGTCGCCGGCCGAGCGGGACACGGCTTTCGTCTTCCAGCAATATTCGCTTTACCCGCATCTGTCGGTGTACGACAACCTCGCCTTCCCGCTGCGCTCGCCGGCGCGGCGCTTCCCTGAGGAAGCGATCCGTCGCCGCGTCCAGGAAGTCGCGCGGCTGGTGCGCATCGACCACAAGCTCGAAAATCGCTCGACAAAACTGTCCGGCGGCGAAATGCAGCGCGTCGCCATCGGCCGTGCGCTGGTGCGCAAGCCTGCTATCTACCTGATGGACGAGCCGCTGTCGTCGCTGGACGCCAAGCTGCGCGCTGACCTCAGGCTCGAGCTGAAGCGCATCCAGTCCGAGCTCGGCGCCACCATGCTCTATGTCACGCACGACCAGATCGAGGCGATGACCATGGCCGACCGCATCGGCATCCTCTCCGACGGCGTTCTGGTGCAGATCGGCACGCCGCGAGCGATCTATTCTGAACCGGCAAATCTTCACGTCGCGGCCCGCCTCGGTCAGCCTGCGATCAACCTGTTGCCGGCCGGGCTGCTTCCGGACGGCGGCGCGCCCTCCGGAACAACGACGGTGGGCGCCCGCACCGAGCATCTGTCGATCGAGAAGGCAGCGAACGGCCATGCTGACGGCATCGTCGACTGGATCGAGCATCTCGGCGATCAGAACCATCTGCATGTGATGATCGGAGCAAAGAAACTGGTGACGCTCACCGATCCCGACACGCCGCTGGCAAAGGGTGACAGGGTGACGATCCGCTATCGCTCGCCGCTTTATTTCGGGTCTGACGGGCAAAGACTGATGTAGCCGATCCGCACTCCCATCCCGCACACCGATTGACGACCGCAGATACGGACTGGACGAAATCCATGAAGCACTTTTTCAACCGCAAGGACTCGATCGTAACCGAAGCGCTCGACGGCTTTCTCGCCACCGCAGGCTCGGGCACTCTGGCGCGGCTCGACGGATATCCGGAGGTCAAGGTCGTGCTCCGCCCCGACTGGGACAAGACGAAGGTCAGCGTCGTTTCGGGCGGCGGTGCCGGGCACGAGCCCTCGCATGCGGGCTTTGTCGGCGCCGGCATGCTGACCGCCGCGGTCTCGGGCGAGATCTTCGCTTCGCCCAGCGTCGAGGCGGTGCTGCAGGCGATCCGGGCGACGACCGGCGCGGCAGGGTGTCTGCTGATCGTGAAGAACTACACTGGCGACCGCCTCAATTTCGGTCTCGCCGCCGAGAAGGCGCGCGTCGAGGGTTTCTCCGTCGAAATGGTGATCGTCGCCGACGACATCGCACTGCCCGACATCGCGCAACCGCGCGGTGTCGCCGGCACGCTGTTCGTGCATAAGATCGCCGGGCATCTTGCCGAAACCGGCCATGATCTGGCGTCGGTGGCGGCTGCGGCGCGCGCGGCCGCAAAGGACATCGTTTCGCTCGGCATCTCGCTTTCCTCCTGCTCGATCCCCGGTCAGGCCCACGAAGACCGCTTCGGTGCCGAGGACGGCGAGCTTGGCCTCGGCATCCATGGTGAGCCGGGCGTCGAACGCATCGCGCTGCAGAGCGCCGGCAAGCTGGTCGCCATCATGGCCGAGCGTCTCGCCGCGCGAGTCGACACTGCAAGCCGTTATGCCTTGCTGATCAACAATCTCGGATCGGTGCCGCCGCTCGAAATGTCGCTGATCGCCAATGCGGTGCTGACCTCGCCGCTGGCACAGGCAGTGACCTTGACGATCGGGCCCGGGCATCTGATGACAGCGCTCAACATGAACGGCTTCTCCCTGTCGCTGATCAGGCTGGATGCGGCTCGCGAGGCAGCGCTGCTTGCGCCGGTCGGCCCGCATGCCTGGCTGCCGGCAAGACCCGTTGGTCCGGCAACCATCGTGCCGTTGGCCGAAACTTCCGACCCGGGCGTCGCGCCGACAGCCAGCCGCGACGCACGCGCCGAGCGGATCATAGCCGTGATCTGCGAGCGGTTGACCTCGTTGGAAGATAGGTTGAACGGACTGGATGCCAGAACCGGCGACGGCGACACCGGGTCAACGGTCGCGGCCGGCGCGCGCAGCGTGCTTGGCCGTCTCCCGACGCTGCCGCTTGCCGATCGCGCCTCCACTCTTGCTGCTGTTGGCGACACTCTGAGTTCGGCAATGGGCGGGTCCAGCGGCGTGCTGCTGTCGATCTTTTTCACCGCTGCCGCACAGACTCTGGGTTTTGGCGCGACTCTGCCCAAGGCGTTGCTGGCCGGCCTCGGCCGGATGTCTTTCTATGGCGGAGCCAGGGTCGGCGACCGCACGATGATCGACGCCCTGGAGCCTGCCCTGAAGGCGCTCGACGCCGGCAGCTTGGAAGAGGCCGCAAAGCAAGCGCGGCGAGGAGCCGAGGCCACCGCCGCGATGCACAGAGCGAAAGCCGGCCGGTCCGCCTATATTGGCGGTCATCTCGATGGCGTAGTCGACCCTGGCGCTTTCGCCGTTGCCGAGGTCTTCGCCGCCCTGGCGGAGTTGCACGCGACGGCCTAAGGCGGATAGCTATGTTCCAATTGCCTCTCCGGGAATCGTCCCATAGCGCGCAAGAAGGGCAACCAGGAGCACAGCCGGTATGGCCGCATCCGATTTCTCCAGATTGATCGCGTCGGCGGCGAATACCATCACGGCGCATGCCGATGAATTGACCGCGCTCGACCAGGCGATCGGCGACGGCGATCATGGGCTGAACATGAAGCGCGGCTTCGAGGCGGTGCGCGCCGAAGCGGACGCATTGGCTGCCAAGCCCCTGCCCGACGCGCTGAAAGCAATCGGCACCAAGCTGGTCATGACGGTGGGCGGCGCCTCCGGCCCGCTGTTCGGCACGCTGTTCATGACGCTCGGCAAGGAACTGCCCGCCGCCCCCGACCGCGCCGCGCTGAGCGCCGGGCTGAACAAGGCGATCGAGGCAGTCGCGGCGCGCGGCAAATCGCAGCCTGGACAAAAAACCATGCTCGATGTGCTGCAACCGGTGTATGAGGCGCTGGCGCAGGGCAAGACGGCTACGGAAATCGCCGACGCCGCCGACCAGGCGGCGAACGCCACCGTGCCGATGAAGGCCCTGCGCGGGCGGGCTTCCTTCCTGGGAGAGCGCTCGATCGGGCATATGGACGCCGGAGCGCGCTCGACCGCGCTGCTGGTGCGGGCAGTCGCTGAAGTGATCGAGGGTTCTTGATGAGCAATGTCGGCATCGTCATCGTATCGCATTCGCCGCTGGTCGCCGAAGGCACGGCCGACATGGTGCGCCAGATGGTGGGCGACGAAGTGCCGCTTGCCTGGTGCGGCGGAAATGGTCATGGCGGGCTTGGCACCAGCGTCGAGGCGATCATAAGCGCGATCGACAAGGCCTGGTCGGATGCGGGCGTCGCGATCCTGGTCGATCTTGGCGGCGCCGAAACCAACAGCGAGATGGCAGTCGAGATGATCGGCGAACCGCGCGCGCACAAAATCGTTGTCTGCAACGCTCCGATCGTCGAGGGCGCGGTGATGGCCGCGACGGAAGCCTCCGGCGGCGCCTCGCTCAAGGAAGTCGTGGCGACGGCGCATGAATTGTCGCCGTCGTGATGAACGGGAACTGACGATGTCCGCATCTGCCGAAGCCACCGTTCTCATCACCCATGCCGTTGGCCTGCACGCACGTCCTTCGGTTAAGTTCACCAAGCTCGCCAAGTCGTTCGCGGCCGAGGTGGAAGTGGCGGTGGCGGCGAACGGTCCCTGGTTCGACGCCAAGAGCATCGTCAAGGTGATGGCAGCCAAGGCGCCGAAGGGAACGATGCTGCACATCCGCGCCAGGGGCGACGGCGCAGGCAAAGCGGTCGAAGCGCTGGTCGCTCTGGTGCAGCGCGACTTCGACGAGGATGCGGACCATGCCCGCTCCGCTTGAAACGGGCTACCCGGTGCAACAGTGCTGCAAGCTCTGTTTTTTGCGCAATTCCGGACGGAAAACCGCTATGCACGTTTCCTGGAATTGCTCTAGGAACGCGAGCCATGCGGATTGACGGTATTCCTGCCTCGGCCGGCTACGCCGAAGGACTGCTATTCGATCTCGACAGGCCGCCAGCGGCCTATCGAGGCAAGGCGAACGCGGCCGAGGAGAAGGCCGCGTTGGAGGCTGCCATCGCCAAGGCAGTGAGCCAGCTTGCCGCGATGCTCGAAACCGCCGATGGCGACGCCGCCGGCATTCTTGAATTCCACGTCGCCATGCTCGAGGACCATTCGCTCAGTGATCCAGCCTTCGCATCGATCGGTGCAGGACAGTTGGCCGACGCCGCCTGGAACCAAGCGCTTGACGCCGAGATCGCCGGATACGAAGCATCCGAGCAGGACTATTTTCGCGCCCGCGCCGCCGATTTGCGGGACATCCGCGATCAGGTGCTGCGGGCACTGAGCGAGGACGGTGAGAAGACCGCGCCGTCCGGCGCCATTCTCTATGGCGTCGACATCGCGCCGACACGTTTCATCGAGACCGATTGGAGCAAAGGCGGCGGCATTGCGCTCAAGGCCGGCAGCACGGCCAGCCACGTCGCCATGCTGGCGCGCTCGCGTGGCGTGCCGATGGTGGTGGGGCTTGGTGCTACGGCGGACAAGCCCACGGGGTTGGCGCTTCTGGACGCCGAGCATGGCGGCGTCGTATTCTCGCCCTCGCCGGGGGAGATCGAAGTCTTTCGGCGGTCGTCCTCCTCCTTCGCGGCCCGTCAAGACACGGCTCGGACCTTTCTGACGCAACCGGCGGTGACCAAAGCCGGCACCCCCGTGCGCGTCCAGGTCAACATCGCCTATCCTTCCGACGTCGACTGCATCGATATCGCGGCCTGCGATGGCGTCGGCCTGATGCGGACCGAGTTCCTGTTCGGCAAGACGCTGCCGGACGAGGAGACGCAATATCATGCCTATCGCAAGGTGCTGGAATGGGCGGGCAACAAGCCGGTCACCATCCGCACTATCGATGCCGGCGGCGACAAGCCGGTGCCCGGCTTCACCATCGAGGAGGCCAATCCATTTCTCGGCCTGCGCGGGATCAGGCTGTCGCTGGCAAGGCTCGACATCTTCCGGGTGCAAATCCGGGCATTGCTGCGCGCCGCCGTGCACGGCAATCTGAAGGTCATGTTTCCGATGATCGCCACGGCTGACGAATATGAGAGGGCTGCCGCGCTGTTCGCCGAAGAGCAGCAAGAACTGTCCGCGCTCGGCATAGCGCAGAAGATGCCGCCGCTCGGCATCATGGTGGAGGTGCCGTCGGTGGCGATCGCGCCGGAGGCCTTCGCCGACGTCGCCTTTTTCTCGATCGGCTCGAACGACCTGACGCAGTATGTCATGGCGGCGGCCCGCGACAATGCCGCCGTCGCAAACCTCAACTCGGTCCGCCACACGGCGGTGCTGCGGCTGATCGCTTCGGTTGCAGCCTTCGGACAAGCAAGAGCAATTCCCGTCAGTCTGTGCGGCGACGCGGGCGGCGACCCGACCGCCATTCCGGCGCTGCTCGACGCCGGACTGCGCGATCTTTCGGTCGCGCCCGCGCAACTTGCGATGGCCAAGGCGGCCATCGCTGAGGTCCCGGTCTAGGCGCGGCACGGTAGAGATGGACAAGACACCCGAAGCAGGCTCTGAAGAGGCGATCCGCGCCTATAAGACGATCCTGTCGCAGGTCATCGACCAGCGGCCGTCAGGCATGCGCCAACGCCTCGCCGATGCGCTCGGCAAACATCGCAGCTTCGTCACCCAGATCTCGAGCCCTGCCTATTCGATCCCCATTCCGTCAAAGCATTTGCCTTCCATCTTTTCCGTCTGCCATTTCAGCCCGGCCGAGCGCGACCAGTTTCTGGCCGCCTATCATCAGGCCCATCCCGGCAAGCTGCCGGCAGCCTCCGGTCCGCGCAAGACACGCCACGTCTCGCTCATCGTGCCGGATTTCGGCGACGACAAGCAGAATGCCGCGCTGGATCGGGCGATCAACGAGTTCATCCAGAAGATCACCAGCATCGCCAGCAAGGGCAGCGGCTGAGCGGGGAATTACTTGGGAGGACTGCCGTGAAAAAATTTCTCAATTCGGTGGACACGGTGCTCACCGAAAGCCTCGATGGCTTCGTCGCCGCCCATGCCGACATTCTCGCGCTCGGCGAGGGGCACAAATTTGTCCGCCGCAGAGCGCTCAAGCCAGGCAAGGTGGCGCTGATCTCGGGCGGCGGCTCCGGGCACGAGCCGCTGCATGGCGGGCTGGTCGGCCACGGCATGCTGGACGCCGCCTGCCCCGGCCAGGTGTTCACATCGCCGACGCCGGACCAGATGCTGGCAGCCCTACAGGCCGTCGACACCGGCGCCGGCTGCCTGTTCATCGTCAAGAACTATGAAGGCGACGTGATGAACTTCGACATGGCGGCCGAAATGTCGGAAGGCGTGCTGCAGGTGGTGACCAATGACGACGTCGCGGTCGAGAACTCATCCTATACGACCGGACGGCGTGGCGTGGCCGGCACGCTGGTGGTGGAAAAGATCGTCGGCGCCGCCGCCGAGCAAGGCATGGCCCTGCCCGAGCTCAAGGCGCTGGGCGATCGCGTCAACGCCGCGACGCGCTCGATGGGGGTGGCGCTGACCAGTTGCACTGTGCCGGCGGCGGGCAGGCCGACCTTCGAGATCGGCGACGGCGAGATGGAGTTCGGCGTCGGCATCCATGGCGAGCCCGGCCGGCGGCGCGACGCGCTGAAAAGCGCTGACGCGATTGCCGAGGAGGTTTGTGCCGCAATCGTCGGCGATCTCGCAGAACACGCCAAAGGACCGGCGCTGCTGTTCGTCAACGGCTTCGGCGGCACGCCGGCGATGGAGCTTTACCTGATGTACAACAGCGCCCGCAAAATCTTCGAGAAGTCCGGCGTCACCGTGACCCGCTCGCTGGTCGGCACCTATGTCACCTCGCTCGACATGGCCGGATGCTCGATCACCCTGACCATGCTTGACGAGGAGATGACGGCACTGTGGGACGCCCCGGTGCACACGGCGGCGCTGCGCTGGGGCATGTAGCCTCCGCGCCGTTCCACCCCATCGCCTGTCGTCATCGGCCCGGCGACTGAGCGATCATGTTGCAATCAACGGTACGGTCTGAACGCGCGGCGTAGCTGGCATGGATCACCTCGCCCATGTTCATGGAGATTTCACGCACCAGCTTTCGACGCACTGCGGTGGCGAACATGGCGGCCTCGGTGACGCCGATTGAAAATGCGTCTGGTCCGCCGATGACGCAGCGCTCGAAATAGGATTGCAGGTTGGAAGGGTCATACCTTGCAAACCCGTCCGCCCCGCCAATCCGGGGCAGTGCGATAGGGAGCCCGTTGATGGTCACACCTTCCGCGAGAAGGACCTGCCGGATGGGGTCAACGAGTGCTCCGGCATTGTTGGGTCCGTCTCCGGACACGTCGATAACCCTGCGCGGGCTGCGCAAGCCACTCTTCGCGAACAGATCTTTCGCGGCCGACAATGCGCCGGAGATCGAAGTTCCGCGGCCTTCAGTCAACGACAGAACCGCGAGCCTGTCTGCCAAAGTGAGAGCGTCCTGGCGGCTTTCGACAATTGTCCACGGCACAATGACGGTTTGCTGGCTTGGCCCTGCCCATTCCAGGTAGAGCACTGCGATTCTGCCTCGCTCTCCCGACTTGATCGCCCTCGCGATGTCCGCGTGGCGGAGGGCACCGACGTAGCCATCGCGCTGCACCCTTTGCTCGACTCGGCTCATCGAGGGCGAGACGTCCACGGCAAGGATCAGTTGCAGATCGACTTCGGCCAAGCCGCCCGCAGGACGGTTCGTCGAGTGAGCCTGTGGCGCTACCGCGAAGAACAGTGTGAACAGGCAGATGCCTGTGAGCCGCAGCAACGGTCCTGCACCCATACTTCCAGCAATCCACGCTAAGTAGTTCATGGCGAACCCCTCTCGCTGACAATGGAATTGTCGGTCCGAGGCGTCTCCCACGTCACGAACGGCTTCCGATCATTCGCCGAAATCGGCGCTCCCCAACCCGGTTTGGATGATGATGCCTCTCCGAACCGCCAAACCGTGCTAGGATCGAAGCATTGGACTGCGGCTTCGTGCTTGAGGGAACCGGCTTGAACAGCCCGCTGCCCACGACGTTCGAACTCAACGGCATTACCGCCGACGTGAGCAGCGAGACCTTGCGCGACAAGTCCAACAGGACAATCGCACTTCGCCACCAGACCTTCGCGGTGCTTCGTCACCTTTTGGAGAACGCTGATCGCGTCGTCACCAAGGATGACCTGATGAGGGCGGTCTGGAACGGGATCGCCGTCACCGATGACAGCTTGGTGCAATGCATTCACGAGATCCGTGCGGCGCTCAACGACGGTTGCCAGGCCATCGTGCAGACAGTGCCGAGGCGCGGCTACAGGTTGGTCCTTCCCTCAAATGCCGGACCGAGAATGACCACCATCCTGGCAGCAGAACTGGCCGCTGAGGGCCGCCCGGCAGACAAGGAGGAGCGGGGCGCTGCGGCACCTATCCGAGCGCACAGGCAGATCCTCGATCGCCTGCTGGTGCAACATGCGGGCCGTGTGTTCGCGAGCGCCGACGAAAGCGTCGTCGCGGAGTTCACGGGCCCTGTCGAGGCGTTGCGTTGTGCGAGTGAAATCCAGCATGAGGTCGACAGGCGGAACTGCGAAGTTCCCGAGGCAAAGCGCCTGCGCTTCCGCATCGGCGTTCACCTGGGTTATGTCATCGCTGATGGCGACCGCCTCGCGGGCGAGGCCGTGGAGGTCGCGGCTCAACTGCAAAGCCTGTCCCGACCGGGCGGAATTTGCGTCACGGAAGCGGTCCACGCCCAGGCTCACGATCGACTCCCGCTGGGATTTGTCGATCTCGGCGAGCACACGCTGAAGGACCTCGCGCATCCGTTGCGCATCTACCGCGTACCGCTTGCTGCGGAGGAGCCGGTCAGGTCGCCGTTTCGTGGTCTCGATGCCTTCGAATTCGAAGATGCCGATCTCTTCTTCGGCCGCGCGCGGGCGATTGCTGCCTGCACTGCCAGGCTGGAGCAGCAGGCAGCAAGCGGTACGGCATTCCTGCTCATCTACGGGATGAGCGGTTGCGGCAAGTCTTCCCTCCTGCGCGCTGGCCTGCTGCCGTCATTGACGCGGCCTGGAGCCGTGGCAGGCATATCCTTGTGGCGCCGCTGCCTGATCCGCCTCTCCGAGGGACCGGATGTATTCGCTGTGCTGGCTGCGGCCCTGCTTCACGAAGCTGCCGTGCCGGAACTCGCCTGCGAAGCAACAGCCGCAGAGTTTGCTCGGCTCTGCAGGAGCGCGCCGGATCAAGCGCTGGCGATGGTCCGACAGGCGCTTCGCAAAGCCGCCGGCCCGGCCCGCCCGCAAATCAGATTGCTGGTGGCCATCGATCAGCTGGAGGAGCTGTTCACCACGGAGAGGCAGCCGGCGACTCGCGAAGCCCTTGTGCGGTTCATGGCGGTGCTGGCCGCCAGCGGACTGGTCTGGGTGGTGGCGGTGATCCGTTCGGACTTCTTTCACCGCTGCGGCGAGGTCCCGGGTTTCTCGGCGCTCAAGGACGGCTTGGCCAGCTATGAACTGCTGCCGCCGACTGGCCCGGAGATCGCGCAGATCATCCGCGAACCAGCGGTCGTGGCCGGTCTCCGCTTCGAGGAGAGTGCCGAGTTGGGGCGGCTCGATGACGTGCTGCAGGCGGCGGCAGCTGCCGATCCCGGATCATTGCCGCTGCTCGAGTTTGTCCTCGACGCGTTGTACGAGGCCGGCCGCGAGCGCCGCGTTCTCACCTTTGCGCATTATCGTGCGCTTGGCGGGCTCGAGGGCGCAATCGCGAGCCGCGCCGACGAAGTCGTGGACTTGCTGGCGCCCGAGATCCAGGAGGCCTTGCCCGCGGTGCTGCGCGCCCTCACCACGGCAAGTCTGGGCGATGAAACGGTCACGGCACGTCCGGCCCTGTTCACCGAAATTGCAAGCACTTCGACGCGATCGGCCCTTGTCAGCGCCCTGATCGACGCACGGCTCCTCGTCAGCGATGAGGACGCCGAAGGGCACGTCTTCGTTCGCATTGCGCATGAAGCACTGTTGAGCCGTTGGCCGCGCGCCCGTGACATTGTGAATGCAAACCGGAACTTTCTCGCGACGCGCGAGCGCCTCAGGGCCGACGCCCACCGCTGGCACCTGGAGAGCAGGAATCGAGAGCTTCTCCTTCCGTCCGGCAAACGCCTGGCGGAGGGCGAGGAACTGATGCTGTCAAGACGCGAGGAGGTCGACGATGCCGTCCTTGAATACATCGAGGCGTCCTTGCGTGCCCATCGGCAGAAGGAGGAGGAGGACCGGCACGCAGAGCTGGCGCTGATCGAGGCCGCCGAAGAGGCAAAACGCGAGCGCCTGGAGCGCGAGGCCGAGCGCCGGAGCCTCGCGGCCACCGCAGCAAACCGGCTTGCCCGGCGGACGCGCAATGCCGCGATTGTGGCGCTGACGCTCGCTCTCATGGCGGGCGCAGGCGCACTGGTCGCCTTCAAAGCGCGGGAGGAAGCAAGGGGCCAACGCGACCAGGCGATCCGCAATCAGTTCCTTTCGCTCTCGTTCCTTTCGGAGCAGTCCACCGCGGCAGGCAACACCGAGGCTGCGATCCTGTTGGCGCTTGAAGCACTGCCCTCGAAAGACCAATCCGAGCGGCCATATCTCTTCGAGGCGGAGGCAGCCCTCTACAAGGCTCTGCTGGCGCACCACCAGATCAAAATCCTTCGACCTGGCGCCGGTGTGGCGGATGCGGCATTCAATCCGACCGGCGATCGCATCGTCACCGCATCCTACGATAAAACTGCAGCCGTCTGGGACATCTCCAGCGGCGCCGAAACTGCAGTTCTAAAAGGTCATGAAGAGGCCTTGGAGAGGGCCGAGTTCAGCCCAGACGGGAGCCGGATCCTGACGGCCGCGAGGGACGGCACTGCACGTCTCTGGGACGCCGTCTCGGGAGAACAGCTCTTCATCCTGCGGCCGGTAGGCAACTATCCAACGGCAATCTTTAGCCCGGATGGCACCCGGGTGCTGACGGCGGGGGAGGACAGCGATGTAACGCTCTGGGACGCTCGGACCGGAAAGAAACTCCTGAGTGTAGACAGCGACGGATATGCGCGCGCTGCTTTCAGTTCAGACGGCCGCAGCTTCGCGGCGGCACGCAAGCATCTTGTTTCGATCTGGAATACCGCAGATGGCGTACTGACGCGGTCAATCCCAGGGAACTGGCCCTACACCCTGGCGTTCAGCCCGGACGGAAGCCGAATGCTGGCCGGCCCGTGGGGTTGGCATTCACACCGCGACACTTCCAGCCTTTTCGATTTGTCGAAAGGAACGGAGATCGCAAAGTTGGCCGGCAGCAAGAGCGACACGCAATTGAACGGCGTGATTTTCAGTCATGGGGGCCAGCGAATCGCTACGGTATCCCTCGATGGCACTGCCCGGATTTGGGACGGAGCGTTGGGAACGCTGGATGATGTGCTCGGCCAGGAGGTTTCCGGGCTGAAGGCAGACACCGACACCGATGAACGCGATCAGGAGATGAACGGTGCTTTCACCCCGGACGACCGCTTCCTGGCGACCGCCTCGGTCAATGGGCCGATCCGCATCTGGGACGTTGAACGCGCCTCGTTGGTCACGACGATCGCCGGTCATGAATCTTTGGTTGAGCATCTGGAGTTCAGTCCGGTTGACGGCAACATTCTTCTCACGGCTTCACACGATGGCACCGCCCGGCTGTGGGATGTCGACGGTGCCCTGACGACAACGCTTTCTCATGAATATCGGCCGACTTTCGCGGTCTTCAGCCCCGACAATGTCCACCTGCTGACCGGTGGCGGCGACAGCGCGGCGCATCTGTGGAACGTCGTCAGCGGGCGCGAGACAATCCGGCTCGATACCCATGAGATCGTTCAAAACGCGGCGTTCAGTCCCGACGGAAGGCGCGTCGCGACGGCATCCCTTGGGGGCGAGGTCCGAATTTGGGATGTGGCGAGCGGATCCGAGACCGCCCAGTTCCGGTCCCATGGCGGCCTGATCCAGATCCAGTTTGGCCGCGATGGCAAATCGCTGCTTACCGCATCGATCAACGGTACCGCGCAGCTGTGGGACGCGGCGACCGGCACCGAGCTGGCCGCCATCAATACGAGCAGCAATCTGCCGCAGGCCATCCTTAGCCCCGACGGACGTCTGATCCTCGCGGCCAGGGAAGACAATGCCGGCCACATCCTTAAGACGGGCGGGACTGAACTCAAGGCGCTTGTGGGGCATCAGGATCGCATTACGGCAGCGGCCTTCAACCCGGATGGCCGACTGGTCGCCACCGGCTCCCTCGACCACACGGCCCGCATTTGGTCGACCGCGGACGGAGCAAACGTCGGAATTCTAGAGGGACACACCGGGGCGGTCACGGTGGTCGCCTTCAGCCCCGACGGTCAGTCGCTGTTGACTGGCTCACGCGATGGAACCGTCCGGATCTGGGGCGTCCCAGGAGGACCGGAAAGGGCCGTTCTGAGGGGCCACAGCGGCGCCGTGGACAGCGCCCGGTTCAGCCCCAGTGGTTTGTACGTCGTGACCGCGTCCTCGAAAGATCACACGGTCCGCCTGTGGTCGACGCAATCGGCGCGCCAGATTGCCGTCCTCGGCGGCCCGGACGAAGCAGCCGTTCGACCGGGCTTTACACGTGCAGCTTTCAGCTCCGACGGCACCCAGGTCGCGATTGTTTCCGGCGAAGAAATTGTCCGCATCGTCCGCCTCTTCCGGACCCCCAAGGACCTCATTGACTTCGCCCGGCGTGCCGTCCCTCGCCGACTCACCCCTTGCGAGCGGCGAAGCTTCTTCCTGCCTGCAGACCCTGCAACAGGTACTTGTCCGGGCTGAGACCAATGGGGCGCAGTGAACCGCCATCCCAAGAGATGGGCGCTTTGGTACGCCGATAGCGTTTGAGAACCCGTCATTCCAGCGCCTTTGGCCGGCGGCAGTGGCATGCCACCGCGAACGGCGAGCCCGAAATCAATCATCAAGCAGGGATTTCAAGCACGATTTTGCCGACGATGGATTTTGACAGAAAGTCTTGCTGGGCCTTGGCAATCTCCTCCAGCCGATAGGTCTTGGCCACGACAGGACGGATCTCTCCACGCTCGATGTAGGAGACGAGATTGTCGAAGACGATGTCTTCCTGGAAGGTGCAGCCGAAGAAGGTCAGATCCTTCAGATAAAGAGTGCGAATGTCGAGTTCGACAAGTGGGCCGGCAATCGCGCCAGCAACGGCGTAGCGGCCACCCTTCTTGAGAACATCCAGCAAAGCCGGAAAACCGGGGCCAGCCGCAACATCGATCGCAACATCCACCGCCTCCTTGCCAAGCCTGGCGACCAGGTTTTCGCCGCGCGCAACGACCTGATCCGCGCCGAGGTCCAGCAACAACTGTGCTTTTTGCCGTCCTGCTATTGCAGTCACATAGGCGCCGCGCCGCTTGGCCAGTTGAACGGCCGCGGAGCCGACACCGCCGGAAGCGCCGGTGATAACGACATGCTCTCCAGCCTCTACGCTGGCCCGATGCAGCATCCCTTCAGCCGTGGAATAGGCGCAAGGCATGGCCGCGAGTTCATTGTCGCTCCAGTCGCAATCGACCTTGAACGTTTCACGAGAGGGAGCCTTGGTGTACTGGGCGAAACCGCCATCGCATTCCGAGCCGAATGTCCAGCACTCGAAGGGCCGGTAATTGACATAGGTGCGGAGAAGATTTCGGACGATGACACGCTCTCCGATGCGGTCACGGCTCACGCCCTCGCCGACGGCGGCGATATGTCCGCAGCAATCGGCACCCTGGATACGCGGAAACGCAAGCGGAACGCCAGACCAGCTTGTGTCATCATCCTGGGCCGAAGCAAAGCCCTGCCTTGCACCGGAATCAGTGCCGCTCGTGACCGCCTTCGAATACCAGCCGATCCGCGTGTTGATGTCCGTATTGTTGACGCTTGCGGCCGAAACTCGGATCAGCACTTCGCCAGCGGCAGGCGTCGGAACCGGGAGGTCGGTGCGAAATTCCAGTTTGTCAAATCCGCCATGGCCAACCAGAACCACGCCCATCATGGTGGTCGGAATTTCGGCTTTGCTGCTGACGGCACCCTCTTTGCCAGGCCTGTTCATTTCACCAATACCCTTGGTTGGTGTTCCTGCAAGGCGGCTTTCGCTGTCATCCAAGCCGTTCAGGGCAGGCTGAGCTTTGCCATGCGGCCGCCATCGATGGTCCAGACCTGGCCGGTGACGAAGCCTGCTTCCGGCGAGGCGAGCCAGGCGACAAGCGCGGCGACCTCTTCCGGCTTGCCGGTACGTCCGACCGGATGGATGCGGCCGATCTCGTGGCGGAAGGCAGCTGGGTCCGGCATACTCTCGATGAAATCTTGGTTCAGGTCCGTGTCGATCCAGCCCGGCGCAACCGCATTGCAGCGGACACCCTCAGTCCCGTGATCGACGGCAACAGCGCGGGTCAACCCATGCAAGCCCGACTTCGACGCACAATAGGCCGCATGCTTCGGGTTCGATCCCAGCCCTTCGATGGAGCCGATATTGACGATGGCGCCTTTCGACGCCTTCAGATGCGGCATCGCGGCCTTGATCAGCATGAACGGAGTGGTGAGGTTGACGGCAACATTCCGCTCCCAGTCGGCAAGCGACATGTCCTCGACCAGCGCTTCCTGCATCATGCCCGCATTGTTGACGAGGACATCAAGCCGGCCGGCCTTGGCCACTACAGCCTCCACGGTCTTTCCAGCAGAACCTGGATCGGTGAAATCCGCCGCAATGCCCTCGAATTCCACGTCCTGCCCGCGCTGGGCAGTGAACACGCGTGCACCCTCGTTCCGGAGCCTCAGGGCGATCGCCCGGCCAATGCCGGACCGGCCGCCCGTGACCAGCGCCGCCTTGCCTTCGAACCGCATCACGCCACCGCCTTTCCGCCGTTGACCTCGACCAGCGAGCCGCACATGTAGCGCGCCGCATCCGAAGCAAGGAAAAGCACGACATCGGCGATATCTTCCGGCTCGGCGATGCGGCCGAGCGGCACGGTTTTTCCGAGTTCGGCAACCGCCGTGTCCGGATCAAAGCCGCGCTTGATGAAGCCGGTGCGCAGCATAGGCGTATTGACCTCATTCGGGCAGACGGCATTGATGCGAATGTTCTGGTGCGCGTGGTCTATGCCCATGCACTGGGTCAGCGAGGCGATCGCCGCCTTGGTCATGCAATAGACCGCATGGTTCGGGCCGGGACGAAGGCCCCAGCACGAAGCGGTGTTGACGATTGCGCCGCCGCCGCGCGCGGCAAGCAGCGGGATTGCGGCGCGGCTGATCCGGAATGGAGCCTGGACGTTGACGCCCACCGACAGATCCCAGTCGGCATCGGTCGTTTCGGTCACCTTGCCGCGCGTGATCACACCGGCATTGTTGATGACGATGTCGAGGCCGCCGAGCGCTTCGAAGGCCGCCTGGGGCAAGCCGTCGGCATAGGATGCTTCCAGCAGGTTGCCGGGCAAACGGGCATCGGCCTCGACACCGGACACGTCGCGGTCAGCAACCGCTACGCGGGCTCCCTCGGCTCGAAGCTGCCTCGCGATGACGGCGCCGATGCCACCGGCAGCCCCGGTTACAAGCGCGAGTTTTCCAGAAAATCTCATACTACTGTCCAAGGTTCAGAAGCTTGCGACGGGGCTACCGAAGATGCCTGCGTCAGGCGTCACGCCGAGACCCGGGCCCTTCGGAAGTGCGATGTGACCGCCTTCGATGCGGACACCGTTCCTGCTGTCGTAATTGCCCTCGATATACGGCTCCGCGATCCACACACCCTCGCACAGCTTGGGGCCAATGGTTGCACCTGCCTGCGCGCAGGCGGCAGCGAGAATATCGCCACCCCAGGCGTCGTCGCAGGTGTGCGGAAGATTGCGCGCGGCGCAGATGTCGCGGAAGGTCGCGAAGTTGTGCAGACCGCCAATGCGGGTCACCTTCATGCCGAACCCGTCGACGAGGCCGGTGCCGACTGCGGTGATCACGGTGCTGAGGTTGACGCTGTTTTCGTCCATGTAGATGCCGTGGTGCACCTGCGGCCGGATCTTCTGGAGGTCCTCAATCGTGTTGCACGGCTGCTCCATGATGAACGGAACATCGAGGCATTCACGGCTTGCCCGAAGCGCGTCACGCGTGGTCCAGCCGCGATTGGCATCGACCGCCAGGCGCATGCCCGATCCCTTGATCACTTCCCACACCTTGCGGACGACTTCGATGTCAACCTCAACCGGGCGACCGCCCACCTTGACCTGCAGGCGCGGATAGCCTTCTTCCATCTTCTCGCGGGCGATACGGGCAATGTCATCGGGAGTGCCGACACCGGTCGCGTAATAGGAGGGCACCTTGTCGGTTGCCGCGCCACCCAAAAGCTGGGCAACGCTCAAACCGAGCTTCTTGCCGATAAGATCGTGCGCCGCCATGTCGATGGCTGCCTTAGCGTAATTGTGCCCGTTCAGCAGGCTGTCCATCTGGCGCTGGAGAGAGAGCGGCCAGACTTCCGAGCCTACGAGCCCCGGAGCCATTTCCGTGAGCGCGGCGAGCGCACCACTGGCATGGGATTCGGCATAAGTCGGGCCAACGGGGCAGGTTTCACCCCATCCCTCGGTTCCATCTTCCCCGACGAGGCGGACAAGTGTCGTCCTCAACGACCACACCTTTGCATTCGCCATCGTATAGGGGCCGTTCTTTACCGGCAGATCGTGACTATAGACATCGATTTGCTTGATCTTCATGTGTCAGGCTCCCAAGCGCTCAGAACTGGTGGAAAGGAATTCATGCGATACCTTCGGCCGCAAGGGCTGCCTTCGCCGCTCGAAGGGCCGCAGCCGTCGCCCGATTCCGCCCCTGCAGGCGGGCTGTCTGTGTCATGCCTTCGTGAAGAAGGAAGAGCGTTTCGGCGACTTGCTCGATATCTCTGTCGGGCGCGATGGTTTGTAGACGTATGCGAAACTCATCGGCGAGCCGAGCCTTGTGATCCGTGACGATCTCTCGGATTGCGGCGCTCTCGGGATGCTCGGCCAAGGCATTCAGAAAGAGACAACCAGTGTTGGCCACTTCATTCAACCAGTCTCCGAGGCGGATGATTGGATAAAGGACATGATCGATCCCAGTTTCAGGGCCACCCGCAAGCCAATCGAAATAGGTCTTGTCACGATGCTCCAGCGCGCCCACCACCATGGCTTCCCGGCTTGGAAAATACTTGTAGAGCGTCCTCAGGGACACGTCGGCTCCCGCCCGCAGTGCTTCCACGCCTTGCTCGGCAAAACCTTGTTCGGCAAACTGCCGGTCGAGGTCGCTCGCGATCTTCTGTTTTGTCGTGCTCATGCGTCCAACGGTAGAGTGAACGCTCTACTTTGCTGGCTTGAAAGCGACTCCTTTTGGTAGGACAACGCCGCCCTGGAGCAAGGCGCGGTGGCGGGAATACTCCTGACGCAGTTCCGTGCGATCTCGCCGTTGATCTGGCTCGCACTCGCGTTTCGGGTACGGCCAGCAGGTGCTGCCGAGACCTCCACTACGTGAGTTTGCAATACTCAAACAGTTTTCTTACGCTGCGCATGTCGGCGTGAGTTTGCGCCGGGCACATGGGCTCGGCCCGCGATCGCGAGAACGTGTATTCGTGTTCCAGCAAGGAAAACGGACGGGGCATGCCGCCGCCGGAAGCCTTTAGGCGATTCAGAGCTGCGTTGTCAGCGCCGTCAGCCATTCGGGAGAGATATCGACCAGCACGGTCTCCAGCCTCTTCTCATAACCAGAAAGGATCGCCATGGCAGTCAGGATCAGCACGGCGCCCAGCGCGACCTTCAGGCCGCCGCCGGCACCGGCAATGCGGCCACGCCAGCGCAGCAAGGTTTCGCGCGACAGCTTGCCGAGGATCAACAGAGGCAGGGCGGCACCAATCCCGAACAGAACCATGGTTGCGGCAACCTGGCCGAGGTTCCGGCCCTGAGCGGCTAGAACGGAAGCCGCGCCGAGCGTCGGGCCGACGCAGGGGCTCCACACGGCGCCAAGCAGCAGGCCGACGCCGAACTGGCCCCAGGGGCCTGTGGCCGAAAAACTGCCGAAACGCTGCTCGATCCAGTTGCCGGCGGGACCGGCGGCCAGTGCGACCCGCGCCTGCAATCCCGGCAAGACCAGCGCCGCGCCGAGAACAAACATCAGCACCGCGGCGGCTCTGCGAAAGACTCCGCTATCTATTCCTATGGAAAACCCGATCGTGGCGACGAAAAGTCCGATCGCTGAAAAGGATATCGCCAATCCGGCCGTCAGCGCGGCGGGCCCGTAGCGATGCTGGGCGACAGCAGCGCCCAGCACGACCGGGATAAGCGGCAGCACGCAGGGCGACAGCGTCGACAACAGCCCTGCCAAGAACGAAAGACCGAAACCGAACGGCATCGCCCGTTGGTCAGCTTGTGCTGTCGAGCAACCGCTTGATGGCGTCCGCCTTGGTGACGCCGACGAGCCGGCCGACCTCCTTTTTGCCCTTGAAGGTGATCAGCGTGCTCTGCATCCGGGCACCAAAGGCGCGGACGACATCCTTCTGCGCATCGAAATCGACCTCGAAGACGGCTATGTCCGCGTATGCGGCCGACGGCAGTAGCTTGGCCAGGACCTGCTTCTGCGCCTTGCAGATTGGACACCACGAGGCGCTGATGTCGACCAGGATCGGCTTGCCCGCTTTCTGTGCGTCCTCGAACGCCTGCGGTGTATAGGCCATGCGATCGCCGGCCTTGGCCGTTTGGGCGCAAGCCAGGCTTGATAAGACGCTCAATGCTATGAGAAACCTGCGGCGGTCGAGCATTTTTCCTACTCCATGGCGTTGCGGACAGGCCCGACACGCGGGCATGAGATCACAGTTCGTTATTCGTGCCGCCACGGCCAATCGTTACAGGTTCGCGGCAACGTTGCCGATCCGCCGAGCAGCCGGAAAGATCAACGCCAAAAATGCCGTCTGAAATGTCTACTGGCGCGCGGTGCTTGAAAAAGTCTGCACCGTACTATGTTACCTTATAGGCTGTGGGGTTTCTTCCGCATCTTTGACGGCGCTTGCAGCTCGGCTGGAAACGATTGCGAGAAGGCAGGTTGGCCAGCAAAGGGTGTCTCTTGTGAGATTATCTATCATTTGAGGTCGGCAGCGGCTCAATCGTATGTCCGTTGCAGCGCAGGGAGGAAAGACGATGGATCGGGAAACGCATTCCAAATCAAGGCGAAGCTTTCTGAAGGCGAGTGGACTTGTCGCTGGGCTAACGGCGACGGCGGTTACGTCTCCTTGGGTTCAAAGGGCCGGAGCCGCCGACACGATCACATGGAAAATTCAAACCTCATGGCCTGCCGGTGTCGGGCTTGAAACTTTCCAGAACTGGTGCGGGACCATCAAGGAAAAGACCGGCGGCCAGCTCGAATTTCAGCCGTTCAAGGCGAAGGACATCGTCGGCGACTTTGAACTCCTCGATGGGGTGAAGAACGGCGTCCTCGAAGCGATGAACTCGTTTTCACTGTACTGGGCCGGTAAGCTTCCCGCTACGGCGTTCCTGTCCTCTTACACGATGGGGCTACGCTATCCGCACGAATGGGACATCTTTTTCTATTCGAAAGGCGGCCTGCAGGCCGCGCGCGACCTTTATGCCAAACAAGGTCTTTACTACGTCAACCGCATTCATCACGGCCCGAACATCATCCACTCAAAGACACCGATCCGCTCGATCGAGGATTTCAGGGATCTGAAGCTGCGTGTACCGGGCGGGATGATCGCAGAGACATTCGCGAAAGCCGGCGCCAAGACCACGCTGCTGCCGGGCGGCGAGGTGTTCTCAGCGCTGGAGAAAGGCACGATCGATGCGGCCGACTACACGGGACCGGCGGTAAACTGGGCGCTCGGCTTCCAGCAGGTGACCAAATACATTTCCATGGGACCGCCCGGACTGATGTCGGTGTATCAGCCCGTCGACCTGATGGATTTCGCCGTCAACATGAATGTCTGGAACCAACTCCCCGATAAGCTCAAGAAGTTCGTGGAAGACGAGATCCAGGTCTATTCGAACACCCATTTCGGGGCGATCCAGAAGGCCGACATGGAGGCCTGGCACAAATTCACCGACGCGGGCATTGAAATCAATCGGCTTGGACCGGAGGACCTCCAGAAGTTCCAGGAAATCGCGGTGCCGATCTGGTTCGAGTGGGCCAACAAGGACAAGGACGCGGCGCGCATTTTCAAGCTGCAGCTTGAGGTGATGGAGAATCCGACTGTCGGCTACGTAACGCCGGAAATGTATCAGGGACTATCGATCAACCTCTGAGGCTCTCCGCGCCCGGCCCCTGCCCGGGCGGGCGCACTCTCCTTCAAGAGGCAGTCGCCGATGCCCTCACTCACATTTGTGCTGCCGCACTGGCTCTACTGGTCGAGCCTCGTGCTTTTTCCGATTGCCGCGGTCTTCTTCGTCTATCGCGAGCGTGCTCGACCCGATGCCGGCCGAGCCAACCTGTTCCTCGCCTATTTCTTCCTGGTCACAGCCGGTTTTCTAGGCATGCACCGTTTCTACCTGAAGAGCCGCTGGGGGTTCTTGTTCATCCCGTTCTTCGTCGCTGTTCTCTGGACCAGTGCCCAGGTGCGGGATGGGCGCGAAACATTGTCTCTGACCCGCTCCCAGGCCGAACACGCCGAAAGAGCCCTGGCGCAAACCAGAGCCGACATCACGTCCGGCAAGAGCGGTGCTGCCGGTCGCCTCCCCAAGGCCGAGGCGGATGCGGCAACCACGCGTACCAATAACGCTGCCGCCCTCGCTGAGCTCGCCCGCTCGAACACCGTTGCCCGAATTGCCGGAATTCTCCTCGGCATCGTTCTCGCAGGCGACATCTTTCTGATGCCGGGCCTGGTTCGCCGCGCTCGCGAACGCGAGATTCAAGTGGCCCCGACCGGCACCCATCCTTTGGTGACCGACGTGCCTGCCACGCCGATCAAAGCTCCGCTCGCCGTCTTCCGTCCGGTCGACCGGCTGGTCAAAGTGACGGGCGAGTTGGTCGCCTACTGGTCGGTCCTCGCGGTCATCGCCTACTATTACGAGGTCGTGGCCCGTTACGTTTTCAATTCGCCGACGAACTGGGTGCATGAGAGCATGTTTCTTATGTTTGGCATCCAGTACATGCTGGCAGGAGCCTATGCCTATCGCGACGAGACCCATGTCAGGGTAGACATCGTCTACAGCCACCTCTCCGAGCGCGGTCGGGCCATCTGCGACATTATCACCTCGGCCTTCTTCTTCCTGTTCACGGGGACCATGCTGGTTACAGGCTGGCGTTTTGCCAGTGACGCCATGGCGGTTGGCGAACGCTCGTTCACGGAATGGGGCATTCAATACTGGCCGGTGAAGCTCGCGATCCCCATCGGGGCGGCGCTCCTGTTGCTTCAGGGTCTGTCCCGGCTGATGCGCGATATCGCCACTGCATTCGGAAGGACCAGCTGAGCGATGGGTCTCGAGCTTCCGATCCTTTGGCTCAGCATATTGATGTTCGGTGGTCTGGGCGTGCTTTTGCTGCTCGGATTGCCGATGGCCTTTTGCACCGGCAGCCTTGCCGTGCTTTTCCTCTTTCTGTTCGGCAATTCGGCCATGCTGAACATGCTGCCGTCTCGAGTCTTCCCGTTCATGACGGATTATCAGCTCTCGGCGGTGCCGCTTTTCATCTTCATGGCCGCGATCCTCGAGAAGGCGGGCATCATCGAGGAGTTGTTCGATGTCGTCTACAAATGGCTGGGCGGACTGAAGGGCGGGCTCGCTTCGGCCACGGTGATCTCCTGCACGCTGCTGGCCGCGATGGTCGGCGTGGTCGGGGCGACGGAAGTGACGATGGGCATGATCGCGCTGCCTGCCATGCTGCGCCGCAACTACGACGCCAAGCTCGCTTGCGGCTCGCTTCTTGCTGGCGGGACCCTCGGCATTCTCATACCGCCTTCCGTCATGGCGATCGTCTATGCCGTCGTCGCGCAGCAGTCGCTGGGCGAACTCTTGATCGGGTCGGTGTTTCCTGGGCTGCTGCTGTCCGGGATGTACGTCGTTTACGTGACGGCGCGCTGTTACATCAACCCCAAGCTCGGCCCAGCGTTGCCGCCGAACGAACGCATCGCCTTCGCCCAAAAACTCAAGCTTTTGCGCCGCACGTTCATGCCGATACTGCTGATCCTGCTTGTGCTCGGGGTCATCTTCATGGGCATTGCCACGCCCGTCGAGGCCGCCGGCATCGGCACGTTCGGTGCTTTCATCGTCTGCGCCGCACACCGGCGCCTAACCTGGGACACGATCCGGGAAGCCAGTGTCGCGACGCTCAAGGCCACGGCGATGGTCATGTGGATATTCTTCGGCGCCACCATGTTCGTCGGCTTCTTCATCCTCAAGGGCGGGCAGAACTTCGTCGCCGAATCCATACTCGGAACAGGCTTGGCGCCTTACGGCGTCCTTGTTCTGATGATGATCATCCTGTTCGTCCTTGGCATGTTTCTGGACTGGGTGGGCATTCTCCTTCTCACCGTGCCGATATTTCTGCCCATCCTTAAGTCGCTCGAATTCGGCGGCACGTTCGGCCTGGCCGGTGTGGCTCCTGAAGACGTGCCGCTGTGGTACGGCGTCATTTTCATGGTCAACATGCAGATGGCGTTCCTGAGCCCACCGTTCGGCTATTCGCTGTTCTATCTGAAGAGTGTTGCCCCGCCGGAGATATCGATGGCGACGATCTTCCGATCCGCGGTCCCCTTCCTGTGCCTGCAGGCGGTCGGAGTGGCACTGTGCATCGTGTTTCCCTCGATCGTCCTCTGGCTGCCGAAGGTCATGTACGGAGGCAATTGACCGCGTTTGCGGCTTTCGTCATCAACGCCGCAGATCTCTTTCGTCTGGCTCGGTCTCGACTTGAGCAGCAATGCGCCGTACTGGTGTCATCAAGAACGATCTGAACCATTCCCAATTCATACAGATCGCGACGCTTCTGGCGTGCGGTACAGAACAATGCGCCCTGTCGGAACGAGTTGGGAAAGAAAGTCGAAGTCCCGGACGTTCCCCGTGAGCACGCTTGCACCCAGTTGCCGCGCCTGAAGGAAAACCAGAGCGTCGTTGAGGAACTTGCGTTCGTAACCTTCGCCCTTTGGCAAATTGCTCGTTCGGAAGAGCAGGCCAGCGAGGATGCCGGCTTGCCCCCAGATTGCAATATCGGGGGCATGAATTCTGTGCTGCGGTATGTCCGCGATCGTGGCTTGGATCGTTTCCAGAACAGCCTTCGTAGATGTATGCTTCGGATCCAGTCGGCCGAACATGTGTGTCAGTTCGGAAAGGCTCACCGCCGAATGGTGGCACAGCCGATACGTTAAGAGCGTATCCACCCCTGCCGGCGATCGACCCTGCAGAACATCCAGATAGACGGTGGTGTCCAGAAACAATGGACCGCCGATAATCGGTTCGTCGTCGCTCCATGGCAGATCGTCATCGGCCCGGCGCGCGAGTGTTCCCTGGCGTTTCTGGGGCTTGAGTGCTCGGAGGGTTTCGGAAAGATCAAATCCCAAGGTCGATATCCGAGGGGATGCTGCCTTTGCGCTTGACGAGACGAGCCCCGAAATCGTCCTCCAGCGCCAGGCGCGACAGCGCAAGCTCCAACAACTCGGTGTCCGAAGTGACGTGGGCGCGCTTCTTGGCCGCGGCGAGCAGGTCCGACGATACACGCCCCGACAAACGCGTGTTCTTAGCAGAGCCGAGCAGACCAACGGCCCTCGCCTGCTCAAGGACCAGCTTGTTACGGGTCAGCGCGACCTTTGCTTCGCTGTCTGCAGCAGTATGGATTTGAGCACCCATGCCAACCTCCTGCGTTGAACATAACGTAGTATACGTTCAACACATTTGCAAGAAGCACTCGAGTCTCTGCAAACTGTGCATGTAGACAGGTTGTTGACGTAAGGCGCATCGCGGATGCTCGAGCGCCGGGCTCGTATGCGCTCAGTCCAGCGAACCTCACATAGCTCAACAGGGTTCGCCGAGCCAAGCGGCACGGAGCGGATCACCGCGTCCCATATCTCTCCTTCAGACTTGCTTCGCCCAGCTATGGCCTCGTGTCGCCAGTGCCTGCCCCAGGATTCGTCCATGCTCGGAGGCAACGCGGCAAGACATGCTCTTGAGAGCTTGTCCTTGGGTACAGCCGGCGAAATGACGACAATGTTTGCGACTGGCTCGGAATAGTTTCCGGGCAAGCTTGGTATATGAAGCATCGAGGTGAAGTTTGTCCGCACTCACCATTCTTGAAAATTTCCGGGTGCTCAAGCACAGCATCTCAGGCGCCCGAATGCGGGAGATGAGCACGCGTGTGCGAGTATCTGCGCCGACCTGCTCACGACCGAAGATTCTGCCAATCGGACCGGGCGTCCCCCTGCCCCATCTTCCAAGCTGGGTCGCCCCTGCGGAGAAACGCCAAGTCGACCGATAGCCCGGCGGCGGAAATCAATCCGAAACAAGAACGCATTTCGAACGGGAGGAACACATGGCAAGCAATCAAACGATTTCGCAGCGCTTCGAAGAATACCAGCCCTCTAAGACACTCTGGTTTTGGTCGGTCGCGGGCGCCGTGGTGCTGACAATGATCGTCGGCTTCACGGCCGGCGGTTGGACCACGGCCGGAACGGCGTCTGAAATGGCGAAGACCTCGGCAATGAAGGCCAGGGCCGAACTCGTCGCCAATCTCTGCGTCCAAAAGTTTATCACAGCGTCGAACGCCGGCGATAACCTGGCCAAGCTCAAGGGAACGTCTTCCTACCAGAGAGACAGCTTCATCAGCGACGGCGGGTGGGTGAAACTGGCCGGAATGAAGAAAGACGCCCCGGGAGCCGCGGACCTGTGCGCGGAAAAATTGGCGGCAATGGACACGATCCCGACCAGCAACGTGGCTCAGGACAACAGCAAAGGTTGATCGCCACTTTTCGTCCGGAGTGCGCCATCGGGCGGCGTCTCCCACGGCTGACGATGATGATCGATCCCTTTCGCATTCGCAGGTGAACGACCATGCATTCCGGTGTCGGTTTCTTGACAGTCCGCCGGCAGGTCAAACGACGGTTACACTTCGTATTCGTCCTTCTCATTCTTACAACTGCGTTGGTCTCGATACCCGCAACGACGACAGGGCTGCGGGCTGAGGTCCGGACTCTTCCGCTGCCCCGCTTCGTCTCACTGAAAGCTTCACCCGCCAATCTGCGCGTCGGGCCGGGCACAGGCTACGACATTGAATGGGTCATGACACGACCGGGCATCCCCCTGGAAATCTACCAAGAGTATGACAATTGGCGCCGTGTAAGGGATTGGGAGGGGACCACCGGATGGATCTACAGTCCGCTGTTGTCAGGGCGCAGAACCGGTATTGTCGCTCCCTGGGCGAACAATGAAGTAGCGCTGCGCAAGAAACCGACAATCGATGGTCCTATCACGGCCTGGCTCGAGCCTCGCGTCGGGGTCAGACTGACAGGGTGTGACGGGAAATGGTGCGCTGTTGCCCTAGGGATGACGACCGGCTTCGTCAGACAAACCGACTTGTGGGGCGCATATCCCGGCGAAGTGCTTTGAACGGTGCCATATATGACCGACCGAACCGTATTGATTTCCGGCGGAGGCATTGCGGGACCTACACTTGCCTTTTGGCTCGCAGCCGCCGGGTTCCGGCCGATTCTGATCGAACAAGCGCCTCGCTTGCGCACTGGGATCGAGGCGGACATCAATCGCGTCTTCCGATTTGATCCATTCACCAGGAGAGAGCGATTGAACATCGTAATGTCCGTCGGGCAGCCGTGCCGCAAGCCCGACGTAGCGGTAACAAGTGCCTGCTGAATCTTTGCCTGTGGCCGAGATCGGCCGCTCCGCAAGATAGCCCGCTATGGCACTTCCGACGCTAGCAGCATCGTCGCGGCGCGGATATCGGCAAGCCTTATGTCTCGGTCGTCCGATCTGGCCGTCACGACGGGAACTCGGGCCGATCCTTCGCCTGCGGGATATAATCCCGGATAGCGACGACCCAATCGTCCCTTACCGTGGCCAGGACCAGGCGGCAGCCTTGCGGATAATATCTCGGCAATGCCGCGGCCTGATCGGCGAGGATCGCTCCATTCAGCCCACACAACTCTCCCCCAAGCAGCCAACCTTGAGGTTTGTTGGTGCCCACCACCGCGATGTACTCCCCATCGCAGGGATACCCAATCAAACCAACTTCCTCGTAGTCGTTCAGTCTGCGCATCGCGTTGGTTTTATTCAAAACAAGTTACCTCTCCTTGGTTGAAGAAGTCGGCAAGCATCACGGTGTAACGGCCCGGCATCACCCCAGCCTGACGCCGGGCCGTGAGGAAGCGCCCGCGCGGTCGCACTTCCTGATCGTTATGACGCGGGGTCAAAACGCGGCCCCATGCGACAAGGTCTCGTTTGCGCAAGCTACGAGCGGTATCGCTGAACCGTGTTGGCGCGCCTGCGCCAGCCACACCCCGCGACTCTCCTGGGAGAGTCCCTTCATGGCGGCTCGCGCCGCCGAGGTGATTTCAAAGGCACCGCAAGAAGCACACTGAAACTCTACCTTGCGGAACGTGATTTCGGCCTCCAAAGCCGTTCCAGCGCAGACCGGGCATGAGGAGGGAAAATATCTCCTCTCAAAAGGCAAAATGTTCATCGTAAGGTCTCTCTAGAATCCTCTCCGAAGGCGAAGCGGCTAGACCGGAACGGTGGGCGGCTCTGGCGGATCGCGGACGGAATGCGGCTATCAATCCTGGGCGGTGATCAACCTCTTATCTTGTGAGAAACATTCCTCCGCGTAGCGACTTCGATCTGCTTTGCTTCCACTTCGAGCCTGTCCGGAGCGGCCGAGCCCATCAAGGCGTAGGCCGTACCCCCCGATTGCCAGTAGACCGTTGGGACGCGGCCGTCAGTGGCCGGAGTCGGCGGGACTGCGTCTTCGCCGTTCATTGGGGCGGCGACGAGGGTGATGCGCCCGACGCTTGGTGTGTCAGCCGTCACAACCAGGCTTTGTTGACCATTCCAGGGCTGCACCTGGACATCTTTGACCACCCAAACAGACGGAAGAGCCGGCATGCTGACGTTGACGGCGCCAACCAGCCGTTCGATCTTGTCCTGCTTCGGCTCGGCACCTTTCTCCGGGCCTGCATTGAGCTGCGCGACGCGCAAGGCGTCCCTCGCGGCCAGGATGAAGGTTTCGTCAGCCGTCTTGCCTCCCTGGCGAAGCGGCACGGTCAACGAGTTGGCCGACCAGCCGATCGCCACCAACGCGACCGCGGCGACTTGAAGCCGGAGCAGGCTAAGCACCTTCCTGCGGCGAAACGCTCCTTCCAGTCGCTTCGCCTTCTCCACGCTCGCGCTGGGCGGGAACAGCCGCCGCGGCTGGGAGTCGCGCAACGCCTCCATAGCCTGTGCGTGAGCAAAGACCTCCGCCGCCAGTTCCGGCTCTCGTGCAAGCCGGGCTTGCAGGTCGGATCTCTGCGACTGCGAAAGCTCACCGTCCAGCAGGCGGCCGATATCCTCTTCGGAAATCTTATCAGTGGGCCACATCGCGCCCTCCCACGATCTTGAAATGACGGGAAGACCCGCCGTCCGTATTTTCCAGGTTTTGCTTCAACGCCGCGCGAGCGCGGCTCAGGCGGGACATCACCGTTCCTGACGGCACGCCCAGCAGCTCGGCCGCTTCCGCATAGGTGAAGCCGAGTACCCCGACCAGATGCAGTATCTCGGCTTGATCGGCCGGAATTCGCGCCAGAGCCTTTCTTACATTGGAGAGTTCCGCAGAATGCTCTTGCGCAGGCGGCAATGCTGACTCGGACACATCCGCGAATGTTGCTAGGCGCTGCCGTTCGGCATGGGCCCGGCTAGCATGTGTGAGAAACGTGTTGCGAACGATCGTAACGAGCCAGGGCAGCAATGGGCGAGAACTGTCATAGCTGGTGGCCATTGACAGGGCGCGGACAAGCGCCTCCTGAACCAAATCATCCGCCTCAGAGTCGTTGCCGGTCAGGACGCGACCGTAACGCCAAAGATCCTCCAGGTACGGTATGACGTCCAACTTCGTTTTCATATCACCAGAGCTGTTTCTACTCCTTGGGCCACCCTAGCCAACCCGCTCGCGCCAAAGCGCGCGGCCCAGCGGTCAAGGACAGGGACAGGCAACCGCTGGGCCGGATGGGAGCGTACTCCTCCCGGCTGCAAGAACTGAGAGCCATGCATCGTCAGTTGCTTGCGCCGCTCCCTGGTTCCGACATGGCCTCGAAACGCTTCCACGTCGGGCTCACCCTCCTTGCACCATTTACCAAGGCCGGTCGGAAACTATTCCAGACGACAGCGAAATTCTTTTTTTGGAGGGCGGGCAGGCCTCATCGGCAAAGGACTGCGGAATAGAGTCCCTTGCTCAAGGGTATCATAAGGAGCCGGGATTCACCCGAACGGCAAGGATCGATAGCGAGAGAGATCGCGAATGCAATTTGGCGAGATAATTGCAAACACGTTCGCCGCAATCTTGGTGATATGCGGTCTCGCCCTCATCTTCTTGGTAGCCGGAAGGCCGCTCTTCCCGAGGCGCCACGCGCGAATGGTCGTGATCTTGCCAGCCGATCAGAATACGACTGCCTCGACCTGCAACACCCATCCGCATCTGCCGACGACTTCAACCTTGCCCTCGCCCCGTCCCGGCCTACAGGAAGAATCTGAACTGTAATACGGACGAGGCAAGAGGCGGCGTGGGGCCGGTCAATACGAGGGCGGACAGACCTTGTGCGTGTTGCTCGGGCAAGCCGGCAGCATTCGTAGACGACTGGCAAGAAGGCGTCAGCTTAGAGGCTTCAGACTCCACCCATGTAAATGTCCATGATCTGACGGTCGTCGCGGACGTCTTGCGGGCTGCCCTCGAAGCGTTTCGAGCCGGCGGCCAAGATGTAGAGCTTATCTGCGATCGGCATGGCTTCACGGATGTTCTGCTCGACCATCAATATGCCGATGCCTTGCTTCGTCAGCGTCGTGATGCGCTCCAGCGTCTCGATCACCATGGCCGGTGATAGGCCGGCGGAAGGCTCGTCGAGCAGGATAAAGCGTGGCTCCGAAACCAGTGCGCGGGCCAGCGACAGCATCGCCTGCTCGCCGCCCGACAACGCGCCCGCCGCCGTTTTGCGCCGCCTGGCCAGCGACGGATACTGGTCGATCAATGTCTCAATGCGCCTTTCCACCAGCCGCTTGTCGGCGATAGCGTAACCGCCCATGCGCAGGTTCTCCATCACCGTCAGGCGCGGGAACACGCCACCGCCCTGCGGCATCAGCACCAGCCCCTGCCGTACCACCTCGTGCACGGGCAGATTGGACAGCACGGTCTCGCCAAGGCGGGCGGCGCCGTTCCACACCGGCAGCGCTCCGGCGATGGCCTTCAGCAAGGTGGATTTGCCGCAGCCGTTCGGCCCGAAGATGCAAGTGATTTTTCCGAGCTCGGCCGTTAACGAGATACCATGAACGATCTCCTGTTTGCCGTAGCCGGTGACGATGTTCTCGGAGGCCAGCGTGCTCATTGCGGGCGTCCCAGGTAGGTCTGCATGACTTCAGAATTGCGCACGATGTCCTCGAAGGCGCCGCTGGTTACCACCCGTCCCGAATCCATGACGATGATTCGATCGCAGACGTTGCGAACCATCTCCATGTCATGTTCGATGACGAGGAAGGACACGCCCTGTTTGCGCAGCCGGGCAATCGCTTCCAGGATGATCTTCCGGATGTTGGGGTGGACGCCTGCCGTTACCTCGTCGAGCAGGATCAGCGATGCTTGCCGCATGACGGCGCGACCAAATTCCAGCAGCTTCTGCTGACCGCCGGACAGGTCCGAGGCGCGGTTGTCGGCGACATGCTCGAGCTTGAGGAGGGTAAGTGTCTCGGCCGCGCGCTCGTGTGCGCCCTGCCAGTGACCTTCCGCCGCCGCCGCAAGAAGGTTCTCGGTCACCGTCATATTGTCGAAAAGGGCCGGGATCTGGAAGGTACGGGCCAGGCCGAGCCGGGCGACTCTGTGCGCGCTCATTCCGGCGACGGCATGGCCGTCGAAGCAGATCTCGCCCTTGTCCGGCATGATCGTGCCGGAAACGAGGCTGAACAGGGTCGATTTTCCGCAGCCATTGGGGCCGATGAGCCCGGCAATCTCGTGCCGCCCGACCGCCAGTTCGACGCCGTTGGCGGCCTTGATGCCGCCGAAATGCTTAAAGAGCCCGCGCACGCTCAGGATCGGATCGGCTGCCGACTGCATCCCGCCGCTCATGGGTGACCTCCCTCACCGCTGCCGATCAGCTTGTCCAGGACTTTGTCCAGCGCGTCGTTCTTGCGCCTTGCGAACAGCCCGGCGATGCCGTTGGGCAGAAACAGCACCACCAAGACGATGGCGGTGCCGAGGATGGCGATGTAGAAGGCGGTGTCGCCCCAATACATCCAAATCAGCCGGTTGACGACGAACAATGCGACGCCGCCGATGGCCGGTCCCCACAGCGTGCCCAGGCCGCCCAGCAGCACCATCACTACCATCTGGTCGGTGATGTCGCCGCCGAAAACGGACTTCGGATTGATGAAGGTAACCCAGTAAGCAAAGATGGCGCCGAAGACGGACGCCGTGACAGCGCTGAGCACGAAAGTCTGCAGCTTGACCAGGGCCGTGTTGATGCCCATCGCCTCTGCCGCTGGCTCGTGGTCGCGTAGCGCCTTCACCTTCAGCCCGAAGCGCGAACGCTCGAACAGCGCCCAGGTGAGGAAGTACGTCAGCACGGCGGTCCCGACCATAGCGAAATAGAAGAAGCGTTCGTTGAGATATGGAGGCAGTCCGATACCACCGATGCCGCCGGTGAAATCCATTGCCGAAGCGAACTGGATCAGCACCTCGGCAAAAGCCCAGGTGGCGATGGCGAAGTAGGCGCCACGCAGCCTCAGTGTCGGTGCGCCGATGATGACCGCGCACAATGCGGTCACCACCATGCCGGCGGGAATGGTAGCTGAGAAAGGCAACCCGAAAGGATCGCCCATCAGGAACGCGGTTACATAGGCGCCAAGACCGAAAAAGGCCGACTGGCCGAAATTGATGTAGCCGGCATATCCGCCCAGCATATTCCATGAGCAAGCGAGCCCCGCCCACATCAGCGCGCCTGTGGCGATGCGCAGCCAGTAATTGTTCACCGTCCATGGCAGGGCGCCTAGCACGACGATGATGATGGCGAGGAGAACGAGGCCTCGCCATTGCGCGTTTGTCGGTAGCAGCGCCATGTCAGAGCCCCCGCCGCAGGATCCCACGCGGGGATATCAAAAGAACTAGAAACAGCGTGGTAAAGATCGCCAGCAGCGAATAGCTGGCGCCGACATAGGTCGAGACGAAAGCTTCGATGACGCCTAGCAAAAGGGCCGCCACCAGCGCGCCCTCGACAGAACCCAGACCGGCAAGAACGGCTACGAAGAAGGCAAACAGCGTGTAGCGCAAGCCGACCTCCGGATTGACCGAGTAGATCGCCCCCATCAAGACCCCGGCCATGGCGGTGATGCCGGCATAGAGGCCATAGACATTGGCGCTCAGTCGTCCGATGTTGACACCCATCAGTGCGGCATTGTGCCGGTTCTCGGCAGTTGCGCGGATCGCCAGTCCGTAGCGGGTGCGATAAAGAAACAGGAAGAGCCCGCCGGCGATCGCCGCGGCGAACACCGCTGCCACAACCCGGATCAACGGAACCGTGACCGGGCCGATCGCCAGACTTTCGCCGCTCAGCGCGGTTGTGACGTTGCGGGTGTTGAAGCCCCACGCGGTCAGCATGCCGCCGCGCAGTAGCGTGAACAAGCCGAAGCTGAGCGCCAGGGCCATCAACTCCGGCCGCGCCGTGCGGCTGTTACGAACATTGTAAAGCACCGGGCCGATCAGATAACCGAGGGCGCCGAAAAGAACGAACGCCAGCGGGATCGCGAGGAAGCCGTCGAGCCCGAGCCACGCGGTGATGTAGTAGCCGAGATAGCCGCCCAGCACGACCCAGCCGCCGACCGCGAAGTCGATGACGTGCAACACCCCGAAGGCGAGCTGGAAGGCGATGGTAAAGGTGGCGATGACACCGCCGATCAGGAGGCCATTCAGCAAGGTCTGGAGAAAAAGATCCAAGGCGACATCCGTTTTTCGTCAAGCAACGGGAAGGCGGATATTCCGGCAAGCCCGGATGGGCAAAGCGGAACGGTCCATCGTTCTACAGCTATGCGCACCGGTGCCGCACCCATCGGCAGATGCGGGCGGCAAAACCGTCCGCATCTGCCCGTGCACGCCTATTTCCAGGCCGGCAGTGGGTAGATGTAGTCGGCTGCCGCGGCCTCCTTCGGCCCGACCGCGACAGTCTTGCCGCCCTGGATCTGGACCAGGACCGGCACGGGCTGGATGTTGTCGTGGTAATGCGGGCCGTCCTTCTCGAACTTGATCGGCCCGTAGAAAGTTTGGATGTCGGTTTCGGCGATGGCATCCTTCAACGCCACTCGGTTCTCGGGCGTCAGCGCCGGCTTCTTGCCCAAGCGCTTCAGCGCATCGCCCAGCACCAGACCGCTGGCCGCGCAGGCGGCGGCCGTGTAGTCCGGCTCGCCTCCCAGTTTCTTCTGCGCCATCTGGGCGAAGTCCTTGGCCGTGCCGAATACGTCGTCCTTGTAGGCCACTGTAGGCAGCCAGACCACCACGCCCGTCGTGCCGTCGGCATCGGCGCCGAGCGCCTGGGCGAAGGCCGGATTGGTGATACCGTAGTGCATGATCAGCGCCTTCGGCCGGTAGTTCAGCGACTTCGAGGTCTTGACCACATTGATCAGAACCTCCTCATGGCCACCGACAGCGACGATGTCGGGGTTGAGCGCCGCGATCTTGGAGATGATCGGCGTGAGGTCCCCTTCCGGCGGCACCAGCTCGTAGGTGGCCAGTTCGAGGCCGGCGGCCTTGGCGCCGTCGCGAAAACCTTCGCCCGTCTCCTTCGAGAACGGCTCGTTGACGCTGATCACAGCAACAGTCTTCGCGGCCGGTTTGGAAAGCTTCGCCAGCACGCCCAGCGACAGGCCCGAAGTCGTATCGACCGCCGGGATAATGCCGAAATTGAACTCAGGCTTCGCCTTCCAGACGTTGGGCGATTCGGCCGAACCGGAGATCATCGGCACCTGGTACTTCTGACAGATCGGCTGTACGGCAATGGTCGAGCCGCTGGTATAGGGACCGAACAGCACGTCGACCCCGTTTTGCACGATCAGCCGCTCGGCGGCGTCTGCACCCGTCGCCGGGCTGCTCTGGTCGTCGCCGTAGAACATCTCGACCTTGAAGCGGTCACCAGCTACCTCCACGCCGCCCTTGGCGTTGATCGCATCCGCCCAAAGGTCATAGCCCTGTTTGGTCAGGTTGCCGCCGAGGATGTTCTCGCCCGAGAGCGAGGTGATCACGCCCGCCTTGAAGGTCGCCGCTTGGGCGCGCGCCGTTCGCACGAACGGCATGCCGAGAGCACCGGCCGTGACGGCCATGGCGCTGCCGCCAAGGAACCGACGGCGCGAGAAAGAACGATCGATTGGAGCCATTTTGCAAATCCTCCCTTGCTTTTTATGGCGGTGATGCCGCTTTCGATAACCTTTCCCATCGATGCTCCAATTGGAAAATCGGTGGCACTTTTACTTCGTCTTGGGCAGCGCCCGTTCGCTCAGTGTAGAAGCCGGTTTAGATCAACACGACTTACTCCAGCCCGACTGGCCGATCGTGCAAGAGCTACCTCGATCGCCGGTTCGCCAAATCCATATATAGCTCCCGACTTGGCAGTTCCCATGTCTGAGCCGTCGCCTGGACAATTTTCTCCTACTTGCAGTTTTTCTGTCAGGCGGCGGAATTTTGGGGCCGTTTTGCTCGCAAACTTGCCATACGTGAGCGCAGTGCCGGCCGCTTTCGATCCCGGTTGCCGGGTCTGGTCATGTCGTTACCAGTTGGTCGCGATGTATTTTGGTTGGAGATATTCAAGCAGGCCATGATGCCCTCCCTCCCGGCCGAGCCCGCTCTGCTTCATCCCTCCAAACGGCGCTGCCGGGTCTGAGACTACGCCGCGATTGATGCCGACCATCCCACTTTCGATACGTTCGGCGACACTCAGGGCGCGCCTGAGATCACCACTGAAGACGTAGGATACGAGGCCATACTCGGTTTCGTTCGCTAGCCGTACAGCCTCGTCTTCCGTATCGAAGGGCGATACCGCTGCGACCGGTCCAAAGATCTCCTCCCTCGCAATATCGGAATCGTGAGATACGTCAGCAAGCACTGTAGGAGGATAGAAGAAGCCCACGCCAGACCGCGGTTTACCGCCCGTTTCGATACGCGCCCCGCGGGCAACGGCATCCTTCAGCAAGCGATCGACCTTCTCCACCGCGGTCGCTGTAATAAGCGGCCCGAGTTGGGTCGTCGCGTGAAGACCCGGCCCCACTGAAAGTGACGACATTTCCTCGGTAAGCCGGCGGACAAAAGCATCGTAGATGCCGCGCTGCACATAGAAGCGGTTTGCCGCGGTGCAGGCTTCTCCGCCGTTGCGCATTTTGGCGACCATGGCGCCGGCGACGGCATCCTCGAGATTCGCATCATCGAACACGATGAAAGGAGCGTTGCCACCGAGTTCCATCGAGCAACTGATGACCCGGTTGGCGGCCTCGCGCAGCAGGATGCGGCCAACGGCGGTCGAACCCGTGAATGACAGTTTACGCACCCGACTGTCGTGCAGCATCGCGCTCACCACAGGCCCTGCGGCCGTGGTCGTCACGATGTTGACGACACCTTCGGGCAGACCGGCTTCCATGAGGATCGCGCCGATCGTCAACGCGGTCAGCGGCGTCTCAGCCGCCGGCTTCAGGACGCACGTGCAACCGGCCGCGAGCGCCGGGGCGATCTTGCGGGTCGCCATGGCAGCAGGAAAATTCCAGGGCGTGACGAGCACGGCAATGCCAATCGGCTGGTATTGAACCAGGATTCGATTAGCGCCGCCCGGCGCATAGCCTATGTCGCCGAAAGTGCGCACCCCTTCCTCAGCATACCAACGGAAGAACTCTGCGGCATAGGTCACCTCGCCGCGAGCGTCCGGGAGTGCCTTGCCGTTCTCCAGCGATATCAGTTGCGCCAGCCTTTCGGCACGATCGAGCATGAGCTGATGGCAGCGCATCAGGATGTCCGATCGCTGGCGTGAGGGTGTTTGCCTCCACATCGTCGCAGAGGCCTCCGCAGCATCGATTGCCCGGATGCCGTCGGTGACTGCGCCGTCTGCGACAGATGCAATCGTGCGCCCATTGGATGGATCGGCGACATAAAACCGATTGCCGCCGGTTGCACTTGTCCATTTGCCGCCCACCAGCAGCTCCACAGGAGCGCCTGCAATGATAGCCCCAGCATCCGCCCTAAAAGGCTCGATGTCCCTTGCTGGCTGAGTCACACTCGACCTCTCGCGGTTTAGAAAACCCGTGCAACCAATCTGTGATTGCCGGGACCAATATGAAATTGGTATTGAAACCGGTGTCAAGATAAATCAAATTGGTTGCGGAGAAAATTGCCGATTCGTCCAGGAGTGGGCCTATGACGGTCGTTCTGAGAGATTTCATTGAGGCGGAAGGATTGCAGCCAGGCGACCGGCTGCCCCCTGAGCGCGATCTAGCGGTCAAACTCGGTTTGCCGCGCACGGCCCTGCGGCGCATGCTGGCCGAGATGGAGCAAGAGGGGCGCCTTCTTCGGCATGTAGGGCGTGGCACTTTCGTCGCCGAGCGCGGCGCGACCGCAAGTGCTCCGTACCGCGCACAGAATGCCTCCCGGAAGGAACTGTGGACTTATCCCGCTGAGGTCTTCGAAGCACGATTAATCATCGAGCCGAAGGTGGCCGCGCTCGCCGCGTTGCGGGCGACGCCCTACGAAACCGAAGAGATGCAGAAAGTCATCCAGCATGGCAGCACCGCCGCGACGCTGGCGGAGTTCGAGCGCTGGGACGCCGCGTTCCATCAATTGGTAGTGGCGGCGGCCCGCAACGGATTGCTGGCCTCGCTCTACGAAGGTATTCACTCGCTTCGGGCGGGGCGGCTGTGGGGGCGCATGAAAGAGCAGTCTCTGACGAAAGAGCGTATGCAGGAGTATACGGCTCATCATCGCGCGATCCTGCAGGCGATCATTGACCGGGATGGCGGGCAGGCCGAACAAAGAATGCATAACCATATCTTGACCGCGAGAGCCAACATCCTCGGATCAGAGACAATGGCCTAGGAAGGTATCGCCAACAATACTGTCAGACTGCCGTATGAGCGGGATGGCGGCCCTTCGAACTCTGCTCGCTTGTCGCCCTATTCAAGGCGGGGCACCTTACACACTTTAACGGATCCACGGCGCGCGGATTGACCGCCCGTCAGTCCTGGACAATGAGTGCCAGGCAGATGCAATGCGAAAGGTTGCGGCGATGTGCACCCGGGCCTGACCGCAAGGAAGAGCAAGGTCATGGCCGCTTTTCTTCGCGCTGCCGGCGGCGCATGGCACGCTTATCCCGCCATTCATACAGGGAATAGACAAGCGGGATGAACCACGGCTTGCCGCGGTAGAATGGTACGGCCTTCGGCGCGGGGTCGAAATCGAAGGCGGACTGCGCCTTTTCGGCTTCACCGAGGATCTTGAAGGCAGCCTTCTTGCCCAGCCAGCGGGCCCAGACCACTCCGGAGCCGCAGAACCCGGTGGCGTAAACCGTATCGCCCGAGGTGAAAATCCGGGGCAACATGTCGCGATGCATGGCGACCTGGCCAAACCAACTATGCGTCAGGCCAACGCCCTCCAGCTCGGGGAAAATCCGGCCAAGTTCGCTGCGCAAATGGGTGGTCGGCGCCAGCGCGTCACCCGCCGTGGTGCCGTCCCGGCCGCCGAAGAGGATGCGCGATCCGTCCGCCGAAGGGCGATAGTAATAGCTGAGCTGGCGCATGTCGCCACACATCATGCGCCTCGGCATCAACCGGTCCATCGCTCCTTCTGCCAATGGCTCGGTAGCGATGATGCGGCTACGCACCGGCACAATACGGCGGCGCAGCCAAGGATCGAAGCCGTCAGTATAGGCATCCGTGCAGATCAGCACCTTCCTGGCGAAGACGTCGCCGCGCGATGTTCTCACGCGGACCCCGCCGGCCTCGGCGATTGTTCCGGTAACGGCTGTGTTCTCATGGATCACCGCCCCGGATGCGGTTGCCACCCGCAGAATACCAGCAAGCAGCTTGGCCGGATGCAGGCCACCGGTATCCATCCGCACGAATCCACCCGTGTAGAAATCCGTCCCGATGTAGCTCGGCACGTCCAACCGGGCGACGGGATAAGCCTCGATGCCAAGCAAACGCCGCAGTAGATCGGCGGAGCGACTGAGTTCGTCATATTCGTCCGCATTGATCGCGCCGACGAAGAGGCCGGAGAGATGGAAGTCACAGTCCACCTTCTCCTCCCTCACAAACGCCCATAGGTCTTCCCGCGCGGCCTTTCCCTCCATCAGGATCTCAGTGGCGCGGGCCTCGCCGAATCGTCTGATCAACTCCTTGCGCCCGGGTCGAATGCTCCCGCTCGCCATGCCGCCGTTACGGCTGGAAGCCGCCTGCCCCAGCGCCTGGCGATCAAAAAGCTGGATACTGCGACCGGCACGAGCAAGCTCGATGGCCGCCGAAAGTCCTGCATAGCCTCCCCCAACGATCGCCACGTCGCATTTGGGGACGACGGGGTGGACTGTGAGAGGAGCGAAGGTGCAATCGTCCCACCAATAGGGCGTGGATTTGAAGGGGTCAGCCGAATCTGCGGTCATTGGAAAAACCAGCTTTTGGTCGGACAAGCGCGGGCAAGCAAAACCGGTCAATCACGTGAGACCCAGAGTTTGCGCGTAGTTTCGATGGCGCGCCATACACCGGTGAACCCCGGATGCATGACGAAGGCATCGCCAGCCGCGATGCGGCGCGGCTCGCAGCCATCCTCAATGAGTTCGGAGACACCTGAAAGGATGTAGCAGAACTCGAAAGTCTCGCCCTTAATCGAACGATAGGCGCCGGGCGTGACCTCCCAGACTCCTGCCTTCACGCCGCCGTCGGCGGTCTGGGCGATATCCCAGCTCAGAAAACGTGGATCGCCCTCCACAAGGCGGTCAGGCAGAGGTTGCCCCTTGCGGGGGCACGGAAGAGCATCCTGGTCGATGAACGTCAACTTGGACATGGGGATGTGGCCTTTCTGCGGGTCAAACGCCGTTCGAACCAAAGTTGCCGTTCCAGAAGCTTCAAGGCGGTCAGTCCGACGACATTGAGGGTGAGATAGAAGACGGAAGTGATGATGAAGATGTCCATAATGGCGAAGGTTTCGCTCATCAGGCGTTTGGCCCAACCCGTGATTTCCAGCACAGCGATGGTTGAGGCGAGGCTGGATTCCTTGACGATGATGGCAACCTCGCCGCTGTAGGATGGCAGCGCTTGTCGCAAGGCCAACGGGAACGTGATCCGGCGCAAGACAATCCAGGGCGACATGCCGCACGCTTCCGCCGCCTCGATTAGCCCGCGCGGCAGCGACAGGAAGGCGGTGCGAAAGATTTCGGCTGTGTAGGCGCCGGTGTTCAACAGGACCGCGAGAATGGCTGCGTGCAAGCCGTCGCCGATAAGCCACCAAATCAGCGGGTTGGCGCGAAGGAACCCGACCTGCCCTAATCCGTAGTAGATCACGAATATCTGCACCAGCATGGGCGTGCCGCGAAAGACAGCGCAATAGGCGTCGGCCGCCTTGCAAACCAAGCGATTGCGCGAAGTGCGGGCGAGCGCCAGCAGGATGCCGAAGGGCAGTCCCAAGCCCACGCCGAACACCGAGATCAGAAGCGTGGTCTTTGCGCCGGTGAGAAGGAACGGGATCGCATAGGCAACAATGGTGAAATCCATTCTAACCTCCGCTGAAGCCGCGGTTGATATGGCGCTCAGCCAGGCCGAACAGGGTCTGGCTGACCGCTGTCATGGCGAAGAACAGAGAAGCGGCGATGCAGTAGAAGAGAAGTGGCGAGCGCGTGATGCCGGCCGCTATGGCCGCCATGCGCATCAGTTCCTGCATGCCGACGATGGAAACGAGCGAAGTATCCTTGATCGTCATCTGCCAGACATTGTTGACCCCGCCGAGAGCAAGTCTCAACGCGAGTGGCAGCGTGATCCTGAAAAAGGCGACCTGTGGCGGTAGCGCCAGAGACTTCGCGGCTTCAAGAAGGCCTTTGGGAACGGCTTCCAAAGCACCGCGCATCACCTCGACTGAATAGGCGCAGGAAATCGTCGCGATGGCGAGGATGCCGATGATGGAAGGATAGGCACTTTCAGCCATGTCCCGGTAGCCGAAGGCGACGGCGACCTTCTGCACCCAGTCGACGGAGCCGAAGAACAGGAGATAGATCACGAGAAGGCCCGGCACGCCCCGCACGACGATGCTGTAAACGTCGATCACCTGGGACAGCACCGGGACTCGCTGCCAGCGGGCGATGGCAAACGGGACGGCTGCGATCAACCCGATCACCATGCCGACCAGACCGATGCAGATCGTGACGAAGGCGCCGCGCAGCAAAGCGAGCCCCCAGCCCTGCTCCACAATCAGCGACCAGAAAGTTTCAAACATGGACGACACCCGTCAGGCCGTCGCGGACTGCGACGGCCGGTTGTTGCGAGAGGATCACTTCTTGCAGGCAATGGTGTAGTCGTCCTTGAACCACTTGAGGGAAGACTCCTTGATCTTACCTCCATTGATCATGTTGCAGAGCGCAGCATCTACCTTGGCCTTGAGTTCGGCATTGCCCTTGCGCATGCCGACGCCCATGCCGTGGCCGAGGGTTTCAGGATCGTTCATCGCCGTAATCTTCACGTCGATCTTCGTGAAGTTGGCGCCGTCAGGCGTAGCGAGGAAATCCATCCAGGTCGGGGAGTCGCCGAAAGCAGCATCCAGGCGGCCAGCCGCAAGGTCCGCGGTCTGCTGCGTGGTGGCATCGTAAGTCTTGAGATCGGCGCTGGTCGCCCGCTTGCCGATGAATTTGGCATAGGTCGTGCCTGTCACGACGCCGACACTCTTTCCGGCGAGAGCCTTTTCGATCTCCTCGAGATTCTTGAGCCCGGCAAGGGGCGAGTCTTTGGGGACCACGAAGTAGAGCGGCGTGGTGGCGTACGGGATGGAGTAGTCGATCTTCTTCTGGCGCTCGGCAGTGATTCCAAGGCCGGAAATGATCACGTCGAAGCGGTCGCTATCCATGGAGGGAACCAGCGAGCTGAAAGCCTGCACCACGAATTTGCACTTCATCTTGAGTTCGGCGCAGATGCCGTTGGCGACATCGGCGTCGAAGCCGGTGACGTTTCCGTTGGCGTCCGCCATGCTGAACAACGGCGCGTCGCCTTCCGTACCGACGCGTAGGACGCCTTCCTCGGCGCGCGCGGCACCGGCTGCGGCGGCGAGCATCAACCCCGACAGGAAAATCGAGCGAAACGCTTGCACTGAAAGCATGAGTGTTACCCCTTTTTCTTTGTTCTAGTGAAGAAAACCGCGTTCAGGCGGCGGCTGGCATGACGCTGGAGAGAAAACGTTTCACCGCCTCCGAGGCGGGGTTGCGAAACAACTCTTCCGGCGCATCGTCCTGCTCAAGGATACCTTTGCGCAGGAATATCATTCGGTTCGACACGTCGCGTGCAAACCGCATTTCATGGGTGACGAGAAGGATGGTCGCACCCTCCTCGGCAAGCGTGCGGATCACCTTCAGCACCTCGCCTACGAGTTCAGGATCGAGCGCGGATGTGGGCTCGTCAAAAAGCATGATCTTTGGTCGCATCGCCAGCACCCGCGCGATCGCCACGCGCTGCTGTTGACCGCCCGAAAGCTGACTGGGATAGCGATCGCGGAACTCGGCCATCCCGACCTTGGAAAGCGCCGAAAGCGCCAGATCCTCGGCCTCCCGCCTTCCTTTCCCGAGCACGTAGACGAGCGCCTCCGTCACGTTGCCGATCACAGTGCGGTGCGGCCAGAGATTGAAGCTCTGGAACACCATGCCAGTCCGCTGGCGAAAGAGTCGGATCTTCGCGCGGTTGGTGATTTCGCTCTTGCCCTGTCGATTGGAGGAGATGGAGATCGCATCGCCCATCACCTCGATCTTCCCCCAGGTCGGCGTCTCCAGAAAGTTTATGCAGCGCAATAACGTACTCTTTCCCGAGCCAGACGCGCCGATAAGGGAAATGACCTCCCCTTCGGGCATCTGGAAAGTGACGTCGTTGAGGACCCTGACTGCGCCGAAGGCCTTGCTGAGTTCATCAACCTTGAGAACCGGGCGCATGTCATGGCGCCTGGAGTCCCATTCAGCTTGCATCTTCTCGACAGCGGGCGCGGCCCAGTTGTCCGACATTTGCGCGAGTTCGTTAATTGCGGCTTGGCGACTGTGACCATCGCTACCGCTGCCCTCGGCGGCGGCGCCGGATCGATATCCCTTGCTGTCAGTCACACTCATCAGCTCCCTGCCTCCAGCAATTAGGCGCAACCAATCTTTGGATTGCTCGAACCAATATGACATTGGTATCGCAACCGGTGTCAAGATAGATCAAATTGGTTGCGCAAGAAATCTGCTGCACTTCAGCGGAAGCGGCCGTGTGACGGTTGTTTTGAGCCAGGCGATCGACTGCGTTCTGAGCGCGATCTCGCGGTCGAGTTCGGTTTGCCTCGCCCCGCCCCGCGGCATGATCGCCGAGACGGAGCAAGACGAGCGCCTTCTTCGTCATCCGGGGCGTGCACTTCGCCGCCGAGTACTGCGCGACCGCAGGCGCTCCCGCCGAGGTCTTCGAAGCGCGATTGATCATCGAAGCGAACGTGCGCTTGCGGCCCTACGGAGGACGCCCTACGAATCAAAGAGATCGGAAAGGCACACACGACAATCGTTTGTCGGAAGCAATGAGCACCACCGCTGCCTCCGCCCCGCCCGCATCAGCCCCAAGGCTGAGGCAGGAGGAGCGCTGGATCACGGTTGCCGCACTGCAGGCTATAACGCCGGGAACGCGCTATCATTTCATGCGCGCGGATGTCGTGATTGGAGCCGTTTGCGGATTGTTCGCTTTGTAGTGCAGGTAAGACCACCTCCATTTGATGTACTCGTCCCATTCGGGACCGAGTTCATCGAATTCAAGTCTCAGGATCCGCCCCGCGCGGACGTCATGCGGTCGGTGCGTGCGATAGGATCGCGCACGGCCCTAAGCTGGCACTGCTCCTCGCATAAGAGGCGCGACCCAACTTAGCGTTTGCGATATATTGCTCGGGCAAAGCCTCCGCCGCCTGGGAGGTAGGCACGTGGATGTTCGGGCATGGCTGGTGAGCCTCGGTCTCGGCGAGTATGCCGAGGCCTTCGGTGCCCACGACATCGATGAAGAGGTGCTCCCAAGCCTGACCGCCGACGATCTGACGGCGCTCGGGATCACGTCGATTGGCCATCGGCGCAAGTTACTCAGCGCCATTGCAGCCCTTGCCGAGGATCAGATCCGGCCCACCGCGGCTCAGCCTTCGCCTGCCGCCTCGGAATCTCGCGCAGAGCGGCGGCAACTCACTGTGATGTTCGTCGACCTCGTCGGCTCGACCCAGCTTACGCAGGCGCTCGACCCGGAAGACATGCGCGAAATCATTCTCGCGTATCAGCAGGCGGTTGCGCGCGAGATCGCTCGCTACGACGGGCGCGTCGCCAAGCTGATGGGCGACGGCGTGCTCGCCTATTTCGGCTGGCCACAGGCGCACGAGGATGACGCCGAGCGCGCCGTACGAGCCGGCCTTGCCGCTGTTTCGGCCACCGGTCGGCTGAACGCACCCGGCGGCAAGTCACTAGCGGCGCGAGTTGGCATCGCCACGGGACTGGTCGTCGTCGGCGACCTGGTCGGCGAAGGTGCTGCACAAGAGGAAGCCGTTGTTGGAGACACGCCCAACCTTGCTGCCCGGCTGCAGGCACTCGCAGAACCTGGCGCAGTCATCATCGCCGACACAACGCAAAGGCTGATCGCCGGGCTGTTCGCGACAGCTGACCTCGGTGAGCGTCTTTTGAAGGGCTTTGCCACTCCGATGCGATGCCAGCGCGTTGTCGGTGAAACAGCCACTGAAAGCCGGTTCGAAGCACGGCACTCCGTGCTTGCACCTCTGGTCGGGCGGGACCGTGAGCTGGCACTCCTGCTCGAAAGCTGGCACCGCTCGGCAACGGCGGAGGCTCGGGTCGTACTGCTCAGCGGCGAAGCGGGCATTGGCAAGTCGCGCCTGATTGCGGCCCTGGCGGAGCGGGTGGGTACCAAACCGCACGCCGAGCTGCGCTTCTTCTGCTCGGCCCATCACACGAACAGCGCGCTGCATCCTCTCATAATGCATCTCGAGCGAGCGGCGGGTTTTGTCAGTGACGACAGTGCCGATAGCAGGTTCGACAAACTCAGGGCACTGTGCGCCAGGCTGCAGTTGGAGGCGGGCGAGGTGCTGCCGCTGCTGGCTGTCCTGTTGTCGGTCGAAGCAGGCGAACGCTACCAGCCGCCCAGATTGCCGGCGCCGACGCTCAGGGCGCGCACGTTGGCGGCGTTGATACGGCTTGTCGAGGTGTCGGCAGCGAACAAGCCGGTGCTTGTGCTGGTCGAAGACGCGCACTGGATAGATCCGACGACGGCGGAGTGGCTCGCGATGCTGGTTGAGCGGCTCGCTGGCCTGCGCGCCTTGTTGGTGGTGACGGCACGACCGGAATTCGAGCCGCGCTGGAAGACTCTATCATCGATAGAGATGGTGCAGCTCGAACGACTCGAACGCGAACACGGCATAGCGATCATAGAGCGCGTTGCAGGCAACAAAAAGCTGCCTCGCGAGATTGCCGATCGGATCCTGGCCAATACGGAAGGTGTACCGCTGTTCGTCGAGGAGCTAACCCGGACGGTCCTCGACTCCGGGCTGCTGCGAGAGGCCGAGGGGCAGTATCTCGCGATCGAGCCGCTGCCCGACCTGGCAATTCCATCGACCCTGCAAGACTCGCTGATGGCGCGCCTCGACCGGCTGTCGCCGGTCAAGGAGACGGCTCAGATCGGCGCCTGCATCGGGCGCATCTTCGGCCGCCGGCTGCTCGCTGCGGTGAGCGGAACGGACCATGCGCGGCTCGACGATGCACTCCACCAGCTCGAACGGGCCGAGCTGGTGTTTCGCAGCGGCACCGCGCCGGAGACGACTTACACGTTCAAGCATGCGCTGGTGCGCGACACTGCCTACCAGAGCCTGTTGAAGAGCCGGCGCCAGCAAATCCATGGCCGGATCGCAGCAGCGCTCGAAGGCGAGTTCGCCGAAATCGCCGAGGCCGAACCCGAGACCGTGGCGCAGCATTACACGCTGGCCGGATTGGCGGCTGAGGCCGTGCCATGGTGGCTGCGGGCGGGGCAACGCGCGATGGCAAGATCTGCCAACCGCGAGGCCGCCGCCCACTTCTCCAAAGGGCTTGAGCTTATAGTGTCGCTGCCCGCTTCCGAAACCCGCCTCAGGCAGGAAGTTGCGCTGTGGACTGCGATGGGTTCGGCTCTCGTTCCGGCCAAAGGTTGGGCCGCCCCGGAGCCTCTGCAGGCATTTTCGACCGCGCGGGAGCTTGCCGCGCGGCTCGGCGACAAGATCCAGCTATTTGCCGCGGTACGCGGCGAGAGCGCCTGCCGAACGATCTCGGGCGACCTGCGCGCCGCCGAAGCGCTCGCTCACCAGTGCAGGACGCTTGGGATGGAGCTCGCCGAGGCATCCGCCGATTCGGAGTACTTGCTGGAGGGACATCATCAGCTCTGGGGCGTCAATTTTTATCTGGGCAAGTACGGACCGGCTGAATCCTTTGTCAGATATGGTCTCAGAACCTACGACTACGAGCGGCATCGGCACCTTGCGTGGGGTTATACGGGGCACGATCCCGGCGTTTGCTGCAGGTCCTTTCATGCGCAGATGCTATGCATATGCGGTAAGCCTGATGGGGCGATCCAGCAGGCAAGGGAAGCCGTCGCTCTGGCCCAGCGTGACTCGCACCCCCTTAGTTTGGCGCAGGCACAGATGGCGCTTGGCGTTGTCCACCTCCTCCGGCGAGAGCCCGGCGAGGCGCGATTCTGGACTGAAAAAGCCATTGCTGTGTGCACCGAGTTTGCCCTCCCGCTTCTGCTAGGACAGGCTCGCGCTTTCTTCGGCTGGGCGCTTGCCGGCCTGGGAGAGTTGGATGATGGGATTGGCGAGATGCGCGGTGGGATCGCAGCGATGGCCGCGACCGGCGCCGACATGGGGATGGCCGCTTATCTGTGTGCGCTAGCGCGGGCTTGCGGCGAGCGCGGCGAGACAAGCGAGGGACTGGCCGTTCTGGAGCAGGCGTTCGACACGCTCGCTAAATCAGGCTCTACATATCAGCTGCCCGAGCTGTTGAATGCGAAAGCAGAGTTGCTGTCACGGGTGGACCCGCCTGGCGACGCCGCCGAAGACCTTTTGCGGCAGTCTCTGGCCGCCGCCCGCGAGCAGGGCGCGGTGTTGGCCGAGTTGAGAGCCGCTTTTCGCCTCGCGGGACTTTGGGTCAATCGCGGCCGCGACAAGGAGGCGCGATCGTTACTCGCACCGGTCTATACGACTTTCAACGAAGGCCTCGACACGCCTGACTTATTGGAGGCCGGACTCCTGCTGCAACGGCTTTCGCAAGGAGCGACTGCGCAACCCTAAGGAGGATTGGGGCATGCTCAACCGAATGTGGATCGGCCTGTTGGCGGTCATTGCACTGCTGCCGCCTGGTGGCCGGGCTGTTGCGACCGAACTCACGATCCTGTGGGCGGAATGGGATCCGGCCAACTATCTGCAGGAACTCGCCAACGAGTATGAGAAGGAGACAGGGGTCAAGGTCACGGTCGAGACCGTGAACTGGCCCGACTTCCAAGATAAGGCATTCATGGAGTTCAATGCCCACGCCGACGCCTACGACATGGTCGTCGGCGATTCGCAATGGCTTGGAGCTGGTGCCACGGAGGGTCACTATGTCGAGCTGACCGACCTCGTCAAGGAGACCGATCTGACCAAGGTCATGACGCCGGCGTCGATGACTTACTATTCAGAATATCCAAAGGGCAGCGGACGCTACTGGGCCATTCCGCTCGAGGCCGACGCGGTCGGCTGGGCCTACCGCAAGGACTGGTTCGAGAATCCTGCCGAAATGAAGGCCTTCAAAGAGAGGTACGGCTACAATCTCGCCCCGCCGAAAACCTGGATGCAGTTGCGCGACATCGCCGAGTTCTTCTACCGACCACACGCCAATCCGCCGCGCTATGGCGTGGCGATCTACACAGAGCAGCACGGCGACGGTCTGATCATGGGCTTCATGTCCGAGTTGTTCAGCTATGGCGGCGAACTCGGGAACTACAGCACTTGTGCGATCGAAGGCATCGTTAACTCGCCGCAGGCCATCAGGGCGCTTGAGGCTTACAAGAAGCTCTACTCCTTCACGCCGCCGGACTGGGGCAATACCACCAATCGAGAGGAAGACCTGGCGATCACCGGCGGTCTGGCGGCAATGAGTATGAACTTCTTCGCCTTCTTTCCGGCACTGGTGAACCCAGCGACAAATCCGAACGCCTCCGTCACGGGATTCTTCGCCAGCCCGGCTGGACCGGACGGAGATCGATTCACGGCTCTGGGTGGCCAAGGTATCTCGATCGTGTCTTATTCGCGCAAGCAAGCGGAAGCCAGGAAGTTCCTCGCATGGCTCGTTCGCGATGACACCCAACGAAAATGGGCGGACCTTGGAGGCTATACCGCCGACGCCCGCATTCTGCAGTCGGAGACGTTCCGCAACGCTACACCGTACAATGAAGCGTTCTACCAGAGCCTATTCGTGGTGAAGGACTTCTGGGCAGAACCCTATTACGCCAAGCTCATCGAGCAGATGAACGCACGTCTGGCACCTTATGTGCTCAAGGATGGCGGATCGGCAAAGGAGACGCTTCGACGGGATCGCGGCCGACTGGAAGACGACCATCGCCGAAAACGGATGCAAATAGCGGCAAGCGGAACGGCAGCTTCGCATGGGGACACCAGCGAGCGGGATCGGCCCTTCCCTTTTCGGACGCGATACCCATTTTGACAGGTCGAGCGATCGCGCCGGAAGCGTACTCATTTTCACTAGAGGGGTGATTTCGCTCACGACGGCATCTGAAAAGGAATCTTACGATGATCACTGGTGCCCAATGCCGCGCCGCTCGCGCGCTGGTCGAATGGACCCGCGAAAAGCTCGCCAGCAATTCAGGCGTGGATGAGTTGGTCATCGAAGAATTCGAGCGTCGGATCACCCTCCCCGACCGGGACATCTGCGACGCACTGCAAACCGCGCTCGAAAAGGCCGGCGCTGTTTTCATTGCCGAAAACGGCGGCGGTATTGGCGTTCGCCTGAAGCTCAATCGCTCCGAGGTCCGGCGAATCGGCATTCTGGAGAATGAGGGTGGCATCGTCGGAACCGACGCCGTTCCATAGGCTCAGGTTTGCCAGGGATCGACGAATTCAGATCTCAGCCCCGTCAATGGGCAATTTCAGAATCCCGCGTTTGCTGACCGGGTGCAAGCAAGGAGATCGTCATGAAGGTTCTGTGGGGGTGATCTCACCGAGGAGGAGCAGACAGCGCCTAAGCTCATGAATCGCGGACCCTCCCGGCTCTATCGAAAGAATTGGCCGAACGGCTTGTCTTCGGGCTGGCGCAAAAGAGACCGCACGGGACCGGCATAAACAGGACTGGAAGAGAACTGGTGATAAAGACGCTGCTCGGCGGTCGCCGCGAATAGCTCAAGAGTGACACCGCTGAGGCGGCTGCCTTGACTTCCGGAATTGCTTCCCCAACTATGCTCTTATGAACGCCGCTGCTAAAATTCTTTGCGATTTTCTTTTCCGGGTTTGCCCCATCGCGGGATCTTAACCCCCGGCTCGGCTGGCATGTGCCCCGAGCCGAGGGGCTAGATTTCCATCGATATGGGATGATCCGCAGGGCTGCACGTCCCCGGGCATCGCCGCTTCGAGCAAAAAATTTCTTCGAATTGGCCCGTTTCCGCTACCTCGATAGCGGCTGACCCACCAGAAATTATGAGAATTCAAATGCTGCACAATACAAAAACTCGGCGTAAGCCGAACATCCGCATCTCGCAGTCGGATTACGCACGTCTGTCGGCGCTGGCGACCACTGTGGCCGCACGAAACCCAGTTGCGTCCGATGAACTGCTTGCCGAACTCGAGCGTGCGCGCGTCGTCGCCGATGGCTGGGTCTCTGCCGGCACTGTCCGGATGGGCTCGACTGTGACGTTCAAGCCCGACACAGGCGATCGGAAAACGGTCACGCTCGTTTATCCGGGCGAAGCGAACATTTCTGAGGGGAAGGTTTCAATCCTGACGCCTATCGGCACGGCCCTGATCGGCCTCTCGGCTGGACAGTCGATCATGTGGACCGCCCGAGACGGACGCCGGCACGAACTGTTGGTGCTTGGTGTGAACCATCCCACCCCGGAAGACGATAGCCCCGACCGCCTCGCACCTTCGTCTGCGATCGCGGCGAGCCTCTAAACATGGGCGTCTCGGTCCGTCTCCTCAATCACGCAGGCAGTCTGATCGCGGGAGTCTGACCCCTGAGCCGGCCTGTTCTGGTCCGGCGCAGGGGTAGCCTTCCACCCGCCGATCAATTGCTTGTTGCCGGATACCCTTGGAGAGGCCCGGCTGGAGACTGGAGACGCACCATGCCCAATATCGACACTTGCCAGCTGACCACCAAGGACTACACCATTCTTGAGGTGATCCGGGAGCGCCATCCAATCCGCGATGAAACCTTCTCGGCCATTCTCCAGCGGAAGATTTCGAGCGCAATTGTGATGTTTCGCGATGACATCCCGGCAAACGTCGTGACACTCAGCAGCCGGGTGGCCTATCGGGTGAACGACGGCCCTGCCGAAACCCGCATCGTCGCACATGACCAGATGCGCGGTCTGGTTGGCATGCTTTTGCCTATCACCAATCCGCGAGGCTTGGCGTTGCTCGGTCTGGCCGAGGGCCAGTCGATGTCTATTCCGACAGTGGACGGCAGCCTTGAAACGCTGACGGTGCATGAAGTGGTTTATCAGCCAGAAGCCGCAAGGCGCGAGAGGCTGAAGCTGGCGGGAGTTACCGCGCCCGGCTCGCACCGACTGGGCGGGCCGGGTCTGCGCATTGTCCATCGTTCCGATGAGCCCGATGGTGGAGCTCAGAACAAGGTTGCGGCGGCCTTCGACACCGGGTTCGACGACCCCGGGCCGTCGGCCGCCTGAGAACTCGACTATCGAGGCTGTGAAGGCGAGTAGACAAAGGTCCCGTCGATCCTCGCCCTCACGCCCTGTATGCCCCGGAATAGATGAATTCCGGCGCGCCTTGCCTCGATTGGGAAGTTGTCGACGCAAATAATTGCAGCGTCAGCTGCGCTCTGGTCGGTTATTGACGTTGGAGACTCCCCCGACGTGGTGATGTGCGCGCTCACAGCTGTCTGCGTACATGAAAGCGAGCAGCCTTCGAGTCGCTGCCCGAACGACATTGAAGGGAATGCGCGGGCGCGATGAAGTCCACCGGATCGCCTGTGAGAGCAACAATTTTGCACTTATGCGGCATTTAATTCCGTTTGCCTTCCAGGTCGAGCCTGCTCGAGCGAATAGGCGGCCTGCAGCACCTCGAGATCGGCGAAATTCGGACCGACGATTTGCAAGCCGATCGGCAGTCCCGATGATGACCACCCGCAAGGCACTGAGCAGGCAGGCTGCTGTGTAAGGTTAAACGGATAGCTGAAGCCTGCCCAGTCTGTCCAACGTGCGCCTTCGGCCGGATTGGGAACTTCTTGCCCAGCATCGAAAGCGACCACCGTGGTTGCCGGCGTCAACAACAGGCTGTAGCGCTGATGGAAGGCACGCATTCTGGCTCCCATCTCCGATCGATCCAGGGTAGCCTTCTGGAACTCGTGCAGGGAGATGCGAGCCCCTTCGACGGCAACCTCGCGAAGACCGGGATCGATCCTGTCGCGCTCTTCGTCGGGCACTGAACGCATGCGGTAGGCTGCACCTGCAAACCACAACGTGTTGAAAATGGCTTGGCACGGTCCGAGAGGCGGATCGACTTCTTCGAGAATCGCGCCCAATTCGCGGAACACATCGATCGTCTCGCGAAAGATGGCGACAATTTCGGGGTCGACATCGAGGTGGCCAAGATTGGCGCTGAAAGCAATGCGTTTGCCTGCGAGGTCTGCGGTGAGATTATCGTGGTAATTCAGCCCATCCGGCTTCAGGGCGTGCCAATCGCGACTGTCGGACTTGGATAGGATGCTCAACATAAGCGCGGCGTCACGCACCGTGCGGGTCATTGGGCCAGTATGAGCGACGGTACCGAAGGGGCTTGCCGGATAGGCAGGCACACGCCCAAAGCTCGGCTTCAGGCCAACGATCCCGCAGAAGGCGGCCGGAATCCTGATCGATCCGCCGCCATCGGTACCGACGTGCAGGCTGCCGAGATCGGCGGCCGCGGCCGCGGCGGCACCGCCGCTGCTGCCACCGGCGGTCTTGGTCGTGTCCCACGGATTGCGGGTGACACCGAAGCGGGGGGAATCCGTCACCGCCTTCCAGCCCATTTCCGGCGAAGTGGTCAGGCCGAGGATAACCGCGCCGGCCTCTTTCAGCCGGGCCACGGCCGGAGCGTCGAAATCTGCAGGTGCCCGGCTGTCAAAGACGTGGCTGCCAAAACTGGCGGCCCAATCCTTGGACAATAGCAAATCCTTGACGGTGCAAGGGACGCCGTCAATGCAGGAGAGCGGCTTGCCTGCCTTCCAGCGCTTCGCGGATGCCTCGGCCGCGGAAAGGGCCGGCCCTGGCAGCACCTGGGAGAACGCATTGATTGATGGATTGATGCGCTCAATGCGATCGAGAGCAGCCGCACACGCGTCAACCGGACTTACCGCGCCACTCTCAAAACCGGCGGTCAATGCTTGGGCATCCGGCTGCGTGCCGGTCTGTTGAACAGCTATACTGGTCATTGGCTCTGCTATTTGAATGCGGACTTTTGGCTCGGACTGACGGGCGTCCGTGACGAAAGTTCTAATTTATCGTAGAGATCCGGGCCTGGGCTTTTGCGGCTTCGCGGTTGAGGCCGAGGTTCTGGTAGACGTTGACCAGGGCTGTGTTGGCCGGCACCGAGTTGGGGTCGTATGCGCGCTCGGCTTCCAGCATCTGCTGGGCTTGGGAGTAGCGACCGGTCTTGATCGTGCTGTCGAGCAGTATCTGGTGGAACAGCGCCCTTTGCGCGTGGCTGCCGCCGATCTCGAGGATGCGCGGGATGGCCAGGGTCATCTTGCGGAAGGCAGTCTCGAAGTCACCACGGGCATGGGCAAGCAGGCCCTCGCAGGCGACGATGCAGACATCGCCCCACGCCTCGCGGGTGAGCGCCGGGGTCTTGGCCGAGAAGGCACGCAGGTTCTGCATCAGCTGGTCGGCCTCGGGCAACCCGGCCCGGGCCAGCCCGTAGACATACTGCATGGTCAGGAACGGCTGCACGAAGTCGTCGACACGCGGCTTGAGATAGGTACCGAGCTCCTGCCAGCGATTGCCGACGTCGGCGCCCACCAGCTCCAGCCGCATCAGCAGCGAGACCGCGCCGATCTGATCCTGGGAATATTCCTTCCACACGCCCCAGATACGCTCGTCATAGAGCCTGAGCGCGTCCTGGTAGCGGCCGAGATTGATGTAGTTGAGCGACAGGTGCCACCAATTGTGGGTCAGCATGAAGGAGTTGAGGTCGACCCAGGTCTTGCTGACATCGGTCAGGAACTCGACGCCCTCGTTTATGCGCCCCTGCGTGATCATCACATGCGCCAGCGCATGGTGAGCCCAAGGCTCCTTGCGCTTCATCTCGACGGCTTTCCAGGCCGAGGCTTCCGCGTCCTTCAGCAGATGGCACTGCTCATAGCCGAAGGCGGCGAGGCCGTGCATGTAGGGGATGTCGGCATTGTGGTCGATCACCTGCTCGGCCACCGCCAGCATTCCCGCGCAATTGCCGAGATTGAAATGATGGTACTGCGCCTGCTTGACGATGGCGAGGTCGCGGGGAAACTCCTCCAACGCCTGATGCGATAGCTTGATGGTTTTTGCGACATCGCCGTCGACCCAGGCGCGGACGATGGCGGTCGTCATCTGCTCGCGCCGGCTGGCGCCGGCTGCCGCGGCTTGCGCCTTCTCGATGAAGGGGCGGGCAAGGCCGGGAGCGTCCTTGCTTTCAAGAAACATGTAGAACATCGCCGCATAGGCGTTTGCGAGGCAGCTGTCGGGCTCTTCCTCGACCGCCTTGAGGATGCTGGCGGCCTTGTTCTCATAGGCCAGGAAGCCTTCGACAAAGTCGTTGATGCCGGCAACCGTCGCATCCGAGCTGGTCGTGACGGTGTTTCCGAGCCAATCCTGGCGCATGTTGTCCTCCAGTTTGCTTTCGTGTGCCCGCTGAGGCGATCAGCCGACATAGGCCGGTCGCGATCGAACAGGACAATCCTCCCGGCAAGGCGTCGAAGTCCCGATCCGGCACTGCTCGGATCCGACAGTGCACCCTACCTGCGTCTTACCACCAGAGGCAGCTTGCCTTCACAGGCTCGATATGAATAATGTTTTTTTGAGATTGCATTCACCGGTTTCTACGATGAAGGGCGGGGATGAAATTCAGCCTCCGGCAGCTCAGTTACGTGCGGGCAGCTGCCAGACATCGCTCTATTGCAACCGCCGCAAAACAGCTGAGCATTTCCCAGAGTTCGATCTGGGCGGCGATCGACAGTTTCGAATCGTCCTTTTCGATTCGATTGTTTGTTCGCCAGCCCAGCAAGGGGCTCGTGCTGACTCCCACCGGCAAGACCTTGCTTGAGCGGATCGAGTACCTTTTGCAGCAGGCCGAGACACTCGATGCCGAGCTTCTCGGCATTTCGGCACAGGTTCGTGGCGAATTGCATATCGGATGCTTTGCTCCCATAGCGCCGCTTACCCTGCCTTCGATCCTTCAGGGGATGACAGTGCGCTACCCGGATCTGAGGATCCAGGTTCTCGAGGGAGATCTGCCCTTCGTGAATTCACTGCTTGATGCCGGGACTGTGGACGTGATCCTCAGCTATGACCTCGGCTTGCCCAGCGGTGTCCTCTTCGAGAAGCTGGGCCAGGCCAGGCCACATGCCATTTTTGCCAGCGATCATCCGCTGGCCTCTCAAGATCGGATCTCGCTGCGGGACCTCGGGTCGGAACCCATGATCCTTCTCGATCTGCCGGAGTCGCGCACCTATTTCGACCTTTTGTTCAAGATAGCCGAGATGTCCCCGAACATCATCTATCGGACGGGAAGCTATGAGACGGTGCGAAGCTTCGTATCCGCAGGCCTGGGCTTTTCGATCCTGAACCTGCGACCTCAGATCGACCATGCCTACACAGGAAAGCAGGTCGCTTGCGTGCCGTTTGCGGAAGCGCTGCCGATGCCCTCCATCGGGGTCGGCTTGCGGCCGAACGATTACCCCTCGCCGGCGCTTAAGGAGTTCGTGCGGGAATGCCGGCGTTTCTTTACGCCTGAGCGGTGTAACAGGCTCTTCGTGACCTGAGGCGAAGACGGTCGAGGCGTTCCGCGTCCAGCGGCTTCAGGCCGTTTCCGCCAGCACTCTGCGCAGCGTATCGGACATTTGGTCGATTTCGGCCTCGCTCAGCATCAATGGCGGTGACAGCGCGATCGTGTCCCCGGTGACGCGGATCATCAGCCCTCTGCCCAGGCGCGCTTCATCGCCTCATAGCCTCGGGCGCACCACAGCCCGGCCGTGCCATCGAGGATCTTCCTGCCGTCCGACGACGTGTAGTACATCCCCTTCGCCGAGGCGATCAGCCTGGGATCCGCCTTGAAGTCGCGATTTGCCGTAAACGGCATCCAGAACTGATCGAGATCGTTAGGTCTCATTGCCTCGGCCGCCTCTCAAGCCTTGGTGTCGGAACCGGAATGGAAGTTGAAGACCGCGCCTTCGCGGATGCCGGAAGGCCAGCGCGTGGTCATCGTTTTGAGACGGGTGTTGAAGCGCACGCCCTCCATGCCATGGATGTGGTGATCGCCGAAGAGCGATCTCTTCCAGCCGCCGAAGGAGTGATAGGCCACCGGCACCGGAATCGGAACGTTCACGCCCACCATGCCGATCTTCACGCGGCTGAAGAAGTCACGCGCCGTATCGCCGTCGCGGGTGAAGATTGCGGTGCCGTTTCCATATTCATGGGAATTGATCATATCGACGGCCTCCGCATAACCCTTGGCGCGCACGACCGACACGACCGGCCCGAAAATCTCGTTCTTGTAGATCGACATGTCGGTGGTGACGTTGTCGAACAGGCAGCCTCCGAGGAAATATCCGCCCTCGTACCCCTGAAGCTTGAGATTGCGGCCATCGACCACCAGCTTCGCGCCCGCGGCTTCGCCCTCGGCAATGTATCCCTTGATCCGGTCGAGAGCTTCTCGGCTGATGACGGGTCCCATGTCTGAATTGGGATCGGTGTAAGGGGCGACATTGAGCGACTGCACCTTGGGGGTCAGCTTGGCGATAAGCCGATCGGCGGTCTCCGCGCCCACCGGGACCGCGACCGAGATCGCCATGCAACGTTCGCCGGCCGAGCCGTAGCCGGCACCCATGAGCGCGTCGACCGCCTGATCCATGTCCGCATCGGGCATGATGACCATGTGGTTCTTAGCACCGCACAGCGCCTGAACGCGCTTCCCGTTCGCGGTGCCGCGGGAATAGATGTACTGGCCGATAGCGGTCGAACCTACGAAGCTGACCGCGTCGACAAGTGGATGGTCAAGCAGAGCATCAACGGCTTCCTTGTCGCCATTGACGACGTTGAACACGCCTGCCGGAAGACCGGCTTCATGGAACAGTTCGGCAATTCGAAGAGGGACGGAAGGGTCGCGCTCTGAAGGTTTCAGCACGAACGTGTTTCCACACGCGATCGACACCGGATACATCCAAAGCGGCACCATGGCAGGGAAATTGAATGGCGTGATGCCGGCAACGACCCCAACCGGCTGACGGATCGCAAAAGTGTCCACTCCGCTTGCGACCTGCTCGGAGTACTCGCCCTTCAACAGCTGTGGGATGCCGCAGACAAATTCGACGACTTCGATCCCGCGCGCGATCTCGCCCTTCGCGTCGGGAATGGTCTTGCCATGTTCGGCCGAAAGCATTTTTGCCAGCTCGTCGATATGCTGGTTGAGCAGGTCGCGGAAACGAAACATCACCTGCGCACGTTTTGCCGGTGGCGTGGCGCCCCAGGCCGACTGGGCTTCCCACGCCACCTTCACAATGGCGTTGACCTCGGCCTTGCTGGCCAGCTGTACGGTCGCGATCTGCTCGCCGGTAGCGGGATTGAACACCTGGGACATGCGCTCGCCCTTGCCATCCACCCGCTTGCCACTCACGAAATGGCCAATCGTCGTCATGTGAGAACCCCCTCTGTCTGATCTGTGGCCGCACGCTTGGCGGCCTGAAATGCGAACGCGTCATGACCGCGAAGGTCACGGCGGCGTCATGCCGAACTTGGTCCCGCTGAGGACTAGTTGCGCGAAACGGCTGTCCAAGAGCTATGGACAGATTCCAGCAAACACCCGCGCAGATGATGCCAGATCGGACACGCCGAGCACGTCCGCATGGCTGGAGCCCTCAAACCGCGATGTCAGTCTACGATCTTCTTGCGATCGGCTCGATGGGCGGGCTTGGCTTGCTGCTCAGACGAGGGTCTCCGCGATCTCCCTCAGCCGGGCTATTCCGGGCCGGATTCGTTCCTTCGGGATGGAGGAAAAGGCCATGCGGAAGAAGCGATCGTTGGACGAGCCGCCGTGAAAAAGAGCGTTGCCCGGTTCGATCACGACCCCGGCGCCGAGCGCTTTCTGCGCCAGCTGGCTGGCGGAAAAACCTTTCGGTCCCTCGAGCCAGAAGGATGAACCGCCAAACTTGGTCTGGCGCTTCCATCCAGGGAAGTCGGCGTCCAAACCTGACGACAGTTCATGCCAGCGCTCCGCATAGACGCGCTTCATGCGCGAGAGATAGGCATCGTGATGCCCGAGCGCGAGAAAGAGAGCGACGGTGCGCTGATTGTTGCTGGGAGGATGGCGCATCATCAGTCCGCGCAAGCGCCGCAGCTCGGCAATCAAACGGCTGTCCGCAACCACAAAGCCAAGTCGCAGCCCTGGCATCAGCGACTTGGAAAAGCTGCCGACATAGATCACCCGGGAACTGCGGTCGAGCGCCTTCATCGGCATCGTGGCATCGCCGCTGAAATCGGTCTCGACCTCATAGTCGTCCTCAATAATGAGGGCGTCGGTGTTTTCGGCCCATGCAAGCAAGCGATAGCGCCGCTCGAGGCTGAGGGTCGCATTGGTCGGGAACTGATGGCTGGGTGTGGCGAAAACAAGTTCCGCCGAGCCGAGCTGATCGAGGTCCAAACCTTCATGGTCCACCGGGACGGCCTGGATGTTGGCCCCAGCCATCGCAAAGATGTCCCTCGCGGCATAGTAACCGGGGTTCTCCATCGCGATCTGAGTGCCGGGTCTAATCAGCACGGCACCGAGCAGATAAAGCGCATTTTGCGATCCGAGCGTGATCAGGATTTCCTCGGGCCGTGCAAAGATGCCGCGCTTGGTCAGAACCTTGGTCCGGATCTGCTCTATCAACAAAGCATCATCGGCCAGATAGAGATCGTCGGTCCAGGCATTGAACCATTTCTTGCTCATTGCCTGCCGGACGCAATCGCGCCAGGCCACGATCGGGAACAGCGACAGGTCAAGCTGCCCGTAGACGAAGGGATAGGGATATCCCGGTCATACGCCGGGAGCCGCTTTCTACACGCTGACCAGCAAGGGCGAGCACATCATTTTCATCGGCGACACGATCCACGTCGCGGCGGTTCAGTTTCCCGACCCGGACGTGACCATCGCCTATGACCAGGATGACAAAGGTGCCGCCCTGGTCCGCAAACAGGCGTTCGCCTCGTTCGCCGCGCACGGCGACCTCATCGCGGTACCGCATCTGCCTTTCCCGGGCATCGGCCATATCCGCGCCGATGGCAAAGGCGGCTATGACTGGGTACCCGTGACCTACACGAATCGAGACGCGCATTGATTTCAAGCAGCGCAAGCACGGCAAAATCGCCGGTCGGAATCTCCGCCGGCGATTTTCCTTGTGCATCCTTTGTTCAATGTTGGAGCGATGCACTATTGGGGTGGGATATTGACCCAATCACGAAGGGAGGGTGGACATGAATTTGATTGCCAGCATGGATGTCGATCTGCTGCTAGCGCTTGACGCATTGCTGCAAGATCGCAACATCACCCATGCTGCGGCTCGGTTGGGAATCAGCCAACCCGCACTGTCTGCCCGATTGACCCGGCTGCGCACCCTGCTCGATGATCGCCTTTTCATCCCTGCGCCTAACGGGCGCGGTGTACTTCCCACGCCCCGGGCAGAAGCACTCATTCCGTTGGTTGCGGGCGTGCTACGCCAGATCAGAGCTATATTGGAACCGGCGACGTTTGACCCGGTGAGCAGCGACCGGGTGTTCACGCTAGCACTGGAAGAGAACCCGGCAATCATGCTTGGTCCGAGCCTAGTCCAGCGTGCTCGAGCAGGCGCGCCCAACCTTCGACTACGACTTGCTGTGCCGAACCGGAAGCAAATCCCGACCCTGCTCGAAAGTGGCGACGTCGATATCTTTGTGGGCATTGCAACGGGGGCGGAGAATGCCTGGATTGGGCGGAGGCTGTTTGACGACGATTTCGCCACTGCCCAGCGCAAAGGCCACCCTCGTGGGAGGGGGCCGCTCGATCTCGATGCGTTTTGCGGTGCCGCGCATCTGCTCGTTTCATCCGAGGGGAATCCGTTTTCCGGATTCATCGACAGGGCCTTAGGCGCGATCGGCCGCTCGCGCCTGGTCGCGATGTCAGTGCAAAGTTATGCAGTGGCGCCGACGATCGTCGCGGGAAGCGATCTCCTCTGCACCCTGCCGACAAGAATGCTTCGGCATTTCGATGCATCGCTCGATCTCTTCGCACCCCCGATTTCACTGAAAACTATCGGGATCAGCGCCTACTGGCATCCCAGGCATCAGGAAGATCCGGGCCATCAATGGCTGCGCGCGCAACTCTTTGCTGCGGCTGGCTCGGTTGAACTCAACTAGCTGAAGCCGAGTGGCATGGCGGTGCGTGCCGCGCGCGGCATGCCGGGCCTCAAGATCGTCCCGCAATATCGCGTTCGCCAATCCGGCCCATCCCATGGTGGTTCCCCACGAACATGCGGCATTCGAATTTCCGCCCCCTCCTCCCCAGTGAAGTCAAAGGGAAACCGGCCGCTCGTGTCGGACTGGCGCAATTCCAGACATGGCGGAACGGCCGTGGCAGAATACTGGAGACCTATGTCGATAGGCGCTGCGTAGAGATGTAGTCAGGTTCGAATTGACGCGGCGCTGAGGCCTGGGACCGCGCTCCACCACACCAGCCAGGTACCGGAACATCTCGCCGAAAAGTGCGGGGTAGCCTGCCAATATGCCCTCGCGCGCCATCCGGATAATGCGGTCGGGATTGTCGGGAAACAGGAACTCGGCGTCGAGCAAGATTTCCAGCGAGCTGCCTGAAGCGCGCCGAAGGCGCTCCCAACCTCGGTCGCGCCGCGCGGATGATCTCCTGCCAGCGGAAGGCGCTGTCAGTCACGATAGTGGCCCCGGTCGCCTGCGCCAGATACATAGCGATTTCGAAGTTCGGCCCATCTGCATCAGGCGCATCTGGCCGCCTTCCTTGCCGCCATTGAAGATGCCGTCCTGCAAGGCCGCAAGCGGGTCCTCCTCTTTCAGCCGCTCCAGCTCGGACAATATTTCCGCGATGCCGGCCGCATCCAGATCGGGAAACTTCTCACGCATCCGGCCTCGTGCGCGTTCCGGGGCCACATCAGCATGTCGCGCATGAAGTCGACACGCACCAACTCCTCCAGGCGCGGCTCTCCGCGGAGGCTTATGTCGATCCCAGCGGCACGGTCCTCCCCCATCGCCATGGTTTCGCGGCGGAGATGGTAGTCGAAGGTCCACGGGTCCGAAATGAGGTTGATCAATCCGGCGTCTACCAGCGGCATGACGTTGAGGAAGAATGCCACAGCCTTCAGGAATTCGAGATGGTAGCTGCGCGGATTCTCGGTCGGCCGGTACTTCTCGGCGATGGTGCCGGAGTGGACGAACGGCGTTTCGACGATCAGCTCGCCGAAGTAGAGCGACGCGCCCAGGGCAAACTCTACGATGGACTGCGGATGGAGCGATCCGGTGTATACCGCGCGCGGCCGCCCGTCGGGTTTTGGCAGGAGCGATAGAAGATCGGTTTCGAGCGGCCAGAGCGCCTCGTAGAGAAAATAGACTTCCCTGATCTGGTCATCGGTCAGCTCCCGTCTGACCACTGTCCAGTCCTTGCCCGCGTCTAAACCCAGGATCGAGAGGATGCCGCGATGAAACACGAGATTGCGCTCGCGGATGCTTTGTTCAGTTCAGCTTGGCCGCAGCGCCGATGGCCTGGACTTGCAACAGACGCGGTAGGGATGTCCTGACCCGCAACCGCAGGGCGCGCCCGACGCGAACTCCTTCGTCGGCGGGACCTTCTTAAGAGTTTCGCGTTCCTTCTCGGTCCGACCGAACGCATCTTGGTAACGGACGCTGCCGTCCTTGAACCCCACATAAGTTTCGCCACCGAAGTTCCAAAGTTCGTCGTGCGGCGGGAGCAGCGTAGCGGCAAGGCCGGCCCATGCGTCGCGCGCATCTGAACAAGGCGCTCTCTCACCTCCATGTCCGCGCGATCCAGATCGCGTCCGAGATGGAGAACGGCTATGCTGACGGCGCAATGGCCCGGTGGCGCACGCTTCACGAAGTTGCCTGCGTTGCGATGCTCCTGGACGATGGCGGCGAAGCGCTCGCCGAGCGCTACGTCGCGCATGAGATCGTTGAGGCGAAGAAGGGCCTCGGGCAATATCAGCAATGCCATACGCGCCTTGGTTATGCTCCCTTTGCGAAACGTGCCGCCGCGCGCATCGAAAAGGACTATGCCGATGCGATCCGCCGCTACGGCAAAGAGTTTGGCGGCGATTATGGCTGGGTCGTGGCGCATTTGGGGAACCCAAAGCCCAATTTCAGCAATATTGAGGATGCCGCGGGCGCCTGACTTTGCACGGGCTGAGAAAGTCGCTCGGCGTTTATCTGGCCGAAGCAGAAGCCTCGACCAGACAGCTCATGGACGTGCTCGGTCACGATGATATCGATCATGCCGAGCTCTATTCGCGCGAGGCATCGCAGGTTCGGCTGGCGGTCCAGGGGATGGATCGAGTCGTGCGCGTCTGGTCACCCGCAAGCCGATGCTTGGCGAACCTATTGGCGAACCTCGTGGCGAACCACCCTATAAATCATTGATAAATAACGATAATGGTGGTGCTGGCAGTCACCTGCGAACCGGTCTCTGTCCCATTTTCCCTGTTAGGTGCCGAAAAACAGCGAATTTTCGGTCATTTTCGCCTCGCGCGGGAATTCGAACCTGAAATCCTGGCGCAGTTTCAATGCTTTGGCGGAGAATTCCCTACCGGCATATCAGGGAAATGAACTCAGCCTAACAGGGAACAGTGCTGGCGTCGTGGGGCCAGAACTGTGCACCCTTGCTTGACTTTGAGCAGCGTTGCGACTGGGGTGTCTTCGCAACCCCACCAAATCCCCGTTATATCCAAAAATGCAACGCACCTTCACCAGACAAGAACTGTACGACCTCGTTTGGTCGACACCGATCGTGACTCTATCCGATGCCGATTGGCAGCAAGGGCGTAGCCATGGTCGACGCCCTTGACATCGCCGAAGTAGCCGAGATCGAGCTGATCCGCCGCGACTCCGCGCCCGGCAAGCTGCCGGTCGAGACCATCAACGTGGTGGGGCCCGACACGCTAACCGGCCCCGACGTGGCCAGGATCTGGTCGGACCTTCTGGATCGCCCGGTGGTCTATGGCGGCGACGATCCCGGCGCGTTCGAGCAGAACATGGCGAGCTTCATGCCAAAATGGACGGCCTACGAGATGCGCCTGATGGCCGAGCGCTATGTCAGCGACGGCATGTTCCCGGAGGCCTGTGACGTTGTACGGCTGACCAGTATTTTGGGCCGCCCCCTGCACACCTATCGCGACGTTGCGGCCAGGATAGCGAGCGCGGCCTAAGGCCGCGCCAACCAGCCGCGAAGATCTTTGGCATAGACTTCGGAGGGAAGTCCGAATCTGATATCGTTGGCTTGAGCGATAACGTCCGCCTCGTCCTTGAAGCGAAAGAATGGTGCGAGCGGACCGAAGGGCTCCTCCTCGCCGCCGAGGCCTTCGGGCCGGGTGTCTTTATAATGGCCACCGGGCTCAACGGCCAAGTTCGTTTTTAGGCGGCTGCATTGGAGCGTGCGGGGATAAAAAGCCTGATGAGGAAGAGGCTCAATACCGTGCTAATGGCGAGGATGTAGACGACCAGGGCGCTGATCGAGGGCGAGAAGCCAAGGCGCATCATGCCCCAAAGCCGAACTGGGAAAGTGCTTTGGCCACCGGTCAGAAGCAGAGTGACCATGGTCTCGTCGAACGATAGCGCAAAGCATAGGACGAATGACGCCATCAGAGCCGGTTTGAGATTGGGTAGCACAACCCACCAGAAAGTCTGAAGCCGGCTGGCACCCAGATCGAGCGACGCCTCGACCAGGGAAGCGCCCATTTCGCGTAGCCTCGTCACGATGGTCCGATAGGCGATCGCCAGCAAGATCGTTATATGGCCAACCAAGACAGTCAAAAGCGACCTCGGGACGTCGGCCTCTCGGAAGGAAATCAGCAGAGCGAGCCCTGTAATGATAGGAGGCATTACAAATGGGAGGAAGATCAGGAACTCAATGAACTTTCTGCCCAACCCAGTTCCTGGTGCGCAGTAAAGAGCAATTCCGGTGCTGATCGCCAGCGCGATCGTGGAAGCGACAAACCCGACGATCAGGGTCAATTTCAGGGCATCGACAATGTCGCCATTGATGCTCTCAAACGCCACGATGGAGACCTGATCCCATTGGAACACGCCGCCGCGGATCGGCACGAAGGCGGTAACGATGGCCATGAGAATCGGCCCGTAAAGGACAGCCAAGATCAGCGCCGTCCCCGCGCAAAGGACGACGACCGTGGAGCGTGCGGACTTCAAAATGTCACCTTTCCAGGTGGACGGATGCGGGTAGCCAATGCCAGAGCCACCGTGACAATCATCATCATGAAAATTGAGAGCGCGGCACCGAACGGCCAGTTGAAGCCAAGACCGAACTGACTGAAGATGATGCGGCCAAGTGTGAATCCGTTAGGCCCGCCAACCAGTTCCGGGGTGATGAAATCACCGATCGCCAGCACAAAGGTGAATGTCAGCGAAACTGCCACCCCCGACAGGCTCAACGGAAATATCACCGTCCAGAAAATGCGCGTGCGACTGGCGCCCAGGTCGGCGGCCGCTTCAACCAAGCTTGCCGGAATGCGATCAAGGGACAGGAAAATCGGAAAAACGGCAAACGGCAGTAACACCGATGTCAAGGTCAAGAAGACCCCGTAGTAGCTTAGCGTGAAGAATTCGAGCGGTTGCGAGACAAGGCCCGAGGCCATCAGGAAATGGTTGACGACGCCATTTGTGCCAAGCAGATTGCGGACTGTGTAGATCTTGATGACGTAGCTCATCAACAAAGGCACGGCAAACGCCACCATCAAAAGAGAGCGCCGCGTCGGGCTAAGAATCTTCATCAGATAGGCGGCCGGAAAACCCACCAGAGTGCACACAAAGGCTGTCGCAACGCCTATTACGAGGGTCCGCCCAATGACCATGCGGACGGTAGAGTCCGCCAAAATCCGAACGTAGTTCGACAGGTTGAAGTCGATAACGACGGCGGAGGCCTCAACGCGTCCGAAGCTTACGACAAAGAAAATACAAAATGGCCCTAGGATCAAAGCGATCGGCAAGACATAGGCGATGATAACGAGGCTATTGATTAGCCGGGCCTCTCCGGCGGATCCCAGCCCTGGGGTTTTCCTTGAGTTCACTTGCGGATGACCCACGTCTCTTTACCCTTCCATGAGACTGTCACACCGGCGCCTATTTTGAACGGCGCAGCCAATTGGCTGCTGAGTTGTTTAACGTGCAGGGTCGCACCGGGCGACTTGGTCGATTCAACTTCTACAAGCGACAACGGCCCCACGAAGGAGACTGATTTGACGTGCCCGGCCGGTGCGGATCCGTTTGCTCCGAGAAGCTCAACGTTCTCGGGTCTCACCGCAAGCGTCACCGCCTCGCCGGCGTTGAAATGAATCCCTTGATCGCCCCGAGCCACCGCCATCCCAAATGGCGTCTCCACCGCGATGCCATCGCCGTTGACTGTCCTCACCTGCGCGTCAACGAGATTGTTGTCGCCGAAGAAATCCGCGACATAGCGATTGCAAGGTCGATAGTAGACCTCTTCCGGCCGGCCCACCTGCACAACCTCCCCGTGATCCATGACGCAAATGCGATCGGCCAGACTGATGGCCTCTTCCTGGTCGTGGGTGATGAACAGGAATGAGGTTTGGATCTCGCGCTGAATGGATTTCAGGAACGTCTGCATCTGGTGGCGAAGGCCGGCGTCCAACGCGGCGAGCGGCTCGTCCAGCAGGACCAGTCGCGGCTTGCAAATAAGGGCACGCGCCAGTGCCACTCGTTGCCGCTGTCCGCCAGACATCTGCGCAGGGTAGCGTGACCCGAGCTGGCCCAGCCCTACCAGATCAAGCGTCTGCGCAACCAGCTTCTTGATCTCGTCGGCGGGGAGCCCTTTGACCCGGAGCCCATAGCCGACATTGGCAGCAACCGTCATGTGCGGGAAAAGGGCATAGTCCTGGAAGACAGTGTTGAACGGCCTGCGATTGACTGGGATGCCGTTGATCCGCGATCCGTTCAGAAGGATGTCCCCGCTCGTTGGTTCGACAAATCCGCCAATCATGCGAAGGATTGTGGTTTTGCCGGAGCCCGAGGGTCCCACTACCACAAGAAACTCGTTTTGGCCGATGTCAAGGTTGACATTGCGCAAGACCGTGTGGCTGCCATAGGTCTTGCCGATATCTCTCATTTCGATCAGAGACTGGTCGCTCATAAGCATTTTCCAATTAGCCGGTTAGGCTCGCCTCCAACTCGTTATTCCGTCGGGTGGCGTCAGCGATGCCGCCATCGCCAATCTTTAACCGCACCTATACTGAATTGCATGCAGAACGCAATACCGCAAATTCGCTTAGGCACTCCGGATCGTATCGTTAAATTTCCAACGCCCCCACCCCGCTAGGGCCTCGAAACCGGCTTGCTAATCCAGGCTTCAGCAACGTCAGGTTTCAGCCTGGATACAGCTTTTTTCGGCGCTTTCCGAAGAAGCCCGATTTGATCGCAGTAGGCGGCGGCCGTTCACGAAAAATTGCAAAACCAGCTAATGAAGGCCTTGCTCAAAAACCGCTGCCACCCCCTTGACTCTATAGATTGCAGACTGCACGCTGCATGCACTAGATGATTGATCTTCCTGCGATCCGTTAGGAACCCGTGGGAGCTAGACTGCCGGAGCAAAGCAAACCGCTGATCGGGAGCACCTTTGATACGAACGTCTTTACCGAGAATAACCAGACTGCGCTCGGACCGAAATGGGGCTGATCTGAAGTGATCAACGATGTGGGAACACCTTCCAGAGGAGATGAGAATGTACAAAAAGTTGTTCGGCGAAATCGGGAAGCTGCTGGCGGTATCGTCCGTGCTTGCACTTGCCATTGCCGGACCGGCAAACGCCGGGGGCAAGCTGCGCATCCTGACGTGGGACGGTTACGCCGACAAGGATTGGGTCGCGCAGTTCGAGAAAGACAACAACGCGACCGTTGAAGTGGTTTTTGCAGGGTCGAATGACGAGATGTGGGCCAAGATCCAGGGTAGCCAAGGCAAGGATTTTGACATCTTTGCGACAGCTGCAGCTGGCATGCAGAGATACTACGAAGCGGGACTGCTCCAGCCGATCGATCTGTCGAAGATCCCGAATCATGCTGGCCAGTTGCCTCAGTTCCAGGATCTTTCCAAAATCGCCGGCGCAGTTCACGACGGCAAGACCTATCTTATTCCATATGCCTTCAGCCCGATGACGCTGATCTATGACCCCGCAAAGGTGAATCCGGCGCCCACCTCGTGGTCGGTGATGTGGGGTCCTCAGTATAAAGGCAAGGTGCTGCTCTATGACGACGGCGAAAGTGCTTTCGCCACAGCGGCAATCCTGAACGGCGTGCAGACGCCTTTTCATCTGACTGATCAACAGTTCAAGGATGCCATGCCGAAGCTGGTAGACCTGAAGCACAACTCCGCGAGCTTCTACACGTTCGTGCAGGATTCGGTTCAGTTGGCGCAGAACAATGATGCACCGATCATTTTCGGCGCTTACGCCGATCAGCAGATCAAGGCCCTAGCGGCCGGCGGCCTGAACTATAAGCAAGCCTATCCAAAGGAAGGCGTTATCGCCTGGGTAGATACATGGGCGGTCACCAGCGGGGCCAAGGGCGACTCCTATGACCTGGCTTTGAAGTGGATCAACTTCGTAATCAGCAAGAAGATCGCTGCAGAGCTGACCGAAAAATCCGGCTACGCGAATTCGGTCACATCCACTGATACCATACCGGCGGGCACCAAGATCTTCTGGATGCAGCCGGACGAAGATCCCACCAAGCGCACTGACCTTTGGAACCAAGTCAAGGCGACGCCATGACATCGGCTGGTCGCATCGTGTGATGCGCCCCTGCTCCTCATTTGAAAACTGCAGCAGCAGCAAACGGTCCGAGATCGATGACAAAATTGAGGCGCATTCTGTGCTACGGCGACAGCAACACCCATGGCTCTGCTCCAGCCAGGAGTTGGTTCGATAGTCAGCGATTTGATGAGACGGCACGCTGGACAGGCGTACTGGCGGAAGCCTTGGGAAAGGGCTTCCGCATAATCGAGGAGGGCCTTCCCGGTCGAACTACAACTCTCGATGATCCTATTGAAGGCGCCTCACGCAACGGACTTACCTACCTCAAGCCGTGCATCGATACCCACCGCCCGCTGGACGCAATTGTGTTGATGCTCGGCACCAACGATCTGAAAACACGCTTCAGCCTTACTTCAGAAGACATCGCTCGGGGATTGGTCGCGTTGATCGAGCTGATATTGTCCGCCAAATCGGGTCCCGCAGGAGCCGATCCCCGCATCTTGGTCATCGCTCCCGCTCCCATCGAGGAAGTCGGATTCCTCGGCGAGATCTTTTCTGGCGGAGGGATCAAATCGGGCCAGCTTGCTGAAAAATACAAGGACGTCGCAGCCCATTTCGGCGCGGAGTATCTGAACGCCGCGCAGTTCATTAGCGTCAGCCCGGTAGACGGTATCCACCTGGATGTCGAACATCATGCTGTCTTCGGAAGAGCGGTAACCGACAAATTGCTGGCCATGTTTGACATGGGGAAGCAGCACTAGTCCCCGTCAGAATCCGATCATCAGCTCGGCCGCTTTCGGGCCAGTGCTCAAGTTATGGATTTTCCGCGCTTGCTTGATTAGATTTGTAAGACAACTGGGGAATCACGCGGATTTTGCGAATGAGTGCTCCAAATGATGAGCGCATCAAGCTCTCGAAGCGCGTCTATGACGGCTTGCGTCGCCAGATCGACGAGGGTGAGTGGCGCGAAGGCACGCGCATGCCTACCGAGACCGAACTGGCGGCAAGCTTTGGTGTTTCACGCCCCGTCGTGCGCGAGGCCCTGGTGCAACTGCGCAGCGAGGGGATAATCGACTCTCGTCGCGGCTCAGGCAGCGTGGTCATTGCCGCCAACGGGGCACCAAGGCGAAGTTACAGCCCTATCGAGAATGTCGCAGACCTCATCAGCGCGTTCGAGTTCCGATTGACCATTGAGTGCGATGCTGCGGCATTCACCGCGTTGCGGGGCAAATCGCAGGATCTAGCTCAAATTATCTCGGCGCATGAGAAGTTCAAAAGCGATCTGAGCGAGAGTGATTTCGGTGATCTTGACCTGGCATTCCACATCGCGATTGCCAAGTGCACTGGGAACAAGCTCTTCGAAGCGACGCTGTCGATGCTCAATCCCCAGATACTTTTGGGTATGCGGCTGGTGGGCGAATTCTCGCTGATCGGCAGCAGCACTCGAGCTCAGACCGTTTATCGCGAGCACGCCTTGATCGTCGATGCAATCAAGTCCGGTGACGCGCAAGCGGCTTTTGACGCGATGAGGAGCCATCTGCTTCAGTCGCGCCACCGTATCCTGGGATTTGATGTCCCACCGAATTGGCAAAGGCTTGGGCCGGTCAACACCAGCTCGTCAGCTTCGTGACGGACATTTCTAGGTGCAAGCCAGAATGGCGTCGGCGTAGGAAAAGATGGCCGGCAGACCGCCTGTATGGATGAACACCACGCGGTCCTTTGCCGTCAGCAGGCCAGACCTTATATCGCCAAGCAAGCCGGCGAGCCCTTTTCCCGAATACACCGGGTCGACAAGAATACCCTCGGTTCGGGCCAGCAGGGCACACGCCTCTTGAGCATCCGCCGAGGGGAGGCCGTAGCCGGCGCCCACCCAATCGGTGGAGTTGCTGATTTCCTCCTCTGGCACCGATAAATCGAACCCGAGGATACGCGCCGCCGCTTCGCACTGACCGGCAATCGCGGAAGGAAATTCATAGGCTTCGTTGCGGCTGTCCATCGGGTTGATGCCGCGAATTTGAGTGGGGTGCCCAAGCAGCATTACCGCCGCCTGCAAGCCGGCCTGCGTGCTTCCCTGAGAGGTCGCATAGATGTGAGTGGGCAGCGCTTCCTCCAGCGCTTCGAACTGAGCAGATATCTCCAGATACGCGTTGACATAGGCAACCGCCGCCAGGCTTAGCGCCGACTGCGATCCCATGCCGAGGATAGCTGGGTTTCGGCCTTCGCCTTTCAGCCTGGCCGCCATATCCTCCTTGGCCTGCTTCACCGAAGCCGTAGCGTCCACGGGCACGATCTTCGCACCGAAAAGCCGCGATATAAGCTGATTGCCTTGAACATGATCGTAGTGTGCGTCCTTGCGAGGCATCAGGATACAGTCGAGACCAAGCCGTGCCGCAGCTGCGGCGAGTTGGCGCGATTGATTTGATTGAGATGCGGCGCCCTGGATCACCACGTCGACCCCGCGACTAACCGCGTCACCCAGGATGAATTCATGTTGCCGAACCTTGTTGCCGCCAAAGGCGACACCGGTGCAGTCATCCCTCTTGATCCAGATCTTTGGCCCTTCAAGCCGTTTTGTCAGCGTGGGGCAGTAATCGATGGGGGTCGGAAGATGCGCCAGCCGCACACGCGGGAGCACTGCGAGCGCAGAGCTCAATTCGGCCTTTGAAACAATCGTCATTCGGATTGGATCCTTTGGATGATGCTCCCGGCGCGATCCGGTGGCGCGACCCGCACATGGGAAGCGGTCAGATTTCGATCACTCGACCTGTTGCGGCCGCGGTTCGCGCGGCAAGTGCAAATCGAAGCGATGCGAGACCGTCCTCGCCGGAGACCAGTGGGCGGCCGACGCCCCTGACGGCATCGGCAAAAGCCGAAATGGCACGGGGGTAGGCGTTTTCATGCTCGATCGGAATTTCTTGACGGTTGCCTCGCACGCTAAGCTCCAGCTTGCCGCCGGGCCGCTGCAACAGTACGTCATCGGCAAAGACAGAAGCCTTGGTGCCGTGCAATTCAAGGGTTGTTCTCGCATGCTCGATCGCGAAGCTCTCCGTGATCTGGACTGTGAGGCCAGACGTCGTTTGGGCTATCGTGGCGACGCCGTCTTCAATCCCTTTGGCAGAGATGCCGTTGTTGGAAGTAAAAGCAGCAACGCGCACAAATTTCTCACCCAATATGAAGTGCAGGGTATCTGCGTCATGAACGGTCAGGTCAAAGAACACGCCTGCTCCGGCCGAAGCACTATCGGTGCGCCATCCGCGATTGTCCTGGGGCAGCAGAACGCCGAACATGGCGCGAACCGCAACAAGGTCGCCGAGCAGGCCACTTTCGACAAGTTCACGCAGCTTGCGGTGGCTGTTCATTCCACGCAAATGATGGTTGACCGCCAAGACAAGATCTTTGTCTTTTGCCACCGAAACCATTTCCCGGGCATCTTGTTCGGTCATGGCCATCGGCTTCTCACCCAACACATGCTTGCCAGCATTGAGCGCCGCTATGGCGCACGGGGCATGCTTTTCGTTGGTGTTGGAAATGTAGACCGCATCGACACCGGCCGAGAGCAGTTCCTCAAGCGACTCGCAGGTAAGCGGGATGTCATTGGCCCGCGCATATTCGCTCACACGCGCCGCGTTGCCGCCCTGGACGGCAACCACTTCGTTTCCTGGCGTCGCCCTGATCGCGGGGATGATCCACTCGGCGGCTATGCGGCTTGCGCCGACAAGTCCCCATCGAATTTGCTTTGTCATTGCACGGGTTCCTGATGAACGAGGATGGATGTCAGCCGGTCGCCTATGCGAACGGTATGGGCTGCTATCGTCAATGCGGGCTCGACGGCGCCGGAAGGGGAAAAGAAGGATCGGTCAGCAGCATGCGTGCCGCGCTTGATTTGCCACCATGGGTGAAAGGCGAGGAGGCTGCCATGCAGATATCTCCAGCCAGGCTCATTAAAGGCGCTCGCCGGAACCGCTGTCGAAGACGCTAATCCGTGACGTATCCACACGCAGCCGCGCCCTGCCGCTCTGGCTCACATGCCCTGCCCGCAGCAGGGCCAGCTGTTCCACGCCGGAATGCTGAAACAAAATGACATCGTCTGATCCCGTCGGCTCGATCAGATTGACGTCGGCCTCGATGTCGACGGTCTTCTCGTTCGCGGCGTTACCCTCTGCCAGGCCATAGTGCTCCGGGCGGATTCCGACCGTGACCCTGCGGCCATCCTGGCGCAAAGCCGAGGCGAATTCCTGCGGGGCCGGAAGGATTGTTCCAGACCCCTCCAGCACCACCCTCCCCCCCTTGCTGACCGCCTGCAAAAGGTTGATGCGCGGGCTGCCGATGAAAGTTGCGACAAAGAGATTGGCAGGTCGATTGTAGACTTCGCCCGGGGTTCCAAGTTGCTGAACGACTCCTTTGTCCAGGATGGCAATCCGGTTTGCCAGCGTCATGGCCTCGATCTGGTCATGTGTCACGTAGACGGTGGTTCGACCCATTCGATGGTGCAGCTTCTTCAGCTCGGTCCGCATTTCAACACGGAGGAGAGCATCCAGGTTCGATAGTGGCTCGTCGAAAAGGAAAAGGCTTGGCTCTCGTACCAAAGCGCGGCCAATTGCTACCCGCTGCCGCTGCCCGCCAGACAGCTGTCCCGGCTTTCGATCCAGCAAATGGCTGATTTGGAGCAGGTTGGCGACGTCGGAAACCGCCTTGTCACGTTCCGGTTTCGGCAGTTTTCGCATCTCCAGCGGAAAAGCGATGTTCTGCCTGACGGTCATCGAGGGATAGAGCGCATAGGACTGGAACACCATCGCGATATCGCGGTGCTGACAGGGGACTTCGTTGAGGATGCGCTCGCCAAGCCGGATTTCGCCGGCGTTGATCCTATGAAGGCCGGCGATTGCGTGGAGCAAGGTCGACTTGCCGCAACCCGATGGTCCGAGAAGAACGAGAAATTCGCCGGATGCGACGTCAATGTTGATGTTCTTCAAGACGCATAGGTTGGGGCCGTAGTATTTGTAAACGCTATCGATGGACAACGAAGACATAAGCTAACCTCTCACAGGGCCGCAGGATTGGGCGGCGACCGAAATCGCGCTGGGAAACGCGGGCTGGGTGCACAGATTTGCGATCGAAGGAGCGCCGCGCCCGGGCGATCGCGGTCGGCAAGAACGCAGGCACGGCGGACGGAGAGGTCGCTTCAATTCTGCCCCCTTCGGATCGAAGGTCCGGTGCCCAATGTGGGTTGCCAATCGCTCGCGATTTCGAAGCCGAGGATCCGGCGTCGTGAGTTCATGAGATGCCGACCCATTGCCAATTGGGCTTTGTCGGCATGTCGAGCCTCAACGGCGTCGACGATCGTCTCGTGTTCTTCGAAGATCGCCTCGGACCGGGTTGCAGCTTGTTGTTGAGAGAATTCTCCTACGAGCCGCATCCCGAAGACGATCTGCGTGCGTAGCATGCTGAGCGTGGTTTCATACATTGCGTTTCGACTTGCTCGGGACAGCGCCAGATGGAATCCGAAATCGGCATCCCCGAAGGTCTCCTCGTTCGACTGATTCCTGACGACGACGGAGGCAACGCGAATTTGCTCCAACTCCTCGTCGGTCCGCCTCAGCGCCGCGAAAGCAGCAACATCGCATTCGACGGAGAATCGAAATTCAAACGCCTGGATGAGGTCGGCTATGTTCTCGATTGGCCTGTAGCCACCCGACTCCAGGCCATTTTTGCCGATCACAAAGTTCCCGGATCCTTTGCGGGATCCGATCAAGCCCTCCATTCTGAGCCTGATCAGAGCCTCCCGGACGACGGGCCGCGAGACGCCATAGTTCTTCGCAAGCTCGGTCTCCGGAGGTATCCGCGTGCCCTCTGGCCACTCACCGCCTTCGACGAATTGTCGAAGAGCGCCGTAGACTTGGTCTGCAAGTTTGAGCTTCATCGCTCCGCCGGGGCTCAGGATTTGCACATATTTGTAATCTGTCAGCTAATTTGTTTTACAGCAAGCCATTTTTGTGACACATGTCCGACATTTCGGGGATACGTCCAGCAACCCGCCCCATTTGTGTATCCAGGTGCTCGCAAGCCAGACGCACCGCGGCGTCCCATAAGAGGAACGACAACAATGACAGGTGCCTTCACCTACAACGGATACGAGATTCCGGCCTACCAACCGCCCGCTTATGGCTACACTTCAGTTCTGGTGCACGACCGCCAGGCCTGGGTCAGCGGCAATGTGCCCAAGACCGGCGATGAGGATCTCCACCCGGGCAAGGTCGGATCGGACGTCACGCTCGAACAGGCAAAGGAAGCGGCTGACCTTGCGATGCGCAATGCGCTTGCCTCTCTCGCGCATGCCGTCGGCGGTCTGGACAATGTCGTCCAGATCCTGAAGATCACAGTATTCGTCGCGTCGGCGCCGGGATTCAATCTCCAGCCCCGCGTGGCCGACGCTGCAACCCTCTTGTTGCGTGAGGTGCTTGGCGAACGCGGCAATCACGCGCGCTCTGCCGTTGGCGTTGCCGAACTGCCGCGCAACTCCAGCGTCGAAATCGAGCTTGTCGCCGCCGTCAGGTAGCCGTGCGGCCCGGGTACTTTTGCTGCATCTGTCCGGCGAGCGTGTGCTGCTGAGGCAACTTGCGCCCTTTCACCGCATCGGCGCCACGCTCGCCAATCATGATTGATGGCGCATTGGTGTTGCCTGAGACCAGCGTCGGCATGATCGAGGCATCGATGACCCGTAGTCCTTCGATGCCGCGAACCTTCAGGTCGGTGTCCACAACGGCCATTTCGTCGGAACCCATCTTGCAGGTCCCTGCAGGATGAAAGTCGGTCTTGCTCCATTCTCGCACATAGGCACGCAAATCCTCCTCGCTCGTTCGTTGCGCGCCGGGCAAGTGTTCGGCCTTGTAGATCTTGGCGAATGCAGGCTGTGACAGGATTTCACGAGCAATCTTGAACCCGCTGACGGTATGCGCCCAATCGCGCTCATGCGTCATGTATTTCGGATCAATGATCGGCTCGACCGCCGGATCAGCGGATGCCAGCATCACCTCTCCGCGGCTTTCGGGTCGAAGATAGGCGGTGTTGAGGGTCATTCCGTGGCCCTTGACCTGCACGCGGCCATGATCGATCACGTAGGCGGGCAGGAAGTGCATCTGGATGTCTGGCCAATCGGCGTTCCCTTCAGTCGACACGAAGCCGCCGCCCTCGCAGACATTTGACGTGAGCGGGCCAGTACCGAAGGCTAGGAATTGCAGGGTGTGCCAAGCCGCCATAGAGCCCTTGTCGTGGCCGTTATAGGATACCGGCTCCTTGAGGCTGGCACAGCAATAGACGTCAAGATGATCCTGCAAATTCTTGCCGACGCCTGGCAGGTCATGAACCGCCCTCACCCCCGCGCGCTTGAGTTCGGCGGCTGGTCCGACGCCTGAAAGAAGCAGGATTTTCGGAGAATTGATTGCGCCCGCGCACAGGATGACCTCGGACCTGGCCTCGATCCGGCTTGTCTGTCCCTTCATTGCGATCTCGATGCCTCTCGCGCGGCCGTTCTCCACGAACACCCGAAGCACGCGGGCCTCGGTTTGCACGGTCAGGTTCTTGCGATTGGCATTGGGGTAGATAAAAGCCTGCGCAGCGCTCGAGCGACGGGCAGCGCGCTGAGTGACCTGATAATAACCGACCCCATATTGTTGAGCGCCGTTGAAATCGGTGTTGTAGGGGTAGCCAGCCTGTTGCGCCGCGCGGATATAGACGCGCGTCAGGTCGATCGGCGAACGCTGGTCGGATACGCCAAGCGGCCCGCCCTGACCATGGTAATCGTCAAGATATCGCTCATTGTCCTCGGATTTACGGAAATAGGGCAACAGATCATCATAGCCCCATCCCTCGTTGCCCAAGTCGCGCCACTGATCGTAGTCGCGCCGGTTACCTCGGATGTAGACCATAGAGTTGACCGAGGAGCCGCCCCCCAGAACCTTGCCCTGCGGGAAAAGCATGCGCCTGTTGTTGAGAGCCGGCTGCGGAACCGTTTCCCACTCGTAGCGAAATCTCGGACCTTGCAGTTTGGCGTAGCCCGCTGGCCAGCGAACCAGAGGACCGTCGTTCTTCTCGCCGAACTCGACAAGAAGCACGCGTGAGCCGGCATCCTCGCTCAGGCGCGAAGCCACGACGCAGCCGGCCGAGCCGCCGCCAACAACGATAAAGTCATATTCCTTGTCCATCCTCACTCTCCCCTCAGATGGCCTTGCCGATCCAACGCGGCTGATATCCGCCGCTGCGCAATTGGACAGTTTTGATGTCCATGAACTCTTCGCATCCGACGCGACCAACCTCGCGCCCGATCCCGCTCGCGCCGAGGCCGCCAAACGGTAGTTCAGCGGGTCCGTCGAGATAGGTATTGACCCAAACGGTTCCGGCCTCCAGCTCCCGTGCAGCCCTCAGCGCCGCGGCTGTATCGCCAGTCCATATGCCGGCCGACAAACCGTAGTCGGTGCCATTGGCGATGGCGAAGGCCTCGTCCAGCATCTCGAAAGTTTGGATGGTGCAGACTGGACCGAATATTTCCTCCTGGGCAATCCGCATGCTGGATGCGACCTCGGTGAAAACGGTCGGGTCGATGTAACGCCCCCCGGCTTCTTCCCGATACGTCCCGCCGAGGGCAAGCGTCGCGCCTTCGGCTTTGCCGATCTCGATGTAGCCTAGAATCTTGCGATATTGTGCTTCGCTGATGATCGGACCCATCAGCACGTCGTCTCGCAGCGTGTCGCCGACGGGAATGGACCGCGCGGCCTCGATGAACTTGCGCGTGAAATCCTTGGCGATGCCGTTCTGGAGCAGGATACGACTGCCTTGATTGCACGACTGGCCGGCGTTGAGAAAGGCTCCATGCAAGGTGGCGTCGAGCGCGGCCCCCAGATCGGCATCGTTCATCACGATGTGGGCGTTCTTGCCGCCTAGCTCGAGTGAAACCTTCTTCAGCATCCGAGCGCCGATTTCCATGGCGTGTTTGCCCACCGCCGTCGATCCGGTGAAGGAGATCATCCGAGCCAGCGGGTGCTTAAGCAAAGCCTCCCCGGTCAGCTTGCCGCTGCCGGTCACGATGTTGCACACCCCATCGGGCAGGCCCGCCTGCTTGAGGATAGGACCCAAGAGCAGTGTCGTGGCGGAAGTCAGCTCCGATGGTTTCACGACAGCCGCACATCCGGCTGCAAGGGCGAACGGCAGCTTCTGGCTGATGATCAAGAACGGAAAATTCCAGGGCGTCACGATGCCGGCCACGCCGACTGGCGCGCGCAGTGTCAAGGCCAAATAGTCCTTACCCAGGCCGCCAAAACTGTCGCCTGTCAGAGAGCGGGCCTGCGTGGCGGCAAATTCCCACAGCATGGCCGACCGCTCGATCTCAAGCCTCGCCTGCTTGTGCGGCTTGCCGCTTTCGGCCATCTCGAACCAGGCCAGTTCATCGACGTTTTCGCGAATTAGAGCGGCGGTTCGCAGCAACACGTTGGAGCGTTGCTCCCCACTTGACAGGCGCCATCCGGACTCGAAGGCAGCGTGAGCGCGCACACAGGCCTGATCGACCAAGCCTTCCCCCGCCTCATGCAACAGCGAAACCGGCGTGCCATTGGCCGGGTTGACCGACACACTCTGCGCGCCTTGGCTGAACGACCACGCGCCATCAATCCAGTTTCCAAATTGTCTGACCGCTTTCGGCGGAGTAAAACCAGAAGTCATCCCAGATCCCTGCATTCCAGTGTGCGTCCGCCTTGCCCGAAGGTGTCGAAGCGCCTCTAAACTCTGCGCAAAGCGGGCAGCAAAATTACATATTTGTCAACCACCTTTCGCTGGTCACATATTCTAAAAATTAGCTGACTGTAAATGGTTGGCCGCACATTTCACGGGCTCGCACTTGCTGCATCGGCAGCCAAATCGCTATGCGCTGGCCCGATCGAACACGGCCAAAGAGGCCGGCCGTCAGTCTGCACGCAACATTGATTGACAACTAATCGAAAAAATTACAAATATGAAAACTTCCTGCCGATAATGGAGTGGTGATGGTTTCCCGCGTCAACAGAGCGTCTGCCGACATCGGCGGCACTTTCACCGATATCGTCATCGAAATCGGCGGCGTCCGCGCCTCGACCAAAATCCTGACGACCCATCAGGCGCCCGAACGCGCCGTTATCGATGGCGTGCAGGGCCTGCTGGAAACGCAGGGGCTTGGATTCGATGACCTTGACGTCTTCCTCCACGGCACCACATTGGCAACGAACGCAATCATCGAACGCCGTGGTGCCAAGACAGCACTGATCACCACGCAAGGCTTCCGCGACACCATCGAAATTGGCTCGGAAAGCCGGCATGACCAGTACGACATCTTCATCAAGAAGCCACAGCCGTTGGTCGGCCGCGGCTTGCGCTTCACCATTCCAGAGCGGGTCGCCTCCGATGGAAGCGTCCTGCTCGAGCTCGATGACACACATGTCGCCGCACTTGCGCGTTCGTTGAAGGAGCAAGGCGTTCAATCGATCGCCGTCTCGTTGATCCATGCCTATGCGAATCCCTCGCATGAGCTGCGCGTGCGGGAAATTCTGTCGGCTATGCTGCCCGGCGTCTATTTTTGTATCTCGTCCGAGACGTGCCCCGAGATTCGTGAGTACGAGCGCACCTCGACCACAGTTGCCAATGCCTATATCCGTCCAATTATGGCCGGTTATCTTGGCCGGCTCAAAGCTGAGTTGGCGCAAAAGGGGCTTAACGCGCCGATCCTGCTTATGACCTCGGGCGGCGGGCTCACGACCGTCGACCAGGCCGCCGATTACCCGATCCGCTTGGTCGAATCCGGCCCCGCCGGTGGAGCAATCCTTGCAGCCAAGATCGCAAAGGAATGCGATCTTGACGCCATCGTCTCATTCGACATGGGGGGGACGACTGCCAAGATCTGTCTGATCGACCATGGTCAGCCGCTGAAATCGCGCAGCTTCGAGGTGGATCGGACCGAGCGGTTCCTCAAGGGTTCGGGCCTGCCGGTCCGGATACCCGTGATCGAAATGGTCGAGATCGGCGCAGGGGGCGGCTCGATCGCCCAGGTCGACAGCATGGGGCGTCTCACGGTTGGTCCTGAGAGTGCATCTTCGGAGCCGGGGCCGGCTTGTTACGGAATCGGCGGCCGTCGGCCGACTGTCACCGACGGTGATTTCGTCTTGGGACGGATCGATACCCGAAAATTCGCGGACGGTCGTATGGTCTTGCGGCGCGACCTGGCAGAGCAAGCGCTGTCCAGCGAGGTAGGGGATAAGTTGCGGTTGACGCCCGTCCAGGCCGCCGCCGCGGTCACCGCGATCGTCGAGGAGAACATGTCAAACGCCAGCCGCGTCCATGCCGCCGAGCACGGCAAGGACCTGCGGCGCTGTGCAATGATCGCCTTCGGCGGCGCCGCTCCGATGCACGCAGCGCAACTGGCAAGAAAATTGTCCTTGGTCAATGTGATCGTGCCCAAGGGCGCCGGCGTCGGATCTGCCATCGGATTTCTGGAGGCGCCTTTGGCCTATGAGGTCGTGCGGAGCCGCCATAGCCGACTGGACCGCGTCAATAATGCCGCCACTGCCGACCTCATCGCGCAGATGAAGCAGGAAGCCAGCGCCGTAGTTGCTCCGGCAGCTGGGGGCCAACCCGTCAAGGCGCATGTCTCAGCGTTCCTGCGCTATGTCGGGCAGGGCCACGAGCTCGAGATCGATCTGCCATTCGCGGCAGATGGTAGGATCGACGGCGCGGCTTTCAAGGAGGCATTCGATCGGCGATACAAAGAGGTCTTCGGTCGCTTCCTGCCCAATCACGAGATTGAGGTTCTCACATGGGCGGTAACCGCATCTGCCGAACAACCTGTGCTCGCCGCAGATGACCTCTCAAGTGGCTGCTGTCGGAAGATCGAACCGTCGGGCGAGACCCCCTTCACGGAAATCGATGGCAGCACCGTCCACGCTCCTGTCTATGAGCGCTCCGAGCTTGGCCCGGGCATCGTCCTTACTGGGCCGCTCGTCATTACCGAACGGGAGACCAACACAGTCGTTCCGAGGGACTTTTGTGTCGAATGCAATACATTCGGCCATCTGGTCCTGACCAATCTTGCCGCACAAGCGGCCCGACAGTCCGATCGCAAGGGAGCGACAAATGACCGTCAGCCCTGAAATCCAGCAGATCGGCGAGATCGAGTTCCAGATCATGTGGAACCGCCTTATTGCCGTCGTCGAGGAACAGGCCCAGGCGTTGCGACGCACGGCGTTCAGCCCGATCGTCCGCGAATCGGGCGATCTTTCTGCCGGCTACTTCCACCCCGACGGCCGCATGATCGCGCAGGCGGTTACAGGCACGCCCGGGCATGTCAATACGATGGCCGCCTCGGTGCTGCACTTCCTGAGCCGCTATCCCACAGGCACGATGCGCGAGGGTGACGTCTATGTCACAAACGACCCTTGGATGGGGACGGGCCATCTGCATGACTTCGTCGCGGTGACGCCCGCCTTCCATAGAGGCCATCTGGTTGGGCTTTTTGCATCGACTTGTCATTTCATGGACGTCGGAGGCATCGGCTTCGGCCCGGACGGCCGCGATGTCTTCGAGGAGGGTTTTTACGTCCCCCCGCTTGCGATGATCACCGCGGGCGAGATCGATCAGACCCTGATAACCCTCGCGCGCTCGAATTCGCGTTACCCGGCTGAACTCGAAGGCGATCTGATGTCCCTCGCTGCCTGCAATCAGATCGGAGTAAGCCGGCTGGCGGACATGCTGGAGGAGTTTCATCTTACCGATTTGACTGCGCTCTGCGACCAGATTGTCAGGCGCTCACGCGACGCAGCCCTGAAGGCGATCGCCGCAATTCCGAAAGGCACTGCCGAGGCCGAGATGGTGATCGACGGTTATGACCGGCCGGTCACCTTGAAGGCAACGACCCGGATTGCCGAAGACCACATCACAGTGGATTTTACTGGCACATCGGGACTTTCAGCGCGCGGCATTAACGTGCCGATCAGCTATGCCCAGGCCTATTCGACCTATGCCGTCGCCTGCGCGCTCTTCCCTGAGGTGCCGAACAATTCGGGCTCGCTTTCCGTCGTGACCGTCACGGCTCCCGAAGCGACGATCGTCAACGCCCAGCGCCCTGCGCCGGTATCGTCGCGACACGTCATCGGCCAGATGCTTCCCGACGTGGTCTATGGCTGTCTTGCGCAATTGGTTCCCGCGCACGTTTTGGCCGAGGGTGCGTCAGCTCTGTGGAATCTTATCCTTGAAGACGCGCATGACGCGTGCCTCACCCAAGGCATCGCAGGGACGCGACGCTTCTCGGCGCTGTCGGTTCAGACCGGCGGCACCGGAGCCCGCTCGCGGCTTGATGGGCTAAATGCGACGGCCTTCCCGTCGGGGGTTTCTGGTGTTCCTGTCGAGATCCTCGAGACCCTGACCCCACTCATTTTCTGGCGCAAGGAATTGCGTGCCGGTTCGGGCGGAGCTGGCAAATTTCGTGGCGGTCTCGGTCAAAGCATCGAGATCGGTCATCGCGAAGACCATCCGTTCTACATCTACGCAGCCCTCGACCGCATCGAGAACCCCGCACGCGGCCGCTTCGGCGGCGAAGACGGTGCTCCGGGGAAAGTCGCGCTGAAGTCTGGCAGATCCCTCAAGGGCAAAGGCAAGCAGTTGGTACCCGCGGGCGACAGGCTTGTCGTCGAAACGCCCGGTGGGGGCGGCTATGGCCCCGCCGCCGAGCGCGATGCCGGCAGCGTCGCCGCCGATCGCCAAAACGGTCTAACCCAGTGAACCCGAGGAAAGCATGAGCGAACATAACTTATCTGACGAAACGCGAGCGAAGCTGAAGAAGATATCCACAGCGTCGATCGCCACGGCGCTCTACAAGCGAGGGCTCCGCAACCAGTTCATTCAGGGCGTCGTTCCAGTTGCGCCCAAACAGGACAACATGGTCGGCCCGGCATTCACACTGCGCTACATTCCCGCGCGCGAAGATCGCAATCCGATCACCGTTTTTCGGAATCCGGAACATCCGCAGCGCGTGGCGATGGAGACTTGCCCACCCGGCCATGTCCTCGTGATGGACGCGCGCAAGGACGCCAGGGCTGCGACCGCGGGTTCTATTTTGATCACGAGGCTGGCGTTGCGCGGCGCGGCGGGCGTGGTCTCGGATGGCGGCTTCCGCGATGCTGAAGGCATAGGCGCGCTGGACATGCCCGCCTACTACGCCAGGCCGTCCGCGCCAACCAACCTGACACATCATGAAGCACTGGACATCAACGTGCCCATTTCGTGCGGGGATGCGCCGATCTTCCCTGGCGATATCCTCGTCGGGGACAAGGACGGCGTGATGGTGGTCCCGGCTCACCTCGCCGACGAGATTGCAGAGGAATGCACCGGGATGGAAAGCTTCGAGGATTTCGTCCTGGAGGAGGTCCGTGGTGGCGCGTCGATCATCGGGCTCTACCCCTGCACCAAACCGGAAAACCAAGAAAAATATGACGTCTGGCGCAAGAAGGCAGGACGCTAGACCGGCCTCTTCCTCCCGAGGCCGGGTTGTCGGGCTGCGATCCTCCCTCCGCAGCCCGCCGCCTTTCTGACTGTGGCGAGAGCCAACGGCCGATGCTCCCACAGCGGTCCCTGGTCTTAGTCACCATTCATCTGATCGATCCGAAGCTTGTTGAACGGGTGACGAGCTCCGGTGCCGAAGTTCGAGAGATATGTGTCGTGGTGGAATCCCCTGGCCTCCAGGACGATCATAGTCACCACCCATATGCTAAGGGCGAGGCCGAGGCCGATAGCTAGGCTCGAGGTCCAGTACTGAGACAGGCCGGTCACGACCGCGCCCAGCGCCAGGGCCACGGTGAAGTACCCGACAATCTTATGGTAGGCCTCGAACCATCGGCGTTGCGGGCTCATGTCATAATGGTCGCCCCGACCGACGGTGGCGTTCGTGGCGCTCTGGGTGAATGCATCGGGGCCGCCATGGGTCCCGCGAAGGCGCGCGCTCACAAGCTGGAGAATGCCGAGGACTACGGTTGCAATGCCAAATACTGCGTGGATCGTGGCACTCAAGCCTCCGTTCACCAGCAAGGCGATCGACCCTCCGCAAAGGCTGCTGAAGGCAAGCAAGGAAAGTCCCAGGCGATGAACGGTAAACCAATAGAGCTTGCGACCAAGTCTAGGGCTTCCCTTCGGTATGCCTTCGCGAGAGGGCGGCGGCTTGCCGTACCGGGTGAGGAGAACAATGCCGGGCACCAGAACGATCCAGATCGTGAACATCAGCCAGGCGTGATATTCCCAATGCGCCTCGAGTGCGAAGCCAAATGGCAATTGCAAAGTGGTAGGAGCGTCCATGTGTCGGTCATCCGTCTGGCGCGCAGAACTATTGAGCCGCCTGGGCGCCGTTACTGACGCGCCAGGAGCCAGGAACCCAAAAACTTGCCGGGTCTCCCTATCCCTTCACGGAACCGGCCATTAGGCCGCGAAGGAAGTACTTCCCAGCGAGAACGTAGATGGCAATCGTCGGCAGCGCGGTCAGCACGACTGCCGCCATGTCGACGTTGTAGCGCTTCACACCGGTGGTCGTATTGACAATATTGTTCAGAGCTACGGTGACCGGCACGTTGTCGCCGGATGTAAATGTCGTGCCAAAAAGGAAGTCATTCCAGATATTGGTGAACTGCCAGATCACCGCAACGACGATACAAGGGATTGAAATGGGCAGGATGACCCTAAAGAAGGTTTGATAAAAACCCGCGCCATCTACCTTTGCGGCCTTGACCAATTCCGAAGGCAAAGAGACGAAATAATTCCTGAAGAAAAGCGTTGTGAAAGGGATCCCATATACCACGTGAACCAATATGAGACCGGGCATAGTGTTCGCCAGGCCAACCGCGCCGAGCGAACGAGCCATTGGAATGAGGATGATCTGAAATGGGATGAATACGCCAAAAAGGAGCAAGGCGAATATAACGTTGGACCCGCGAAACCTCCAATGCGTGAGCGCAAAACCGTTTATGGCTCCGATAGCGGTTGACAACCCGACAGCGGGGACGATCAGGATCATTGAATTGAGAAAGAAGCCCTTCAAACCTGAACATTGAAGGCCAATGCAGGCGGCGGACCAGGCTTCCTGCCAGGCCTCCAGGGTCGGCGCCTTCGGCAGCGAAAGCAAGGAGCCGTTGCGTATCTCGTCGATGTTCTTGAGAGACGTAAATACCACGACAACGAGCGGCAGCAGATAGACAGCCGCGATGAACATCAGGCAGCAATAGATGAATACGCGCCTGAGATGATAGCGCCCTCCCCTTTCGAGAACGATGCTGTCATGCGTCATCGCGTTGTTTCCTCACGTCGGAATAAAGGTATGGTGCCACGACCGCGGTAACTGTCATGAAAATCATCATTGCGCTGGCGGCGCCCACTGCCATCTGGTCTCGACCAAATGTCTGCATGTACATGAACGTCGCAGGAAGATGTGTGCTGTTTCCAGGGCCGCCGGCGGTCAGCGCCACCACCAAGTCGAAGCTTTTCACTGCCTGCTGCGTCAGGATGACGAACACAGTCAAGAAGGCTGGCCCGAGTTGCGGGATGATGATGCGCCGGTAGATTTGAAAGCTGCCGGCCCCATCAAGCCTCGCGGCCTTGGTGATATCTTCGTCAATTCCTCGGAGCGCCGCCAGGAACAGCGCCATAACGAATCCGGATGACTGCCAGACCCCTGCAATGACGAGCGTGTAGATTGCAAACCGAGGGTCCACCAACCAGTCGAACCGGAAGCTGTCCCAGCCCCATAGCCGCACCATTCGCTCAATGCCGAGGCCCGGATTGAGGATCCACTTCCAGGCGGTTCCTGTCACGATGAACGACAGCGCCATCGGGTAGAGATATATCGTTCGGAAGAGGCCCTCGGCGCGGATCTTCTGATCGACCAGGATCGCCAGCGCCATTCCGATGATCGACGCGATCGCGATAAACAGGATCGCGAAAATGAAAATATTGTCGACCGCGATCCGCCATATCGGATTGCTCCAGAGGCGCCAGTATTGGTCGAAGCCGACAAATTCATAGGATGGCAGCATCTTGGATGCTGTGAACGACACCACCCCTGTCCACACCATGAAGCCGTAGACCGCCAGAAGGATGATAGCGACCGATGGAGCCAACGCCAGTTGGGATGCGTTGCGGGCAAGCCAGAGCTTGGCGCCGGAGCCCTCACGCCATTGCCCGCGCTTCGCGGTTTGCTGGACCGGGAAAGTCGTTGACACCAGGAATCCTTTCGTCTCGCGAAGGCCGACGATCGCAGCTTGGTTGAGGCGGCCGCGATCGTCGCCTGACCTCGATCTGGTCCGCTACTGCGCGGATTTAAGGCCGGTTACGAGTTGGTCGATGGCCTGTTGCGAGGTCACGCTGGGCGTCTCGAAGAAAGTTGAGACCACGTCGGTGAAGACGCCCGTTTTCGTTGCGCCGGCCGCGGCATTGTGTGCGAGCGACGGCAGCGATTTCTGGCTCTTTTGGGCTTCGGCCCGATCCGCAAAGGCGGCCTTGCCGCAGAAATCGAACTTGTCCATGGAAACGTCGATCCGCGAAGGGATCGAGCCCTTCTTGATGTTGAAGGCCTCCTGGAAATCTTTGTCCAGTATCGCCGACGCCATGGCGAGCTGGCCGGCCTGTTTGTCCCTGTCCTTGGTCTTGAAGAAGCCGAAATTGTCGGTCAGCCAGACGTAACTTCCCTTGGTCCCCGGGGCGGGCACACAGCCGTAGTCGACGTTGGGCTGCAGGTTGGCAAGCGACAGCTCGCCTTTCGCCCAGTCTCCCATGATCTGCATTCCAGCTTCACCCTTGATCACCATCTGGGTCGCAAGGTTCCAGTCGCGGCCTGGATAATTGGAATCGATATATTTGTTCATCTTACGCAGCTGGTCGAAAACCTTGACCATCGTGTCGCTGCGAAGCGCGGCTTCGTCCTCATCGATGACAGCCTTGCGATAGAAGTCGGCGCCGCCGATGCCAAGAACAGCATTCTCGAAGAGATCCAACTCCTGCCAGGGCTGACCTCCCAGGGCCAGCGGCGTCACGCCTTTGGCGAGAAGCTTTTCGGAAACTTCGTTGAATTCGTCCCAGGTTGTCGGCGGCTGCAGGCCGGCTGAATCGAAGACTTTCTTGTTGTACCAGAGCCAGTTCGAACGGTGCACGTTCACCGGAACCGCGACATAGGAACCGTCATGAGAAATCAGCGGAACAAGTTCCGGAGCAATCACCTTGGCCCAGTCGTCCTTCTTGGCGAGGTCCGTCAGGTCGGTTAGCACACCCTCGGATGCCCAGGCCTGGACCTGCTGAGCGTGCATCTGCGCTGCGGCCGGCGCGGTATCGGATGCGATGCGGGCGCGCAGCACCTGCACCATGTTCATCCCGGTGCCACCGGCCACCGGCGAGTCGCTCCAGGTGACGCCACGCTCCTCCAGAAGTTTCTTGAGCACATTCAGTCCGGCTGCCTCGCTGCCACTGGTCCAGTAGTGCATAACCTCCACGTTCGGACCGCCCGCCAGCGCCATCGATGTCGAACCGGACAGCAACAAGGCCGTCGCAAGAACCAGATTCCGATTAAGCATTTCTCATTCCCCTTGGTGAAACTACGGTTGCGATACAAGGATGTTGGTTGCGGTTTTTGGGCGTCTCTTTCGCCTCTTCTTGACAACACGCGCGCCGCCTTTCCCGACGCCGACACTGCCGCCCTGTGTTCAGAGTTGCCGTCTCAGGCCACCGGCTTCAGATGTCTGACTTATCGTTAGCTTTTATTACATATATGTCAATCCGAAATCGGAGAGGCCACCTAAGCCGGAGGTCAGACAGGCATTCAATACACGTACAGAATGGAGCTAAGTCCGCATCAAATCACAGAAAAATCGGGAAATTATTGCATTTGCCCGACCTTTACCATTCGGCGGCACGTTGACAAATAATAATCCGGTCGGACAAATTATCGGGCAAACGAGGGTCCCGCAGCTCTGCGGGAGTGAAGGAGTACATCGCAATGAACGAGAAAGTGGTCTCTTGGGGCGTGATCGGCGCCAGCACCATCGCACGCGAGTGGATGGTCAATTCCATACGCAAGCATCCGCTGGGCAGGGTTAAAGCTATCGTCAGCAGCGAGTTGAGTCGCGCCCAAGCATTCTCGGCCCAGATGGGTATTCCTGACGCCTATGACTCGATTGTGCCGATGTTAAGCGATCGAGAAATCGACGCGGTCTACATCAGCACCAAAAACGATCAGCACCTGTCGCAGGCGCTGGCCGCCATCGAAGCCGGCAAGCACGTGCTTTGTGAAAAACCGCTCGCTTTGGAGCCGAAAGACGCGCAATCGATCGTTGAGGCAGCTGAACGCAAAGGCGTCGTACTCGCTACGAACCATCATCTGCGCAACATGGAGAGCCACCGAGCGATAAAGCGGCTTCTGCGCGAGGGAGCTATAGGAAAAATCAACTCCATTCGTATCTTCCACGCAGGAGCGTTACCCCAGAGCCTAAAGACTTGGAGGCTTTTCGACAAAAGCGCGGGCGCGGGGGTTATTTACGACATCACCGTGCACAATGGAGATCTCCTTCGATTCTATCTGGACAGCAATCCCACCAGGATCACCGCGCTGGCGAGTGCATCTGGCGAAGGGGCGAACGGGATCGAGGATAGCGTCATGTCGGTATGGGAATTCCCAGGCGACATCTTGGTGCAATGCCATGACAGCTTTGTCGTCGGTCACGGCCCGCGCGGCGTCGAAATCCATGGCTCGGCCGGCAGCATTCTTGGCATCGACGTCATGTCACAGGCCCCCGGCGGCAGCGTCGTTTTGCGAACATCCGATGGTGAGCAAGACATACCTCTTGAACTCAAGGTTACTTATGACCGCGGTGTTTCCGATTTCATGGCCGCTGTGCAAGGGAAGGGCCGGCCCTCCTCGACGGGCGAGGACGGTGTTTGGAGTGTGAAGTTGGCAAAGGCGGTGGCGCAATCGGCCGCCACAGGTCAGACCGTGTTGATCGAACAAGTGTGAAAGCCGGTTGCGCGACAATGTCGCAACTGGTCATGCGCCATACCGCCTCTCGAATGAACGAGAGCTACAAGGAAATCGCTTGGGCGGTCCAGCGCTCAATGTCGATGCATCGATCGCAGGATGCCGAGCAACTTCGCAGAGGTTTGGCGCTGCAGGTTCGCTAGGAACAAAGCCGATGTCGCCTGGTGCCCGCAACCTTGTTTGGCGGCGCCTTGTGCCCAAGATAAATCCTCGGGCACGATCGGCCAAGCGAGATCAGCGCTTCGTGTTCGTTGGTCGCCATGGCCGCTGCCAGCTCACGGTACGATATGCTCGGCCCGACAATTTCTGCCACATCCCCCGGGGCTATCGTGGTCTCAGATAGTTCGGTGATGTCGACGGCGATCAGGTCCATGGACACCCGGCCCACAATAGGAGCCGACCTGCCGTCGAACGCAACGGAACCTCGATTGGACGCAACCCGACTATAGCCATTCGAATAACCGAACGCGATCACGGCAATGCGCCGATCCGTCGGCGCATGCCAGGTTGATGAATAGCCGACGGGATCGCCTGGCCGGAGCTGTCGGACCTGGACGACGGGGGCCAGGACTGTCGCGGGCTCCGACATTGGATTGTCGCCACGGGCCAGCGGATTGATGCCGAACATCGACTTTCCGGGCCGTGTGATATCGCCATGAAACGAGGGGTCCAGGAAGATACCGCACGAATTGGCGATCGAGAGCGGAGCAGCAGGCAACGGGCCAACTGCTGCCCTCATGGCCGCGACCTGTCGTTCACAAAAAGCGATGTCCATTTCATCTGCGGCCGCGAAGTGCGTCAGGTAGGCACGGACATCCAACAAATTGAGCGAGTTGACGATTTCGGGTATGCGGCCATGCGCAAATCCCAGCCGATTCATGCCTGTATCGATATGGACGAAGACGCGGGGCGGCCGCATCGTCTTGTGAGCCACTGAAACAGCGGCTGAAAGTTGTTCATGACTGTTTATCACCGGCACGATTTCCGACGCGACTGCTTCGGCCATTGTCGAACTGTTTGCACCGTCCAGGACGGAAATGATGCAATCGGGTTCGAGGCGATCACGCAAAAAAAACGCGTCATCCAGACGGGCGGTGAAAAACAGGCGGGCACCTGCTTCTTGCAGCGTAAGAGCGCTTCTCAGCATGCCGTGGCCATAGCCGTCGCCCTTCACAACGGCAGCCGTCGTTCCTCGAGTTTTGGATGCCAGAAGTCGATAATTCGCTCCGATGGCCTCCAGATCGACAATCATCACGGGGCCGCTTTGAAGGCACAGCTTCGCTTCATCGGGAATAAACAGGGGCGCCGAAGAGGGACGAGTGGTCGTCATGTGCCTTGGGCGGTTCGCGATGCGGCTCTTGCCTATCGACCTTCATGAGGGCATTTCGCGCTCAGAGATCACGCTTGTGGAGGTAGCCGTCCTTGATCGTGACCCGGATGCCGCTGCCGTCCTCCTGGAAGACGCCAATGTCTTCGAGGGGGTTGCCGTCGACGATCAGGATATCGGCGAAGGCGCCCGGGATGAGTTCTCCGAGCTTGCCCTCGTGCCGCACGATCTCGGCGTTGACGATTGTGGCCGAATGCAAGGTCTGGGCGGGCGTTTCGACCGCGGAGCGGATCTTGAACTCATGCAGTTGGTAATGATGCATGACGCCTTCCAGGTCGGTACCAAATCCTAGTTTGACGCCGGCGTCGCGGCAGATCTTAACCGCTTCGACGCCGCGGCGCCGCATCATCTTGACCTGCTCGACGATGTGCGCGGGCGTGCCAAGTTGGTCGGCGTAGAAGATGCTGGCCTCAAAGGTCGCAAGCGTCGGCACCACATACGCGTCTTTTTCGGCAACCAGGCGGGCGGTATCCTCGTCAATAAGGTTGGCGTGCTCGATAGTACGCACGCCAGCCTCGAGCGCGCGGCGGATAACGTCAACGCCATAGCAGTGCGCCATCACATAGGTGCCGAAATCGGCAGCCTCCTGTACGGCGACCCGTTGCTCTTCGAGTGAAAAATGCGGCGAATAGATCGAGGACTTGCCGGAATTGCCTCCACCGGCCATCAGCTTGATCTGGTGAGCGCCTGCCGCGATCTCCTCGCGCACGGCGCGACGGACAGCATCCACGCCATCCACGACACGGCTGATGTTGCGCGTGCTGCGACAATGCGGGCAGCCTTGCTCGTGCTCGGTGCGGACACGGAAATCCCCCAGGCCACCCGTTACGGCGAGCGCCAACCCGGGAACAAAAAGGCGTGGACCGGGAAATAGATTCAGTCGCGTCGCTTCGGCGAGCGCCGCATCGGCGCCACCCGAATCCCGCACGGTGGTAAACCCACGCCGCAGGTAACCAGCAAGGATCTTCGAGGCGTGCGCAGCAACGAGGTAGGGCGCGGTGTTGGCCAGCGTGACCTGGTTGTTGACGTGGGCCATCGCATGAACGTGCGCGTCGATCAGGCCCGGCATCACCACGCGGCCGCCAGCATCGATTTTTACCGTGCCACTTGGTTCATCGACCGATCCGGCGACCTCGATGATCTTTTGACCCTCGATCCTGATCTGCTGACCCGAACGCAACTTCGCTTCTCGGGGATCGAGGACGGTGGCGTTGGTGATTACGATATCACTCATGGCTGTTCCTGTAGGTCTGACGGGCCACCGCCGATCAGCGTGCAGGCCCTTTGATCAGCGACTCTCCACCGTCGACCACGACTGCCTGGCCGGTCATGAAGCGTGCGTCGGCCGAGAGGATGAAGCGCACGATGGCGCCGAATTCCTCGACGGTTCCCATCCGGTGCAGCGGTACAAGCTCCGGCACCTTCTGCAGGAAGGATTCCCGCCCGCCAAACATCTCCCAGGCAGGTGCGTTGAAGGGCGTATCCACCCAACCGGGGCAGAGGGCATTCACCCGGATATTGTCGCTGGCATATTCCAGCGCGAGTTGCCGGGTCATCGTCAGCAATGCCGACTTTGAAACGATGTATGGCAACGAACCCTTGGCCACCATGATCGATGCTGCCGATGCCGTGAAAAGCAAGCTGCCGCCTCCGGCCTCACGCAGCAGCGGAAGCGCGGCGCGTGCCAGCACAGCATTGGCGCGAACGTTCAGCGCGAAGCTGAGATCGAAGGCATCCAATTCCATACTTTCGAGCGTGCCGACATGGCAAACACCGGCATTGTTCCAGACAGCATCGAGACCGCCGAGGATTTCGCCCGCCTCGGCCACTGCCGAGGCAATGCGCTCGTCGTCACCGATGTCGATTGTAAGAACCCGCTCAGCGCCCAGATTGCCAGGCGCGGGTTTCCTGTCGGCCATGACGACGCGCGCGCCGGAGGCGGCAAGAGCGCGCACGCCAGCCTCCCCCATCCCGCTGGAACCACCGACGACTAGAACACGCTGTCCACCTTGGCTCATCTGACGGCAATCTCCCTGGCGGTCTGAGTTAGACGGACCGGCCCTTTTTCCGTGACCAGAACCGTCTCGCTGAAGGGCATGCCTTCGGAATAGTGGATGACGTGAAAAACCATGTTCGGCTCGAGTGCCCAGGTCTCGTTGGGCATGAAGATGCGGGTATGATCGGACGTGCGGGGCACGGCGTGAAAGCCGAGCGTGTAGGCCGAAACCTGCGGGTAGCTCTTCTTGAGGCCTTCGCGAAGCATGGTCTCGCGGGCGACGCGGTCGATCTCGCCCGAAATGGCGCCGGGAACCATCGCAGCGATGAATTCGTCCTGAATCTCGAGGACACGTTGCGCAATCGCGCGGTGACGATCAGAGACGTGTCCAACCGCCATCGGCCGGGCGATGCGCCCAGAATAGCCATAGACCTGCGGCACAGCCTCAATGAAATAGAGCTCGCCAGCCTGCATGATCCGCTCGCCCAGTCGGCCGTGCATGTTGGCGACTGTGCTGCCGTAGCCGAAGACGGCGACACGGCCGTTGTCGGCCCCCAGGCTGATCGCCTTGCGGTATGTCGCGATGGCAGGTTCGCGTTCCGATCTGCCTACGGCGATCGCATCGGTTCCGGCCTGGACCGCCGCGTCGGCTATCGCGCAGGCTCGGCGCAACGCCTCGATCTCAGCCGGCGACTTGATCAAACGGTGTTCCCAAATCACCTTGCCGAAATCGACGAATGTCAGTCCGGGATTTCCCGCCTGGATGCGCTCATATCGCTCGATTGTAAGGAAATGGCTGTCCGTCTCGATGGCCAACGTCTTCACGCCGCTGTCGCGGATCAGTCCCGCCAAGAGCGCGATTTCGTCCTCGTTATCGTCGAAGGTGACAAACGCGTCGACTGGGGCCTGCCGTTGGGCCCCGAACTGATCCGCCGAGCGGATCAGTAGTGTCACATCGCCCGACGGTGAGATCAGCGCACCCTGGTAGCGGGCGCCGGAGTGCGCGTACCCTGTCAGGTAGGCAAGGCTGTCGATCTGATCGACGAGCAACAGGTCGGCGCCGCGATCAGCCATCTCGGCAAGAACACGGCTCACACGTCGCCGGAATTCCGCCCGGTCGAAGGGCAGCGCGGTTGGCGAGGTATAAGCCTTGGCGGCATTGCCCGTCATGCTGCGTCCCGGTTGAAACGGAAGCCCAGATCGGCCCAGGTCTTGCGCTCGCTTTCGGGAAGCCGACGACCATATTTCGCCTTGGGGTGATAGTCCCGCGACAATTCCGTCTTGGCGACGGTCTTCATGATCATGCTTTCACGCGTATGAAGCGTGGCGACGCGTGCATCCCGCATCAGCCGCGGGATGGAGCTCCACCGGAACACCGCCCTCGTCCCGACGATTTCGAAGGCCTTGGTTGAAACCATCCCCACTGTGGTCTTGGCCATATGCAGGCCCATGAGGGTGGCGTGCGCGGCTTCGCCCCACATCTTCTGGTCGTAGAGATATTGGGCGTACCACAGTTGCGAACGCGTCGCAGCGATTGCCGAGGCCATCTCGCCGAGCGAGTACATATTGATGTCGTCTTGTTGAAGGAAGGGTCGCGCCACGACCGCATCGCGCACTTCCTCGTATATGCCTTGCGCCGAACCAAGCGAATGCGCCGCATATGCAAGCTCGAAGGTGTAGGGATGGCTTTGGTTGAAATCACCCGGCTCGCCAAGAACGTTCTTCCATGGAATGAAGACGTTGGTGAACTTGGCACCGCCCGACAGCGACGCGCGAATGCCAATGGCCTCTTCCCAACCGGAGACGAACTCGACCCCGGGGTTGGGCAACTCGATGACGAAGACGCTTGCACCAACATCGGGGTCATCGGTCCCGGGGGCCAATGCCCAAAACAGCAGGTATTTCGACGCCGCGCCACCGCTGGTGAAACCCTTGAAGCCGTTCGCGAGGAAGCCGCCCTCTGTGGGCGTCAAATCCGAGGCGAACGAGATCTTGCCATCCTTGTGCGGTACCACCTGCGAGCGGCCCGGCTGGACCTCGCTACCGACCGACGCCACGCCGGCTCCGTTTTGCGCCACGTCGGTTAAGATGCGCCGCTTCTGCTCTTCGTTGCCGAGCCCGGCGACCAGTCCAAAGCAGTGATATTGGTTCTGGATGATCCAGCCGGTGCTGCCGCAGGCCGAGGCGAAGATCTCGACCACGGCGTGGCACAAATTGCTGAAGCCAGCATCCTCGTTGGCATACCCGCCATATTCCTTCGGCACACCAAGCTTCAGGAAGCCGCCGTCGATGATGTCTTGCCAGTTCTCCTGCGGCCAACCGCCGGCCGCGTCGACCTGCCTTGCTCGTTCGGCAAAGACCTCCTTGAGGGCTCTGGCCTTTTCGATCCATTGCGTGTCTTCGGGGTTTGTCTTGAACGGATACATTCCATTCCTTCCTTCATCATCGGCGACAGAATAGTGCATGCAGTATGCAATCTTGTTTATCTGCCGTCAATGCCCTTTCGATATGTTTCGATGGCACGAATGACCAGCCGGTGGTCATCGATGGAAGCGAGGCCCGCGCAGCCAATGGCACCCACCATGACGGTCCCGACACAGATCGGCACCGCGCCCCCGCAAAGCACGTAGCGGCTGGGGTCCAGCGTGCGCTCAGAGGCGAAGTCGGGCTCCAGCCTGGCTTGCAGCTCAAGTTGCATCGAAGCTCTGGCGAAGCGTCTCACCGAGGCAAATTTCCTTTCAATCCAATGCTGATAGTCAGCGCTGGTGCCAGGCAGCGCGGCACGGAAGATCACCTGCTCGCCGAGATCGACGCCGACCGCCACGCGCAGCCCTTCGTCTTCCGCCAGACTGAGCAAGGTCTTGCCAAGACTCAGCGCATCAACGTGGCTGAACGCGGAGAAGGAATGCCCCTCCGTCTCTCGTTGAATTTCCTCGATCTGGTCTCTGATTTCCCGCATGGGCCCAATCCTCTTAGAGTTCGCATTGTATGCAGCTGTTGCTATCCCTACGCAGGGCACACGAGTATCCACCCGCAGCCTTACGCGCCGCGATTTGCCTTTTATTCCAGTTTCTTGATGCCCTTTTGAGATGAAGGGGCCTCAGGCCCCAACAGGTGACCGGTCCGACGTGGATCGCATGCAGTTATTTCTCACCCAGAATCAGTGCCGCGGCTTTTTCCCCGATCATCATAGTGGGCGCGTTGGTATTTCCTGATGTCACCACGGGCATCACCGACGCATCGGCTACCCTCAGGCCTGCTATGCCGCGCACGCGCAACCCGGGCTCGACTACCGCCATGTCGTCGGTTCCCATCTTGCAGGTGCCGGATGGGTGATACTCGTTCAACAGGTTGCGACGATTATAGGCTTGGATGTCGCGGTCGGACTGGATGTGCAGGCCCGGGTCAAGCTCTTCACCGGTGAAATCGCGGAACGCTTCCTGGGCATTGATTTCGCGCGCCAGCCGAAGGCCTTCGGTCAGGGCCTGGATGTCCACCGGATCGGTAAGAAGGTTGTGCTGGATCCTTGGGGGGACGAAGGCATCGCTTGATTGCAATAGCAGCCTGCCACGCGACTTCGGCCGCATCAGGCCAAACTGAAGCGTGTAGGCGTTGAAGGTTGCGATCTCGCCCTTGGGAGATTTCAGGTCGCGGCTCACGGGGTAGAATTGAACCTGCAGGTTCGGTCGCTCCTCGGCAGGGTTGCTGCGCAGGAAAGCCTGAACCGACATAGGGAAAACAGCTATCGGGCCTGAGCGTCTGAAAGCGTACTCGGCCGCCGCCTTGAGGCCACGGACAGGATGCTTCAACGAATAGTAGGTCAAGGGCCTGGTGCAAGCGAACTGCACAAGGCTGCCGCAGTGATCCTGAAGGTTCTCGCCGACGCCTGGGAGATCGAGGATCGGGTCAACGCCGGCAGCGCGCAAACGTTCGGCAGGGCCGATTCCCGCCAGCATCAGAAGATGGGGAGACATATAGGCACCGGCAGACAGTATCGTCTCAGCGGCCGCGGCCGAGTGCTGAACTCCCTTGATGGCGTAGCGCACCCCAGTACATCGCGGGCCTTGCAGGATGAGACCGGTGACATGGGCATGCGTGACGACGGTCAGGTTCTTGCGGTGGCCGATCGGTCGCAGGTAGCCTTGCGCTGCTGAACAGCGAACGCCGCGCTTCTTGTCGATGTTGTACTGGACCCAGTCGAAGCCCTCATGATTTCCGGTGTTGTAGTCCTCGACCACCGGCATGCCCATCTGGCGCCCTGCCTCGAGGAAGGCTTCGAACAAAGGCGTGCGGTAATTGCCATAGCTGACCGTTATCGGCCCAAATGAACCACGATCCTGGGACGGCGGCCCCTGCCAGGTCTCCATGCGTTTAAAGTAGGGCAATACACCGTTCCAGTCCCAGCCCGTGGCGCCCGCCCGCTGCCAGTCGTTGAAGTCCTCCGCATGTCCCCGGACAAAGATCATGCCGTTGATCGCCGACGACCCACCTAGCACCTTGCCACGCGGAAGCTTTATGCACCGGTAGTCGACGCCTGGCTCCGGCTCGCTCGTCAGCCGCCAATCCAGGTGACCGCCCACGGTATAGTTAACGCCAATCGGTATGCGGATCAGGGGGTTCCAATCCCTTGGCCCGGCTTCCAGCAGCAACACCTTGACTGCCGGATCGGCGCTCAGTCGGTTTGCCAGCACACAACCGGCCGATCCCGCACCGACGATGATAAAATCAAAAATTTCAGTCACGACATTTTCTCACGGCAAGCAAATCTGACGCCCGGCAGCGTCAAGTTCATCATGGTCGTCTCGCACGGGCCGGCCCAGCTCAACCCTTTACGGATCCCGCGACTAGCCCGCGCAGGAAATAACGGCCGGCAAAGACGTAGACCAAAAGGGTTGGCAGAGCGGTCAAGAACACCGCGGCCATATTGACGTTGTATTCCTTCGTTCCGGTGGTTGATGCCACCATGTTGTAAAGCCCGACGGTTACGGGCGAGGTCAGGCCGGAGGTATAAGTGGTAGCCAAAAGATAGTCGTTCCAGATATGGGTGAATTGCCAGATGACCGACACCACCACCGTTGGGATGGCGATGGGAAGCACGATGCGACGAAAAATCTGCAGGAACCTGGCGCCATCCATGCGGGCTGCATCGACGATCTCGTGCGGCACGGTGACGAAGAAGTTGCGAAAGAACAACGTTGTGAAGGCAATGCCATAGATCACATGGACCAGGATCAGACCCACGACGCTGTTGGCGATGCCAAGCGAACCCATCACATAGGCCAATGGGATGAGCACGATCTGCAGCGGAATGAAGACACCAAACAATAGAAACGCGAAGACCCAATTGTGGCCCGGGAACTTGAAATGGGTGAGGGCGAAGCCGTTGACCGCGCCGATCGGGGTCGACAGCAGCACAGCCGGCACCACCATCATCACCGAGTTCACGAAATATGGTGCCAGTCCGTTGCAACTTGTTCCTATGCAGGCGGTGAACATGGCCTGGTACCATGGCTGCATCGTCGGGGCGGTGGGAAAGTCGATGATTGTGCCGGCGCGCAATTCTTCCAGCGACTTCAGCGAAGTCAGCACCACGACAAGAAGCGGAAAGACATAGATGGCGGCCATGAACAGAAGCGCGCCGTAGATGATGACGCGGGTGACCCTGTGCGCAAGGCCGGTCCCCAGCACCACTTCATGCGTGCTCATCGGAGGCATTCCTGGTTGAGGTATAGAGATAGGGCACGACGATCGCCAGGATTGTCATGAAGATCATCACGGCACTCGCCGCCCCGACGCCTAGCTGAGAGCGTTCGAAAGTCTGCTTGTACATGAAGGTCGCCGGCACCTGTGTGCTGTTGGCGGGCCCACCGTTGGTGAGGGCGACGACAAGGTCGAAGGTCCGCAGCGCCTGCTGGACCAGCACCACAGCAACGGTCACGAAGGTTGGGCCAAGAAGCGGGATGATTATGCGCCGATAGATCGAGGGGCCACCTGCCCCATCAAGTCGCGCGGCTTTCATCAAATCCTCGTCTATACCGCGCAACCCGGCAAGGAACAGAGCCATGACGAAGCCGGAGGCCTGCCAGACACCCGCCAGCACGACGGTGTAGAGAGCAAAGCGCGGGTTCACCAACCAGTCAAACCGAAAATCCTCCCAACCCCAATTGCGCAAGACACGTTCTATGCCAAGGCCGGGGTTGAGGATCCACTTCCACGCCGTTCCGGTGACGACGAATGAAAGTGCCATCGGGTAGAGGTAGATGAGCCGCAAGGCCCCTTCCGCTCTTATTTTCTGGTCAAGAAGTATAGCAAGAAACAGACCGACCACGGTCGTCAGCAGAATGTACAAAAATGTGAAAACGAAGATATTCTTCGCCGATTGCACCCAGATCGGGTTGGACCACAAATTGTAGTACTGCCGCAGCCCGACCCAATGATAGTCCGGCAACATCCCTGAAGCGCTGAACGATATGTAGGCCGTCCAGAGCATGAAGCCATAGACGAATATCGACGCTATCGCGACCGAAGGCGCGAGGGCGATCTGGGACGCGTGTCTGCCGATGAAAATCCGCACACGCCCGGTCTCGAGAGACGGACGCACCGTCAAGATTTCGGACTTCAGCGATAGCATTTCCATTCGCTTTGCCGCCAACCGATGAGGAAGATTTGTCCCTGGTCGATAGCCATGCCGCGGCTGGTCCCGTGAGGCGACCACCCGCGGCACGACCGCTTGGGAGCGTGTTGATTATTCGGAGATCGTCTTCAGTCCGTTCACGAGCTGATCGACTGCAGCCTTCGAGGTCATCGAAGGCTGCTCGAAGAACGTCGAAACCACGTCCATGAAAATGCCGCTCTTGGCCGGGCTCCACGCCTCGAAATGCGAAATGGCCGGGAATGCCTGGCCGTGAGAGGCTGCGTCCACCTGGGCCTTGTAAGAAGCCTGCGCGCAAAAATCGAGCGCGGCGGAGTCGACGTCGGTGCGTGCCGGCGTGGCTCCCTTCTTCAGGTTGAACCCCAGCTGGACCTTAGGATCGAACGTGGTCTCGGCCAACGCATCCTGCGCGGCCTCGACGGAGGCGTTCTTGCTTTTGAAAAAGACAAACGCGGTGGACACGCTCAGATAGGTCTGGGCATTGCCTGGAGGCGGTGCGCAGCCATAGTCGGCGTTCGGCTTCAGATTTGCCAGCACCATCTCGCCTTTGACGTAGTCACCAAGGACCTGCATGCCGGCCTCGCCGGTCATCACCATCTTGGCGGCAATGTTCCAGTCGCGGCCCGGGTAGTTCGGGTCGACATACTTGTTCATATTGCGGAATTCATCGAAGACCTTGATCATGGTGTCGCTCTTGAGCGCTTCTTCGTTCTGCTCCACGATCGCCTTGCGGTAGAAGTCGGGGCCACCGACAGCCACCAGCACCGTTTCGAAGAGAGTTGCCTCCTGCCAGTTGACGCCGCCGATCGCCAACGGGATCACGCCGGCAGCCGTGAGCTTGTCGGCCACTGCGTGGAACTCATCGAGTGTGGTCGGCGGCTGGAGACCGAGCTTGTCGAACACCTTCTTGTTGTACCAAAGCCAGTTTGTGCGCTCCACGGTGGTCGGCACGCCATAGTATGCGCCGTTGAGCTTCAGATGGGGAATGAGGCCCTTTGACATCACCTCATCCCAGTTGCCCTTGGTGGCGATTGGCGACAGATCAACGAGCGCGCCCTGGTCCACCCACTGCTTGACCTCGTTTGAGTGCATCAGCACTGCGTTAGGCGGCGAGCCGGCCGTAACGCGAGAGCGCAGTACCTGGTTGAGCGTGTCGGTTCCCGTCGCGGGCAGGTCGACCCAGCCATAACCCTTGGCAGTGAAGGCATCCTTGATAACGCCGATGGCCGCGGCCTCCGAGCCTGCCGTGAAGAAATGCAGCACCTCCAGCTTCTTGTCGTCCGCGACGCTTGCTGTGGCCGCGGTGCACAACACCGTTGCGGCCAGAAGCGCACGCACCATGTAACCCTGCCAGTTGTTGGTCATTGCATTCCCCTTTTGCTTTTGCTTCGAGTGAGTCTGCGCGCTGGCCCACTCAAAGTGGCGACAGCGTTCAGGCGACACTTTGTGGAGCTGGCCTGGACGTTGTCAAGGGCCTTTCTTGCCCATTTTCCGGGAAGCTATGCCCGATTTCCTCTAAAAAAGGCGGCTTCCGCCGCGAAATCGCCAGGCTCTTCCAAGCATTGGCGTCATTTTCGAGCTCCCGCCGAAACGCTGTTGGCAAACCGACTATTTTGATTTATTGGATGCAGTATGCACTACGGCGCCTGGCGGGCGCGGTAACCGAGCATCGTCCGCTGATCTACAGCAGCCGGAGGTACATCAGCCTCGTTTACAAACTCGCCAGTGATCGGTCGCAACGAGGGTTTGGCCAGCATGGCTCGGGTCGGCATCGGCGGGATTTTCCACGAAACCAATACATTTGCTGCCCCGACAGGGCTTGCTAATTTTCAGGTCCTGCGCGGCGTTGAGATCTCTTCGTTCAGCCACGGTGCGCGCACCTATCTTGGTGGTCTGATCGAGGAGACCGGCGCGCTCGGCTTTGATGCCGTCCCGTTGCTCTACGCTGAAGCCACACCATCCGGCACGATCCGGCGCGAGTCTTATGTCGCGCTGCGTGAGGAATTGGTCGAGCAGGCCGCGGCTTCGGATCTGGATGCGCTTCTTTTGTCAATTCACGGCGCGGGCGTCGTGGAGGACATTGACAGCCTTGAGGAGGATTTGTGTGCCGCGCTGCGTCAACGTCTCGGCGATAAAATCCCGATCGTGGCTACCCTGGACCTTCACGGCAACATCCGTCAGCGCCTGGGTGATCTTTGCTCGGCGCTGTTCCCGGTGCGGCTCAATCCCCACATCGACCAGTACGAGCGCGGGGTGGAAGCGGCCCGATGTCTTTGCGAAATCGTGTTGTCGAGAACCGACTTCGAAACGGCGATCGAACAGGTCCCGATGCTGTTCCCACCCGTTCCGACAAGCTTGCCGGCATTTGTCGAGCTCGACGGCCTCTGCACCGAGATCGAAAAGCAGGAAGACGTCGCGTGCGCGCGTGTCATGCACGGCTTTCCCTATGTAGACGTGCCTTGCATTGGTGCATCGGTGGTCGTCGTGGCCCGCCGCAATGGAACCGATGATGCCCGGCGACTGGCGCGGCGTATCGCCGCCGCCCTTTGGGAGCGACGGGACCAGATCAAGGTGCCGAGCCTGCCGCCTGAAGGTGCGATCCAAGAGGCAATGCGAGATGGACGCACCATTGTCATCAATGAGTTTTCCGACAACACCGGCGCCGGCAGCCCCGGGGACGGGACCCATCTTTTGTCGGCTCTCATCGCGGCGGGCGCACGGTCCTGCTTTTCACACATCTTCGACCCCGCCACAGTAGCGCAGGCGGCCGCTGCCGGGGTCGGCGCGCGCATCAATGTCCGCCTAGGCGGGCACACCGATGCCCTTCTCGGCCCTCCCATCAAAGCCGATGCACAGGTTCTTGGCCTCAACAACGGGCTCTTCCAGGTAAAGAGCCCGATGGGAACCGGCGAGACGATCGACCTGGGTCTTCTGGCGACATTGCGCATCGGCGGCGTCGACGTGGTCGTGTCCAGTGGGCGCCGACAGACACTTGATGATGGGCCCTTCATCAAGGCTGGAATCGATATCACGCAATTTCCGATCGTGGCGCTGAAATCGAGCCAGCATTTCAAGGCCTGGTTCGAGCCGCGCTGCGCCCGCATCGTCACCACAGATCCGCCGGGGCTCTCGCCCATCGATGTGAGCAAGTTGCATCGCCATCGTTTGCAACGGCCGATGTGGCCCATCAGTGCCGACGTTAACTATCGAGCTGAGCACCAAGCTAGACAGGAACCCGCATGAGCAACCAGGCGGCCGGGGCTGGCTCTTCGACGTGCGGCCCCCTGGATTTTGAGCAGGCTGAGTACCAGGCCCGCATTCGCGCGATACGGTCCGAGATGGAGGTGCGCGGGGCAGAGATGCTCCTTGTCGACCAGATCGATCATCTGGCCTACCTTTTCGGTTATCTAGCGACCGCGGCCCGCTACCAGGCTGCCCTGATCCCCGCGGAGGGAGAACCCTGGCTGATCGTTCGCGAACTCGATCTCGGCACCTTCCTCGACCAGTCCTGGTCAAGGTCCTATGAAACCTTTGCCGACGACGAGGATTCGCACGCTCGGGTGACCAGCGCTATTGCGAGACTGGCCCCGAAAAGCCTTGCGATAGAGAAAGACAGCAACATCCTCACGATCGCGCGGCTGAACCAGATCCGTGCCGGCAATCCGGGCATGGAGATAGTCGACTTCTCAGGCGTGATCTGGCAACACCGACTGATCAAGTCGCCCGCTGAGTTGGCATATATCCGCCGTGCGGCAGACATCGCCGATCACATCGTGACCATCGGCGCCGGCTCGATCAAAGCCGGAGTGAGCGACCGCGACAGTCTTGCCGCAATGTACGAGGTTTCCATCAGTCACGGCGCGGACAACACCCGGGCCGCCATCCTGGGGCGGATGACCGGCATGGATGCCTTGATAGGCGGGGTTACAGGAGCGCCGTGGGCGCAGGGCGAGCGGGTGTTCGTAGAGGCCACGCCGCAATATCGTGGCTATAGCGCACGCCTTGTTCGGCCAGTAGTCGTTGGCAAGACAGCCGCCGCGGACGTGGACCTCGCCCGGCAAATGATCGCGATCCAGGACCGCCAGATTGCCGCGATGCTTCCAGGCGCCAATGGGGGCGACGTCGACGCCATTTGCCGCGGCGAGGTGCTGCGCCAAGGGCTGAAGACAGTCTTCACCCAGATCACCGGCTACACGCTCGGCTATCAGGCTGTGCCCCGTGTCAGCGACCACACCCGGATCATGGCGCCGGGCCAAACCTGGTCGTTCGCGCCCAACATGGTCTTCCATGTCGTCCTGCATACGCCGCAGTTGGCCTTCAGCGAGACAGTCGTTGTGACCGAAACCGGCCCCGAGCGTCTCTCCCGGCTACCCCGGGCCATCCTGTCGGAGTGATGCGCCCATGCTTGCTTATGAAGCCACCCCAACTGGGTTGAGATTGTCGGAGCGAACCCGTCCTAGCCCGGGTCCGGGCGAGGTCGCCATCGATGTTGGCGCAATCGCGCTCAATCGCGGCGAATCGCGTCGCGCGATCCATGGGGGATTTGCCGAAGGCTTTGTCCCCGGCTGGGACACGGCAGGTGTGATCAGCCAGGTTGGAGCCGGGGCACGGGGGCTGCCGCTAGGAACGCGAGTGGTTGCACGTGCTCCCGCCGGCGACTGGGCGCAATGTCGCATTGCCGATTGCGGGGATGTCGCCGTCATTCCCGCGGATGTCGATCTCGGCCGTGCCGCAACGCTGGCCACCGCCGCCACAACCGCTCTGGCGGTTCTCAAGCGCGGCGGTCCCATCTTGGGGCGAACGGTAGTCATCACCGGCGCATCGGGCAGCGTCGGACAGTTTGCGATTCAACTGGCGCGTCTGGGAGGCGCCAGGGTCAGTGCGGTTACGCGCGCTGAAGGCGATCGCGAGCTTCTTGTCTCGCTGGGTGCCAATGATGTGTTCACCGACCTTGGCAACGTCAAGGGCGCAGATCTCGTCATCGAAACCTTGGGCGGCCCGTCCCTCGTGCAGGCAGCGGGCCTGCTCAATGCTGGCGGCAGTTTGCAGTCCCTGGGCTGGAGCGCAGGTCAAGACGCGGTCTTCGCCAATTTGGACCATCTGATGAAAAACGGCGGCACAATTCAGGGCTTCGCCATCGGCGAACGTCATGTCGGGGCGCTGCTCACGCAATTGCTCGGGCTTCTGCAGAGCGGCGCGCTCAGGACCTGCATCCAGCTGCGTCAACCATGGGAGACCTTGCCTGCTGCGGCCGCGGCCGTTTTGCAGTCCGGGTTCCGCGGCAAGGCTGTGCTCGATGTGACCGGATTCGCACATGCAGCGCCATGGCCGCTCCCCTGACCACCTTCTTCGAACCCGCGCCAAATAAAAGAGGATGCAATGACGCCAACCGATATAAAAGCTGCTCTGGGATCAGGTTTGCTGTCCTTTCCAGTAACCCACTTCGACGCTCAGGGCCGCTTCGCTCCCGAAAGCTACAAATCGCACGTTTCCTGGCTCTCGAGCTTCGAGGCGCCGGTGCTCTTCGCAGCAGGCGGCACCGGCGAGTTCTTCTCATTGACGCCTGAAGAGGTCCCGCAAGTCGTCCGAGCCGCCAAGGAGGCGGCGGGCGACACCGCAATCGTTTCGGGATGCGGCTATGGCACGGAGATCGCTGTCACCATCGCCAAGGCCGCACAGAAGGCGGGCGCCGACGGCATCCTGCTTTTGCCGCACTATCTGATCGATGCTCCGCAGCAGGGACTGTACGAGCACGTTCGCAGGGTCTGTCAGTCGATCGATATCGGCGTCATGGTCTACAACCGTGACAACTCCGTCATCCAGGCCGACACGCTGGCGCGGCTTTGCGATGCCTGTCCCAACCTGATCGGCTTCAAGGATGGCACCGGTGATATCGGAGCAATCCGGCAAATTACCGCAAAGCTGGGTGACAGGCTCACTTACCTTGGTGGGATGCCCACGGCAGAACTCTTTGCGGAAGCCTATCTTGGCGCGGGCTTCACGACGTACTCGTCCGCGGTGTTCAATTTCGTTCCGGCCCTGGCTCAGGAGTTCTACCGAGCCCTTCGAGCCGGCGAACGCGCCCGCTGCGAAGCCCTGCTCAACGAATTCTTCTATCCGTTCATGGCAATCCGCAATCGCGCCAAGGGCTACGCGGTGGCGGCGATCAAGGCCGGAGTCCGGTTGAAAGGTTTTGATGCAGGGGCGGTTCGCGCGCCGCTGACGGATTTGTCCGCCGAAGAACAAGACCTGCTGGCATTGCTCATTGCCAGACAGACCCTGCAGTAACGAAACCGGAAAGGACAAGAAGCGATCCGCCGCCGGTGCTGTCTCTCCGAATGTCGACGTATTGCAGCTTGAAGAGGCAATGGCGCCCGCCCGAGCAGGCACGCCTTCGCAGAGATGCATCGCGCTTCAGCCTTTTTGACCGCTCGACCGGCGTTCGGCTTTCATAACGAGCTGAAATTCAGCTGATCTCTCTTTCTCGATTGGGATAACCGATGTCGCATCCCGTGCCACCTGTTTCAAGGGCCGATATTGCCGGGGCGCTGGCGCAACTGCCACGTGCCAGCCTAGCACATCTCCCGACACCGCTTGATCCCTGCCCCAGACTGGCGGCCGAACTGAGCGGCCCAAAGATCTGGTTCAAGCGCGACGACTGCACAGGCTTGGCCTTTGGCGGCAACAAGGTCCGCCAGCACGAATACATTCTGGGCGATGCGCTGAGCCGCGGCGTGGACGTGGTGATCCAAGGCGCTGCCTCACAATCGAACCAGTCGCGCCAATTGGCTGCCGCCGCGGCCCGACTTGGAATTGAGTGCATCTTAATGCCGCGCAAAGACGTCCAATTCGAGCATGTGCAGGGCAATCAGTTGATCGCGCGTCGGTTCGGAGCAACGATTGTCCCGATCGAAGCCAGCGCTTCGACAAAGCAGGCTAAGCAGGATATGGCCGCACGGCTTGAGGCCAGCGGCCGCAGGCCGATGATACTCGGCATGGGTGCCGAGCGCGCACTGACCCTTGCGGCGGTCGCATATATCGGAGCCTATCTTGAACTCGTGGAGCAGTTCGAAACTCTGGGCGAACCTTTGCCCTCCCACATATACGTCACTTCACAAGTCAGTACACAGGCTGGCCTTCAGGCCGCTGCCGAATTGCTGGGTCATGGCGTAAAAATCTGCGGCATCAATCCGATGGATGCACGTAATGAGGCCTATGAGTCCCCTGACGAAATCGCCAGCCGATGCTGCGCGGCTGCCGAACTGCTCGGCTTTAGGCTGGACCTGGGTCCCGAGCGCATCAACAACTCTACAGAATTCGTCGGAGACGACTACGGCAAACCCGCGGCAGCCGCGCAAGAGACCGCCGCGCTGCTAGCCCGAACCGAAGGTATTCTTGTTGATCCGGTCTATTCGGGAAAAGGCTTTTCTGGTTTGGTAGGTGATATTCAAAGCGGGCGGCTCAACAAATCTGACCGGGCCGTTTTCCTGCACACGGGAGGCTTGCCTGCAATATTCTCGTATGCTTCGAGTTATCACGATATTGGGCACGGTGAGTAGAGCTGAACTCACGTACTGATAGCGCGCCCCGAACAACCGGGCCGTTGCCAAGCCGTGGCGGGATCGGCGGAAGCGAGCCTAGCCCTGGCGGCCAGCGCACGGCACGCCGGCTCATTCTGTCGGGCTGTGCTGCCGCCGCATGAGCTCGCAAGCCAAAGCCGTTTCTGACCGCGCTCAAGGCCGGTGCCCTGTCTTTAACGGCGAATTCGACGCAGTGAAGGGCCAATCAGGGGCGGCGCAGCCGCCACAGAGATGTCGGACGATATTGCCACGCCAACCGATCGCCAGAGACCTTCTAGAGGCTCCAATTTTTAAAAAGCCACCGTACGAATTGATCGTGCTGATTGTTCAAGGCTGCTACGAGACGAGCGGCGTCTCGAGATCTCAATGCCTCGAGTTGATCCTTCAGCATCCAATACTCAATCTTCAGCCATTCGCCGTCATTCGTGGAATGGATAATCGTCCGGATACGAGTCAGATGATCATTCAACTTGCCCTGCATGCTTCGGAGCAAATCGTTGTCGCAGTATTCACGCAACATACTTTGAAGAAAGAAAAACGCGTTCCTCACTGGCGAAGGATCGTCGGTATCCAATGATTGCTGCGCCTTGTCGAGCAAAACTCCGAATTCTTCGATCCGTGCGGCCGGAATGTTTCCAATAGCCTGAATCGCGCACTGCGAATCCAAAGCCTTACGGACCTGATACGCGTTGCTGACATATTTCGCGTCAAGCGGAGCGACGTAGGGTACCTTCCATGCTTCTCCTACAACCAGCCCGTCTTCCTGCAGGCGGGTAAGTGCTGCCTTGACGGGGGAGCGACTCACTCCGAGTTGCTTGGCCAAAACACTCTCAGGCACCACCTGGTTGGGGGGTAGTTCGCCATCGGTGATCATCTTCTTGATGATGTCATAGACCCGCTCGCCCAAGGGTATGTTGCGCTCAACCTCCTGCATAATTTTCCTTTTCGATCGGAGCCTCGAATCGCTTGAAGAATAATGGAGAGGCTGCTGAATACTGGCAAGGGTGCTAGTGGATGCACTTGTTGACCGGTGGCTTGGCAGGTGCGATCCGCGAGCAGTTCAGAAGTGGCCGTTCATCAAGTCGGCTTGGATGTCGCTTTGGGTCTTCCACGGAAATGTCGGAACAACACGAAAAACGCTGCTAAGGTCGCCTTCCATCGCTCAGGAACTTCATCCCACAGCCGCTCGTGACCGTAAGTCCCAAAATCGCATGAGCTTGGGACGAAGGTCATTGCCACCATAAGCCTCGACATTTTCCCGACCTCCAACGCTAAATCGAGTTCATATTAGCACCGAGATCAGATTGCATCCAGCCGACAGGATACAGAATTTGGCTTGCACGCGCCACCCTACGGGTGAGGAGTCGCGATGCCAAACTAAGCTAGGCAACAACGTGCCTGGTCGCGAGCCGATGCGTCTTCCTGAGCCCAGGCGGGCTAGAGCCACCGGCGCCGAGATCTGCTAAAGCGTTAGCCCTGCACCAGTTGCTTCATCTGCCTGTGCACTTCTCGTCCGATCTCGTAGGCATTTTCCTGATGCCATTTCCGACTGAAGGACTCGCAACCCCACCAGTCGTCATATCCGGTGGCCTTGACAGCGTCCGTCCACAATTTCAGATCGATGACACCAGATCCCATTTCGATGTCGCGCAAATCATCCTCGATCGGGATGCCGGCGGCAAAAGGACGCGAGTCGCTTATGTGAACGCCGTAGAGCAAATCCTTGCTCAGACGGGCGACCACATCAGGGGTGTCACCGGCTGTGAAACAATGCCAATAGTCGACAATCAATCGGATATTGTCGCGGCCGGATCGCTCGATGATCTCCACATTGTCGGCAATCTTGTTCAGCGGCGTCCACGACATCGGCTCAAGATAGAGAAGCAGATCGAACTGCACGGCAAGGTCAGCGATGCGAGAGAGGTTCTTGACGGTGGCCGCGATCTGCTCCTGGCGAGGAAAGCCGAGCATCCCTTTGTAGAGATCAGTGTGCTCACCCTTGGCATGCGCAACAACTGCCCGGACATCCACCGGGCCCGTCATCACCTGTATGCCCTTTGCCCCGACGAGGTGTGCCAGTCTGAAGGTAGACTCCGCCTCCATCATCAAATCGGCTTCTGACGCGCCTCCCCTCTCAATATCGAAGACGGCGCCGAAACCCGGTATGTCGATGCCTTCGAGCCTGGCGAGCAGTTCCTGTTCGGTGAACCCTGCATCGAGGAAGCCCCGCAGTTTTCTGGTTGATGGATCTATGCCGTCGAAACCGACCGCTCGCGCCACATCGATGTCCATGATCAGGGGCACGTGCCAAGCCACTGACGAATGCAGGATCAGCCTGTTCTTCTTTTCCGTCATTTCGCGTCCATCAACTCAAGGAACCGCCAAGCCAGCCCTCACGACCTCGCAACTCGAAGGATCAATCGCATTCAGTATGCAATTTGCGATTCAGGCTGTCAACGTTCGTCTCCCCGATCATCAAGTGGAGAAAGATGCCTTTAAAAACCGCTCCCGGAGGCGCCGAGGTCACGAATGTTTTCTCTTGACAGGACGCTCACTCAAGATTGAATACTGGATACACAAACGCTCGCGGCAGGGTTGGAAATAATCGATGTTCACACCGGCCTTCAGGCTATGGCGCAGGCCAGTTGAGAGAGCTCGGCTCGGAAGCCGGCGCGTCCCCGGCCACCGATGCGGCCTGGGAGCTGAAATCCGGCTCTCCGAGAGGGCCTTTCGACATGGGCTTGGGCTGTCGGAACATCGCCTTGGCCGCGCATTTCGCCCGCATTCCAAAAGCTTCTGGGCAGACCTCAGAAATCAGACTTGATAGATGCTGAGGCCCCTGTTTCCAAGTTGTTAAAGCGCTCGGAGATCTGCGCACGTAACGGGGCCTGTTTCTCGATCGATCGCGATTGCAAGTTCAACTGGAGAGGCTCCGATGACGGAGGCAGATGCATTCGGCCGAAGGCTGCGGCTGGGCATGGTGGGTGGAGGCGGCAGCAGTTCGATCGGGCCCAGCCACGCCTCGGCAGCGCGCCTGGACGGTCGTTGGGAGCTGGTTGCGGGCGTCTTCTCCCGCAACCCGGAGCGGACCAGACAGGTCGCGCGAGACCTCTTCATCGACCCGCAAAGAGCCTATGCAGACCACACTGAAATGGCTGCGCGCGAGGCTGAGCGCCCGGACGGCATCGACGCCGTCACGATCTGTACGTTCAACGAAACCCACTATGAAATCGCCGATGCGTTTCTTGCCAAGGGCATACACGTAATCTGCGACAAGCCGCTAGTAGTGAACCGCGAGCATGCCCGCGCCCTGAGCGCAAGGGTGGCCGAGACTGGTCGATTGCTTGCAGTAACATACACCTATTCGGGCTATCCCATGGTGCGAATGGCAAGGGACATGATTGCCGGGGGCAGGCTGGGCCAGATCCTATCCGTCCAGGTGGAATATGCGCATCAGTACCAGACGCAGGCCTTCGGCAAGAAGGAATGGCAGCACGACCAGACCAAGGCAGGAGCGCTCGGTGTCGTGGCGTCGCTTGGGACGCATGCATTCCATCTGGCCGAATATGTCAGCGGGCTACGTGTAGAAGCGCTGGCTGCGGATTTGGCCAGCTTGCGCAATCCGCTCGACGACCATGTCAACATGTTGCTGCGCTTCGAAGGTGGAGCCCGTGGAGCCCTTTGGACCACCTCGATAGCTCACGGCTGTCCAAATGGCCTTGCACTGCGTGTGTTCGGATCCGATGCCGCGATCACCTGGCACCAAGAGCATCCCGAACAACTCACCTTTACGGCATCCGGGCAGCAGCCGGTTGTCTTTGCCCGAGCCGGCGCGGGCGTCAGCGCCGGAGCGAAAGCAGCCTCCAGAATTCCTGCCGGCCATCCCGAAGGTTATCTCGAGGCGTTCGCCAACATTTATTCAGCGGTGGCGCGGGCAATTTCGGAAGGTCGAAACACGCCCGACAATGGAGACTTCCCCACCGTTCACGACGGGGCAAGGGGCGTAGGCTTCATGTTCACTGCGCTACGGTCAGTCGGGGCGGGAAGCGTGTTCGTTCCATTCGAGTTATGAGCGTTTCCCCAAGAGCCGCCTGTGGACAGGATGGCGTCGAGACTTCGCTCCGAGGCGCTTCGATGAAGATCCCTTAGAGCTCGACCATGTGAACCAGGAAGGAAACGACGCCGAGGATATCTCAAGCGATGAGGCAGGATTCATGAGTGGCCGGACCTTTGGGTTGACGGCGGTTTTGCCCTGCGAAGAAACCGTCAGCCTTTCTCGGCTTGATCGGGTGAGATCCAGCTTTGGAGTATCCAGCGCCGGAACATGTCCATATGCGCGGAAAGCGTTGTGGTCAGCCTGTTGACGTCGCGCGCACGAAGCGCATCGAGTTCGTCCTTCATGACCCAATATTCTATGTGCAGCCATTGGCGGTCATCGGTAGCGCGACTGGCCAGCCTGACGCGGCTCAGATGATCCTGCAGCCGTCCAAGTATCAAGCAGATAAGATCGTTCTCGCAGTATGTCAGGAACATGCGCTGCAGATGCTCATAGGCCTCGCGAACCGGGTATGGATTGCCCGCTTCCACGTTCGGTCGGATGTTTTCGAGCACCATCGCGAACTCCTCGACCGCGTCTGCCGGTATGTGGTCTATCGACTGTACCGCGACTTGAATCTCGAGGGCCTTGCTAACCTGGTAGACATCGTCGATGTATTTTCTATCGAGCGCAGCCACCTGCAGGAACTTCGCGTCTACATGATTGACCAGACCATCTTCAACCAATCGCTCCACTGCCGCCCTGATTAGCGGTTCGCCGATGTCCAGACGCTCTGCAAGGTCGCTTTCGGAGATCAGTTCACCGGGTCGCAAATTGCTGTCAACGATCAGCTTCTTGACCATCGCGTAAGCCGGCACGCCAACCGCTGCATTCTTTTCAAGTTCCTGCACGGTAATCACTGCTCCCTACCTAAACGACGGCGGCGCTATGTTCGTCATGAAAGCCGACGGTCGTTCAAATCCGTGGTTTGGCAAAACCTGTGCCTCAGCTTCGATGCAATGCCGCGATTGTGCGCCTACTTGTTGTTTGGCCGGTCCGAAGGTGCCCTGCGAGAGCTTCCAGGATGGGCCGAAAGCAAAGCGTAATTGCGAGCGTGATAAACCAAAGGAGAAGCATCGGCTGTGCCGCCGGCGACCAGGCGTCCAACGACAATCGTATGGTCGCCAGATTCAATCAGGGAATCCACCTGACATTCCGCATATGCACGCACGTCCTTGATCACGGGAGCACCCGTGGTTTCGCCAAAAGCCCAATCTATGCCGCCGAACTTATCGCCTTGACCGAACGCGAACTGATCTGAGATCCACGATTGATCGCTGGCCAGAAAATTGACCGCGAAACGCTTCTGGGCCCGGATGACCTGAAGCGTGTATTTTGACGATTGCAGACATATGACCAGCTGCGGGGGGCTCAGCGACAGGGACATCACTGCACTGACGGTCAACCCGACCGGCGCTCCACCGGAGTCGGTTGCCGACACGATGGTTACGCCACTGGGAAACCCGCCGAATATGCCACGAAAGGTGTCGGCGTCCACACCTGCCCGGTCTCCTGGATTTTGCTCATCTTTCGAAGTTGAGGCGACCGTCTGAGATGTCATGCCCGTGTGCCAGCCTTCGATTGCGTACTGAATTCTGCATACACTAGCGCGCATGAATGTGATTTGCAAGCCAGGTCGCTAGCCAAATCCACCTCGCAGGGCCTTGGGAGGCCTGTTTGCGTAGTCGAGGAACTCCGCAGTGCGCAACGGGAATCTGTAGGTGTGGTCGGAGGTGTTCAGCGTTAGGTCCTGAGCAGCCAGGAGGGTCTCAAGGCCACAGCTTGCAACGGGGTACGGTTGCACTGAGCCGAGCAGCTCACGACATTGGAAGAAATGGATCGCCCACATAGTCTGGTCGAAAACAAAACAAGCGAGATCGGCGCTTCCAATCCCCAGATAACTTTATTCTACCTATGTCGCGAACTGGCTTGTTTGGAGCGTGGAATCCAGCAAGAGCGCCAGATATTCTTGTTCAAGCCATGGCGGCGGGCTTGTCATCCCGCAATCCGAAATGAGGCCGTCGTTCAAACGATATGCGCAGCCCTAACTCGGACATAAAATCCCGAGCACGGTCTGTGTCGCGCCTGCCGACCCGCGACACCCATTCGGAAAACAGGCGCACCGCGCGCCGGTTCATATGCCGCGAAGGACAGACAAGCCAGTATCCGGGGAACTCTATCACGTCGAACTCGGTCGAGACGGGCACCAAAGCGCCCGAAACAAGGTCCTCGAACGCAATTGACGTGCTTTCCAGAACCACGCCCGCTCCATCCTTCGCCAGCTGAACCGACATCGAGGAGCGGTCGAAACGATAGGGATAGGTCATGCGCGCGCCCTGGACACCGTTACGCGGCAGCCAGTAATCCCAGCGGAAATAGGCCTTCACGCTGTCGATCAGTCTTGCCTGGCGCAGCTGCTCGCGCGGGTCGGATGAAAGCCTCTGTAGTTCGTTGAGATAAGAAGGCGAGCACATCGGCAGGATCAGGTCGTTGACCACGCAATCCGAATAAAGGCCGGCCCAGCCCCCGTCGCCGTAGCGAAGATCGAGATCAATGACCTCAGTTTCGAAATCCGAAAAATTGGGTGTCGCGTCGACCCGCAGATTCCAGGTCGGATAGTCCTTGCTGAATTCAGCCAACCGCGGCGCCAGCCATTTTTCGCCAAAGGACGGGCTGACCCGGAGGCTGAGTTGAAAGCTCTCGCGCTGCCGAACGATGGCGTTTCGAACCTCGCGGATGGATTCGAAGGCTTGCGTGGTGGTCTGGTAGAGCCGCTCCCCGTCGATCGTCAGGGAAAGGTGGCGCTTTTCGCGCTGGAACAGCCGCACGCCCAACTGGTGCTCCAGCAAGCGCAGTTGCTGGCTGACGGCCGAAGGCGTCACCTGCAATTCCTGCGCCGCTTTCGCCACGCCGCCGAGGCGCGCAACGGCTTCGAAATGCGCCATCGACTTGAACTTGATGTCCGACATATCGTGATCGTCAGTTAAGTTCAGCTACACAGAATGTTAAGAAACGAGAATTGAGCCGAATGTCAATCGGTCGCATCATCCCTGCGATCTCGGGAGGAGATGCAGGATGGAAACGGCCCAGGGCCTGGGCGTCGCCGGCAATGTGAGCGCGGCCGCACAGGCATCGACCAGGACGCCTCTGATCGACGCTGCCAATGTCGAGAAGAGCTACGGCGCAACCCGCGTCCTGCGCGGCGTGAGCTTTCAGGTCCGGGCAGGCGAAATACATGCGCTGCTGGGCGGCAACGGCGCCGGCAAGAGTACCCTCATCCGCATCATCACAGGCCTTACCTCCCGCGATGCCGGCGAGGTCGCCTTCACGTCGGCGAAGCTCGGCCGGGGCGGCCCGATCATAGCGGTGGTGCATCAGGAGCTGGCGCTGCTGCCCGAACTGTCGGTCGCGGAAAACATCGGTATCGTGCATGCGAAGTCCGGCCTGTCGCAGAGCAGCCGCCGCCGCATGCGCGACATCGCGCTCAATGCGCTGCGCCTGATAGATGCGGCGATCGGCGAGGAGATCGTGGACCTCCCGGCGGCCAAATTGTCCCTGCATGAAGGGCAAATCGTGGAGATCGCTCGCGCGCTTTCAACGGGCGCCGAAGTGCTGCTTCTCGACGAGCCCACCGCCAACCTGACCGCAGGCGAGACGGCCAAGCTTTTCTCCGTGCTGAAGCGTTTGGCGCGCGACGAGGGTATCGGAATCGTATTTGTCTCGCACAGGATGCGGGAAATCCGCGAGCTCTGCGATGTTTGCACCATCCTGCGGGACGGCATCACTGTGGCGAATGGGACGCCGCTTGCCTCGCTGAGCGACGCCGAGATCATCCAGCAGATGGGACAATCGACCCACCGTTCCGGCGCGCAGCTCAAGCGGCGGGAGCGCAGCCGAGAGGGTACGCCGGTGGAGTTGCTGGGGCCCGACGGCGCCATTTTGGTAATCTGGCCCGGCACCATCTTGGGGCTGGCCGGCGCACCGGCGGGTCCGACGGGCCTGATCGATCCCCTCGTCGGCGCGGGAAAGGGCGCCTGCTGGCGCCTCTCCGGCGAGGGTCTCGCAGATGGCTTCCCCTCCCCGGCCGCGGCGGCGCGCGCGGGCATCGGCTTCGTCTCGGGTGACCGGGCAGCGAAGGGCATCCTTTCGCAGCTTCCGATCGTCGACAACGTGCTTGCCGCGCGCAGGGTTCGCGACAACCGGCGGATCGTCGGCGCCGCCGAACGGCAGGAATGTTCCGATCTGGTCTCGGCGCTCAAGTTGAAGGCGGGCTCGATCTGGGACCTTCCGGCGTCGCTGTCCGGCGGCAACCAGCAGAAGCTGATCGTTGCGCGCTGGCTCGGATTGCCGCTGCGCATGGTGGTGCTGGAAGAGCCGACGCGCGGCGTCGACATCGGCACCAAGCACGATATCTACGCGCTGATCCGCGAGATGGCGGATACGGGAGCAGTCATTGTCTGGTGGTCGACCGAGAACGTCGAGCTGCTCGAGCTGTGCGATGTGATCTTCGCCTTCGACACCGAGGGGCGCCCGAAGGGGTTTCTGCCAGACGAGCGCTTCACCGAAGACGGGCTCGCCGAGCTGACGGGGATGGCAGCATGACCGACGCAACCAACGGCGCCGCGACGGGCAAGAAGGCTCGGGCCGCCGGGACCCGCGCTCCCGGGATTCTTCTGTCCTACCGCACCGAGGCCGCAATCGCCGGCGCGATTGTCGTCCTGTTGCTGGCGGTGGGCATATTCGTCCCCGCGGCGCTCAGCATGGGCAACGTCCAAAACATCATCCAGGCCGCCGCGCCGCTCATCATCATGTCGCTCGGCGTCTTCTTGGTCGTGGTCACCAGCGGCATCGATCTTTCGGTCGGCTCGGTGTTCTCGCTGACTGGAATGGTCACGGCGCTGGCAATGGCCAATGGAGCGGACGATCTTACCGCCTGCCTGGCAGGCTTGGCCGTGGGGCTGGTATTCGGAGCGATCAACGGGTTTCTCGTCACTGTCGTCAGGCTTGCTCCTTTCGTCGTCACCCTCATCACTTACGCGGTGGCGGGCAGCCTGGCCTTCATCGTCACCAACGGTCGCTCGATGCCGATCAGCGCGCCGGATTTCTGGCTGCTGAATTCCGGCGAGATCGTCCCCGGAATCCCCAATCATCTTCTGTTCTGCATCGTCCTGATGGTCTTGCTGGAATATGTGCTGCGCAAGGTCGTGCTGGGTCGCTGGTTCTATGCCGTCGGGTCATCGGCGACCGCAGCCCGGCTGCTCGGCATTCCCGTGCTTCGCATCAAATTCGCCGCCTATGTCATTTCCGGCCTGCTCGCCTCGTTCGCCGGGCTGCTGACGGCGAGCTACATCCTCAATGCCGAGGCAACGGCCGGCGCCAGCCTGATGCTGCAGGCGATTGCCGCGGTCGTCATCGGCGGTGCCAGCCTCTTTGGCGGAACCGGCAGCGCGATCGGCGCGGTGCTCGGCGCGCTGATGATCACCTGCATCCAGAACGGCGTGAACCTCATCGGCGTCAACAGCTTCTGGCAAGGCTCCGTCACCGGCGCCGCGATCCTGCTTGCGGTTCTGATCGACCGCTTCAGCAACAAGAACCGACTCTAGATCATCAACGGGAGGAACCAAGATGAAGTTGAAGAGCATCCTGATTGCAGCACTGGCGGCGTCCGCCTTGTCCAGCGCATCATATGCCGAGGACAAAAAGACCGTCGCCTATATCGCGCCCTCGCTGGACATCTCCTACTGGCAATGGGTCGGGTACGGCGTGAAGGAGAAGGCCAAGGAACTCGGCATGGACTATGTCGAGTACACTTCGGAGAACTCGCCGGCCAAACAGATGGACAATGCGAGGACGGCCGTGACAAAGGGGGTCGCGGCAATCGTGATCGGTCCGGTCAGCTCAACATCGACGCCGCCGCTGCTCGATTATCTGGAAAAGCAGAAGGTGCCGATCGCCTTCGCCGGCATCGGTCCGCAGCCGGGACTAACCAACTACACATCTTCTGTCACCGCAAACAATTATGAGACCGGCAAGGCGCAAGGGAAATTCACCTGCGATCTCGCCAAGGAGCGCGGCGGCAACAAGGTAGGCATGCTGTCGCTGCCGCAGGACCGGGAGAATGCGCAGAAGTATCTCAAGGGCGCCAAGGAGGCGTTCGCGGCAGACGGCTGCGACCTGGTCCAGATGCTTGAAACCCGGGGCCTCACCATCAACGAGGCTGTCACCCAGGGAAACGACCTGCTGACTGCACATCCCGACATCAAGGCTATCTACGGCATGTATGATGAGGCCGGGAGCGGTGCCGCAAAGGTGGTCGAGACCCGAGGCCTCACCGGCAAAGTTGGCATCACCGTCGCCGATGGCTCGCCCACCACCATTGCGCTGCTGAAGAAGGGGGCGATCCAGGGCATCTTCTTCCAGGAAGCGGTCGGCCAAGGCATCGACGGCACCCAGCAAGTCTACAACGCCCTGACGGGAGGCAAGGTGACCCAGGATCTGGCCCTGGTGATGCCATTGGTCACCGCCGATAAGGTCGACAGTCCCGAGGCGAAGAAGGTTATCGCCCGCGTTTTCCCCCCGAGCAACTGACCGCCTTCGAACGGACCCGCCGGCAAAGCCGGCGGGTCCAGCAGCAAGCGAGGGACCCCGACCGTGGCCGAACTGCCTTTCATCGATCCGCATCATCACCTTTGGGATTTGGAGACCCACTATTATCCATGGCTGACCGATGGCGTTAAGCCGGCCGCCTTCGGCGACTATGAGGCGATCCGCAAGAGCTACCTGATCGACGACTATCTGGAAGACGCCAAGAACCAGAACCTGGTGAAATCGGTGCATCTGGACGTCGGGTTCAATCCCGCCGATCCGGTTGGGGAGACGCGCTGGCTGCAAGGCATCGCCAACAAGCGGGGCTTTCCCCATGGCATCGTCGGCTATGCCGACCTGTCCAAGCCCGATGTCGGCGACCTTCTTGACCGACACATGGAATATCCGAACTTTCGCGGCATCCGGCAGTCGATGAATTACCATGCCGATCCCGCCAAGACCTATCTGGCGCGGCCGGAGGTCAGCCGGACACCCGAATGGCGGCGCGGCTTCCGCGAGTTGGCGAAGCGCGGGCTGAGTTTTGACCTGCAGCTCTATTATCCGCAGATGGGCGAGTTTCTTGAATTGGCGCGCGCCTTTCCCGACGTGCAGATCATTCTCAACCATACCGGCATGCAGGTCGACGGACCCGAGCATTTCGACGCCTGGAAGAAGGGCATGCGCCAGCTGGCGCAGGCGCCGAACGTCGCCTGCAAGATCTCGGGTCTCGGCATGGGCGACTGGACATGGACGACGGCGTCGATCCGTCCCTATGTCGAGGAGGCGATCGCCGCCTTCGGCATCCACCGATCGATGTTTGCGACGAACTTCCCGGTCGACAAGCTGTTCTCGAGCTTCGACGCCGTCGTGAACGCCTTCAAGGAGATCACGCGACACTATCCGCGTGAAGAGCGGCTCGCGCTGTTCCACGACAACGCCGCCCGGTTCTACCGGCTCTAGATCATCCGCCAAGAGATTGGAAAAAGCAGGAGAGTTCCACATGTTGCTGAAGGGCAAGGCTGTGGTCATTTCAGGCGCCGCGAGCCCACGCGGGATAGGCCGCTCCACGGCAGCGCTGATGGCCGAACATGGGGCACGCGTCGCGATCCTCGATCTCGATGAGGAACTGGCGCGGGATGCCGCCGCTTCGCTCGGAGGCGACCACATGGGCCTCGCCTGCGACGTCTCCGACCTCGCCGCATGCAAGACAGCGGCGGCGCAAGTCACCGAAAACTTCGGCAAGGTTGACGTGCTCTGCAACAATGCCGGCATTACCCAGCCGGTGAAGACCCTGGAGATCAGCCCAGGCGATTGGGACCGCATTCTCGACGTCAATCTACGCGGTGTGCTCTATCTCAGCCAGGCTTTCATTCCCCACATGCGCGAGAATGGCGGCTCGATCATCTGCATGTCATCGGTTTCGGCGCAACGCGGCGGCGGCATCTTCGGCGGCCCGCATTACTCCGCCGCCAAGGCGGGCGTGCTCGGCCTGGCAAAGGCGATGGCGCGCGAATTCGGACCCGACCGCATCCGCGTCAACTGCGTCACGCCAGGCCTGATCCAGACCGACATCACCGGCGGCAAGCTGACGGAGGCCATGCGCGCCGACATCATCAAGGGGATTCCGCTCAGCCGCCTCGGCGAGGCGCGCGACGTGGCTGGCGCCTACCTGTTCCTCGCGTCGGATCTGGCCAGCTACATCACCGGCGCCGTGATCGACGTCAATGGCGGGATGCTGATCCATGGCTGAGGGGGCGGCAGAATTTGAGATGCCGCGCTCGGGCAGCAATATCAGCCTTGCCGAACGGGCCTATCGCATCCGCCGGCATGCCGTGCGCATGGGCGAAGTCCAGGGCCAGGGCTATGTGGGCCAGGCGCTTGGCATCGCCGACGTGCTCGCGGTCGCCTATTTCCATGCGCTTCGCTATCGGCCAGATGAGACGCTATGGGAGAAGCGCGATCGCTTTCTTCTGTCGATCGGACATTATGCGATCGCGCTCTACGCGGCATTGATCGAAGCAGGCGTGCTGCCGGAGGAAGAACTCGAAACCTATGGCACGGACGACAGCCGCATGCCGATGTCCGGCATGGCCGCCTACACGCCTGGAATGGAGATCACCGGCGGCTCGCTCGGCCATGGGCTCGGCATCGCCGTCGGCATGTGCCTGGGGCTGAAGCGCAAGCGGAGCGACAGTTTCGTCTACAATCTCTTGTCGGACGGCGAGCTCGGTGAGGGCTCGACCTGGGAAGCGGCGATGTCGGCCGCCCACCACAAGCTCGACAATCTCATCGCCATCGTCGACTTCAACAACCAGCAGGCCGACGGTCCGTCGACGGCGACGCTGTCTTCCGAGCCGGTGACCGATAAGTTTGAGGCCTTCGGCTGGCACGCACAGCGTGTCGACGGCAATGACATCGAGGCGGTCCGCGCGGCATTCGACATTGCCCGGGACCTCAAGGAGCCGCGCCCGCGCATCATCGTCTGCAACACGCGCATGGCAAAGGGTGTGCCTTTCCTGGAGGCCCGCGAAATCACGCATTTCATCCGTGTCGAGCCGGATGAATGGACGCTGGCGCTCGAGGCTCTGGAGAAGGGACGTCCGCAGTGAGGTTGTCAAAATTCGAGCCACGTCAGGCTGTCATTGCCGGAGAGCGCAAGACCACCTCGGCGATGATCGCCTCGATCGCCCCGGACGGCATTCCGACGCGCAGCGCCCCTTTCGGCCACATGCTCGCCAGGCTGGCACATCAGCGGAACGGGATCGTCGGGCTCACCGCCGATCTTGCCAAATACACCGACCTTCATGTCTTCGCCCAGGAACATCCGGATCGCTTCTATCAGATGGGCATGGCCGAGCAGGTGCTGATGAGCGCGGCTGCGGGGATGGCCCGGGAAGGGTTTACGCCATTTGCAACGACCTACGCCGTCTTTGCCTCACGTCGCGCCTACGACTTCATCTGCATGGCTATCGCGGAGGAAAAGCTCGACGTGAAGATTGTCTGCGCCCTTCCGGGACTGACCACCGGTTACGGCCCCAGCCACCAGGCGACGGAAGACATCGCCATCTTCCGCGGCATGCCCAACTTGACGATTATCGATCCATGCGACGCGATCGATATCGAGCAGGCCACCGAGGCAATCGCTGACCACAAAGGGCCGGTCTATATGCGGCTCCTGCGCGGCAAGGTGCCGGTGGTCCTCGACGGGTACGACTACCGGTTCGAGATCGGCAAGGCGCGGCTGCTGCGCGAAGGGGCCGACGTGCTGTTCATTTCCAGCGGCCTGATGACCATGCGTGTGCTGGAGGCCGCAAAAGCTCTCGAATCGGACCGTATCGGCTGCGCTGTGCTGCACGTTCCAACGATTAAGCCGCTCGACGCAGAAACGATACTTACCGCGGCGCGACGGACCGGGCGAATGGTGGTGGTTGCGGAAAACCACACCTTGATCGGCGGGCTGGGCGAAGGTGTGGCCGCCCTGCTGATGCGCGAGGGTGTGAGCCCTGTCTTCCGGCAGATCGCGCTCCCCGACGAGTTTCTCGATGCCGGGGCTCTGCCGACGCTTCACGATCGCTACGGGATGTCGACAGCTGAGGTCGCGCGCCGTGTTCGTGAATGGGCTAAGTAGGTGACCAGATCGCCCTCTTCGCTCATCAACGAGCCTAGACACCTGATATCTGCAGTCCCACGCCTGCGACCTCGCCTGGGCTGCTTTCAAAGTCGAAGAGCCTTTGGGTCGCAAGCGCCGCCGCGCCACGCGCCCAGGAATCGTCTGCCCAGTCTGGCGTGATTGGTGGCGGGCTCCACAATGCATAGCGCTTCAGTGCGTCGCGCATCGGCTCGAACAGAAAATCGCCGAAAGTGACGGCTTCGCCGCCGCCGACAATCACTTCCGGATCGACGATGTTGCAGAAGCCGCCAAGGAATCTTCCTATTCCCAGGCCTGCCTCCCGCAACAGATCGATTGCTGTGCTGTCGCCGGCCTGAGCCGCGCTCAGCATGTCGTGGCGTGTGACCTCCCCCGATAGGCGACGGGCCTCTTTCCATCGCCGCACCAAGGCCGGCTCCGAGAAAAAGGTCTGCAGGCAGCCGCGTCGGCCGCATTCGCACAGCGGACCATCTGGATCGTATATCGAGTGACCCATCTTGCCCGCGGCTCCATTCGCCCCGTGATGGACCGAGCCATCGATCACGACCGCGCAGCTGATCCCGGCGCCGATGGCCAGCGCGCCGACGGTTCGATGATGCCGGCCAAGGCCGAACAGTTGCTGTGCAAGCGCGAAAGCATTGGTGTCGTCGTCCGCCCAGACCGGCACATGCACGAGTTCGGCAAGCATGGCGGCAAACGGCACGTCGGCCCAGTTGAACCGGTGGCTCAGGCGACAGACGCCGTTCTCGATGACGCCTGGTATCGCGATGCCGATGCCGCTGAGCTGCGCGGTCGTCGGGGCTCCGCGATCGGAGATCAGTTCATTGACCGCCTTGGCGCAGGCTTCCACCGTGCATTGTGGGGACGGATCGGGGACGGCTACCTGCCTGGTCACAAGCGGGGTCGTGGCAAGATCGGTCAGCACGCAATCGATCGCACCGACCTTCAATTGCAGTCCGACAACCAGCCGACCGGCGTAGTTTATGTTGATCGGGATGGGCCGACGTCCCGGCGCGCCCGGGCTCGCCTCTCCCTCCACGAGGATTTTCTCTTCCAGCAACTCGGTGACGACGAACGTCACAGCCGCCGGGCTGAGCCCGGTGATCGCTGCGATCTCGGCCCGGCTGATCGCCCCCTCCCGCCGCAGCAGATTGAGGATCAGCCGCCGATTTATGGCACGTGACGTCTGCTGGTCGCCCTTGAGCTTCATGTCTGTCTCATTATTAATTTTGTAAATTAACTATTGACCGATCTCACCTGCATACGCTACCCATAGCCTCGGTTCAAATGAAATCCGGCTGTTCTCAGGGAGGAGATAGAAGCCATGACAACCAAGCTTGCCGCATTGTTGACGACGAGGCGCCGTTTCCTGAAAGGCACCGGCGCGGCGCTTGTCGCGTCCGCCACTGGAGGGCTTTGCCTGCCTGCTTTGGCGCAGCCGCAGGACATCACGATTATCTCCAATCTCAGCAATGTCGAGCAGCGTCAGATCCTGCAGCGGCTGGCCACCGAATTCGAGGCGAAGTCCGGCGCCAAGGTGGTCATAAACAACATGGACCACGAAGCGCACAAGACGGCCATTCGCAGCTATCTTGTCGTCGGCGCCCCTGACATCTGCTTCTGGTTCTCCGGCAACCGCATGAAGGCGTTTGTCGCCAAGGGTCTTTTCGACGACATCTCCGATCTGTTCGCGCGGGAGAACTACAAGAGCGTGCTCGGGGCGACGACGAGTGCCGTCACGGTTGGCGACAAGCAATATGGCCTGCCGATGGGCGGCATCCTTTGGGGTCTGTTCTACCGCAAGGACGTCTTTGCGCAGCACAACTGGCCCCCCCCTAAGGACTGGAAGGAGTTCCTGGCCTTTGGCGAGGCGGCGAAGTCCGCGAACCTTGTTCCGATCAGCATGGGCACCAAGGAACTGTGGCCCGCAGGCGGCTGGTTCGACCATATGAATCTGCGCATCAACGGCCTCGACAAGCACATCGCTCTGATGGACGGCAAGGTTCAGTATACCGATCCAGTGCTGACGCCCGTCTTCGACAAATGGAACGACCTGCTCAAGGCCGGTTTCTTTTCGCCGAGCCACAGTTCCTTCGGCTGGGAACAGGCCGGTGCTGCCCTGGCACAGAAGAAGGCGGCCATGATGGACCTTGGCGGTTTCGTCAGGTCCGCTTTCCCGGAGGCGGACTTGCCCCAGCTTGCCTATGCGCCGTTTCCCGAGATCGTGCCCGGCGTCGCCCGCTACGAGGATTTCTCGGTCAACTCCATCCATGTACCTGCGAATGCAAAGAACAAGCAGGGCGCGCGCGACTTTCTGGCTTATTTCTACAAGCCGGAAAATCTCGGGGCCTTCCTTGCCGCCGAAGGCGCCATTCCGCCTCGCAATGACTGCCCGCCAAGCAAGGACCCGCTGGTCAATGCCGCGGTCGAGGAACTGAAGAAGGTGGTCGCGACATCGCAATATTACGACCGCGACACCGATCCGGACATGGCTCAGGAAGGCATGACCGCGCTTCAGGAATTCATGGTCAAGCCAGACCGCCGCGACCAGATCCTCGGGCGCCTCGAAAAAACCCGCAAGAGAATCTTTGGCTGATCCTCCCTGGCTGGCGGGCGCCGTCTTTCGGCGGCTCCCGCCTCTTTTTTGGGTGACCGGTTGTTTCGGATAACCCCGTCTCTTTTGGGATAGCCTGCCATGTCTCGTCTATGGCGCAGAAATCGTCATTGGGTGACCCCTGCCCTGTTCCTGCTGCCGGGTCTCATCCTGTTTGGAACGGTGATCCTTGCCGCCTCCGTCGAGACGGTCTGGATTTCGCTGCACGACTGGGATGGCATAGGCGCCAAGGCCTGGGTCGGCCTCGCCAACTATGCCGAACTGGCCGACGACCCGCAGTTCTACGTTTCGCTCAAGAACAACCTCATCTGGCTGCTGATCTTCATGCTGGCGCCGCCGATCGGCCTCGCGCTTGCCCTGATCGTGAACCAGCAGATCCGCGGCATGCGTATTCTCAAATCGCTGTTCTTCGTGCCGCTGGTTCTGGCGACCGTTACGGTCGGTGTAGTGTTCGGCTGGGTCTACGATCCGAACTTCGGCTTGCTGCAGCTTGTCTTCAGCGCCTTTGGAGCGACCGCCCCGGCGCTGCTTTCAGACGAGACCTTCGTCACCTTCGCGGTTGCCGCCGCCGCTCTGTGGCCACAGATCGCCTTCTGCATGATCCTGTTCCTGGCGGGGCTGAACGGCCTCAACGACGATCTGATCGCCGCCGGGCGCGTCGACGGCGCGCGCGGCTGGCGCATGCTGCGCCATGTCGTCCTGCCGCAGCTGTCGCAGGTCGGCTTCATCGCCATCGCGGTGACGGTGATCGGCGCGCTGCGCTCCTTCGACATGATCGCGGTCATGACCAGTGGCGGCCCCTACGGCTCATCCACCGTGCTCGCCTACCAGATGTACCAGGAGTCGATCTTTTCCTATCGCTTCGGCTACGGCGCCGCGATCGCCACGGTGCTGTTCGTGATCATGATCGTCTTCATCGCCTGGTATCTCAATGGCCTCATCAAGGCTGAGCGGAGCAACGCCTGATGTACCCGCGACCAATTCCCGACGATGCCAGGATCCAGCGAGCCCTGTATCTGGGCGGTGTCGCCCTGGTCGTGATCCTGTGGCTGCTGCCGCTGCTTGCCGTCATGCTGACCTCGATCCGCTCCAACGAGGAGCTGATGGCCGGCAACTACTGGGGCTGGCCGCAGAAATTCAGCCTGATCGAGAACTACAAGGCGGTTTTCGAGCAGACCGCCATGCTGCGCTTTTTCCTCAACAGCCTGCTGATCACCATACCCTCCGTCATCGGCGTCCTCATCCTGTCGACGCTCACCGGCTTCGTCTTGTCGCGCTATCCGTTCCGCGGCTCCAACCTGATCTTCGCGCTCTTCGTCGGCGGCAACTTCCTGCCGGCGCAGATCATGATGATCCCCGTCCGCGACCTGATGGTACGGCTCGGCCTCTATGACACCGTCTATGCACTGATCATTTTTCACATCGCGTTCCAGACCGGTTTTGCTACGCTTTTCATGCGCAACTTCATCGCTGCTTTGCCGGGCGAGTTGTTCCAGGCGGCGCGAGCCGAAGGCGCCTCGCCATTCCAGACATTGCGCCACGTGGTTGTTCCCCTGGTGCGGCCGGCACTGGCGGCACTCGCCATCCTCACCTTCACCTTCGTCTGGAACGATTATTTCTGGGCAATCGTGCTTACCCAGAGCGATGCGGTCAAACCCGTTACCGCAGGTTTGAACAATCTGCGCGGCGAATGGACATCGGCCTGGAACATCGTTTCGGCGGCCACGGTCTTCGTAGCCCTGCCGCCGGTCGTGATGTTCTTCATGATGCAAAAACACTTTGTCGCCGGCCTAACCATGGGGGCCGTCAAGGGATGATCCGCCGCGAACCCTGCCGCACCCGACACGCACGGAAAGGCGCCGCGATATGAGCAGCGTGGAATTGCGAAAAGTCGACAAGCATTATGGCAGCTACCATGCCCTCAAGACAGTCGACCTGAAGATCGAAAAGGGCGAGTTCGTCGTCATGGTCGGCCCGTCCGGCTGCGGAAAGTCAACATTGCTGAAGACGATCGCCGGGCTGGAAACGATCAACTCCGGCCAGATCGTGATCAACGGGCGCGACGTCACCAGGGAAGAGCCCGGCGACCGCGGCATCGCAATGGTCTTCCAGTCCTATGCGCTTTACCCGCATATGACCGTCGCCGAGAACATGGGCTTCGGCCTCAGGATGGCCAAACGGCCCAGGACCGAGATCGAGGCTGCCGTCAAACGCGCGGCACGGATCTTGCGTCTGGAGGAGCAACTCGACAAGCGCCCGAAACAACTGTCGGGCGGACAGCGCCAGCGCGTCGCGATCGGTCGCGCCATCACACGCTCGCCCGAGGTGTTCCTCTTCGATGAGCCGCTTTCGAACCTCGATGCCGCACTGCGCACCCAGATGCGGGTCGAGCTTTCGGGCCTGCACGCGCAGCTCGGATCGACGATGATCTACGTCACCCACGACCAGGTCGAGGCCATGACCATGGCCGACCGGATCGTGATCCTCAACAAAGGCTGTATCGAGCAGGTCGGCTCCCCGTTGGAGCTCTATGCCAACCCCGCAAACATCTTCGTCGCCGGGTTCCTCGGCGCGCCCCGCATGAATTTCATCGAAGCGAAAGCGGTCAGCGTCGAGGCATCCGTCGTCTCGGTAACGGCAGCCGGCCTGCCGACACTGAGCTTCGGCGGTATCGACGTGACCAGCCTTTCGGCCGGCGACGCCGTGACCATCGGCATCCGGCCGGAGGCGCTGCATGTCGTCGAAGCGAGCGGCGGCGCAATGCCGGTCTTCTCCGGCCAGGTGCGGCTGGTCGAGCAGCTGGGACGCGAAACCGTTCTTTACGTCGATGCCTCCCCGCTTCAGACGACCAATTCAGACAGCGGCACCGGCAATTTCACGCTTCAGCTCAACAAGGTTTCCGCGATCGGCGTCGGCGCCACGTTGCAGGTGGGCTTCGACACCGGCGACGCCTACCTGTTCGGGCCCGATGGGCGCACGCTAACGCCAAGAAAACCCGTCGCCTCAATCTGAACCTCGAAAATTCGAAAGTCCCATACGAATGAACCGCAAGAAGCCCGCCCCGCTATCCGTATGGCGGCCCCTTAATCTCGACCGCTTTCTGCTCGGAGCGCCGCACTACCCCGAACATGTCGACGAGGGCAGCTGGCAGCGTGACGCCGAGCGCATGGCTGCCGCCGGAGTCAACACCGTGCGCATGGGGGAGTTCGCCTGGCACATTTTCGAACCCCGTGAAGGCAGGTTCGAGTTCGGCCTTTTCGATCGCGCGATCGAAATTCTCGGCCAGGTGGGGATCGACACGATCATGTGCACGCCGACGGCGACCCCTCCGCGCTGGCTTACCGTCAACTATCCCGAAGTGCTGCGCGTCGACATAAACGGGCGGCCCTCGAGCCACGGATCGCGCCAGCATGCCGACACCACAAGCCCGGTATTCCGCGCCCACAGCCGCCGCATCACGCGCGCCATGGCCGAGCATTATCGGGATAACCCGCGTGTAATCGGCTGGCAGACGGACAACGAGCTCAACACCACCGTGTCGGAATCGTTTGCGCCCTCGACCCGGCTGGAGTTCCAGAAATACCTGCAGAAGGCCTACGGCACTATCGCGGCGCTGAACTTCGCCTGGGGCGGTCACTTTTGGGCGACGGCCTACGACGACTTCTCGCAGATCGACCTACCGAGACCGCTTATGCCGTCATACCCCAGCCCTGGCCATGTGCAGGACTACCATCGCTTTCTGGCCGCAGCGACCGCCGCGTTCCAAGACGACCAAGTCGAGATCCTGCGCGCCGCCAATCCGGACTGGTTCATCTTTCACAATCTTGGCCAGCTTGCCGACATCGATTTGCGCGGCCGGTTCGGACAGGACCTCGATTTCATCGGCTTCGACATCTATCCGATGCTCTATGACGAGATGCGCCGGACCGGCGGGCACGCGACGACCCAGGCCTTCCACCTCGATATATGCCGCGCCTACTCCGGCAACTTCATCGTGCCGGAGCAGGCCTCGGGCCTCGGCAGTCAGCCCGGATTCTCGACGATGACGCCGGAGCCGGGCGAAATGCGCCGGATGGCCATGACCTCGGTGGCGCGCGGCGCCGACGGCATTATGTTCTTTCGTTGGCGTCCCGCGCATTTCGGAGCCGAAATATACTGGATGGGCGTCATCGATCACGACGACGTACCGCGCCGCCGCTATGACGAGGCAAGCCGGTTCTTCCACGAAATCGCCGCCGTCAAGGACCAGATCCTAGGTACGGCCGTGCGCATGGATCTCGGCATTGCCGGCGCCGACTTCGACAACCAGGAAGCATACAAGACCTATCCGATCGGGCTTCCCAGCCCGCTCGAAGACGCGACGCTGCTTCATCGCCATTGCTATCACAATGGCATTGCATGCGGGTTCATTCATCCCGAAGACGATCTTTCGCGGCTCAAGGCGCTCTACATCCCGCATTGGGTGATGTGGAAGGATCAATGGAACGAGGCTGTCGAGACGTTCGTGCGCAATGGCGGCACGCTGATCCTGTCGGCATTGAGCGGAACAAGGGACGAGAACAATCACATCATCCGTGAGCAGGCTCCCGGCAACGCCCTGTCGGCACTGAGCGGCGTCAAGGTGACGGAGTTCGGCCGTGTCGCTCCCGAAGGCGGCAGCGGCCTCTTCCCCCTGTTCCGTCCGGCCGCCATGGGCGCCTATGCGCCGCCGCCGCTTCCGGCCTCATCGGTCGAACGCAAATACCTTTTCACTCTTGGCAATGAAGAATTCCAGGCCGCGCATTTGTACGAGCTGCTCGAGGCAGCGCCCGACACCGAGGTGCTTGGCGCCTGGTCGAACCGCTTCGCCGCCGGCTCTCCCGCGATCACCGCCCGTCAGGTGGGGCGCGGGCGTGTCGTCTATGTCGGCACGTATCTCACGCAGCAGCTGGTTGAGAAACTTGTCGATGTCGTGCTCACCAAGGCCGGCATCGCGCCTTTGCTGCCTGAACTGCCTGCCGGAGTGGAGGTCACTGTCCGGGAAGCCGAAGACCGCCGGTTGATGTTCGTGCTCAACACCACGGAGACTCCGGTCATTGTGCCGAACGTTCCCGCGGGCGTCGATCTGTTGGCAGGAAAGCCCGTCTCGGGAACACTGCCGCTAGACGCCTATGGCTGCGTGGTCATTCGGCTCGACTGATTCGGCTCGAGCGCGTGAGTAGGCATACGGGCCTGACGGCCCGGAATAAACGAACCGCCTCATCCCCCGAACACACACTTGGGTCGAGTCGATACCCTTCAACTCGCCGCCAGAAGGGACTGCAAAAGCGTCTCCCTTGCGGATGACAAGTGGGCGTCGGCCGCCAGCTCAACGCGCGACAAGTCGTGACTCAATAACGCATCGATGTAAGCCAGATGCTCGATCAAGGCTGCGTGGTTCCGCTGCTTCTCGTCGCGCTTGTTCCATTGGTAGTGGTAGTGAAAGATGAAGCTGATGATATCGTAGAAGTCGCTGATAAATCGATTGGATGAAGCCTCGTTAACCAGCCGATGGAAACGATCGTCGAGACTGGAAAAGTCATGGAATCGATATTCGATGTCTCCCAGCAGATCGAGATGTGCGCACTTCAGTGTCTCGAGCTTTTGCCATAGGGGAGAGTGGGCGGCCTGCATGGCGAAGAGCCGCGCTGATCGCAACTCAAACATCACGCGAATTTCGAAAAGCTCAAGCGCGAAATCCTCGGTAAACCCCTTGAATATCCATCCGGAGTTCGGACGCTTTTCGACCAAACCGAACCGGGCAAAGCGGATTAGGAACTCCCGTATTCCGCTGGTCGCGACGCCAAATTGGCGCGACAGATCAAGTTCGTTGATCAATGTCCCCGGCTTGGTGTCGCCGCGAAGCATCCATTCCATGAACTGCTGTTCGACATGCATATTGCGCGGCGTCGTCTCTACATCAGGAAAATAATCGCTCGGTTGAACTTGCCGATCTTTGACGCGGGACCGCGTGGCGCAGGCGATGACGCCACGATGATCCAGCTCATTCAACACTTTGCGAATGGTGGTGCGGCTCACGCCCAGCTGACGCCTGAGCGCGTTTTCCGAGGGCAGCGGATCCTCAATGTCGCTTCGGACCATAAGATCGAGAATTCGATTGAATGCCTTTTTGAAGACGGTGTCGGTTTTCATGAAGGCCAACCCTCCCCAGGCTTGTCCTTTTTGGCGAATTTTTATCCATAAAAAACAACTTGACGCTGGCGCGGATAGTATTGTTTTTTATCGATAAGAGGAAGAGGCAATAAACAACAGCAAGCAGGGAAATCGACGTGCGCGCCACGTTCGATCTCGGGCGAATATTTGGCTGGAATGACCAAGAGCCCCATAACAGACACTAGCGGCAACACCATGGTAGATCCGCTACCGCAGCCAAACACATTGTCCGTAAGTCTTGCCATTCTGAACTTTGGCCCAGCGCTGATCCTTCTACTACTCATTGCAGCGCTAAGCATGACATCCTCCTATTTTCTCACTGCCCGCAACATCAGCAACATACTGGCGCAAACGGCAGTCATCTCGGTCGTCGCCATGGGGCAGCAATTGGTGATCCTGACGCGCGGCATCGACCTGTCCGTAGGGTCAAACCTGGCTCTGGCTTCGGTCCTGGGTGCTCTGTCGTTCCATGCAGGCGCGCCGGCTGCGCTGGTAATCGCGGTCATGGTCTTGTCTGGCGCCCTGGTCGGAGCCATCAACGGCGGCTTCTACGTCTTCGGGCGCCTGCCGCATCCATTCATCATCACGCTTGCTACCTTGAGCATAGCCAAGGGACTTGCCCTGCAGCTTGCCGATGGACGCGCGATTCCAGGCATGCCGCCGTCCATCGGCGCCCTCGGCACGGATGCGCTCGGGGGGTTGCCGGGATCGGTCTTCGTGGTTTTGGCGGTCGCGGCCGCGTTCTTCGTGGTGACCAGGACGATGGTCTGGGGCCGCTGGATCTACGCCGTTGGCGGGCGGCCGGATGCCGCCCTGCGCATGGGCATTCCCGTATCATGGGTGCTGGTCTCGACCTACGTCGTATCAGGCACCTGCGCGGGCATTGGAGCTGTGATCTTGGCCGGGAGGACCGATGCCGGCTCGCCGCTTTTTGGCAACCTGCTCGAGCTCGACACGATCGCTGCCGTCATCATAGGCGGGGCAAGCTTCCTCGGTGGCCGCGGACATCTCGGCAACGCTCTTATCGGCGCCTTGATGATCGGCGTCATTCGCAATTCGCTCAACCTGCTCAACGTCAACATCTTCTTCCAGTTGATCGTCATCGGGGTGGTCATCGTCATCGCCGTCGAAGGCGACGTTCTTCGCAACTATCTCGAAGGGCGAGTTCGCGTGATGCAGGCGGGGAAGCAGTCATGAGCGCCGTTTCGCTGAGCTCCAAAGAATGGACCAGTATTGAGGATACACCGGTCCTGTCGGTCGAAGTCGCGAGCAAAAGGTTTGGCTCCGTGCTCGCGCTGAGCGATGTAAGCATCTCGGTGCGGCGGGGAGAGATCCTGTGCCTTCTCGGCGACAACGGCGCCGGCAAGTCGACCTTGATCAAGTGTATCAGCGGCGTTCATCGCCTGGACGCCGGCTCGATCGTAATCGACGGACAGGTCACGCCCATCCGATCCCCGGCCGAGGCGCGCGCCGCTGGAATAGAAACGGTCTACCAGGACCTCGCGCTATTCGACAACTTGACTCCGGCGCAGAACTTCTTCGCCGGACGTGAAATCGCGGGACCGCAATGGCTGCCACGCGGTTTGCGATTTCTCAGGCAGCGGCGCATGGACGCCGAGGCTCGATCCTTGCTCGACAATCTCAAAGTGACCTTGCCTAGGAACGACACCGTCGTCGCGATGATGTCGGGAGGACAGAGGCAGGCCATCGCCGTCGCGCGATCGACGGTCTTCGCTCGCAAGGTGGTCATTCTAGACGAGCCTACTGCCGCGCTCGGCCTGCGCGAGTCCCGCCAGGTCCTTGATTTGGTCGCGAGGCTGCGCGACCAGGGGAACGCCGTCATCCTGATCACCCACAACATGGAACATGTCGTCGAGCTTGCGGACAGGGCCGTCGTGCTCCGCCAAGGACGCAAGGTTGGTGAACTGGTCCCGAACGAGGACAACAAGCAGCAACTGGTCTCCATGATCGTCGGGGCCTGACAAGGATTTTGTCGGCTGCAGGGGCAGCCTGCAACGAGGGTGAACCTTCCTTCGGAAGGCGCCCAAACAAGGGAGGAAACGAGCATGCGACTGGAAGGAAAACTGTTGGGAGGGCTTGCCATAGCATTGGCGCTTGCGACGCCGTCCCATGCGGCCGACAAGATCAAGGTCGGCCTGATCACCAAATTCCCAGTCCCCTTCTATTCAACGATGGAGGAGGCCGCCAAGAAATATGCGGCGGCCCATCCCGAGGTCGAGCTGGTGACCGGCCAGGGACAATCGGCGACCGACATAGAAGGTCAGATCTCGCTGATTGAATCGATGATTACCCAAGGCGTCAAGGGTCTGGCCATCACGCCCGTCGATCCGACGGTGGCGCCTGCACTCGACAAGGCCGTGGCAGCAGGCATCAAGGTCGTGCTGGTCGACAATGGCATACCGAACTGGAAGGGATCGAGCGCGCTTGTCTCCACCAACAATCTGAACGGCGGCAAGATCGCGGGTGAATATCTCAAGACGGTTCTCAAGGCGGGAGACAAGATCGGCATTCTGCAAGGCGTGCCGGGCGTGCCCGCGCTCGACGATCGCGTGACCGGCATGATGCAGGGCCTGGGCGATCTCAAGGTAGAGGTCGTCGGCAAGGGAGCGACCAACTGTACCCTCGAGCTCGGAACCTCGGTCGCCGAGGACATTCTCACCGCCAATCCCGACCTGAAAGCCATCTACGCCGCTTGCGGACCGCCCATTCCCGGCGCGGCGAAGGCGATTGCCAACGCCGGGATTGCCAACGACAAGTTCATCCTAGTCGGCTTCGATGCGTGCTGCGGTGAGATCGAGGCGATCAAATCTGGAGCGGAGGATGCCAGCGTCGCCCAGTTTCCGGCCAAGATGGGTGAACTCGGCATCGATACCGTGGTCAGGGCGATACACAGCGAGAAGGTGGAGGCAAATGTTGACACCGGCGCGGGGCTGGTGACGCTCGCCAACGTCAAAGACTTCGAATAGTCAAAAGATCGCCCGGCGGTTGTGATTGCCGCCGGGCCGTTCACCCGGCACCGCTGAAATCCGAATTCGTTGCCCAGGGGTCCGCGCACGCCCAATTGCACGAGGAGCATCCTCGCCATGAAAGCCGCCGTTTGTCTTGCACCCGGCAAGCTGGTTCTCAGGGACCTGGCCTGGCCGGCATTGCCACCGCCAGGGTGGGCATTGCTGAGCGTGAGCCATGTTGGCATCTGCGGCACCGACTATCACATCTTCGAAGGCAAGCACCCCTTCTTGACCTATCCTCGCGTGATGGGTCACGAATTTTCCGGGACGGTCGTGGCTGCCGGTGAGGGCGTCGGCGTCGCAACTGGCCAGTCGGTGATCGTCAACCCCTATCTGTCGTGCGGCCGTTGTATTGCCTGTCGCCAGGACAAGCCCAATTGCTGCGTCGCCATCGAGGTGCTTGGCGTTCATCGCGATGGCGCCATGTGCGAGCAGATCCTGGTTCCTGCCGGTAATCTCTATCCCACCGGCGGGCTTTCGCTGGGCGACGCCGCAGCCGTCGAGTTTCTCGCCATTGGCGCTCATGCCGTTCGCCGCTCGATGCCAGGCAAGGGAAAGCGGGCCCTGGTCATCGGCGCGGGGCCGATCGGCCTCGGCACGGCTCTCTTCGCCAGGATTGCGGGCCATGAGGTCACGATACTCGATGTCGACCGCGATCGGCTGGAATTCGTCGAACGGGACCTCGGTTTCGCCGTCGTCGACGGGTCAATTGCGACAAGCGCCGAGCTTCTGCGAAGTCGCACCGCCGGCGAGGCCTTCGATATCGTCTTTGACGCCACCGGAAACGGTGCGTCGATCCGATCCGCCTTTGGCTATGTCGCGCATGGCGGCGCGCTCGTCATGGTCAGCGTGGTGAAGGACGAGATCTCCTTTTCCGATCCAGAATTCCACAAACGCGAGATGACGCTGATCGGCACCCGTAACGCCACCAGAAGCGATTTCGATCAGGTCGTGGCATCGATCCGGGACGACAAAATACCGATTGCCAGGCTTGTGACCCACCGGACCACTCTGGCCAAGAGCCCTCATGACATTGCGCGCTGGTCACGTGAGAAGGCTGGGCTGATCAAGGCTGTCATCACCGTCCACGACGATGCCTGACGCGTGGGCGCAAGTACAGGCGCCGGTCCCTCCTGAGCCGTGCCTGCCCTCACAATATTGTTTAGAGCTTGCGAAAGACCCGGTCCGTCTTTCCCAAATCTTGCTAGCCGCGGCCAGAAGATTGTGGAATGAGTTTCCCGGGGTTCATGATGCTGTTCGGGTCAAAAAGACCCTTTATAGCGCGCATGATATCCAGGGCAGGCCCGTGTTCGGCTTCCATGTATCTGAGTTTGCCCAATCCGATCCCATGTTCCCCGGAGCAGGTCCCTTCCATCGCCAAGGCGCGATAGGCCAACCGGGAACTGATGCCGCTAGCGATCTCGTATTCTTCCTGGCTATCCGGATCGATCACCAGACCAAGGTGGAAGTTCCCGTCTCCCGCATGTCCGTTCAGACACACAAAGAACGGAGCCTTTTCGATGTCGGCCTTCGTTTCCACGACACACTCGGTCAGTCGGGAAATCGGTACACAAGCATCCGTGGGCATCACCTTCGCGCCGGGCCGGCTGGCCAACAGCGCATTGTGCATGCGATGGCGCGCGCGCCAAAGGGCTGCCCGGCTCTCCTGATCTTTCGCCCAGCGAAACTCGCCTCCTCCCATTTCGGCAGATATCGCCCCCACCGTGGCTATTTGTTCGGCAACGGCTTGTGGCGCACCGGCGAATTCAAAAAACAAGGTGGGCTGAATTCCATAGTCGAGCTTGAAGTAATCGACGCATGCGCGCATGGCGGGCTCGTCCATCAACTCCGCTCGCGCAATCGGCAAGCCCAGCTGAATAATCTGAGTCACCGTGTCGACCGCAGCTTTCAGCGAAGGATAGCCGCACACGACCGCGACGGTCTCTTCTGGAATACCATGCACGCGGATGATCAGTTGTGTGATTACGCCCAGAGTGCCTTCCGACCCGATAAAAAGCTTGGTCAGGTCGTAGCCCGTCGACGATTTTCGCGCCCGACTCCCTGTCTTGATGACCCGGCCATCGGGCAATACCACACGCAAGGACAGCACGTTCTCGCGGATCGTGCCGTATCGCACGGCATTGGTGCCGGAAGCACGCGTAGCCGCCATCCCGCCAATCGTTGCCTCAGCACCAGGATCCACCGGGAAAAACAACCCCAGATCCTTCAGATGCCTATCCAGCGCCTGTCGCGTGACGCCCGGTTCAATGACCACGTCGAGATCATCAGGATGCACCGCAAGTATTCGATTCATGCGGCTGACGTCCAGGCTGACGCCGCCGTGGACGGCGCTCAAATGCCCTTCCAACGACGTTCCGGCTCCGAAGGGAATGACCGCCACCCCGTGGGCATTGGCGTTCTCGAGGATCGCCGCGACCTCCGCTTCGGTCTCGGCAAAGCAGACGGCGTCCGGTTCTTCCACCGCGTGGAACCCCTCTCCGCCGCAGTGCTGGTGCCTCAGCGACGTGTTGGTCGTGAAGCGGTCGCCAAGCACCTTTGCGACCTCGTGGACAAAGGCAGTCGGCAACGAATGCTTCATTGGAGATCCCATCGAACTGTGTATGTATGTCCGGGTTCGTCTTGGCTCTTGAAGAGACCGGCCGGCTTGCCGTTGGCGGCGCGATTATCCTTTGACCGCGCCGGCCGTCAGGCCCCGGACGAAGTATCGTCCCGACAGGACATAGACGATCAGCGTGGGAAGCGCGGCTATCAGCGCCGCCGCCATGTCCACGTTATATTGCTTGCGCCCCAGGGTTACGTTCACGACGTTGTTCAACGCGACAGTGATCGGCGAACTTCCCCCGGCGGAAAACGACACGCCGAACAGGAAATCGTTCCATATCGACGTGAACTGCCAAATGCAGCAGACGACAGCGATAGGAATGGCCGTAGGCAGGGCAATGCTAAAGAATATCCTGAAGAAGCCGGCGCCGTCGACCAAGGCCGCCTTGGTCAGTTCATCGGGGAACGAGACAAAATAGTTTCTGAAAAACATTGTCGTGAATGCGATTCCATAGACCGAGTGAACCAGTATGAGGCCGGCGGTGGACCCCGATAGCCGCAACATTCCAAGCACTCGCGCGATAGGCAGCAACACGGCCTGCAACGGGAGAAAGCAGCCGAACAACATGACGGCGAAAAAGAGATCCGCTCCGCGAAATTTCCACTTCGTCAGCGTGTAGCCGTTGATTGCGCCGATTGCGGTGGACACGAAGACCGCAGGGATCGTGATAATCAGCGAGTTCAGAAAGAACGGTGAAAGCCCGACACAGTTGGTACCGATGCAAGCCGTGCTCCAGGCCTTTGACCAAGCTTCAAACGTTATCTGTTTCGGCAGCCCGATAAGCGAGCCGGAATAAATCTCGTCCAGGGGCTTGAAGGATGTGATCAACATAACCCAGAGCGGCACCAGATAGAGGGTGGCCAGGACAGCCAGGCACCCATACACAAACAGCCTGCCGCCGTAGCGCTCCAGCTTGCGCATTCTAGTGCTCATTGCTGGGCTTCCGAAGTTCGGTGTAGAGATACGGGATCATGATCGCCACCACCGCGGCCAGCATCATCATTGCGCTGGCTGCGCCGACCGCCATCTGGTTCCTTTCGAACGTTGCCGAAAACATGAACATTGACGGCATCTCCGTCGCTCCGCCGGGCCCCCCATTCGTCAGCGCGAACGTCAGGTCGAACGTCTTGATAGCGATCTGCCCAAGCAAGACGATCACGCTGAGAAACGCCGGGCGAAGCATCGGCACGACAACGCTGACATAGATACGGGCCTGAGAAGCCCCCTCCATCTGAGCGGCTTTTATTATCGAGTTGTCGATGCCTCTGAGACCGGCGAGAAAGATTGCCATCGCAAAGCCCGACGACTGCCATACCGCGGCGATGACAACGGTGTAGAGAGCATAGTTTGGATTCACCAGCCAGTCGAAGGTGAAGGAGGTCCACCCCCAATCACGAACCAATTTCTGAAGGCCGAGGCCAGGGTTCAGTACCCACTTCCAGGCAACGCCGGAAACGATGAAGGACAGCGCCATCGGATACAAAAAGACAGTTCTCAGAAAGCCCTCGGCGCGGATGCGCTGATCGAGGAGAATGGCGATAAAGAGACCAAAGAGGGTGGCGATCGAAAGGTAGAGTGCGGTGAAGACAAACAAGTTCTCAACGGCTACGTGCCATCTGGGCGTCGACCAAAGGCGGACATACTGCTCCAGACCCACAAAGTCGTAAATCGGCATCACCTTGGATGAACTGAGCGAGACACTGGCAGTCCAGGCGATGAAACCGTAGATCGCTACAACGATAACCATGCCGCTCGGCGCCAGCACGAGCTTGGGCAACTGGGCGGCAAGGTATCGCTTTATCGCAATCATCGGAATTATTTGTCTCCTGGATCTGCCGAGCCAATAGACGCTCAGGCAGCAGGCCCGCCGGAAGGCCCAACGACAGCCTTCCGGTCATCGTGGGTGGTCCTTACCGTGCGTTATTGATCTCGTCCGCGAGAAGCGTCACCGCATCTTGCGCACGCATGTCCGACACGAAGAACTTCGCGGCGACTTCCTTGAAAATCGAGGCGAACTGGGGTTCGGCAGCATACCCGCCGGACAGAGTGCCGAGGAACGATTTGTGCTCGATCGAGGCCTTGAGGTCCACAGCCGCCTGTTTGGCGCAGTCGTCGAACTTCGACATGTCGACATCAAGCCGAGGTGGAATGGATCCCTTGATCAGGTTAAACTTGATCTGCACTTCCGGATCGAGAAGCACCTTGACCAGTTCGTCCTGCGCGGCCCGCAGGCTCGGATCGGTGGTTTGGAACATGCTGAACGAGTCCATCGCCCAAAGGAAATTCGGCGTCGACGTTGGGGTCGGGAAACAGAGGAAGTCGACACCGGGCTTCAGACCCTTGGCCAGGAACTCGCCTTTTGCCCAATCGCCCATAACCTGCATGCCGGCCTTGCCACTCGCGACCATCTCCGTCGCCACGGCCCAGTCACGGCCCACGAAGTTGTCATCCACCAGGCCTCTCACCTGGCGCAGCTTTTCGAACACCTTGACCATCTCGGGGCTGCGAATGGCCTTGTCGTCGACCTTGAGCGCGACTTGCGTGTAGAATTCCGGCCCATTCAAATCCACGATCAGGCTGTCGAAGATTTTGGCGATCTGCCATGGCTCGTCACTGGCTGCCAGAGGGATAATCCCAGCCTTGCGAAGTTTCTCGCCTGACGCAATGAGTTCTTCCCAGGTCTTGGGAACCGAAACGCCTGCGGTGTCGAACGCCTTTTTGTTGGCCCAGATCCAGTTTGAACGAAGCAAATCGATCGGCACCTCGACCCACTTGCCGTCGGGAGCCGCCAGGCGCCTGTAGTCGGCCGGAAGCGACTGAACGCCGCCACTCGCGGTCTCCAAATCGGTCAGGTCCCTCAGAACGCCTTCCTTAGCCCAGGTCGCAGCGTCGTAGCCTAGCATCTGCATTGCACCAGGCGGATTGCCGGCGACGATGCGAGCCCGGAGCGACTGCTCGGCGTTCGCGCCGTTTGCACCGCCTATGGCGGTGTCCTTCCAGACGACGCCGCGCTTTTCCAGCTCTTGCTTGATCGTGTTTACGGCAGCCACCTCACTGTCAGACACCCAATGATGGATGACCTCGATAGACTTATTTTCAGCGTGGGCTGTCGCAGAAATCATGCTGCACATGGCTGCGCCCAGTAACAAAGACCGACTACGCATTTCCTCTCCCAACTATCTTCGAATTGCGATGAGTACAGGCGCTTAGAACCTGTGTCCCCGCGCCGCCCCGGTGATCTTACATCATAGTTTTCCGCCCACCGGTACAGAGGTTCATACAATGGAACAACGCCAGCAATTGCGCACTCGGTAAGAAACTGACGCGATGTGATGCAGATATTGGCAGCTTCTGCGATAGTTCGAACTTTCCGCCAGGACTACTCATCTAAATTCCCCTTGACAAGGGCTCGGCGGTCACGCGATTTTGCGATAGTCGATATGCTGTTTCGCTCAATGAAACACTTGATGCATCGACCTCCGAGCGCATCATCGACACTGGGGCACGACATCCCACCGGTTTCACAACAATCCCTCTCAGCAGGAACTGCAAAATGGTTGAAGCACTAAGGCGCGAAGAAGTTCGAGGCGTCATTACACCGATCGTAACGCCGTTTAGCCGCGATGAGACAATCGATCTCAATTGCTTTGAGCGTGAACTTTCGTTCATGGAGGCATCCGGCATCAAGGTGATCATCATTGGCGGAAGTACTGGATCCGGCAACGAGCTGAGCGCTGAAGAACTAGCGTCTTTGATTCGAACTGCGACGAGCAAGAGCAACCTGCGCGTTATCGCCGGCATCATCCCAGACACGACCAAGGACGCCATTAACCGGGCTAAGCTTGCGCAACTGGCGGGGGCCGCCGGGTTGCTGCTTTGCCCACCGACATACAATGGCATCACCGACGAGTCGGCGCTCGCCTTTATCACGGATGTGGCCGCCGCATCTGGGTTGCCAATAGTTTTTTACGACCATTTCAATTACTCCGTCGATCTGTTGAAGAGGATCGCTCGGGTGCCTGAAGTAATTGCTATAAAGTGTGTGTTCCAGAACATAGGGGAGCTTGTGCAGACTGTTGGCGATCATGTGACAGTAGCCGCCGGTTATGATCCGATCACACTTGCTGGCTATGTGATGGGTGCGGAGGCTTCGATCTGTGGCATTCATGCCGTATTGCCGAAGCAGAATGTCGAAATCTATCAGGCTTTCAAAGATGGCAATATCGCAGAAGCTATGCAGTTGACCAAAGCCATTGGCCCGATCTGCCGAGAAGTCAGTCAGGCAACCAATTTTCCCACACGCATAAAATATGCGATCTGCCTGCTTGGTCGGGATGTTGGGACGCCCATCCGTCCGCTGGACCGGATTGGCCAAGCTGACAAAGCGGCTATCGAGGATGCTCTCAGGGTCGCCGGACTGCGGTAGCCACTTTGCTGGCGGGGTCGTCGTCCCACGGCCTATGTCGAGGTAGACGATCCCGCTTCGCCAAAGTCCGCAACTCCACTCGCGATCGCGTCCGACCCTTAAGTGCGAGAGCCGGCATCTCTTTTGCCGGCGAACCCAATTGCTCGCGACAGTTGCCCAGTAACCTCGAGCAGATGAGTCCCAACGGAAGAAATCGCATCGTCAACAATGCGGGTCGTCGGACCGGAGATGCTGATTGCTCCTATCGGGCGACCGGAGGCATCGAATATCGCTGCCCCGACACACCTGCTTCCCGTGGTTGCCTCCTCATTGTCCACAGCGTAACCCAGTTCGACGATCTCCGGCAACTCGGCCAAAACCTTGGCTGCGCTGGTCAATGTCCGCGGGGTGTAACGGTCAAAACTGCATCGCTGCAGCATTCGGTTGGCCTCGTCGCGATCGAGCCACGCCAATATGCTTTTGGACAGCGATGATGCATGCCAGGGATTTACGGAACCAACCGCCCCGCCCTGCCTAAGCATTTGCGTTGTCTCAATGCTGTCCACGACGACGACTTCCTGGCGGACAAGCAGCGCCAAGTTGATGGTTTCATTGAAATGCTCATATAATTTCTGCAAATAAGGGCGAGCCACGGCGCGAATGTCACGACGGTGCAAGGCTTTCTGTCCCAGCATGAACAGGTCGATACCCAACGTGTAGCCGTTCCCGTCCACACGCTCGATGACCCCATGGCCGACCAGGCTTGCCAGGTATCGCAACGTCGTTGGTTTACCGAGGTCAACCTCCCTTGCGATCGCCGATAAAGACAGTGGCCCTTCCGCCTTTTCCAGGACGCGCAGTATCGCCATAGTCCGGTCGACCGCGTCGAAACGGACTTTCTCGGTCAGATTTTGCGATGGTTCCGTCAACTAGCCAACTCCGTATGAGGCGTATGGGCAGACGCCAGCAAACTAAACTGGCCAGAGCCTCCGCCAGCAAGCGCTCAATCAGAGATGTTCAGTGAGCATTCCCGCTACCCGCCGTGCCCAGGGCATACGAATCGACAGTCGGGTGAAGCGACTCGTATCTTACACCTGCCAAACAACGATATCACTCACCGAAACATCGGGCAACACAGACAGCGAGAGGGTCGACGATCGTCTGACCGCCACCCGAGGTGCTGGCGCAGGCCTATGCCTTCTATCGGTTACCGCAGCGGGGCCGGTCAGCGCTTCAAGCCGAGACGGCGTTCGAGAGACCCGCGAACTCGGCACTGTTGCCGAAGATTTGCTCGATCTGTTCAGGGAGCAGAACACCCTCCTCTTCAACGATCTGGCGCAAATTTCTCTTGCCTGCCAAAGCGCGCTTCGACAGTTCCGCAGCCTTGCTGTAGCCGATGAGCTTCGCCAACGGCGTGGCCAAGGCAAGGGATTGGTCCAACAAGGCTTTGCAGCGATCCTCGTCGACTTCGATCCCGTCCACGCAGCGCTCTTTGAAGATCCGCATTCCTCTCGTCAACAGCCGCATGGATTGCAGGATGTTCAAAACGATCACCGGCTCCATTGCATTCAACTGGAGCTGCCCGGCGCTTGCGGCGAGGGTCACGGCAAGATCATTGCCGATGACCTGGAAGCTGAGTTGGTTCACCATCTCGGGTATCACCGGGTTGATCTTGCCCGGCATGATCGAAGAGCCAGCCTGCACGGGGGGCAATCGAATTTCGCCCAGTCCGCCAAGCGGCCCGCTGCTAAGCAGTCGCAAATCGTTGCAGATCTTGGTCAGTTTGACCGCGATGCGCTTCAGCATTCCCGAAAAGGAAACGAAGCCGCCGGTATCCGAAGTTGCCTCGATAAAGTTTCGGGCAGCAACGAGCTGGATGCCCGATATCTGCGAGAGATGACCGCAAACAACCCTGGGGAACTCACGGGGCACATTGATGGAGGTGCCGATCGCCGAGCCCCCGAGGTTGATTTCAAGCAGCAACCTCGAAGCCGACTGAAGCTGGACGATATCTTCGTCGATGAGCTCGGCAAAGGCTCCGAACTCTTGCCCCACTGTCATCGGCACCGCATCTTGGAGCTGGGTTCGACCAACCTTGAGCGCATCTGCGTGCTGCAGCGCCTTGGCACGAAAGGCATCGCGCAAGCTGGTTTGCGACGAAACAAGCCCTTCGCAGGCCCGCAACACCGTCAGACGAATCGCGGTCGGATACACATCGTTTGTCGACTGGGAGAGGTTGACGTCGTCATTGGGGTGCAGCTTTGCGTAGTCGCCAACTTTGGCGCTGAGCTTGATCAGGGCCAGGTTCGCCACAACCTCGTTGACATTCATGTTTGTCGAGGTACCGGCACCTCCCTGCATCATGTCGACGGGGAAGTTCTCTTCGATCCCCCTCAGCTCGATGATCTCGTCGCAGGCACTGGAGATGGCTTCAGCCTTTTCGGGGGAAAGGAGTCCGAGCTCCCTGTTTGCAAGACAAGAGGCCTTTTTCACCATCGCCATCGACTGGACGAGCTCGGGGAAATCCTTGAGCCGCAGTCCCGAGACATCGAAGTTCTGCTCTGCCCGGCGGGTGTGCACGCCGTAGAGCACGTGGCCCGGGATATCCAGCGGACCGATCAGATCCGATTCGACGCGGTCGGCAAACATGATTGCAAAGTTCCTTCAGACAAAACCCGTCACGAAAGCAGACCCGAGTGTCCGACAAGACCGTGAGATTGCCCCCTCACGACCGGCTGATGGACGCGCCAGCCTTTATGGCGAGCGCTGCGATGGTCAGTGCCGGGTTAACAGCCGCCGAAGTGGGAAGTATCGAGGCGTCCGTGACATAGAGGTTTTCGATTTCGTGAGAGCGGCACTCAGGCGACACAACCGATGTCTCCGGACTGTTTCCAAGTCGGGCAGTGCCGCACTGGTGTGAGGTCGTCTTTCTGCCGAAGGTTCGAGTAAGAACGATGGGGAAGCCCGCCCTTCGCATCACGCCTCGTGTCCTGCGGATCAGCAGCTCGTGCGCTCGCATGTTGCTGCGGACCCAATGCATGACGATGCGGTCATTCTGAACTGTGACCCGGCTCTCTGGGTTGGGCAGGTCCTCGCTCGTCAAGAACCAGCCATAGCAATTGCGGGCTATGAGCCCCGCCAGCCAGCGTGGCAGCAAGGGCGCGTTCGCCTTGAGGATGTTGCCTGTGATATGACCAAGCAATTGTACGTTGCCAAGCGGGAAGCCGGTCTCCGGATCGGCATTGTAGAAATCGTTGAATGCTAGGGTCTTCTGGTAAACCGACGTATTGGCCGACCGCGGGTCGATCGCCAGCATTGCGGTGGTGTTGTGGTTCATGAAGTTGCGGCCGAGTTGGTCGGAGCCGTTGGCCAGCCCACGCGGATGCGCAGCATTCGCCGAGCGCAGCAAGAGTGCCGCGCTCTGGACCGCGCCGGCCGCAACGGCGAAGATGCCAGCGCTAATCCGGCGCTCAACACCATCCTTCAAAAAAACTGCCGCAGTCACCTTGCGACCCGTCGGATCGGTTTCCAGCCGCACGACATTGGCCCCGGTCACGAGGTTGACGTTGCTGCTATCCAAAGCGGCTGTCAGTGGTCCAACCTCGGCGTCGATCTTGCCGAAACCCGTATTGGGAAACGCATCCCAACCGGTCTTAGCGCGGCGAAGCCACTCATTGATGTCGATAGCCAGGGGAAGGCTGGATGGGTGGATCCCCGCCTCCTTGAGGCGAGCGCGCACGGCCGCTATGGCCGGCTCGTCGGGTACCGGCGGAAAACGGTAAGGACTGATGCGCGGCGGCTCGGTGGGATCCTGCGAGGGGTCACCCCGCACCTTGAAAATCGCCTCGGCTCGCTCATACCAGGGCTCAAGCTCCTCGTAGGTGATCGGCCATCCAGGTGAGGCGCCGTCCATGTGGGGCCGGGGCGAGAAATCCTCGAGCCTGTAGCGGTACATGACCGCGCCGAAGAATTTGGAATTGCCTCCGACATAGTAGTAATTGCCAGGCAGGAAAGCCTGCCCATCGTCGCCGAGCCACTCTTCGGTCGAACGGTAGAAGCCCTCGAGGAATATAGCCCGGTCGTCGCGCGCCTGGGGCGCGTCGCGCAGGTGCTCGCCACGTTCCAGAATCACAATGCGCCTGCCGGTGCCGGCCAAGCTGTAGGCCAGGGAAGCGCCTCCTATGCCCGACCCGATAATGACGATATCAGCTGTTTGATCCACGTCGATGCCTCAGTCTATGCGTTGCTCATTGTCGGCATCGAACAGCACGATCTTGCCAGTATCGACCGCGAGGGTCGCCGAAGTGCGGGCTGCCACGGCCCTTGGCGGCACCCGGGCCGTGACCTCGACCCCGCCTGCCTGGAACAGGGCGAGCGTATCGGGGCCCGTGGGCTCGACAACATCGATGTTTACCGTGAGCGCTTGCGAGGCTTGCTCGCCGGCGACGCTGAACAACTCCGGACGAATGCCCACCAGAATACTGCGCCCAGCGTATTTGGCTGCCGCCTGTGAAGATAAAGAAATGCCCGAGAGGCGGGCTGTCGCCGCGCCCGGGATGTCGATCACCGCAACGGGCCTGCCGTCTTCCACCTGAAGGCGCGCCGGAATGATGTTCATCGATGGCGACCCGACGAACTTGGCCACATATACGTTCGCCGGCCGGTCGTAGACCGACTGCGGATCGTCAAGGTGCTGGACCACGCCATCCTTCATCACTGCGACGCGCGTGGCGAGCGTCATGGCCTCGATCTGGTCGTGGGTGACATATACGATGGTGGTTCCCAGTCGTGCGTGGAGGCGCTTGATCTCGGTGCGCATGTCGACACGCAACTTGGCGTCCAGGTTGGACAAAGGTTCGTCGAACAAAAACAGCTTCGGTTGACGCACAATCGCGCGCCCCATCGCTACGCGCTGGCGCTGGCCGCCGGAAAGCTGCGAGGGCTTCCTGTCCAGAAGATGCGTCATCTGGAGCAGATCGGCCGCGGTCTTCACGGCTTTGTCGCGCTCGGCCTGCGACACTCTGCGTATCTTCATGCCGAACTCGATGTTCTGGCGCACGGTCATCGTGGGATAGAGCGCGTAGGACTGGAATACCATCGCGATATCCCGGTCTTTCGGGGAAAGATCGTTGACCACCTTGCCAGCAATACGGATCTCGCCGCCCGATATCTCTTCCAATCCCGCGATCATGTTGAGCAGCGTTGACTTGCCGCAGCCCGATGGGCCCAGCAGTACGAGGAAGTCACCGGTGCCGATGGAGATGCTGACTTCCTTCAGGACTTCGAGTTCACCATAGAGCTTACGGGCACGATCGATTTCGAGAGTTGACATAGCATCAGCCTTTCACGGCGCCGGCGGTAAGGCCGCGCACGAAATATCGTCCAGCGACGACGTAGACAAAGAGGGTCGGAAGCGCGGCGATCATGGCGGCAGCCATGTCGACGTTGTATTCCTTGCGACCCATCGAGACGTTGACGATGTTGTTGAGCGCTACGGTGATGGGTGCATTTTCGCCGGCGGTGAATGACGCCCCAAACAGGTAGTCGTTCCAGATCTGGGTGAACTGCCAGATACAGGACACGACGATGATCGGCAGCGCCGCCGGCAGCATGATCGATACGAAGATCCTGATGAACCCCGCACCGTCGATCTTCGCTGCTCTTACGAGTTCATCGGGAATGCTGACGAAATAATTGCGGAAAAACAGCGTGGTGAACGCAATCCCGTAGACTGTATGGACCAGCACGAGCCCCGGAAGAGACCCTGCCAGACCAAGGATCCCCAACGTTTGCGCCATGGGAAGAATCACTGCCTGAAAAGGCAGGAAGCAACCGAACAACAGCAGCCCGAAAATCACGTTGGAGCCAGGAAACCGCCATTTGGTGATGACATAACCGTTGATCGCACCGATGCCGGTCGACATGATCACTGCCGGGATCGTCAACAGCAGCGAGTTGATGAAATAGGGTTTCAGCCCTTTGCAGGCCGTTCCGTTGCAAGCCTCCGACCAGGCGGTGCGCCAGGCGTCGAAGCTGATTTGCTGCGGCAGGCCGATGAAGGAGCCGGCATAGATCTCATCAAGGTGTTTCACCGAAGTGGTGATCATCACCCATAGCGGCATCAGGTAGAACGCAGCCATGAAAAACAGACTGCCGTAGATGACGGCGCGACCGATCCGATGCTGCCGACGGAAGGACGCGGCTTTCGTGGCCAAGGGCGTGGAATTGCTAGCCAAGGACGCGGCATTACTGGCCATCGCGGGACCCCTTCAGCTCTGAATAGAGATACGGAACGATGATCGCGGCGACGGTCATCAGCATCATGATCGCGCTGGCTGCGCCAACGCCCATCTGGTCACGCCGGAAGGTGGCGGAGTACATGAAGGTGGAAGGCATCTCGGTGGCGGAGCCGGGGCCGGTGTTGGTTAGCGCCAGAATGAGATCGAAGCTCTTGATCGCAATGTAGCTGAGCAGAACGATCACGCTCAGGAAGGCCGGGCGCAGCATCGGCACGACGATTGTCCGATAGATCAGCGGCAGGCTTGCACCTTCGATCTGGGCGGCCTTGATGACCGAATTGTCGATGCCGCGCAGTCCGGCCAGGAAGATCGCCATGGCGAAGCCGGTCGATTGCCATACTGCGGCAATCACCACGCAATAGATCGCGAAAGTCGGCTGTGCGATCCAGTCAAACACAAAGCTGGTCCAGCCAAGGTCATTGACCACTTTCTGCACGCCCAGGGCGGGATTGAGAATCCATTTCCAGGCGGTGCCGGTGACGATGAAGGACAGCGCCATCGGGTAAAGAAAAATCGCCCGCAATGTGCCTTCCACCCGGATCTTCTGATCGAGAAGGATTGCCATCAGCAGTCCGAGCCCCGTGGTCAGAGCCAGGAAGAGTGTTGAAAAGACGAAGAGATTGAACACGGCCGTGTGCCAGCGCGGCGTCGACCACAGGCGGACATACTGATTGAGGCCGACGAAATCGTATTTCGGCACGATCATGGAAGATGAGAGCGAGATCCAACCCGTCCAGCAGATGAACAAGTAGACCGCAACCAGGACAACCAAGAGGCTGGGCGCCAGCACCAGCCGTGGCAGCCAATTCTCGATACGGTTCGATAAAGGGATGGATCTGCTCATCGGCTTGCCCTCGGATTGGGTCAATGGAGCTGCTAGCAAGGCGCTGCCGGGACCTCATGGGAGGCATTGCCCCGGCAGCGAACGCACGCCTCAGCGTGCGTTGTTGATCCCGTCGACCAAGGATTTGACCGCGTCTTCCGCACTCATATCGGTGACGAAAAACTTGCCGACGACGTCCTGGAACACGCCCGAGAAGCGCGGCTCGACAGCAAAGCCGTCGGTGAGCGATCCGTAGATTGCGTTGTTCTTGATGGCAGCGACGCGATCCGAAAAGCTACGCTTGGCGCAGTCGTCAAAGTCGTCCATAGGCACATCGAGACGAGCCGGGATCGAGCCTTTGATCAGATTGAACTTCTTCTGAACCTCGGGGTCCATGATCGCTTCCGCAACCGCGTCCTGCCCTTTTTCGATATCGGCATTTTTGATCTTGAAGCCGCCGAATGTATCGAACACGAACTTGTAGTTCGGCGTGGCGGTCGGCGTCGGAAAGCAGAGGAAATCGACGCCCGGCTTCATCCCCTTGGCAAGGAATTCACCCTTCGCCCAATCGCCCATGATCTGCATGCCGGCCTGGCCGTTGGCGACCAGATTGGTCGCAGCCGCCCAGTCACGGCCGGTGAAACCGGCGTCATGCAATCCACGCACCTTGCCCAGAAGTTCAAACGTCTTGATCATCTCAGGGCTGGACAGCGCCGTTTCATCGAGATCGATGGCAGCTTTCTTGTAGAAATCCGGGCCGTTCACGTCGATGAGCATGGACTCGAACAGCTCTTCGATCTGCCAGCTCTCATCGCTCATCGCGATCGGCGTGACACCAATCGCCTTCAGCTTTTCGGCACTGGCAATCAGCTCGTCCCAGCTTGTGGGAATGGTGATCCCGGCCTTGTCGAAGACAGCCTTGTTCGCCCAAACCCAGTTCTGGCGATGCATGTTGATCGGGGTCGAGAAAAAGGTGTCATCCTGCTGCAGGAATTGCAGCATGACCGGCGGGAGGGCGTCTTTCCAGCCGTTCTTGGCGTAGAGGTCATTCAATGAACGAAGCACGCCTTCCTTGGCCCAGCCCAGTCCCTCGAAGCCGAGGAACTGCATGACGGCAGGCGGATTGCCGGCGGCAACGCGGGTGCGAAGTGCCTGCTGGGCATTGGCGCCATTGGCACCGCCAACCGCGCTATCCTGCCACTCGAAGCCCATGGTCTTGAGCTTGTCGGTAATCACTTTCAGGGCACCGACTTCACTCGCCGACGTCCAGACATGCAGGCCTTCGATTTTGGTTTGTGCCATTGCCTGGCCCGCGAAGGGCAGTCCCAGCGCGGCGGCGAGCAGAATTCTTTTGAGTTTGGTCATCGTCATTCCCCTGTTGAGGTTGAAATGCCCGGTCGCATTTCGCTGTTATCGGGCGGGTTGGAGTCAGCTTGGATCAGCCGGCATGGCATAGCCGACGTTCTTTCTGCCGTAGCGGCGGACCCGAATGTTGGCTTGTTCGGCGTGCCCGGCGAACCCTTCCATCAGGCAGAGACGCGAGCCGTACTCTCCGATCAGGGCCGAGGCCTCGTCGGTCAGAATGCGCTGATAGGTGCAGGTCTTGAGGAACTTGCCGACCCAGAGCCCGCCCGTGTAACGCGCGGCCTTGTTGGTCGGTAGCGTATGGTTGGTGCCGATGACCTTGTCGCCAAACGACACATTCGTGCGGGCACCGAGAAACAGCGCGCCATAGTTCTTCATCTTCTCAAGGAAGTAGTCCGGATCACGTGTCATGACCTGGACATGCTCGGAGGCGATGCGATCGGCCTCGGCCACCATCTCGTCGACCGTATCGCACAGGATGATCTCGCCGAAATCCTCCCACGCTTTGGCCGCGACAGCCGCAGTCGGCAGGATTTTGAGCAGCCGCTCGATTTCATCCAGCGTGTCGCGGGCTAGCTTCTCGGAATTGGTGATCAGCAAAGCGGGAGAACTTACGCCATGCTCGGCCTGGCCAAGCAGGTCGGTCGCCACGATCTCGCCGTCCACGCTGTCGTCGGCAATTACAAGGGTCTCGGTCGGGCCGGCGAAAAGGTCGATGCCGACCTTGCCGAACAGCAGCCGTTTGGCTTCTGCGACATAGGCATTGCCGGGGCCGGCCAGGATATCGACGGGAGCGATCGTCTCCGTGCCGTAGGCCATGGCGGCGATCGCCTGGACGCCGCCGAGACAGTAGATCTCGTCGGCACCTGCGAGCGCCTGGGCGGCGACAATCTTCTCGGCGATCTTGCCCTGAAACGGCGGGGCGCAGGTGATGACGCGCTCGCAGCCAGCCACTCGGGCGGTCAAGACGGTCATATGGGCGGATGCAAGCAGCGGATACTTCCCGCCCGGCACGTAGCATCCGACATTCTGGATCGGTACGTTCTTGTGGCCCAGGACAACTCCCGGCAGCGTTTCGATCTCCAGATCTAGCATGGTCTCGCGCTGGGCTTCGGCGAACCTGCGCACCTGGTCCTGCGCGAAATCGAGATCCTCGCGTTCGCGCTTGGTCAACGCGTTGATGCATCCGTCGATCTCGGCCTTGGTCAGGCGATAGTCATCCCTGTCGAACTTGTCGAAGCGAACGGACAATTCGCGCACGGCCTTGTCGCCGCCCTTCTCAATCTGGGCCAGCAAGGCCTGAACCGTCGCGGTGACGGCCGGCTGACCATCGTCAGCGACATTGCCTTTGGCGGGCTTGAAGGTGCGTATCATGGCAATATCTCTTGCTTTGCGTACGCGCGTGCGCGCCGCACTACCGAACGTGATGGTTGGCGATGTGGGAGGGCGCTCGCCGCCCTCCTGCTTGCTAGAGATGCTGCTCGCGTGCGCGCATCTCGGCGTATCCGGCTTGTTCTTTTTCGTAGTAAGCAGGCGACGGGAAATCCCACCAGCCGGTCGCGAACGGTCCCGCCGCGTCGCGTGAGACAATGACCTCGACAAGAGCCGGGCCGCCGCATTCCAAGGCTGCCTTCAAGCTGCTTTCAAGGTCTTCATCCTTCTCGACTTTCCAGGCCTCGAGCCCGAAGGCGCGGGCGGAAGCCGTGATATCGGCAGAGTAAGGCTGGCCGTTGCCGGAGTGATGGGTAAATTCAGAAGCGATGTGGCGTCCCATGAACTTGCGCTGGCCACCACGGATCGACATGTAGCCGGAGTTGTTCAACACGAGGAACACCACATTGATGCCGTTCATAACGGCAGTGCCCATTTCGGGCAGCGACATCATGAAGTCGCCGTCGCCGACGATCGCCACGACCTGACGATCCGGGCATGCGAGCTTGGCGCCCAACGCTGCCGGGACCGCCCAGCCCATCGGCGAATAGGAGCCGGAAGTCAGATGGGTGCGAGGCTCGTAGACCGGGAAGCTTTGCTTCACCGAACCCTGGGTGTTGCCCGAACCCACAACCACGATACCATTGCGGTCGAGGACCTTGCGCAAAGCGACCAGCGGACGCTGCGATGTGAAGGGCGTTTCGCGGCTGTTTTCGCGCGGCGACACCTGGGCGATCCAGTCGGCCTTCGCCTTCTGGACGTCGGCCAGAAACGTTTCGCGTTTGGCCAGGGCCTTCTTGGCATCCGCCTCCGAGATCAACGCCAGGATTGCCTCCAACGCCACCTTTGCGTCGGAAACGATGCCGACCTCGGTCGGATAGGTTTTGCCGATCTCGCGCGGGTCAAGATCGATGTGGATCAGCTTGCCCGGGGGGATCGAGAACGAGACGCCCTTGGCGTAGGAGGACGCCGACCAATCTGTGAAGCGGCAGCCGACAGAGATCACGACGTCAGCGGATGCGGTGATCTTGTTGCCACATGTCGTGCCGGTCTGGCCGACCGCGCCGATGAAGAGCTCATGATCTTCCGAGATGGCGCCCTTGCCGTTCCAGGTGATCGAAACTGCCGCGCCGAGCCGCTCGGCCATACGGGTCAATTCGTTTGAAGCGTTGGCTGTGATGGCGCCGCCGCCGGCGACGATGACCGGCCGTTCGGCGTTCAACAGAAGCTTTACCGCCGCCTCGATCGCGCTCGGATCCGGGTAGGTCACACCGATCGGCAGGCGCTTGTCCAGCGGATGAATGCTGACGTCCGCCGCTTCGACCTGCACGTCCATCGGCACCTCGACATGCACGGGGCCTGGACGGCCGGTAAGCATCTCGTTGAAGGCGCGATGCATGATGGTCGGCAGAACCTGCACGGATTGCGCCTGCCAGGCGCGTTTGGTCACCTGCTCGGTGATGCGCGCAAAGGCGTTGTCCTGCTGGCGCTCGATCTCCTGCATGGTGCCATGGCCATGCATGTAGGTCTGCGGCGAGCCCGACACATAGAACAGTGAAGTTGAGTCACAGTAGGCTGTCGCAAGACCAATGATCGTGTTGGTAGCGCCGGGTCCGACCGACGTCGAACATGCCATGGGCTTGCCGCTGGCGCGGAAATAGCCGTCCGCCATGTGGACAGCGCTCTGTTCATGCATGACCTGGATAAAGGGCAGCTGCGAGCCTTCCTCGAGAAAAGCATCGAACAGGGCCCAGATGCCATGTCCAGGTACGCCAGCCACATATTCGACGCCATATTCCTTGAGCGCTCTTGCGACGATCTGCCCACCGGTCAGTTTCATTGTTCGACCCTCTTGTCTTTTGGCTGACGAGGCGGTTGCGAGATATGCCCTCGTCCATGCTCTTAGTAAGCAGCTGTGGATCGCCCGCGACAAGTTCGCAGGGTAGGATTATTCGAAGCAATGTGGCGCGCTATCCGAGAAGAGTTGCGACAGTAGAGGTTGTCCATTTCCGGCCGCCGATGGGCGAAATATGCCGAGGCGGGCTCTAGTCAAGCGCAAAGACGCATCCGGTTTCCAGAAGATTTTCGACGCGATGTAGCGCGATAAGTGCTGCAAATCGCGCAAGAATTCGCACTATCGCGCAATTCCGCCTCAACATGGCGTATGGCTTGCTTGCTGGTAGTGTCAACCACTTTGCAAAGGTGGACCTCATGTCGAAGAGCAATCAGATTGTCCTGCATGCACTCGTGGCGCGATATGGCACGCTTGCGCTTGACCTCGATATCGCACATGAGATCGGTTTCGACGGGCTGGAAGCCTCCGGCGCAAAGATTCGGGCTTTCCTGGACGCTGGTTTCAGCCCGCAGGACCTGCGTCACTTAATCGGTGAGACCTTCATTCCCGGCGTTGGATTTCTTCTCGATGTGGAACGCTACGGCGACGCCCGAAGGGACTTGCTGAAGGACGCCGAAGAGTTGACGAATCTTGCCTCGGCGGTCGGATCAAAGGGCATTCAGGTCATTACGGGTCCTATCAGTCTCGAGGCTCTCGATCCCAGCAGCGTTACTCGGCGACCCGATCTCTACCGAGGCGTTGTCGGCCTGCCCATAGAAGAGCAGATCGACATCACGGCGTCTGGATTGGCCGCGGTCGCCGACATCGCCGCCCAGCGCAACCTGGTCATCTACCATGAAGCGCTGTCCTGGACGCCGCTCAACACGCTTGACAGGCAGCTTCGTACGATCAGGAAAGCAGCCCGCGACAACATACGTCTCGTTGTCGACTTCTGGCACTGTTACACCTCAGGCGATGGACCCGAACAAATCTCGCGATTGGACAAGGATTTGATTTACGGCGTACACATCTGCGACTCGCTGCCGTTTGCGGGCGGAGTTCCCAACGAGCCTATTCTCCGCGATGTCGAAACGGGCAAGGGCGTATTGAACCTGGGAGAGTGGGTGTCTGCAGTGAAATCGACCGGCTACGATGGCTGGTGGAGTTGCGAGCTGTTTTGCAACAGGCAGCATCAGATGAACAGCTACGATGTCGCTCGTGATCTCAAAACGCTCATGCAGGATCTTGTTGTAGGTTCTTAGGTCGTCGATCGTCGAGGCTTCGATTAGACCGTCCTATGCGCAGTGGATCATCGTGCCCTGCTCGCTAAACAATTCGAGGGTGTCGGCATTTAGCTGGCCCCCTACGACCAAATGGTCGATCTCTCCAGGTCCCGAAACTTGAAAGGGCGCGACCCTCGACATGCTGTCGACGGTAGCCAAAACCACCCGAGCGGCACTTCGCCGGCACATCACGCGTTTGATTTCAGCGTCGGCAAGATCGAATGCGGTCAATCCGACCGCAGCATGCACCGCGCAATCACTGACAAGGAAGACGTCGGCGTTAAACTGCTCCAATTGCGAAAGGGCGGCAGCTCCAAGACAGCATCTTTTGCCGTGGTCGTACAGGCCGCCCACAAGAACGACGCCGGCTTGACGATGCCCTTCCAGTGCAGCCGCGACATTTGGGGAATTTGTTACAATCGTCAAAGACAGGTGGCGGGGTAAAGCGGCGGCGAAAGCAACGCTGAGGGCTGCGTGGTCCATCATGATCGTCGCGTTCGGTTGAACGAGCTTCGCTGCGGCGGCAGCCAGCCGCGCGAGATCCGTGGTCGAGGTCCTCAACCGCTCAGGCCCGGCTTTGGCCTCCGATGACCTGACCAACGCTCCGCCATAGACCCTGCGGCAAAGTCCGGCTCTGGCAAGATCGCGCAGGTCGCGGCGCACAGTGTCTTCAGAGACACGGAACTCGAGCGCAAGCGCTTTGGCCAGGACCCTGCCATGCTCGGCCAACCTGAAGCGAATGACGGCCTGGCGTTCTTCTGTAAGCATATCCAGAAATCCTTAGGACGAACCTGGGCGACTTTCTGTTCGGGGAATGCAAATCGGATATAGATCCCAAGCGCCCCACGCCGCAATGTCGTCGTGAACCGACCTATGACATGAGCGCGCGCGGCAGGCGACGACGCTTGATGCTGCCGACGAGCCTTGGAATGAACTTCAGGATCGGCAGGACGGATTCTCAGCTCATCGTGTCGGTCGCCGCTGCTGCCTGCAGGAGATGCCTGCGCGTTTGGCGTGTTGTCGAGCCAGCATGATGCCGTTGCGGCGATCGCAAAGGAGCGCTCGGCTCTCATTCGATTGATCGAACTGCGTAACCGATCGCATCACTGTGCGTCACTGATTGGCGACGTGCGAACTTGTCGCTCTTTTCACGGAGTGGAAGGATGCCTTCAATCGTCTCGGTGCAGCCGCTGCCGATTGAACGGATTCGGTGCCGGTCTACCGGTTCTCCCGGTCAGCCCAGAGCCGAGCCGGAACGCGCAAGGGTATCCATGAACCTTCTCACAGACGACATCCCCGGCAGACGTCGCCTTCGCGCGGGCATGGTGGGAGGAGGGCGAGGTTCCTTTTTTGCAAGCCGGCATAGAACTGCCATGCGGCTAACCAATCGGTTCGAATTGGTCGCAGGCTCGTTCTCGTCCGACCGACAAACCAGCATTGAAGCCGGCGAGGCGCTTGGGGTGGCTCGGGACCGCACCTACCTCAGCTTCACTGACATGGCAGCCGCTGAAGCGGCACGAGATGACGGCATCGAAGTCGCGATCATCGTAACGCCCAACCATCTTCATTTCGAGCCATGCAAATCCTTTCTCGAGGCGGGTATCCCTGTCATCTGCGAAAAGCCGCTGGTCCACTCATCGGAGCAGGCGCGCGAGCTCCAACGGATCGCGGCCGCAAACGAGACGTTCTTTGCCGTGACATACACGTACACAGGCTATCCGATGGTTCGAGATGCTCGCGCTCGCGTCCGCGCGGGGGAGATCGGGCAGGTTCGCTTCATGCATGTGGAGTATCTCCTGGAATGGCTGGTTAACGACCCCTCGAAACTGGGCAAAGGCGGGATATGGCGAGGCGACCCCGAAAAGGCGGGACCGACGGGCGCGCTGGGGGACATCGGAACACACGCCTTTAACATCCTCGAATTTGTTTCTGGTCTCCGGTGCACCGCACTCAACGCCAATTTGCTGCAAACCGTCGACTCCTTCGGCCTGGACGACACCGATGTCGTTCAGCTCGAATTCGAGGGCGGCGCCAACGGTGTGTTGTGGTCCTCTTTTGCCGCTCCAGGCCACCGCAACGGCCTGCGTTTCAAGATCGTCGGCTCCAAGGCCACTCTCGAGTGGCGTCAGGAGGCACCGGAGACGCTAACAATGTCCCGGCTCGGCGAAAGCGACCTTACCTATCGTCGAGGCCACGCCGACATCTCCTCGGACGCGAAACTTGCGACCAGTCTGCCGGCGGGGTCTCCTGAAGGCTACCTCGAGGCCCTTGCGGTCCTGTACAGCGACTATGCGACGGCGCTGGAAGCCGGCCGAAACTGGCGAGAAGTGCTCCCCGTGCCGATCCCGGATGTGTACGAAGGGCTGCGGGGCGTTCTGCTGTCCGAGATCAGCGTCAGATCTTCAGCTTCGAAGTCATGGGTTTCGTTCCCCCGCTCCTGAGCAGGCAAGCCGTCAACACTGTGAATGAATGTCCGATGTCGTTTGAGCTATCTCGTTCGGACGAAGCCTTGAGGGCGGAAACAACAAGGAATGCACAACGGTGGATGAGATCGCACGCGACGCTTATGCAGTACTTCTGCCCGCCTTTGAAAGGGCTGATTTTACGGACGCCTCGAGGTCTTTCTTCGATGCCGGCGGCGTCGCTTCGCTGCTCGGCTCGACGCGCGAGGAATACGTTGCGCGTCGCATGTCTAGAGACAGGCAGCAAACGGAGACGCGCGAGCTTCTTTTTGACTATCACAACCGCGCCCAGTCGCTTGCTGGCGACGTGCTGATCGCGATCGACTACGAGCTGGGAGGGGTCCACCGCCTCCACAAGCTTGCCCCCCAGCTTCCTCACCCGCGCGAGGTCCTGGAAATGAAGGAGGCCGAAATAGAGCATTTTGGGGTCGAGGCTGCTCGCGCAGCAAGGGCATGCGGCATCAACTTCTTCCTGGCACCGGTGCTCGACCTAGTGACCGGGAGCAACCCATGGCTGCGTGACCGCACCTTCTCCGCGGACGCCGATCTCGTCAGTCGCGCCACCTCTGCGTTCATTCGCGGAGTACAGAGCCAGGGTGTCGCGGCAACGGCGAAGCACTTTCCCGGTCACCCCCATGTTCCCGAGGATCCCCATGACAGCGCCAGTGCGACGGTCACCGCCGCGCTGGATGATCTCAAACCCAATCTTAGATGCTTCGACGCGGCCATTGCGGCGGGTGTGCGGGCCATAATGACCGGACCAATACCCGTGGATGCGATCGATCCGGGCGAGCCTTCCTCGACCTCAGCGAAGGTTGTGGCGTTGCTTCGCGAGACCCACCGGTTTCAGGGCCTGATCGTTTCGGACGATCTCGATCTGCCCGGGACGTTGCGCGGCCGCACCGTCGCAGAAACCGCGGTGGCGTCGCTGAAAGCTGGCGTCGACCTTCTTTTGTTGGCGTCCGGTCCCCAGGTCGACGAGGTGGCGAGTTACATCATCGCGAGTGTCCAGACTGGCAATCTCCGACGAGAGGTCGTCGCGCGTGCAGCGAGCGCAGTTCGTCGGTTGGCTTCGGACGCGGGACGCTGTCTTCAGGCCGCCTGAACGGTTCGCGACCAGGCACCAACGATTGCAAATGAACGTGTCACGAAGCGAACACAGCGCAGAAGCCGTCCTGGTGACTGGGTTTCGTGGTTACTCACATCTTGGAGACTGGATTTCGCATGCGAAGCGGGGCTGACTTCATAGTCGTTGGCGGGGGATCGTCGGGCTGCGTGTTGGCGTCGCGTCTGAGCGAAGATCCGGATGCCTCGGTGCTGCTGCTTGAGGAAGGGCCTAAGGACAGCAGTCCCTGGATCCATATTCCGGTCACTTTTTACAAGACCAGCAAGGGCAATCTCGTCAAACCTTATCGATGGACTCCCAATGCCGAGCACCTAGGCGATCCCGAGCCAACCATGGTTCAGGCGCGGGTGCTGGGTGGCGGCAGTTCCGTCAACGCCATGGTATATCTAAGGGGCCAGCCGCGCGACTACGACGAATGGCGCGACGCGGGCGCCGAGGGTTGGGGCTGGAATGACGTCCTTCCCTACTACAAGCGGTGCGAATCCAACGACCGCTTCGCCAATGACCTGCATGGCACCGACGGCCCCCTCCCCGTTTCGGACCAGCAGTTTACTCATCCCATGAGCCGCAGATGGGTTCAGGCATGCCAGCAGGCGGGCTTGAGATACAATCCAGATTTCAACTCGGGCGACCAGGAAGGCTGCGGCTTCTACCAGATCAATGCACGCGGCGGCCGCCGCGGGAGCACCGCGGTCAGCTACCTTGGACCTGCTCGCAATCGCCGGAACCTTGTGGTCAAAACCGGCGTTCGCGTGCTGCGGATCATCTTCGCGGGACAGCGCGCCATAGGGGTCGAAGCGCTGGTCAGCGGCAGGCGCACGGTGTTGCACGCTGGTGGCGAGGTGATCCTGACTGCCGGCGCCATTAACACGCCAAGGTTGCTTTTGCTCTCCGGCCTCGGCAATGCCGACAAACTCACGCGGCTTGGCATTCCCCTCACCCAGCATTTGCCAGGAGTGGGACGGAACCTGCAGGATCACATCGAGGTCTCGCTGATCCATGAGGTGAACGGGCCGTTTAGCTACGACAGATACAAGAAGCCGCATTGGCAATTCCTGGCAGGCCTTGAGTACCTTCTCTTCCGAAGGGGCCCCTGCACGACGAACGTCGTCGAGGGCGGCGCCTTCTTTCGATCCTCGCTCAATGACGACCGCCCTGACCTGCAGTGCTGTTTCATGCCGGGCGCCGGCGTCGAAGCGGGCCTTGACACTGTTCCCGGCGGCAACGGAACGACGCTAAACATTTGCCAGACCCGGCCACGCTCAAGCGGCTGGGTCGAATTGAGGAGCGCAGATCCTCTTGAGGCGCCGATCATCCGGCCGAACTATCTGCAGGAGCAATACGATCTCGACGTCATGTGCGAGGGTGTCGAGTTCGGGCGAGAGATCATGTCACAACCAGTCATCGCAAAATACCTTTCGAGGGAATATGCGCCTGGGCCTGTCCGGAGTCGGGCGGAAGTCCTAGCCTTTGTCAAAAGTCAGGCGCATGCGGCACTCCATCCGATGGGTACTTGCAAGATGGGCAGCGACGATATGGCCGTTCTCGATCCCGAACTGCGCGTTCACGGGATCGATGGGCTGCGTGTCTGCGACAATTCAGCCGGGCCAAATCTTGTTTCCGGCAACACCAACGGCGTCGCCATTATGATCGCGGAGCGGGCAGCCGACTTCATCGCGGCCAGGCACGGCTTTATTTCAGGAAGAATGGCAGATGCGAGGAATAGAATTGGTCCGAGCGCCCGCCCCTAACGCAGCCGCATTGCATAATCGGAAGGAAACAATGTCGAAGCTACCGGATTCAACATTCTTGCACCGTCTCGCTGATCTGGCGGATGCCGAGACTCTGCCGCGCTATCTGGTCGAGCTTGCCGTCGAGACCAAGCCGAAGCCCGGATATAGATTCGATCCGGTGACCGAGGCGGATCGAGAAGCCGAGATCGCCTTGCGTGCAGCCATAACGGCAGAGTTTCCAGACCATGCGGTGCTTGGCGAGGAATTCGGCGAAACGGGCGGCGGCAGTGACTGGCGCTGGGTGCTTGATCCCGTCGACGGAACGCGGCCTTTCATCTGCGGCATTCCCGTCTGGGGAACGCTCATCGGTCTGACGGTTCGCGGGCGCGCCGAGATGGGGATGCTTAGCCAGCCCTATATCGGCGAGCGGTTCTGGGCGGATGCGACAGGCGCATGGCGCCAGCGCGCCGGCGAGCCACAGCCACTCACGACGCGGGGCATTGACACGCTGTCCGACGCCATTCTTCACACCAACTCGCCCGAACATTTTCACGGCGATCTCAAAGCTGGCTTCGAGCGGCTGAACAGCACCGTCAAGATGACCCGGTACGGTGGGGAATGTTACGCCTTTGCCATGCTGGCGGCGGGCCGAATCGACTTGGCGGTTGAACCTTCCCTGCAGCCCTACGACATCGTGGCGCTGATCCCGATCATTGAGAAGGCGGGGGGCGTGATCACGCGTCTCGACGGCGGCCGAGCTGAGGAAGGAGGCCCAGTCCTTGCCGCGGCGACTCCGTCGCTGCATCGGTTGGCTCTGAACGAGCTTGTCCTGAACGCCTAGACTGCCGGAAACTCACTGCAAGAACCGACAGCTTTGCCGGCCATTTTCATAGTGGACACAATAGCTCTGATTGCTCATGCAGGTTTTGGGCGGTCCGGCTATCGGCTTGCCATCACCTGCCGGCGCTCTGTTGCGATGACGCAAATACCCGTTGGACATGGAAGTCCGATTCCAGCTGACGTTAGAAGGCGCCCGTCATGCATATTGTCGCTTCACAAACCTTGTCCGTGCGAAGTTGCGCCCCCACAGGCTCAGGGAGTAACTCATGCATATAAAGAACAGCAGCGAATTGGGCTCCAGCCTCCATCGGCGAGTTGAGTCTGAGGGTTTGTTGCTCGTCTGATGTCCTCCCAGGACTTTCGTCACATTGAAAGGCGGGCAACCAGTTGCCCGCCTTCTCTTTGCTGTCACCTGCAGGGTCTGATACGTCTCGGGCACCAATCACACCGTGATCGGCTTGTTGGCAATCCGAGACATGGACAGATCGGCAAAAGCGACTGACCCGGGAGCAAAGTCGGGTTCGCCCAAGGCCGAGCATAGAGCCGACGAGTAATGCAGTTAGTCAGTTAGCATATCACATCTGGATCATGTCCGAACCGTCGCCCAGATATTGCAGCACCTCCCTGGGGATGCCCGGGTCGCTTCGGTCAATCACGGTAAGCTCCTTGAGGTGACTGCGCTGGAGCAGCCCCGGCCCTTTGTAGTGCAAGGCGACCTTCGTCGAATAGGGCTGCCGGAAGGCATTGGCTGCAATGCCGCTGGCGATGCCGAACATGAAGCGCTTCGCGTTTCGCTTGACCTGGGCATAAACGCCGAAGGTGAGCTCATTGCTCTGGATGCCTTCGAAGTCCGCCGTAAACAGCCGGTCCGCAACTGGGAAGCTGAACCCGTAGTACTTGAAGACGTATTCCGTTCTCCCCGGCCTGTCGAAGCTCGGGAACCGCTCGATATAGTAATGCTGGAGAAAATTGTTATTCCGATAAAGGCAGAATGCCGATTTTAGAATGAAGCCTTTATAGATCGACGAAAACTGATACCGGTCATAGACACCCAGGATCTCCGAATCCTGCACGCTTCCGTCGAAGACAATATTCGACAGGAAGTTGACAAACTCCGGCAGATGACGCGCGGTTGACATCGCATGAAAAAAATTGCCGTCAATTAGCGTCCTGAACTCCTCAGGGTTGGAGAAAAGGATCGGCACGCTCAGCCCGAAGAAATTCGCGATCGTGCGCAGATTGGCGCTGGACGGCACATGGGCGCCGGACAGATATTTGTTAAATTGTTGCCGGTTGACGTTTAATTTGCGACAAACGGCGGCGACAGACCCGTGGCGATCGCACAAGGTCCTCAAATTTGCCGCGAGCGCCGCAGTATCCCCTGCGATGTGGTTCATCTTTGATCGCCTCCCCTATGACGCGAACAGACGCTATCTGTACGTCACTTTAATGCAGACTTCAACGAGGTGCGAAGTTGGCTGCAAGAGGCGAATGCGCCCATACTCAGGGCCAGATCAGGAGCGCCTGGCATGGCAACTCACGGCAAGACGGGGTGGTCAGTTATGGGGACCGGAACCATTGCCACGGAGCAGATGGTCGCGGGCATCAGAGCGCAGGGGCACACTCCGTTATGGGTGGTCAGCCGCCGAAAGATGGATGCAGCTCATTTCGCTCAGGATCTCGATATTCCGCAATGGACGACCAACCTGTCGGATGCCCTGGGCGATCCTAACGTCGAGTTCACCTATGTCAGTGCACGTCTGAGGCGACGGGCCCATTACATCACCGCTGCGGCCAAAGCTCGCAAGAACGTCCTTTGCGACGGCCCGATCTCCGAAAACAGCAAAGTAGCCGCTGAGCTTGTGCGTCTGTGCGACAGCGCCGGGATAGTGCTTGCGGTACATCATCCGTTCCGTGCGTCGGCCATCCACCAGACCATGCGCAGACTGATCCTGGATGGTGACATCGGGAAGGTGCAATCGATCCTTCTTACCCGCGAGGGACCGTACAAGCCCGCGGCCAAGCGCAGAAAGGACGATCTCGACAGCGAAGGCGACATCTATCTCGACATGTCAGTCGACGACATTGACCTTGCAAGGTTCCTGACGGGCGGAGAACCGCGTGAAGTTTCGGCCACTTGCACTATTGCCGATGGCAGACCCAACCAGATCTCCTATTCGTTTCAACTGAACGATGGCAGCCTGTTTCATGCATTCGAGAGTTTTGCGATCGCCGACCTGGAAAGCACGGTCGTGGTGGCTGGAGATCGCGGCACGCTGATCGCCCACGGTACGCTGAACGGCAAGGCTTCGGGTACGCTCATGCGTCGGCATGCAGCCAAGAACGAGCTCGTGCCGGTTCGCGACGGGGATTCGCACGTTGCTGCAGTCGAGGACTTTGTCAGCGCCGGGGAGCGAAGGCTGACTTGGCTGGCACGGGGGTCAGATAGCGTAGCTGCCCTTCGCGCCGCGGAGGCTGTGGCTAAGGCCGCCTCGAGGCGCCGCACCGCCACAGTTCAAGGAGGGCAGCAAACGAGGGGCCTCCTGAAGCGAGATCAATCTGTTCAGGAAGCTGCGGGCCAGTGACATGCGCCAGCTTGGGACCGTCGTGTTTCCCAGCGGACGTTCTATCGCGGGAGACGTGCCTGCTTGGCTTCAGAAGGCAATGAGCAAGACCAGATCAGGATTGCCTGGTCTCACGGGATGGCCGTCCCGAATGCCCCATTGCGCGGGATATCTGACCCGCGATCTCGGCGATTCGCGCTCCGGTTGAGAGGACATCCTCGTCAGTAACGCGCGCGACTGGTCCGCTGATGCTGATTGCGCCGAGCGGGCGCCCCGATTGATCGAAGACGGGTGCCCCGATGCAGCGCCCTCCAATGGCGGACTCCTCGTTGTCGACCGAATAGCCCCGCTCCCGGATAAGCGGAAATTCCGCACGCAGTTGGTCGACGGTGGTGAGGGTGTTGTACGTGTAACGGGGCAGCCCCGGCTCCTTCAGCAGAACGTCCACTTCATGCGGATCAAGCCATGCGAGAATCGACTTTCCGAGAGAAGTGGCGTGCCATGGGTTGACTACTCCCACTGATGCTCCCTGGCGCAGCGTCTGCATGGCCTCGATACAGTCCACGACGACAACCTCGCGGCGCAGCCAAAGGGCGAAGCTAACGGTCTCGTTGAACTGCTCGTGCAAGGTTTCCAGATAGGGGTGGGCTACCGTTCTGACGTCCCTGCGGTGGAGTGATTTCTGCCCAAGGATATAAAGCCCAATGCCCAGAACATAGCGATTTCCATTCACCTTTTCGATGAGCCCATGCCCAACGAGGCTGGCCACATAACGTGACGTGGTTGGCTGTCCCAGCCCGACCTCTCGTGCGATCATCGACAGCGACATAGGTTGGTCAGACCGCTCAAGAACGCGCAAAACTGCAACCGCCCGATCGACAGCGTCGAAGCGGGCACTTTTTTCCTCATCGGTGAACAGGTCGTTTGGCAAGATCGTTCCAGCGAATCCCGTAGCAATCGTCACTTGGTGCTCCAAGTCGAGCCGGCCGTCAATTAAGTCGCGGTGCGGCGTCCAGCAACATTCCTGTGTAAGAGTGCTTCGGCGAACGCAGGACGTCATTCGTTCGTCCCGCCTCAACGATGCTTCCGTCCTTCATGATTATGATGGATTCTGCAATTTCGGAGACCAGCGGCAGGTTGTGCGTTATGAACAGCATCGCCAGGCCGTCCCTCTTCAAATCGAGCAGAAGCTCGACCACGGCCGCTTGCACTGACACGTCGAGAGCCGAAGTGATTTCGTCACACACCAGAAGCTTCGGTTTGACCGCGAGCGCGCGGGCCACGGCTACGCGTTGACGCTCACCTCCGGATAAATCTGCCGGGTAAAGATCGGCAACTCGTTGCGGTAACCGGACGCGGTCGAGAAGCGACCGGACTTCGGCGCCGACCCGTGCTCTATCAGCCAGTCCCGTTAGGCGAACGGCACGAGCGATGCTCTGGGCGATAGATTCCTTCGGGTTGAGAGAGCGATCGGGATTTTGGAACACGATCTGCATGGCGCTGAGATCTGCCTTGGAGCGGCTTGAGACGGCGAATGGCATCGAATGGCCCTCGAACAACAAGCTGCCCGAGGCGTTGCTATGCAAACCTGTCACGCATCGGCCTGTTGTGGTTTTGCCGCTGCCGCTCCCACCGACCAGACCCACGCATTCGCCTTTGCCAACCGAGAATGAAACGCCGTGGACGACCTCGACATGACCATGAGCCGCGCGCAGGTTCTTCACCTCGAGGATGTTCTGGAATTCAATTGCACCCTCGGCCTCGGGCGCCGCCGCTGGACCATCGGTTACCAGTCGTGGAATGGCGTCGAGCAGCATGCGCGTGTAATCGGCGCTCGGTTCGACGAAAACCTGCTTGCGGCTCCCCTGCTCGACGATCCTGCCAGAAAGCGTGACGGCTACCCTGTCGGCCACGACGTTCACGACGGCAAGGTCATGGGTGACGTAGACCACGCTGGCGCTGCTGGACTTGACCAGCCTCGCTATCAGCTCAAGGATCGTCTGCTGGGTGGATACGTCAAGGCCGGTGGTCGGCTCATCCATCACGATGACCTGCGGAGACGTGACGAAGGCCATGGCAATTGCGATGCGTTGCAGTTGACCGCCACTCAGTTCGAAGGGATAGCGTCTCGAAAACTTTTCATCGTCTGGTAGATCGACGCTCCGCAACGCGTCACGCATCAGTTGCTTCATGCCGGTGCCCGAATGGCCGTGCGCCGCAAGAAGCTCGGCCATTTGCTTGCCGACTGACATACGGGGGCTGAAGCTCGTCGTCGGATTTTGCGGAACCAGCGATACTTTGCCGCCCTGGAAGGCACGTTTCCTCCGGCTCGAGAGCGAGAGGATGTCTGTGCCGCCAATTAAAATCTTGCCGGACGAAATACGCATTCCGGGCCGCGCAAAGCCTAGCAAACTCAAGGCGACCGACGTCTTTCCAGATCCCGATTCACCAATGATGGCCAGGACTTCACCCCGCTTCACGTGAAGGGAGACGTCGCTAACGATTTCGCGGCCGTTCAGATCATGCATGAAAAGCGATTGCACAACGAGCGGGATTGCTTCGGTCATTTCAGATCTCTTTCGACCGACCGACCGAGCGCGCAAAGCTGTCGGCAAGCACGTTGACGGCAACGGAGAAGGCAGCAATTGCCAGAGCTGGCGCGAGTGCGATCCATGGCGAGATCGTGATGCCAATGCGGTTTTCGCTGATCATCAGACCCCAGTCGGCCGCCGGCGGTGGCAGGCCCAGGCCCAGATAGCTTAGGGAAGCGTAGAGAATAATCGACCCGCAAAGCCGCACCCCGAAGTCGGCCAGGACGGGGGTCAGCACGTTGGGCAGGATATCAAGGAAGCAGATTGCGGCCCAGCTTTCCCCGCGCGCGAAGGCAGCTTCAACGTACTCGTTCTTGGAGATATCCATGGTGATCAGTCGCACGATACGGAAGATGCGGGGCGAATGCAGGATCACGATCCCTATGATGACTGTGGGCAGGCTTGGCCCCGTCGAAGCGAGAAGGACGAGAAGAAAGATTGCCGGCGGCAGCGCATAGATCACATCGGAAATGGCAATCAGAAGAATATCGAGCGAGCCTCGCCGCAGGCCCGAGTAGATGCCAAGCGGCACCGCCACGATATAGGCCGCGACTGTCGCGCAAAGCGCGACGACGAGCACAGTCCTTCCGCCATAGAGGAAGCGACTGAAAGTGTCGCGCCCAAGGAAGTCGGTTCCAAGCCAATGCCCCTGGGTTATGGGCGCGAATGGAGCGCCGACGATTTCATCGAAGGCGTAGGGACTGAAAAATGGTCCGAGCGAAGCAAGAGCAACGATGATGACGACCAGGACCAGAGCGATGCGAGCTGCTGGCTTCGCCAAGGTCAGGCGCAGGACGGAGCGGCGCATACGGTCAATCCCTTCGACTAGGTCGTACCGCGCGCCACGCGCAGCCTTGGATTAAGAAGAAGGATCAGCGCTTCGGACACCAGGTTGATCAGCACATAGGTGGCGGTGATGATCAGCGTGATGGCGAGCACTGTCGGCATGTCACGGTTGATGACAGCTTCCGAGAGCGCGCTGCCGATGCCAGGCAGCTGAAAGACGGACTCGGTGACCACCACTCCACCAGCCAACCAGGCTGCGTTCAACGCGATCGTCTGGATGGTCGGTGTGATGGTGTTGGGAAGAACATGGCGCAGCAATACCTGCGCGGGGCTTATGCCCCTCAGCCGCACCATATAGATGTATTCGGCGCTCAGCACTTCGAGTGCCACCGCCCGCACCATCCGTACGACCTGGGCAAGTGTGGTGCCGAGCAGTGTCAGAACCGGCAAAATGAAAAGGGTCGATTGAGATGAAAGGGGGAGACTGTCGTTGATCAGCGATACCGGCGGCAGCCAACGAAGATAAACTGCGAAAAGTACGATCAACACCGTGCCGATGACGAACTCAGGCAGGGCGACGATCACGATCGTCGGAACCGATATCAGGTGGTCAGCCAATCTGTCTTTGAAGAGCGCCGCTGCAATGCCGAGCACGAAGGAGAGCGGTATCAGCAGAAGCAGCGATGTGACCGTCAGTATCAGGGTGTTAATAGCCCTCGGCCCAATCGCCTCCCAGACTGACCGCCCGGACGGTATCGACCGGCCGAAGTCGCCGGTGAGTGCGCCCCCGATCCAGCTCGCATATTGCACGACTGCAGGCTGGTCCATGCCGAACTCGCGCCTGAGCGCCTCAACCGCCGAAGGATCAGCCTTGGCACCGAGCGCAGCCCGGGCCGGATCTCCTGGCAGATATAGGGTCGCGGCAAAGACGACGATGGAGACGGCAAACAGCGTGACGGCAGCCAGGGCTATTCTTGTCAAAAGAAGCTGGAGCAAAGGCTTGTTCAAGGAGGTCACTCTTCACAAAAGGGGTGCCACCGCAGCCTGGCCGGCCACGGCGGCTTGCAGCCTACGCGAAATAGACGCTTTCGAACTGATAATAGCCAAGATTTCTCTGGGTGGAGGGAACGATGTTCTTGACCTTGGCGCTGGAGGCATCGAGAAGATCACGGAAGCCCCAGATGATGTAAGCTCCCTCATTCCAGAGGACCTTCTGAGCCTCTACGTAATATTCGCGGCGCTTGGGGCCGTCGAATGTGGTCCTCGCCTTGCTTACCCACTTATCGAACTCGTCGCTGGTCCAATCCGGTTCGTTCCAGTAGGCCCCCCTCGCATAGCCTTGCCCGAATTGAGATTCGAGAGTGTGCTGTCCCCAATCCGAACTGCCCATCTGCGTCTTTTTGAAGTTCGGCCCGGAATAGTAGCTGTCGGGCGGCACGACCAGAAGTTCGATATTGACGCCGATCTTCTTGGCCTGGTTGGCGATGAGCGTAGCCGACGCCTGCATGCCTGGAGCGGCATCCGAGGTGTAGAGGGTAATCGCCTGGCTGTTGTCAAAGCCCGCCTGCTTGAGCAGAGATTTCGCCTGATCCGGGTCGTAAGCGCGTTGCGGCAGCTCGGAGGCGTAGTCTGGATCGGTGATGCAATGCAGGTCGTTGCCAATCCTGCCATATCCCGACAGTGCGTTGTCGAGCAGTTGCTGGCGGTCGATCATGAGCCGGAACGCCTGGCGGACGCGCACGTCCGTAAAGGGTTTCAGGTTCGTCATCATGAATTGGTCGGTCGTGGCACCGCTCTTCGAGCGCAGCAGGGTGAGTGCGGGATTTGCTTCAATCAGGCGCGCAAGACTTCCATCGAGCTGAGCCACGGCATCGACCTGGCCGGCCACCAGCGCGTTCATTCGCGCGGTCGGGTCGTTGATCGCGATGAATTCGACACCGTCGAGATATGGCTGGCCCGGTGTGCGATAGTTATCGCTGCGCGCGAGCGTCACCCGCTGGCCGCGGGACCACGACACGAACTTGAAGGGCCCGGTCCCGATCGGCTTGTCGAAATCGGTCGTGCCGTCCTTCATGAGGAACATGACCTTGCTGCCCAGCACTTGCGGAAGCAGCGCATAGGGCTGTTTCAACGCAACTTCGACCGTATGGGGATCGAGTGCACGCACCCCTTTCGGCTCCAGGAGCGGCGCCAGGTTGGGATAGGCGTCGGCCTTGTTGTCGGAATTGAGAATGTACTGGATGGTGTAGACGACGTCCTTGGCCGTGAAAGGCGCGCCGTCATGCCAGACCACACCTTTCTTGAGCTTGATTTTCCAGACGTTGCCCTCGGCGTTGTGAGTGAAGTCATCCGCCAGCTTGTTGTAGAGATTGCCATCCTTGTCGAAGTCGGTGAGCCGGTCGAAGATCGACTGAGCGACTGCGAAATCCATATCGCCTGTCGAGATGAAGGGGTTGAGCGACGATTTCGCCCCGGCTGCGCCTAGGCCGACGCGGAGCGTCCCTCCCCGCTTCGGTTCGTCGGCCAGGGCCGGGCGAAGGCCCGCCCCGGCAAGCATTATGCCGGTGCCCAACAACAAGCCTGTCTTCAGCACATCGCGCCGCCCGATAAGCGTCGAACCTGCCTTGGGGGGATACACGTCCTTCCTCATTTCCTTATTCCCTCTGTTTTGATGGTTTGCTTTGGCTTATTTACTCGACGAACGGACAGGTTGCCGCCGCTAACGGCTTAGGCGAGCAGTCCGGCATGCTTCAGGGCCTTCAGGATGTTTTCCTGATCCTCCTTGGCCAGGTCGCCATTGGGCTTGCGCGGTTCACCCACCTTGCGGCCCTGGGCGTTGATGGCGAATTTGATACGGGCAGGGAAATTGACGCTCTTGGTCATCTCCCTTGCAAGAGGTGCGATCTTGTCCGTCAGCTTGCGGCCGAGGACGTAATCGCCGGCGGTGTGCGCGGCAAAGATTTCCCCGTACTGCTTTGGAATGACCGTATTGATGCCGGAGATCGAGGCCTGCGCCCCGAACAGAAAGCTCGCAATGTTCACGCTGTCCGCGCCGGCAGCGATGGCCACGCGGTCGCCAACCGTCTGGACCAGTTCCGTCACCGGCTCCAGCGCCACTTCTTTCACGCAGATGACCTCGGGCAGACGGGCAACGCGCTGCATGACCGCCGGCGGGTTGAAGAAATGGTTGTAGTAGATAATGGGCAGAGAGGTCGCCCTCCCGACGTCTTGGATGAACTTGTCCAGCCCATCCCCCGAGGGGGTATTGTAGATTGGCGGGCCAAGCATCAGCGCGCAGGCGCCGGCCTGCTTGGCGAGCAGACCACGCTTTATGGCGTCGCGGGTGGTGGTCGTGATGATCCCAGCGATTACGCGCAGTTTGCTGTTGGCCGTGGCTGTTTCGACCAAGAGCCCGAGTTCTTCTGCGGAAAGCTCATCCCCCGAACCGGTGCTTCCGCCGACCACGGCAAGGTGAATGCCAGCGCCTTCCATGAACCGAAGCTCACCCTTGAACAGCTCCAGGTCGAGATCACCATCGGGTCTGAAGGTCGAGACGAGCGGCGGGATGATCCCCTTGATCTCGTCTTTTTGAAGCACAGTTGCCATTGCCAATCCTTATTTCACTCAGTGAAAGTAACTATTACTGAATGAACATCCCGCGAAGCGCTGAAGTTGTCAAGAGCGTTTCGCAGCGGTGGCTTCGAATGAACAAGACCGGCCTGCCGCTGCTGTTTTCAGTCGGCCGGACCCGTTCGCGCGTCAGAACGCATTGATTTGCGTGGGGTTCAAAAGCCGCCACGGGCGACAAGCGCGGTCGGATGCCGATCGTTGTGGCGAAGCCCGCAACTCGCGGCTGCGAATTGGCATCGAGCCAGGTGCGCAGCCAAGGCGGCTTGCATTTTGGTGCGGCGACCGCGCTCGAGGTCGATCCGTAAGGATCGCTTTTTCTTGCGAACTGGAACGGACCATCCCGAAAACGTGTTGCGTTACATCCGTAACCACTCGGACCACGATTACTGGCGTCCTGCCACCTCGCATCACTGGCGCCTTGGCAGGGAACGCGGAGGCCATAAAGTCGGTCGCCGTTGGTCCCGATCGAAATCGATGATGAGGGACCAAGCGGGCTGAGCCGCTGTAGTCAACGGCCAATTATGGTCAGCTATTGTCCGTTGCGCAGATCGCTGATCTTGGCCACAGAAAGCTGGACGTCCGAAAAAACAGCGGTCGTCCCCTCGCCAGTCGGCGATTGAACGCCCAGTCCTATACGCACCGGCCGCCTTTCGACGCCGGGCAGAGTGAACCAGCGCAGGAAATTCCAGTACTTGCCGTCTTCCGAAAAATGGAACGCGATTGTTTCTCCATCGCAATAAGCGCGTAGCCACACATGGTCCCCGAAATGACGGGGTCCGTCCGAATCATCGGATGTGCCGCGAGTCACCACGCTCACAATGGTCGGCTTGCGCGCGGCGGAAAATTCGAACGCAATCTTTGCCCAATTGTTATCGTCACATGCGATGAAAATCGCGCCAGCGTCGTAAGCGGACGCGAATTCGACAGAAACCCTAGCAGACAGTGCAAAATGCTGCTCGTCGATCTCGCGCACCACTCGCGTGACATTCGCGACCCGGCTTTTGCCGCTCGGAGCGAAGAACCAGTCCGTCTTCGCTTTGGCCCGCAGCCGCACCGAGTTGTCCTCAATCGCCGCGATGCCGTTTTCAGTCCCCTCAACACGCATGCTGTCGAGCTTCATGTTCTTTCCTTCACTCTAACCAACTCGGTTGAGAAGCCCGCCGCTTAACCAGTTCGAACAGATCTCGGCGCCGATGCTTGATCGCCGACCGTCGCGAGGCGCGTCAACGATTTCCAGAGACTGGTCCGAAGCGATCAGGGGTGGAGTTCTACGGCGAGCCACACAGAATCGGTATCCGCGTAGTAGCGGTGCCAAGGGTAGGTCCACTCATTCTTGCCGGTGACCCTGCAGAAGGGGTCATGCGAATAACCGACCGGCATCACCACGTCTTCATAAATTGTGGTTTCGTCCCGCAGTCGAAACTTCTGCATCCGGCCGGAGCCGTGGATTTGTGTATGTGTTTCAAGGAAGCGGTGCTCATTGTGGATGAAGCAGTCAGTGTCTCCCGGCGACCACCAAAGGTTCAACTTGAGAGTGAACGTCTGGGGCGATCCCGGTGCTACGCGCTCATTGGTGAATACCAGAGGATCGGTGCTCACCGTACCGATCTCATCCTGCGGGGAAATGAAAAGCGGCGTATCGCGTGGGAAGCTCTTGATTCGATTGCCTAGCCAGTCCCAGCCGCGGAACATGCAGCCGCCAAGATTGGTGGCTTTTCGCACCTTCAGAAGCGCCGCCCGTTCCGCGAACTTGATTTGCCCGCCCTTCAGCCATGTCGACTTCCAGGCAGGCACGATCGCCGGATGCTCGTCCCCGGTGATCATCGCGCTGGGACTGATGTTCACAACGACAGCATCGTCAACGGGATAGTCACGGACATCTTCGACGAGCTTGGCGAAGATGAAGTCGTCGGCAAACGAAAGGTCTCTCGTCTGGTTCGGCACGGTTTTGTCGTCCATCATCAGGGTTACCTGCCCCGACCACACCACAATGCGGGAGCCGAAAGAAGTGCGCGTCCAGACGATTCTTGTCGCAACTTGATGTCGATTCTGCGCCACATCGCGAAGCGCCGCTGGGTACCGATGCGGCAAGGCCGACCTGGCAGTCGGGGTCGTCGGGAGATTGGTTGGCACGGCGCCGGCTACGCAAGCCGCCGAGCGCCGACACCACTGCAAACTTTCTCGCTCGGCGCGTCACCTTGCTTCCATGTTCCATATGTTGCGAACTTGTCATGCGGCCTCGATGCTTGCCTACTGTGCGAGATTGGCAGGGCCAACTCCGACATAGCGTCCTATCGATGTTCAAAAGGAGATGGAGATCTGCCGCGCCAAATCCGGCATGGGTCTGCACCGGACCGCACGCTGGAGTTCGATCAGAGGATTTCGTCCCCATGACAACGTATGGCTCGGCGCTCTTGGGGATCCGACCGCGGAATGAAATTATGCAGACAAGCTGTAATTACATAGTCGTTGGCGGCGGCTCGACCGGATGCGTGATCGCCGCGCGGCTTTCTGAAGATCCTGATGCCTCGGTCTTTCTGTTGGAGGAGGGACCGCGCGATTTCAACCCATACATCCACATACCGGGTGCCTACTACAAGACCGCGCAAGGGTCGCTCTTGAAACGGATTGACTGGGAGCCCACTGCAGCACAAACGCGCAGCCAGCAGCCGACCATGGTCCAGGCCCGAGTGCTGGGCGGTGGCAGTTCAGTCAATGCCATGATCTACATACGCGGGGCCCCGTCCGACTACGCACGCTGGGAAGCGCTCGGCGCCGATGGCTGGAACTATGATGATGTGTTGCCATTCTTTCTGCGGTCTGAAGACAACAACCGGTTCTGTAACCACGCCCACGCCGTAGGCGGACCGCTGGGTGTTTCCGACATCGACCACATTCATCCCCTCACACGGGCCTGGCTGCAGGCGTGCCAGCAGGCTGGGCTGCCTTATAATCCTGATTTCAATTCGGGTGACCAGGCCGGCTGCGGCCTATACCAGATCACAGCCAAAAACAGCCGCCGCAGCAGCTCCGCAACGGCATTCATCAAACCCGCTCGCCGCCGAGCTAATCTCCAGGTCCGAACCGGTTCGAGGGTCACGCGTATAATCGTGGAGAAGGGGCGGGCCGTCGGGGTGGAGTATGTGGCGAAGGGGCGCAAATGGGTGCTGATGGCCAATCGCGAAGTCATCCTGTCGGCGGGTGCGATTGCCTCGCCGAAATTGCTGATGTTGTCGGGAATCGGCCCGGCCGACGCTTTGCGCGGACATGGAATTCCTGTGGCTGCCGATCTGCCGGGTGTCGGACAGAACCTGCAGGACCATATCGAGATATCGCTCGTCTATCAGTTGAACGGGCCCCACAGCTACGACAAATACAAGAAGCCGCTCTGGAAAGCCGCGGCTGGGCTGAACTATCTGCTGTTCAGGGATGGCCCGGCTTCCTCGAACCTGATCGAAGGCGGGGCGTTCTGGTGGGGCAATACGAGCGAAGCGATCCCGGATGTCCAATATTTCATGGTCGTGGGGGCGGGCATTGAGGAAGGGATCGACGCCGTCCCTGGCGGAAACGGCTGCACGATAAACCTCGGGCAGATCCGGCCTCGGTCGCGAGGGGAAGTGACTCTCAAAAGCGCCAATCCTTATGACAACCCGCGCGTTGCGCCGCGGTATTTTTCCGACCCCTATGATCTCGATGCGGTGGTTGAAGGAACCATGGGGGCCTTCGACATCATGGAGCAGCCGGCCATCCGGCGCTACGTAGCATCGAGGCAAATCCCCTCTGCCGGAACAACGACGCCGATCCAAGTAAGAAGGTTCTGCCAAGAGGCCGCGCATGCAGCGCTTCACCCCGCCGGCACCTGCCGCATGGGCCATGACGATATGGCGGTCGTGGACCCAAGGCTCCGCGTTCACGGTCTCGAGGGTCTACGCGTGGCCGACGCATCCGTCATGCCAACCCTCATTTCAGGCAACCCCAACGCAGTCTGCATCATGATCGGCGAAAGAACAGCGGATTTCATCAAGCAAGGAAAGTAGGATCGCGCAAACCGCCTATTTTGTCGCGCCTACAGCGGCTCGTCCGCAAAGTCCTTTTTCCCGGCACGCCCTAGCTCCGAGGTTTTAGACAAAGTCGATGCTAAGGCTTACAAGGATGGGCGAGCGCCGCAGCCGCCATCCTCGTAAGCCATCAGGTGACAGAGCACCTATCGTGCCGCGCAAAGTGTTCAAAAAAGAGAAGGCACGACCTCTCGGTCGTCGCCTTCTTTTTGGGTGGCAACAATTGCGGGTTGCGTTAGCCGGCTTTGAACTCATTCCAGGCGGCCACCCAGTCGGCATAGGTGGCGAACGTGTCCGATTTCAGCGGCGGGATGCCCAAGAGCGGCGACGACTTGAAGATGCCGGGAACGTCAGAATAGTCGAACAGCGCCTTCGTTTCGGCAGGCAACAGGTCTACGGCTTTGGAGGATACCACTCCGGAGGCGTTGCGCGCCGCCACCTTGGCCTGAACCTCGGGCGAGATCGCCATGTTGATGAAGGCATGCGCTGCTTCAGGATTATCCACGGCCGGCGGGGTGAACCAGGCATCGCACCAAGTTCCAGCCCCCTCCTTCGGGATTGTATATTCGGTCTTGAAGTTCTGCTTGGCTGTTTCAACAGGAATTCCGGTCCAGCCGCAGAACAGGGCCGCAATTTCTCCGGAAACGAATAGTGATACCAGATCGCCGTAGGTGAGGCTGATGGTTCGCGACTGGTCGCGATATTTGGTCAAATTAGCGAAAATAGCCTTCATCTCGTCGTGCGTGACATTCGGAAACTTATCGCCCAACCCGGCCATACGTGCGGCAATTGGCCAAGTAGCCAGGGTATCGTCTACGAGAGCGATCTTGCCCTTCAACTCGGGCTTGAGCAAATCCTCGTAGGATTCGGGCTTTGCCATCAGAGCCGGGTTGTAGACGAGCGCGTTCAGTCCCCATTGATATGGCACGCCGAATAGCTTGCTGTCCCTGAACCAGGTCGGCTTCTCATAGAAGACGTCGAAGAGGTTATCCTTACTGTAGTTCGAGAGCTGGGCCCTATCGAGGGGTTTTGTGATTTTGAGAATGTCAATATAGAGGTCAGCGTATCCTTGATTGTATTCGGCCGCATCAAAGGGCGGCGGATTAGGAACGCTGAACTTGGTCGTGACATCGTCCTGATTGCCGATCGCACTGACCTGAACATTGACCTCGTTCTTTGCTCGCCACTCGGCAAGTTCATCGGTAAGCTCAAAGCCCTCCCAGGCCATAATTTGGATATCGCCACCAGCGGCTCGCGCCGCGCCTGAAAAGAGCGGGCCCAGCACAGCGCTGCCGGCTAGGGAGGCAGCCCCTCCCAGGAACGCCCGGCGACCCATTGCGGTTTGCATGATTTCGTTTGTAGACCAGATTTTTCTCATTTCGATTCCCCTGTTTTAGAGCTGACTACTGGTTGGAGTCTCCGGGGTCTGCGGCAGTTTCACAATTTCGCATGGTGGAAATTGGCGCCGCCCATCGTCGCAGTGTCTGCTTCGCTATGCGAAGGATGAAACCCCGCTGCTGCCTAGCCTGCAGGCAGCATGACAACGTTTGCGGTATCCCAGCATACGCATGTGCGAGCGTTGAGGCTCGGCAATGAAGTTCGAGCGTCATTTTGTACCTGGACCCGCACACGCGATTGGTCGTCGAGGCGCAGCGTGTAGAACGATCGACTGCCAATGAAAACGATGTCCTCTACCGTTCCCTCGGCTCTCTGCAAGGAATCCTCGACGCGGAAGCTGAGCGCCTCCGGACGGATCGAGATCACGACGTTTTCGTGCGCGCTTGCATCTGGGAAACCATCGGCGTGAAATTGGATCCCGGAAGCTGTGACGGCGGTAGCGCTGGCCCCATTGGCTTGCGTGATGCGCGCATCGAACAGATTGGTTTCACCAAGGAACTTTGCGGCGAACAGGGATTTGGGCTTGGCGTACATATCTCGCGGCCGATCAACCTGAACGACGCGCCCCTTCTCCATGAGCACGACACGGTCCGACAGGATCATTGCCTCATCCTGATCATGCGTGACGTAGACAAATGTCGCGCCTGTTTCAGCGTGGATTCGCTTCATTTCGCCAAGCATGTGCTGCCGGATCTTTAGATCCAGCGCGGCCAGCGGCTCATCGAGCAGCAGGACCTTGGGCCGATTAACCAGCGCTCGCGCGAGCGCTACGCGTTGGCTCTGGCCACCGCTGATCTGGTCGATGTAGCGGCTGGCAAAACTTTCCATTTGCACGATGCGCAGAATTTTCTGAACGCGGTCTTTGATCTCGTCCTTAGGCAGACCTCTCACCCTGAGGCCGAAGGCAACATTCTCGAAGACATCGAGATGGGGAAACAGCGCGTACCGCTGGAAAACCATGTTCACGGGCCTGGCTTCCGGCGGCATGCTCGCGACGTCTGCTCCGGCAATTCGCAAGGTGCCCGAAGACAGCGCCTCGAAGCCTGCAATGAGGCGCATCAATGTTGTTTTCCCGCAGCCGCTGGGCCCGAGAAGCGTCAGAATCTCTCCCTCGGCAATCGACAGGTTGATATCGCTGAGCGCGGTGAAGTTTCCGAAGACCTTCTTGCCGGCGGAGATCTCGATGATTGGAGGGGCGGTATTCATGGGTCAGTTAGTTCCTCAAGGTATCGTGCGGCCAGCAATGGAGGAATTGCGGCGAAGTTGGCCAATGGCCCAGGCCGCAATGAGAATGGCGATCGAAAATGCCAGCGCGAGCGTGGATACCGCGTTGATGAGCGGTGTGACGGTGCGGCGCATCATGGACCAGATGTACATTGGAAGGGTCGTCTCGGTGCCGGCAACGAAGGACGTCACCACAAACTCGTCGAAGGACACGGCAAAAGCCAGAATCGCTGAAGAGATCAGCGTTGGCGCCATCAGGGGCAAGGTCACCCTCGCGAAGGTCTGCAGGCTACTTGCGCCGAGATCCCGCGCGGCCTCCTCGAGGGAAGGATCGAAGAGGCTGAGTCGCGCCCTCATCGCCACCACGAGAATTGGAATAGCGATGACCACGTGCGAGATGACAATCGTAGCGGTGGATAGCTGGATACCTGCCTGCGCGAATAGCACCAGCAGAGACACGCCCACGAACAGGCCTGGAAGGGCAATCGGCGTTATCGTGAAAGCTTCGATCAGGAAGCGCCCAGCTTGACCGAAACGCAACCATGCAAGTGACGTGGATGCGCCAAGCAAAAGGGTGATCAAGGCTGTCAGGGCCGCGACGGTCAGGCTCTTGAGGACTGCCTCGATAAGCAGCTGATTGCCAAAGAGGTCATGGTACCAGCGAAGGCTGAACCCCGCGAATGGGAACGACAACGCAGGTGAGGCATGGAAACTGAAAAGAACGATGATGACCAGCGGCGCCAATAGAAAGGCGAGGATGATCCAAACGACAAGCCGCAGAAGCATCTACGCCTCCTCCAACACTACAGCGCCGCGTCGCTTGGCAATCATCCCCGTGGCTCGCCCGATCGTCATGACCGCGACGTAGAGAGTGGCGGAGACCGCAAACATGATAAAAGCCTGGGCAGCGCCAAGCGGCCAATTTCCGGTCTTGCGGAACTGATCCGCAATTAAGAGTCCTGTCGTCTGTCCGGACGATCCGCCAAGCATCTGTGGGGTTACATAGTCGCCTGCCACCAGGATGAATGTCAGCATAAAGGCGCCGACAAGCCCGTTTGCCGCATTTGGGGCGATGACGCGGAAGAAGGCCCCCAGCGCCGAGGTGCCAAGATCTCGCGATGCATCGACGAGGTCGCGCTTGATCTCGCTCAGCGCTGAAACCACCAGGAGAATGCAAAACGGCAGGTAGATATGCGTCAGTGTGATGGTGACGGCGAAAGAGTTGAAAATGAAAGCCGTTACAGGCTCGTGGATGATTCCCATCTCGAGAAGCACGGTATTCAACAGGCCGTTGGTGCCGAGCAATGTGCGCCAAGCGTAGATGCGAACCAGGTAGCTTGAAAACCAAGTGATCAAAATCAGATAAAGGATAATTTGGGAACGGCTCACATATACCAGATAGTAACCCACCGGGATGGCTAGCAGGACTGATATGGTGGCGGTAATCAACCCGATCCGAATTGCGTTTAAAGTCACCTTCCAAAAGACGGCTGACGTCAGAGAATCCAAGTAGTTGGAAAATTGGAAATCGGGAACGATCCGGTATGCCTCGGACGACCAAAAGCTATATATGAAAAGCCCAATTGCAGGAGCTACAAAGAAGACAAACATATATAACGCAGCTGGCGTTGCCAATATGCTTCCCAAACGAGTCTGGTGATTTACCAATTTCTCACCCAATTCATTTGCTAATGTTCTACATGTATCCGATTCGACGGCTCTGACGATCTTCTAAAGTACTTGACGGTTTGAGCAGACGGCGCTCATTGTTCCCACTGGCAGCGGCTGGTCGCGCCTTTTTATTGGGTGGTTTAGTCTCTGCTCCTTATTTCAGCAATTTCGCATGACGACCATTTGTGACGCGATGATGCGCACAGCTAGCGAAATACTGCTTCGAGAGGAAATCCGGGCAACATAACCCGGCCGGAGTCGTTCCCTGGAGATGCGCTAGATGGCCACCTTCGTGGAGATCGAGTTCGTACCGCCAACAGATGAGCCTGGCCTTTCGCCAACCCTGGCGCGCCCAAGTCGTCACGCGGGTCACAATCTGTCGGAACACGAGTCCCGGCTCCCCATGCAATCGTCGTACCAGCCAGCCCAATGGAGTAGCTCTGCCTTGCGCGTTGGCTCCAGCACAAACTAAAGGCGTTCAAGTCTTGCGTCGCTTTGCGTCGGCGATCGGTGGACTGCGAAATTGTTCGGAACGACCGAATACCTACCTTGTGACATCGGGACGAAATCGGTGCACATCGAGACCGGCTTAGTCAGCAGCGGCGGCGACGCCCCCTTCGCCCGCATACCCGCGGGAGCCGGACGACGATATAGCCAAGCCGGAGAGCTATGATAGTGAACGATTTTTCGACAATCCCGCTAGCCATCCAAAATAGCCGTTTGTTTTGCAGCCTCTTCTTTTTGGGTGGCGGCCTCGGTATTGGAGCCTGGGCGTCCTCCCTTCCTGTTCTCAGCGTTCAGATGAATCTGGATAAGGGTCAGCTTGGACTGGTTTTAATTTGCTTCGCTCTCGGCGCGATCGCAATGATGACCAATGTCGGCCGCTTGGCGACGATTGTTCCAAGCAGTGTGCTCAGCCTACTGGGTTCGCTCACGTTCGGCGCCGCGCTGTTGGCTCTCCCTTATGCCGAGAGCGCCCATTGGCTGGCTGTGATTGTGTTTTTCGCCGGTGCCGGGTTTGGAACGCTCGACGTGTCGATGAACACTGACGCCGCAGCGTTGGAGCGTTTTTTGCACCGGCAGGTAATGTCGTCATTCCATGCCGTGTTCAGTTTTGGAAGCTTGGCCGGCGCTTTGGTCGTGGGTCAAATACTGTCGCGCGGCGGCGCTCTGAACCTCTGCCTCGGGGTGACGGGAATTGGTGTTGCAGTGATTGCTCCCGTCGCCTGGATTGGTTGGAACAAGTCAAGCTGGATCCACACCCCTCCCGCCCCTGTCGAGACGAAGGATGCTCAGCTCCAGGGCGTCTTCAAGACCCATCTCTACCTGCTTGGCGGTCTCGCATTTCTAGGAATGCTGGCCGAGGGCGGAATGATGGATTGGAGCGCCATCTACATCGTGACGCGATCCGGTGCAGCAGAGAGCACTGGAGCCTACGGCTTCGCTGCATTCGCGACGATGATGGCAATGGGACGCTTGTTCGGTGATGCCATCGCCAACCGAATCGGTCAGATGCGCACGTTGCGCTACTGCGCTGTGGTTTGCGCAGCTTCAGTGGTCGCAATAATCCTCATGGGCGGCAATCTTACCGTTGCTCTCGTGGCGCTAACGGTGTGTGGTCTCGGCCTTGCCAACATTGTGCCTACTCTTTTTGCGGCCGCTGGTCGTGTGAGCGGCACGTCCGTTGCTCGTGCCATGTCAACTGTGACGACGATGGGATATGCCGGACTGCTGCTGGGACCAGGATTGCTGGGGCTGATCGCTCAAATCTCCTCGCTCGCCGCCAGCTTCGGGGTCATCGCGCTGGCATTCGTCGCAATTTCTTTCTCGACGCGGTCCCTGACGCATACCAACGGCCACTTGCAGGGCTCATTTAAGGCGGCAAGCGCTGCAAGCGTTGACAGCGCGACCTCCCATCGTCCATCTTAAGCGCCTCACCAGGGGAGTCCCGGCAAGGGGCTGAGATACTGCTATTGCGCGCAGTGACCCGTTGAACCTGATCCAGTTCATACTGGCGTAGGGACGGTGCGAGGTTTCGCGGGTCGGCAATCCGGCTTCGGTATTCGGGCAGTGCCCGTCTTCCAGGCGAAGCGTCACTTCCTCCTCTTCGCGTGGACTGGGTCTCCGTTGCACTCGAGCAAGGAGGCTCACTCATGAATGCCCACACCCCGACCGTCACTGTCGGCGAATTGCCCGCTTCGAAGAAAGTCCACAAACCGGGCCAACTTCACCCGGGCCTGCGTGTCCCGATGCGAGAGATCTCGGTTCATCCGAGCGCCGGCGAACCGCCGGTCACGGTGTACGACTCGTCCGGTCCCTACACCGACGCGACGGGGAAGACCGAGATCGAGCGCGGCTTGCCGCGGTTGCGCGAGGCGTGGATCGAGGCACGCTGCGATGTCGAGCGCTACGAGGGCCGCACGATCAGGCCCGAGGACAACGGCTTCGTCTCGGCTGATCGCCTGACGCCGGAGTTCCCGGTGCGCAACAGGCCGTTGCGCGCCACTGGCGGCCGTGCCGTCACCCAGCTTGCCTACGCACGCGCCGGCATGATCACGCCGGAAATGGAGTTCGTCGCCATCCGCGAAAACCTCGGCCGCGAGCAGTTGCGTTCGAAACTTCAACGCGATGGCGAGAGCTTCGGCGCGGCGATCCCGGACTTCGTCACGCCGGAATTCGTGCGCGACGAGGTGGCGCGCGGCCGCGCCATCATCCCGTCCAACATCAACCATCCCGAGAGCGAGCCGATGATCATCGGCCGCAACTTCCTGGTCAAGATCAACGCCAATATCGGCAATTCGGCCGTCACCTCGTCGATGGCTGAAGAGGTCGAGAAGATGGTGTGGGCGATCCGCTGGGGCGCCGATACGGTGATGGACCTCTCGACCGGCCGCAACATCCACAACATCCGCGACTGGATCGTGCGCAACGCGCCGGTGCCGATCGGCACGGTGCCGCTCTACCAGGCACTGGAGAAGGTCGGCGGGATTGCCGAGGCGCTGACCTGGGAGGTCTATCGCGATACGCTGATCGAGCAGGCCGAGCAGGGCGTCGACTATTTCACGATCCACGCCGGCGTGCGGCTGCCCTACATTCCGCTCACCGTCGACCGCGTCACCGGCATCGTGTCGCGCGGCGGCTCGATCATGGCCAAGTGGTGCCTGCACCACCACAAGGAGAGCTTCCTCTACGAGCATTTCGAGGAGATCTGCGACATCTGCCGTACCTATGACGTGGCGTTCTCGCTCGGCGACGGTCTTCGCCCCGGCTCGATCGCCGATGCCAACGACCGAGCCCAGTTCGCCGAGCTGGAAACGCTTGGAGAGCTCACCAAGATCGCCTGGGCCAAGGACTGCCAGGTGATGATTGAAGGCCCCGGCCACGTGCCGATGCACAAGATCAAGGAAAACATGGACAAGCAGCTCGCAGTCTGTGGCGAAGCGCCGTTCTACACGCTGGGGCCGCTCACCACCGACATCGCGCCGGGCTACGACCACATCACATCCGGCATCGGTGCGGCGATGATCGGCTGGTTCGGAACGGCGATGCTTTGCTACGTCACGCCGAAGGAGCATCTCGGCCTGCCCGACCGCGACGACGTCAAGACCGGCGTCATCACCTACAAGATCGCCGCTCACGCCGCAGACCTCGCCAAGGGCCATCCGGCCGCCAAAGTCAGGGACGACGCGCTGTCTCGCGCGCGCTTCGAGTTCAGGTGGGAGGACCAGTTCAACCTGTCGCTCGATCCCGAGACGGCGCGCGCCTTCCACGACGAAACCCTGCCGAAGGAAGCACACAAGGTGGCGCATTTCTGCTCCATGTGCGGCCCCAAATTCTGCTCGATGCGGATCTCGCACGACATCCGCGCGGAAGCGCAGAAGGAAGGGCTCGCGGCCATGGCGGCGAAGTACCAGGACGGCGGCGATCTTTACATGCCCGTCGACCGCGCCCCGGAGCGCACGGACACGCCATGAAGGTGCTCATCCGCGGAGCGGGCGTTGCCGGGCTGACGCTCGCGCACGAACTGGCAACGCGCGGCACCGATGTGATAGTGGCCGAGAAGCGGATGGAGATCGCCGGCAATGCCTCCTGGCAAGCCGGCGGCATGCTCGCGCCCTGGTGCGAACGCGAGAGCGCCGAAGAGGCGGTGCTCACGCTCGGACGCGGCGCGGCCGACTGGTGGGACGCAGCATTGCCCGGCCATGTCTCGCGCAGGGGCACCCTGGTCGTGGCGCCTGCACGCGATGCCGGTGAGTTGGACCGGTTCGGCCGCCGCACATCCGGCTTCAGGCCGGTCGACGCCAATGAGATCGCTGCGCTGGAACCCGCCCTCGCCGGCCGGTTCCGGCGCGGCTTGTTCTTCGGCGAGGAGGCGCATCTCGACCCGCGCAAGGTCTTGCTTGCGCTTCGCGACAAGCTGATCGGCATGGGCGTTAGGCTCGAATTCGGCCGCAGCGCTGTCGCGACCGTACCGAACTACGAGATCGACTGCACCGGTATCGCCGACAGGCGGCCGGAGCTGCGCGGCGTCCGCGGCGAGATGCTCATTCTACGATCAGGCGATATCTCGCTTGCCCGGCCCGTTCGTCTGCTGCATCCGCGCATCCCGATCTACGTGGTGCCTCGCCCTGAAAACCTCTTCATGGTTGGCGCGACGATGATCGAAAGCGATGCCGCGGGCCCGATCACCGCGCGATCCACCATGGAGCTGCTCGGTGCCGCCTATGCCCTACATCCGGCCTTCGGCGAGGCTGAACTGGTCGAAACAGCCGCCGGGGTGCGTCCCGCCTTCGCCCACAACCTGCCACGGGTCGAGCGAGACGGAAAGCGTCTTCGCATAAATGGCCTTTACCGCCACGGCTTTCTGCTTTCGCCGGCGATGGCCCGACTGGCGGCTGACATGATCCTGGGAAACCGCGCACCAAAGGAGTTTTCTCTTGAAGCTCATCATTAACAACCAGAACCGTGATGTTGCGGCCGAGACGCTTGCCGCGCTTATGACCGAACTCGATTATGAGGGTGGCTGGCTCGCCACAGCCCTCAATGGCGAGGTTGTTCCGGCCAAGGAGCGCGACCGCTGCCGACTGACCGAAGGTGATCGCATCGAGATCCTGTCTCCGATGCAGGGAGGGTGATCCAATGCTTGAACTCTATGGACAAAAACTCTCGTCGCGCCTTCTGCTTGGCACCTCGCTTTACCCGTCGCCTGCCGTGATGGCCGAGGCCGTGAAGGCGTCGGGCACCGAGGTCGTAACTGTATCGCTGCGCCGCGAGAGCGCGGGCGGCAAATCAGGCGGCCAGTTCTGGTCGCTTATCCAGTCGCTTGGCGTTCGCGTCCTGCCCAACACCGCCGGCTGCCACTCGGTCAAGGAGGCGCTGACGACGGCCCGAATGGCACGTGAGGTGTTCGGCACGGACTGGATCAAGCTCGAGGTGATCGGCAACCACGATACACTGCAGCCGGATGTTTTCGGATTGGTGGAAGCCGCGAGGATCCTCAACGCCGAAGGCTTTGCGGTTTTCCCATACACGACCGATGATCTGGTTGTCGCCGAGCGGCTGCTCGACGCCGGCTGCGAGCTTTTGATGCCCTGGTGCGCACCGATCGGCTCGGCGCGTGGACCGCAGAACCCCGAGGCGTTGCGGAGCCTGCGCGGTCATTTCCCCGGCGTCTCGCTTATCATCGATGCCGGCATCGGCAGACCGTCGCATGCGCTGGCCGCGATGGAACTCGGCTACGACGCGGTGCTCCTCAACACAGCAGTCGCCAAGGCCGGCGATCCAATCGCCATGGCGGCAGCCTTCGGCAAGGCGGTCGAGGCTGGTCGCCAGGCCTATTGTGCCGGCCCGCTTGAGCCGCGTGACGTGGCCGTCCCCTCCACTCCGGTGATCGGGATGGCGGCATTCTCATGAAACTCGATCCGTTCTACCTGATCGTCGATTCCGCCGCCTGGGTCGAACGTCTTGTGCCGCTTGGCGTGAAGCTGGTGCAACTACGTATCAAAGACCTCGACGAAGCTTCGCTGCGCCGAGAGATCCGGGTGTCGAAGGGGATATGTGAAGGCCATGGCTGCCAGCTCATCGTCAATGACTACTGGCGTATCGCGATCGAAGAGGATTGCGATTTCGTCCATCTCGGCCAGGAAGACTTGGCCGAGGCCGATGTGGAAGCGATCCGCAGGGCGGGCTTGAAGCTCGGCCTAAGCACCCACGACGAGGCCGAACTCGAGACCGCGTTGCAAGCCAAGCCCGACTATGTCGCGCTTGGGCCGATCTATCCGACCATTCTCAAAGCAATGAAATGGGCCCCCCAAGGGCTGGACCGCATCACGCTGTGGAAGCAGCGCATCGGCAGGCTTCCGCTCGTGGCCATAGGCGGACTCACCGTCGAGCGGATTGCCGGTGTCTTCGCGCAAGGAGCCGCAAGCGCCGCCGTCGTGACCGACATAACCCGCAACGTTCATCCCGAGGCACGTACATTGGAATGGCTGGCGGCCACGGCCCCATGGCGATGACCCAACACGTGCTGATAGTCGCGGGCTCGGATTCCAGCGGGGGGGCCGGGATAGCCCGCGATGTCGACACCGTGTCCGCCTTTGGCCTCCGCAGCTGTCTCGCCGTCACGGCCGTTACCGCACAGACGCATTCTGCCGTCGAGCACATCGAGCATATGCCGCCGGACCTTATCGCCGCCCAGATGCGCACTGCCTTTGCCGCCAGCCGGGTCGCGGCCGTCAAGATCGGCATGCTGGGGACGGAGGCGGCAATCGAGGCAGTCTGCTCTGTACTGGCGGACAACCGCCCAGTCCCGATCGTCATCGACCCGGTGCTGGCCTCGACTTCGGGACGGCTGTTGTTGGAGGCGGACGCAATCGACGCGCTTCGTCGCGATCTGATGCCGGCCTGCCGCTTGGTCACGCCTAATCTCGCCGAATTGGCTGCGCTGACTCGCTCTGTGCTGGCGTTGGACGAAGAAGCCGCTTGCCAGCAGGGCAAGCGACTAGCCAGCAATGTTGGAACCATGGTGCTGGTCAAGGGCGGACATGCGCAGGGATCGCAAGCGGTTGACCTGCTTCTTCCACCAGACGGTCCGGCCATCCGGTTCGAAGCAGCGCGCCTGAAGCACAGGATGAGGGGTACCGGTTGCATGCTCTCCACCGCTGTCGCGGCCTTTCTTGCCCTCGGCTCTTCACTCGAAGAAAGCGTTCGTGGTGCAAAGCAATATGTTTTCGAACGGTTTGTTAGAGAGGGAGCTAAGTTGACGTAGTCCATCTGTCCCAGCCATCTGCCGTCCGCTCTCCATTGACCAAAGCTTTCGATCTGCTGTGCGCGGAGGCAAAGCGCACCACCGAGCGAACGGCCCAGATCTACCGCAGCCAGCATGCAAAGACCGGCGCGCTGATCATTTGCCCAAAGTAGGGGCGCACTTGTATCAGCACGGCCAGCTGCCCTGCCCGCGGCGACGACGGCTGAGCTGTTCGTCGAGAAGGATCGCCAAGCGCCTTCGAGTCGCGCGCTTCGCCATAATGAAAACCTTTACAAATCAGATTTATCCGCTGTAGGTGCGATTAGAAAGAGCCGTTACGACAGAGGTCGATCGAGCCTTTCGAACGATCGACGGTGTCGCTGATTGCGCGACACGTCACCGGAGACCAGACCTTGTTGGAAAGTCCGATACGCTCCTCGGGGCAGGCTGCCGTCGCGTCTCCAAATGCCAGCAGGAGCCGCACGGCGATCTTTTCGACATTCTTCGTACACGGCAGTGCCTTCGGCACATGGTCTTCGCTCATACCGACGGTCAAGGCCCGCCTTTCCATATCTGAAAGCCAATTCGGCTGGTCACTGTTCATGATTGTCGTCGGCTCGCTTTTGGCCATGCTGGCAAGTCGATCTCTGATTGCGCGTTTTGGCAGCAGACAGGTGGTTCGCGTCGCAGGCCCGATACTTCTGACGACGGTCGTCCTGGCCACGTTCACGCATGTCCCTTTCGTATTCGCCCTCGTCCTGCTGGTTCTTGGACTAGCGGGCAATACCATGGACGTCGCCATGAACGCGCAGGCCGTTGAGGCTGAGCGCTCCTCCGAGAGAGCCCTTATGTCCTCTTTCCACGCCATGTGGAGCCTCGGCGGCCTTACCGGAGCGGTTCTGGGAGGCCTGCTTGTCAAGAATGCAGGAGGCTCTCTTGGCGCATTGATTGCCGTTGTGTTGCTTTCGGCGCTTTTTGAGGCGAACCAAGGCAAGCTCCTTGCCGCAGGTCCACCTCACGGGACGGTGGCAGCCCGGCCACTCAGCGCCAAGTGGTTGCTCATCGTCGCCGGCCTGCTTGCTGGGGTGTGCATGTCGACAGACGCAGCGGTCCGTGACTGGAGCCCTCTCTACCTTACTGGCAATCTTGCGCTGGATCTCGGTTACTCGGGGGTGGGATATGGCGCATTTGCAAGTTCAATGGCGCTCTGCCGGCTGGCTGGCGATCGCGTGAGGACCTCGGTTGGGGAAAGGCAACTTCTTGCGATCTCGGCGTGCCTTGCAATCATCGGCCTTGCTATCGTGGCCTTCGCCAAGGTCGCACCAATAGCGCTATCGGGCTTTGTCCTGCTTGGCATCGGCGTGGCCAATATCTTCCCCACGTTGCTGAGCATGGCAGGACGACGCGGCGGCGCATCCGGCATCGTCGTCGTGTTCGCGACCGGGTATCTAATCGCGCTTGCTGCGGCGCCTAGCTTTGGGACGCTGGCCGAGGCAACCTCCCTGGCCAATATCTACCTGCTGCTGGCAGCCATGTTTGCACTAGCTGGAACCGCTGCGCTTCATATCGCCAGTCGAAACTGAAAGTGCGGAGCAATCACATCGGATCCCAGCGGCCCGTTAACCGCGGCGGTGGTCAATGCCGCACGCAACAGATACCACAAACTTGTTGGACGCATCTCGCGATTTCGGAGCTTGGCGGTGCAACGGCGCATCATTCAGGAGCCGTTGACAGGTTCATGTAAGCGTTTACTATTCCAGCCTTCGGGGCTTCGCCGGCTACATGTAAGCCCGTGAGTTGGCTGCTTGTTAGAGATTGCGAAGGCGCGCCATGAACTCTCAGGATCAAACGCCCGTTGTCTTGTTGCTGATTGTGAAATTTTCCTGCGCTTTTCTGGCTCTTCTCATCTTTGCAGAACTCGTCCCGCCCGCCATGTCGATGCTTGCCGAACAAAGCGCTGAACGCGGCTTGATTGCGCAGGCGCAGTCTTCAGCGGCTGAACACTACCTATCAGCACTGCTCGACAAGACGCGGTAGCGGATGGCGATCCCGATCTTTGAAGCACGCGCTGGCGCGTTTTCCAGGTAGGGCCTTTCCTCGACTGGCACCGGGGACAGAGATCCCCAGTTTTGGCCAGACGGCCCGCAAACGACTATCATCCACGCCCACTTCCCTGATGCAGCCCCTTCCCGACGCCCCAACGGATGAAAGACCTCAGTGACCTGGCAGACGAAGCGCTGTTGGAAATTGTGCAGCGTCAGACGTTCGGATATTTCTGGGACGGCGCGCACCCCGCAAGCGGCATGGCGCGCGACCGACAGCGGCTTGCGCCCCGGTCCGAGAATGACCTCGCTGCCATAGGCGGCACGGGTTTCGGGGTGATTGCCATGATCGTGGCCGTCGAACGCGGCTGGATCGCTCGCGATGACGCGATCGAGCATCTGAGCCGCATAACCCTTTTTCTGGAAAAGGTCAGCCGATATCACGGCATGTTTCCACACTTCGTCAATGGCCGGAGCGGGAAGACCATCCGCTTCGCTCGCAACGACGACGGTGGTGATTGCGTGGAGACGGCCCTGTTGTTCCAAGGCCTGTTTTGTGCGCGCCAGTACTTCAGCCGAAAGTCTGTCGCGGAAGTGCGCTTGCGAGAGCAGATCGGTCGGTTGTGGCGAGCAATCGAATGGAAGTGGTACTGCCGCGACGAGGAAATGCTCTACTGGCACTGGAGTCCTGGCTGCGGGTGGGCGATGAATTGCCCCGTCTCGGGATGGAACGAAGGACTGCTGCCTTATGTGCTGGCAGCTGGCTCTGACACCCACCCGATCAGGGCCAGCGCCTATCACCGGGGGTTCGCCCGCGACGGCCAGATGTGCAACGGGAAGAGTTTCTACGGCACGACGCTTCCACTTGGGCCGGACTATGGAGGGCCCCTGTTTTTGGCCCAGTATTCATTCTGCGGGCTCGACCCCCGGCGCCTGAGGGACCGATATGCGCATTACTGGCAACAGAATGTGGCCCATACTCGCATCAATTACGCACATTGCGCTCGCAACCCGCACGGGCATTCCGGCTATGGCCCCGATTGCTGGGGACTAACCTCGGGCCACGGCCCATATGGCTACGTTGCGCACGCGCCGGACAATGACAGGGGCGTTATTACTCCAAGCGCAGCCTTGTCCAGTCTTCCCTACGCGCCGGTGGAATCCATGCGGGCGTTGAGATGCTTCCTCACAAAGCCGCTTCATCGCATCTGGGGAATTTTTGGATTTGTCGACAGCTTCAGTGAGAACCTAAGTTGGTTTGCTCGAACCTATCTGGCTATAAATCAGGGGCCGATCATAGCGATGATCGAGAACCACCGTAGCGGGCTGATCTGGGAACTCTTCATGAGCGCGCCTGAGGTGCGCGAAGGCTTGAGCGTGTTGGGCTTCGTCGAGATCTAAGCCGTCTGACTGCGACATCCACAATGAATTGGCGAACGCTGCGCCCGAACCCAAACGGGTGTCGTTCAAGGCGATAGCAACGGCTGTGCCCGTAGCATCGCCAAGAGCGGCTGAGCGGATTCAGCAGCTCAAAAAAAGTCATAATTCCCATTGAGCTGGAGAATGTAAACGTTTACAAAACTCCTACGCTAAAACGGGCTCGTCGATCATGAATGGAAGTCATTCCTCACCCTCCGGGCAAGCACTTCAAGGCCTGGTCAACCAGGCCGAGATGGTCGTCGATCTTGAAGCTGTGCGAGAGAACTACAGGCGCTTATGCGCCATCGCTGGGGGGGTCGATTGCGCGGCTGTCGTGAAGGGCGACGCCTATGGGCATGGCATGATCGCGTGCGCGATTGCGCTGCGGCAAGTTGGCGCCAAAACCTTTTTTGTGGCAACTGCCAATGACGGCGTGGCGCTTCGAACCGTGCTCCAGGGGGCAACGATCTGTGTGCTGGGCGGCTTTCTGCCCGAAGAAACCGAGGCATTTGTCGGTTCGAACCTTATTCCCGTCCTCAACAGCCGCAACCAGATCGAGGAATGGCACAGGGCAGCGAATAGGATCGGGCGCCCCCTCGACTCGATCATCCATTTCGACACCGGCATGAACCGGCTTGGTCTGCTTGCGGACGATGCCGCGTGGCTTCGCGAGAACTTGTCGCTGCTCTCGCGAATTCCGCCCCTCCTCTATATGTCCCACCTCTCGGCTGCCGACGATCTCGATTTCGACCGGTGCGAATTCCAGCGGAAGGCTTTCCTGAAAGCAGTCAGCGGGCTGCCTGCAGCGAAGCTGTCGCTGGCCAATTCGGCTGGCGTCTATCTGGGAGAGAACTATCTTTTCGGCATGGTGCGCCCTGGCAAGGCGACGTTCGGGATCAATCCGCTGACCGGCCGGAAAAACCCAATGTTGCAACCAGCCAGCGTGATAGCCCCAATCATCCAGGTCAACACGATGAAGCGCGGTTCGCCGGTCGGCTACAGCTCGACATATCGGCTGGTCGAGCAGGCTAAGATCGCGACCGTCGCGATCGGCTATGCCAACGGCTACTCCCGAGCCGGTTCAAGCCGCGCCACGGTCTTTGTTCAAGGTTTCGCAGCCCAGGTTGTCGGCCGCGTCTCGATGGATCTTCTGACAGTGGATGTCTCGGCCGTTCCAGACTGGGCGCTGGTGCCGGGGAGCCCAGTTGAAATTCTTGGCCCCAATGTTCGCGACCACGACCTCGCGAAGGCCTGCGGGACGATTGAGCACGAGGTCTTGATCTCACTTGGCCATGGTTGCGCGCGCCGTTACGTCAATGAATAGCTCGCGCCATGGTGTTGGGTGCCCTAGCATGGATCCGCTCCCAGGCCGTGCCAGGCACTCGGCCGCCAATGGGCACCTGGCGTGCTCGTTGGCGGCCCCGAAATCACAGGCAGCGGGACGGGTTGCTGACAACTCGTGATCATCATGAGAGACCCGCCCTCAGACGAACCCCCTATCTACCGCAGCTTCCCCGATCTTGTCGCTACGCTCGAATCCATTCTGCTGCGCAACGGAACGTCGGATGCGGTCGCTCGCGTGCTGGCCACGAACTGTGCGAGCGCCGAACGCGATGGTTCGCAAAGCCATGGCCTGTTCAGGATGACCGGTTATGTGAAGAATCTCAGGAGCGGCTTTGTCGACGGCCGCTCCGTCCCGAACATCCGCGACGCGGGGAGTGCCTTTCTCTACGTCGACGCGGGCAACGGATATGCCAGACCGGCGCTGGAGTCGGCCATGCCGCGAGCCATCGGCAAGGCCCGATCGGCCGGCGCGTGCGTGCTAGCGATCGGCAATGCCCACCACAACGGGCCACTTTGGCTTGATGTCGAGCCATTCGCCGAAGTCGGCCTGGTCGCGATTGGCGTCGTCAACAGCGTCACTTATGTCGTCCCTCATGGCGGTCGCAAGCGGCTCTATGGCACAAATCCGATGGCCTTTGCCGTGCCGCGGATGGATGGGCAAGTGCTGCTGTTCGATCAGGCGACAGCGGCGATGGCGCATGGCGAGGTGGCGGTCGCCGCGCGCGAAAACAAGCTCCTTCCCGAGGGGATTGGCCTCGACGCCTCAGGGCTGCCTACCCGCAGCCCGCAAGCGATACTGGAGGGTGGAGCGCTGCTCCCGTTCGGCGGGCACAAGGGCTCGTCCATCGCCATGATGATCGACATTCTTGCCGGAGCGTTGACCAGCAGCAACTTTTCCCATCAGGTCGACTGGTCGGCTCATCCCGGCGCGGAATCGGCTCATACGGGCGAAACCATTATCCTGATCGATCCGACCAGGGGAAACGGCTCACTGAGGATGTTCACGCAACGGATCGAGGATCTGGTCGCAGCGATGGCCGACGCCGGACAGACGCGCCTTCCTGGCGAACGCCGACTTGCCGCCCGCAAGTTGGCAGCCGAGCGCGGCATCGCCATTGCGCCCGCGATGTGGAAGCAGCTGATGGTCCTGTGAGCGAGCGGCCAATCGAACGATAGTCGTTGCGGTTACCGAGTCACCCAGACAAGCAGATACATGGCCGCTGTCGCGACAACCACCCAGAACCAGCCCCATAGGCGGGATCCCCCCTCGGTTCGGCTGCCGTTGCTTTTTTTTGGCACCGCGTCGTTGCCACACATTCCCAAATCTGGTGGCCGTCGTTCAGATGTCATTGAGCACCCGCAGCGCTGCCTCATGCAGGATGGCGTTTGCCGATGCCAGGATGTTTCCACCTCGCTCCGCGCGGCCCCCGTCGAAGCGGGTGACCACGCCGCCGGCGGCCTCGATGACCGGGATCAGCGCTGCGATGTTGCAGGCTTGCAAGGAAAGTTCCACGCAAAGGTCGATCTGGCCGGCCGCGAGCATGGCGAATGCGTAACAGTCGCCGCCGTACCTCGTGAATTTGACCGACGAGGCGAGTCGAGCAAAGCCCCTGCCCGGACGGCGTGCAAAGGGTTCAGGAGAATTCGTGTGGCAAATCGAGTCAGACAGGAGCTGAACTCCACTCGTTCTCAAGACAGTCTCGCCAAGGGCGGAGCGACACATCGATCTCGTTCCATCGGACCAGAAGCATTCCCCGGTTTCGGGCTGGCTCATCATGCCCATCGTTGCGCGGCCATTTATCGTGAGGCCTATCAGGGTCCCCCAGACCGGAAGGCCACACAGGAAAGCTTTTGCACCATTGATCGGATCGATGACCCACTGGATCGGCCCTGATCCTGACGGCCCGAATTGGTCGCCCAGCATTGCGTGCATTGGATAGTCGGCGGCTATGGTCCCGCGGATGGCTTTTTCGGCCGCGTGAGCCGCCTCGCTCACAGGCCCATATGCGATGTCGGTCGTGTTCTTGGCATTATGCGACCCTCTTGTGCGAAATCTCGGCAGCGTCTCGGCGGCAGCCGCATCGGCCAGCCTGCGGAAGAATTCGAAGTCCGGCAGCGCCTCGTCGTCCCCTCGACGGGCAGCGCCAAGCGAGAGGCGCGCCTGCATCAGAGCCCCCTCTCCTCAAGAAGGCTATTGAGGCGCGCGCCGGTTTCCACCAGCTGACTGCCGTATTGCGTGAGAAGGGATTGCTGCGCCTCTGTTTCGGCACATGACAAGGCACCGAATATCGCGGCAAGTCTCTCGCTCAGTGCCCTGCCTTCCTCCAGCGTTGGCCGGTCGGCAATGACGGCGGCAAGCTGATCGCGCGAAGGCTTTCCGATGCCGGGAACCGTGCGGGATCCACCGTCGATGTAGCCCGAGGGCAGTTCGCCCTTGCGGTTGACAATCCGACGGTTGAGAATAGCGTCGAGAATCTGATCGACGGCCTGTTTGGCGCCGGCCACTCGAGAGGGTGATCGGTGTCGGCGGCCGCGTGCGGCAGAAGCTCCAGCTTGCCTGGAAACTTGAGAGCCAGCTGACGATACGGGACCAGCGGGCCGACGAAGGAGGATGTCTGGCCGTCGAAGAAGATGTCGGCGTCGACCGCGACATGGCGGACCTTTCCGCAATCAAGGGCGGCTGCCAGCGCCGAAGCATCGATGATCTCTCCGCGGTCGTAATTTATGACCACGGCACCATCGTTGAGAAGTGAGAGTATCTCGCCGTCGATCAGTCCCACATTTGCGAAGCGTCCTCGAGCTTGGTCGAATGCGCCGAGGCCGGTGTGGGGGCTTATGAAGTCGGCGCCACGCGCGGCGTCCTGAAGCGTCGGTGCATATTTGAGGCCCTCGGCCTCTATCCACTCGCGGTGAATTGCGCGGGCATGCACACAGACACGCATGCGCAACGCCTTGCAAAGCTTGGCCAACTCCCTGCCGATATTGCCATATCCAATGATGGCGACCTTCTTGCCTTCGATCTTTTCGGTAGGGAATTCGCGGAGGTTCCTCGCGGTATCGAAATGCCCGTCGACTACCCTTTGATGCAATTCATCGACGGGAAGATCGGGAACCACCTTCAGCATCGCCTTGAGCGCCATCTGCGCCGTGGCCCGGCTGTTGAAGCTTGGCGTGTTCATCAAAGGCGCAGGGCCGCCGCCGTTGGGTCCTCCCCAGGATCTGGACTGCATGTTGCCGGTGCCCGCGCCGATGCGCACGCCGCCCTCTGAAAAGACCGCTCCTTCCGGGATTGCCGTAGCTGCCGCAATGACGGCGTCGTACTGACCTTTGTCGGTCTGCTGCAGGATCTCGTCGGCGGTGCTTAGGTCCGGCTGATAGGAGAAATGGACGCGGCCCGGCTCAAGCGCTTCACGGCAGACAGCCCCAAGGTGGAAGACGCCTCCCCTTGCCTCCATGTGCGCGCGCACCTCGCTATGGTCAGGCGTGCCCTCTGGCCCAAATCGCAATCCGATCGGATCAGCGACAAGCACGGTATAGGTTCGGCTGGCATTGCCGTTGCGGCCGCTCTCGATTGTGCTCGGTGACGAAGGAAAGCGTTCTCCGAGCTTGGCGAGTTCCTCCTCGATCACCGCGACCTTGGCCCTGAGATAGGCATATTGCAGATTGTCCAGCAGCGCGACGACATCGTCTGGGGCGCGAACCCCACCGATCCAGGCGCGATAGTCGCCCGGCGTGCCCGGGAACGCGTTGACGTAACGGGCCACGTCTAGCCCGGGCTCGTGATTTCCGTCAGGATGGGTGATCCCTTCGTAGCCAAGCAGTTGCTTGGAGCGCGCAATGATGCGTGCGTGCAGACCCGAACTCTCCAAGGCTGGGTCCACCACCTCCAACAGCGTCACAGCGGCGCCGCGGCGTTCAGGCTCGGTGACGCTGAGCCGAAGCACCGGACTGCGCGACACCCAGTCGTTGATGGCGTCCCGATTGGCTGTTGAGCGTCGATTGAGATTCTCCACCGAGCCGAGCCGCCTCTCGGAGCGCAGTAGGCCGAAAGTCGTCTCTGCGAATGCGAGCGCGGAGTAGGTATTGATAACGCCGCCCAGCATCTTGTCGCCTTGCGGATCGTAAAGCGGTCCGACCGCGACCGAGCGATCGCCGCTCAAAGGCCGTTTGGGGTCCGCTGGCACAGCGATTTTGAGCTGGCGAGGAATTGCCCAGGAAGGATCCCGCTGGTTGCGCTCGATCAGCCGCAGCGCTTGCGGCGTGAACGTCGCGACAAAGTAACCGGAGACGCCGCCGATCGCCTTCTGGAACGGCATGAACATGCAGGTCCTTGCCAGAAGTTCCCGCACGACGTGGTCGCCCCAAGGCATTGCTCCAAGCAGCGATGTGGCGTCCAGGACGGCGTGATGGTTTTCTGGGTCGCTGCGGAGCCATTCCAGGAGGTTGGAGATATCCTGCGATGTGTAGGTGGTGGCGCCAGTCGTTTCATGACCGACGCCGATGAAGAGTTCGATCCCCAAGCCGCGCAGATAGCCGGCGGATGGAATGGTCCCTTCTGTTGGCGAGAAGTGTACGCGCCGTTCGTCGCCTCGCTTTGAATAGCGATGCAGTTCGACAAGCTGGGCACCCCAAGACTGGCGGAAGAAGCCGCCGGAGCCTGCCGCTTCCGATTCCGGCGCTGGCGTATCGACGTAGACCCCTTGCTTGTCGTTGCTCGCGTTCATCAGGTGCATGACGCAAGCGGTGAAGCCGCTATGTCCTCCTCCAAGTCCGACCGCCATCTGGTTCGACTTGGGGAACCCGAAGTAGCGATGTATCTCGCGCATCATGTCGAGCAGGATCTTGTCGGCCGGATAGCCGCGATGCATGCTGCGGCCGATCTCCGCGGTGGTGAAGGGGCCGATATCGTTGCCTCTGTCGTCGAGCTTCCTGTAGTTGCGTTCCAGCCAGGCATCGAACTCGAAACGCAGGAGCCGCGCATCAACCTCGTCGGCGGTGAGGTCGGTGATGGGGCCGACGCCAAAAAATGGGTTGGCGGTTCGCCTTGGGCGCCCGGCGGCCGTCAGCCGCAGCGCGGCAAGCCGCTCTGCCCTTAGCGTTTCTTTGGACGTCATCAGCCTACCTCAAAGCAATGGGGATCCACCTGCGAAGCCGCAGGCGCGTTCAGTTCCCGATCGGGAATGTGCTGGCCAGCGCAGACGCTGGCCAGGCGATGTCGTCAGCGCAGTTGGATCCACACGGCTTTCGTCTCCGTGTACTGATCGTGCGCGGCCAGGCCCTTGTCCTTGCCGCCGAAGCCGGACTCCTTGTAGCCGCCAAACGGCACGGCAAAGTCACCTTCCGAATAGCAGTTCACCGAAACAGTTCCTGCGCGGATTTGCTTGGCGACGCGGTGGGCGGTGTTGAGATCGTCGGTATAGAGGGACGCGGCGAGGCCGTAGTTGGTGTCGTTTGCCAGGCGCACCGCCTCAGCCTCATCCTTGAAAGTGATCACCGACAGCACCGGGCCGAAGATTTCCTCACGGGCGATCTTCATATTGTTGGAAACACCATCGAAAATGGTCGGCTCGACGAAGCTGCCGCCCGTACCCGCCAGTATCTGGCTTCCGCCCAGGGCGATCCTGGCGCCTTCCTTGCGTCCGGTTTCGATGTAGGAGAGCACCTTGGCAAGATGCTCCTGCTCGATCATGGCTCCAATGCGCGTTGTGCGCTCGAGCGGGTCGCCAACAGTCCAGGATTGGAAGACTGGCTTCAATTCCTCGAGCAGGCGGTCCTTGATGCTCTCATGGACGATGAGGCGCGAGCCGGCCGAGCAGTTCTCGCCCTGGCAGAAAAGAATCCCGGTCGCGACGTTCTCGACTATCGGAGCGAAATTCCTGACATCGCCCATCACGATGGCAGGGCTCTTGCCGCCGCATTCGAGGATGATGCGCTTCATGTTTGAGTCTGCCGAATATTTGAGGAATAGCCGACCCACCTCTCCCGATCCCGTGAAGCTGACGCAATCGATGTCTCTGTGCAGGCCTATGGCCTGACCGGCAGTCGGTCCCAGGCCAGGAACGACGTTGAACACGCCATCAGGTATGCCTGCCTCGGATGCCAGCGCCGCCAGCCTGATCAATGACAGGGATGTCTGCTCGGCCGGCTTCAGGACCAGGGAGTTGCCCCCGGCCAGGGCGGGCGCCAGCTTCCACATGGCGACGAATAGCGGGAAGTTCCAGGGGATCACGCCGCCGACGACGCCGATCGGCTCGCGCACGATCATCGACACGACGTCGCGTGGCGCCGGAGACACCTGGTCGTAGATCTTGTCGGTCGCCTCCGCATGCCAGCGCAATGTCTCGATGGAGTCGGGCAAGTCGACATTGATGGAATCGTTGATAGGCTTCCCGCAGTCGAGCGTTTCGATGAGCGCCAGCTCGGCGCTGTGTTTCTCGATCAGATCCGCAAAGCGCAGCAGGACTTTCTTGCGTTCTCGCGGCGGCAGGCCCGACCAGGTGCCGGCTTCGAAGCTGCGGCGCGCCGCCTTGACCGCGAGATCGACGTCCTCCGCCCCGCCGGCAGCCACGTTGGCCAGCAACTTGCCTGTTGCCGGATTCACCGTCTCGAAGGTCTCGCCCGATTTGGCCGCGACATAGGCGCCATCAATGAAGGCCCTGGTCTCGAATTTCAGTGTCTTGGCTTCGGCGTGGAAGTCTGTGTGGACATTCATGTTAAACTCCTGCGGATCGCATTGAAGGGTGTCGATCAGGCGTTAGGCCAGGTGTCGGAAAGCGTGTATCCGGTGGGGAACGGATCACTCGGATCGAGCACGAACTGGTGGAAGCCGGTGATCCAGGCCCGCCCGCTGATCGCGACGGAGACGGCATCGACGTTGCCCACCTTGGAAGTCTGAAATATCTCGCCCTCGAACTTTGTCCCGATGATCGATTCGTGGATGAATTTTTCGCCGGGCGCGATCTCGCCGCGGGCATGGAGGAGCGCCAGCCGCGCGCAAGTCCCGGTGCCGCAGGGCGAGCGGTCGAGGCGGCCAGGCGAGACGATCACGCCGTTGCGCGATGACTTTACCCCGTCGCTGACCGTGAGCGGACCGGCGAAAAGTGTCTGGTTTATGGTGTGAATTGCAGGGTTCTCGGGATGGATCGAAGGCAGCTGCTCAGCCGCCGCGCGCTTGATCTTTTCCCCGACGTCCGACAGGTCGCGCGCTTCCGATGGCTCGATCGCGAAGCCGCAGTCGCCTGCATCGACGATCACGTAGATCATCCCGCCATAGGAGACGTCGACGCGAAGAGATCCAATGCCAGCGACCTCGATCATCCGGTCGCGATGCAGGACGAAGGATGGCTGGTTCCGGAACTTCACGCTTTCGCATTTTCCGTTGCGGCATTGCGCCTCGACCTCGATCAGCCCCGCCGGCGCCTCGAGTGTCAATTTGGTGACGGGCTCCTGCATGGCGATGACGCCCGTCTCAAGCAGCACGGTGACCGTGCAGATGGTGTTTGTCCCCGACATCGGCGGATAGGACGCCGGCTCGATGATCACGTACCCCATCTGGGCGTCGGGGTGAGACGAGGGCAGGACCAGGTTGGTGCAAAGTGTGACTTTGCCGCGCGGCTCATGGAGAAGGAACGCGCGAAGATCGTCGCCCTTTGTCTCCAGCCAGCGCGCCTTTTCGAACATCGTCTTGCCAGGGACGTCGATGACGCCGCCGGTGATGACGTCGTTGGGCTCGCCCTCGGCATGGGCGCCGACAACGTTTATCATCCGCGATAACCGCATGTGTCGTCCTCCTTGTTCAGTCGCTTGCGAGCGTTCCGAGGTGCGGCCGAATGACGACCGGTGAATTGCCAAGCATGCCGCAGCGGACCGGCGGCATCCAGGCCCGCCCCGGGGAGACGGTGTCCCCGGGGCAAGGGCGCTCACCTCAGGCGGCGGCGTCGAGGGCTTGGTCGACCAGCTTCACCTCCGCCTCGGTGAGCGGCAGGACAGGAAGCCGGCACTCGCCGACGGGGCGTCCCGTCTTGGTGCTCGCTGCCTTGGCGACGGGGTTGAAAGGAGACGTCCAAAGCAGCAGCGACAGCGGGCGCAGCTTGAGCCAAAGAGCGGCCGCCTCGGCGAGGTTCTTGGCTTGAACGAGATCGTAGAGCTTGACCAGCTGCTTCGGTACGGCATTGCCGGACCCGGTGAACACGCCGGGCGCGCCGCTGACAAGGCTGTAGAAATTCAGATAGTCGCAACCGTTGAACACCTTGGCGCCCTGGGCCGAGAGCTGATCGATGCGCATCATGTTCGACGTGCTGTCCTTGATGTATTTGACGTTGTCGATCTCACTGAAGCGCTTGAAGACGTCAGGCGTGATGTCGAAGCCGGTATACTGGGGAATGTTGTAGACCATGATGGGGGTCGCGACGGCCTTGGAAATCTGCTCGTAGTGGTAGCGCACTCCCGGTTCGCTCGGCCCCTCGAAGAAAGGCGGCAGGATGAGCAATGCGTCCGCGCCAGCGTCCCGCGCGTGCTTCGAGTTGTCGATCGCGTCTTCGGTGCGCAGGGCAGACGTCTGGACGATAAGCTTGGCCCGGCCATTGATCCGCTTGCCCGCGATCTCGGCGATGCGCCGCTTCTCGGTCTCGGTGAGGAAAGGAAACTCTCCGGTCCCGCCATTCACGGCGATGATGTGAATTCCCGCCTCGATCAGCGAGTCGATATTTGCCGCCAATGCGCCCTCGTCGAGCGCAGCGCCATTGTCCTTGAATGGCGTGCAGATCGGCACGCAGATGCCTTTTAGTTCACTCACGTCTTTGCTCCTTTTGCGCGACTGATTGACCGTTGAACTTGCGGCGCGACCTCATTCCGCATGGAATGACTCGGTCGCCGCAAGCTATAGATTTCGCTGTATACTTCCTGTTAGCCACCAGCGGTCCGGAACCACATTGCTAACCATGGATTTCCATAGTTGTAATCGTTTTCATGCCGTAGATCAAGCGATTGCTGCATTTGATGCTCGCGCGCCTTAGGCGGTGTGGTAAGGCTGCGGGTCGGCGGGCAACGGCGCTATCCCGCGAATGGCGTCCGCGACCTTCTCAGCCATCATGATGACCGGGGCGTTGAGGTTGCCGCTGACGATCTCAGGCATGATCGAGGCATCGACGACCCTGAGGCCCTCAATGCCGTGCACCTTTGCTTCCTTGTCGACGACCGCGTCATCCCCCTCGCCCATTCTGCAGGTGCAGCATGGATGGTAGTTGGTGCCGGCAATCCCGCGCAGCCAATTGGCGATATCCTCGTCGCTGGCGATCGAGGGGCCGGGCATTTCTTCAACGCCGCGAAACTCGTCCCATGCCTTCTGGCGGACCACGTTGCGGATCGCCTTCACGGCCTGAACAGCCTGCAGCATGTCGTCAGGATGCTCGAGATAGTTGAACAGGAATTTCGGCGCCGCCCTTGGATCGGCCGACTCTACCCACACGCGTCCCTCGCTCTTGGGCCTCATCAGGCTCAGGAAGTACTGGAAGCCGTTCTCGAGCTTGACGTTGCCGTGCTGGAATTCGCCCAGCATCGGCACGAACTCGAACTGCACGTTCGGTATGGTTTCTTCTTCCCTCGTGCGCATGAAGGTGCCGACTTCGAAGAAATTGGTCGCGCCAAGCCCCTTCTTGAAGAGGAGCCACTGAAGCCCGAGCTTCGCCTTGCCGAAGGTTGAGAGTTCCTTGGCAGCCGATACGTCCTTCGTAGCGCGATACATGACAGGGGCAGCCACATGATCCTTCAACCCTCGACCGACGCCAGGCAGGTGGTGTTTCAGCGCAATCCCGGCCTTTCTGAGGTCATCGGCAGGGCCAATGCCGGATAGCAGCAGCAGTTGTGGGGAATTTAGCGCTCCCCCGCACAGGATTGTTTCGCGCTCCGGCTCAAATTGCTGGGCGCCGGCTTTTGTGGTCACAGCAACCCGAACGACGCGCTTGTTGCTCGTTTCGATGCCGGTGACCCTAGCGCCGGTGAGCACGGTGAGGTTGGGCTTGCGGGGCTGGGCATGGATATAGGCCTGCGAGGTGCTCCAGCGAATTCCGTCATGGACGTTGCGCTGGGTTATGTGAACGCCTTCCTGCTGATATGCATTGTGATCAGCAACATGCTTCAGACCGCTCTCCACCCCCGCCCTCAGGAAGGCGTGGTAAAGAGGATTTTCCGCCTTGCAGGTCTCGATCCGCATCGGACCGGAGCCGCCGCGATAAGCGTTCGCTCCCTTGTCGAATGTCTCGGCTTTCTTGAAATAGGGCAGACATTGCGCATAGGACCATCCGTCAGCTCCGATCGACGCCCAGTTGTCATAGTCCCAAGGATTGCCGCGGACCCAATTCATGCCATTGATGGAGGACGAGCCGCCCAGCACGCGCCCTCTCGCCTCATGTATGACCCGCCCCTGCAAGTGCGGTTCCGGCTCCGAATTGTAGAACCAGTTGAAGCGGTCGTTCATCAGCGGAAAACCAAGGGCCGCCGGCATCCGGATATATATGTGCTGATCGGAGGGACCCGCTTCCAGGAGCAGAACCGTGGTCGACGGGTCCTCGGCCAGCCTGGACGCTATCACGGAGCCTGCCGAGCCTGAACCTATGACGATATAATCGAACGCCTTCTTGTCCGTCACCGGGGCACTCCTTACGATCTTGCCGAGGTTGTCAGGGTGTGCGGCAGGGCGTGGGTGCGTTTCCCAAGCTTGATGAAGGTCGACTTCACCTCGGTGAACTCGAGCAGGCCGTCCAACCCGTTTTCACGACCGATCCCGCTTTGCTTGAAGCCGCCGAACGGCATCTGGGCCGCGGTCTCGAGAAATGTGTTGACGTAGACCGTCCCGCTGCGAAGTTCCCGCGAAACGCGTATCGCCTTGTCGATGTCCTTCGTCCATAGCCCGTTGCCCAGACCATAGTTCGTGTCATTGGCGAGCGCGATTGCTTCCTCGACGCTCTTGAAACGCGTGACCGCAAGCACCGGGCCGAAAATCTCTTCGCGAAAGATGGTCATGTCGGGGGTGACGTTGGAAAAGATGGTAGGGGCAACATAATAGCCCATGCCGAGGCCGTTTTCGGTGACACGGTTGCCACCGAGCAGAAGCGTCGCGCCCTCCTCTAAACCGGACTCGATGTATGACAGCACCTGTTCCATGTGCTTCTCGTGGATCAGCGCTCCGACGTCCGCGTCCTCATCCGTCGGCAAGCCGAGGCGGATCTTCTTAGAGCGCTCGACCAGCTTCTCCAGGAAGCTTTCCGCAACGCTATCCTCAACAAGAAGCCTGGTGCCCTGGACGCATTCTTCGCCCTGATTGAGGATGTAGCCGAGTAGGATGCCATCCAGCGCCGCATCGATGTCGGCATCGGCAAAGACGATATTTGCCGCCTTTCCGCCTAGCTCGAGGCCAACGCGCTTGACCTGCTCGGCCGCGCGCTGCGCGATCCTGATCCCGACCGCGGTCGATCCGGTAAACGAGATCATGTCGACATCTCGATGCCCGGTGAGGATCTCGCCGACCGTCCGGCCCGAGCCGGTTACCACATTTATGACGCCATTTGGGATGCCGGCCTCTGTCGCCAGCTTGGCGATTTCCAGCGTCGAACCAGAGGTCAGCTCCGATGGCTTGACCACAACCGTACAGCCGGCCGCGAGCGCGAAGGGCAGCTTCTGGAACAGAGTCACCATGGGGAAGTTCCATGGCGTGATCATTGCAATCACGCCGCGCGGCTCACGGGTGACAAGACCCAGATTTGCGTCACCGATGTTGGAGACGAGGTCTCCTGGGAGTTGCCAGGCAAGCGCTGCCGCATAGCGCGCCAGCTCAATTGACCACTCAATCTCTGCCCTGGCGAAGCGGATCGGCTTTCCCACCTCTTCTGCCTCGATCAAGGCCAACCTTTCTAGGTCACGGGTCATCAAATCGACCCAATGCCCAAGGGCCTTGGCCCTTTCGGCGCCAGGCATCGATGACCAGACAGATCTCGTGTCGAAGGCTTTGCGGGCGGCCCCGACAGCAGCCCTTACCGCCTGCTCGTCGCTTTGCGCGAAACGGGCTAGCAGCCTGCCATGGGCTGGCGATTTGCGTTCCACCTTCCGATCGGCGCCTGCCCAACCGCCGTCGATCCAATTGTCGTATTCACGGACGTCCATCGATCCATTTTCCTCGGTCAGTTTGGCGCGACGAGCCGGCTCTTGCCTGGCGCAACAAGCACGCCGACCACGTCGCCGACCCTCGCCTCAGTTCGATCGGTGACGACGATGAACTTGTGACCACCGCAGTCGACATAGACATTGGTGGTTTGCCCAAGCGGCTCGACGAAATCGACGCTTGCCGACGCGGCGCCTTCGACGCCGTCACCAACGATCAAGAGATGCTCGGGGCGGACCCCGACGAAGAATTGTCCTTGGGCGTCGGCAAAGCTGCTTGCCTTGTCGGCGACCTCCCCTGACAGACTGTCGGCAAAGGGCTGGACGGAGGCGGCAATTCCCTTCTTGCGGTCAAAATGAGCAGGGAACAGGTTCATGGGCGGAGAACCGATGAAATCGGCCACAAACTCGGTTCTTGGCCTGTCGTAGATCTCCAGCGGCGTTGCCACCTGGACCATATCACCCTTGCGCATGACGGCGATCCGGTCGGCCATCGACATTGCTTCGATCTGGTCATGGGTCACGTAGACGGTGGTGATGCCGAGGCTGGTAACCAGCTTCTTGATCTCGGTGCGCATCGTGGCGCGCAGCTTCGCATCGAGGTTCGAAAGTGGCTCATCCATCAGAAAGACGCGGGGATTGCGCACCAACGCCCGCGCCAGGGAGACGCGCTGCCGTTGCCCGCCGGAGATCTGTCCCGGTTTGCGATCCAGATACTCGGCAATTCCGAGTTTTTCCGCGGTCGCATGCACTTTCTTTTTGCGCTCTCCCTCGGCGATCTTGCGCACCTTCAGAGGAAACTCAATGTTCTGGAACACGGATAGGTGCGGATAGAGACCGTAGTCCTGGAACGCCATCGCAATATCGCGGTGACGAGGTTCCTCATATGTCACGTCGCGGCCATTGATTTTGATCTGGCCGTCGCTGGGAAGCTCCAGTCCGGCAATCATGCGCAATGTCGTCGTCTTGCCGCAACCGGAGGGACCCAACATGACGAAGAATTCGCCGTCCTTGATGTCGACCGACACGCCGTTCACAGCAGTGAAGGCGCCAAAGCGCTTGTAGACAGATTTGACTTCGATACCCATTGTCGTTCCTCATCCCTTCACGGCGCCAAGCGTCAGGCCCCTGACCAGGTATTTTTGCATCAACAGGACGAGCACGACGACCGGCAACGACATCAGCACGCCGGCCGCCGAGCCCAATCCCCACGATATCGCCTTGGCCTTGATCGAGCTCGCCGCGATCACCGGCAGCGTGCGCGCCTCGGAAGACGTCAGAATGCTGGCCAGCAGGAATTCATTCCAGGCGAACATGAATATGATCACCATCGTCGCAGCCAAGCCGGGCAAAAGCAGCGGCAAGGTCACGCGCCAGAAGCATTCGAAGCGGCTGCATCCATCTATCAAGGCAGCCTCTTCGATCGATTGCGGAATCTCCTGGATGAAGACGCGCATCACCCAGACCACGAACGGCAATCCGTTCAACGTATAAACGGCGATCAGCAGCCACGGCGTGTCGAAGATGCCCAGCTGCTTGGCGATGATGAACAGCGGGATGACGCTCACCATCGGCGGCAGCATGCGGATCGACAGAACCTCGAAGGCGATGAAGTTCTTGTTCTTAACGTCGAAACGCGCCAGTCCGTAGGCGGCGAGCGTCCCTGCGATCATTGCAAACAGAGTAGCCAGGCAGACGATGAATGCGCTGTTGATCAAGGCATCCATCGCATTCAGCTCCGTAAAAAGCTTGCGGTAGCTCTCTAATGTCGGAGCAAAAATCCACTTCGGTGGATAAGCCGCTATGTCGACATCTGATTTCAGCGAAGAAAGCGTCATCCACACGATGGGGAAAGCAAAGAAGGCGGTCGCCATCAGGGCAAGGACGTAGTAGCCGATGTCGCTGAGGATGGAGCCGCGTCGCGTGATCGACCTTGACATCAGCGGGCCTCCTTTTCGTTCACCATGCGCATGAAGCCCGTGTATTTCACGAAGATGAGAACCACGGCGAGGATGATGAGGAGCGTCAGCCAGGATAGCGCAGCACCATAGCCGAGGCTGAAGAAGCGGAAATTGACCCTTGCCAGGTAGATGCTGAGCAGGTCGGTGGCGAAATCGGGACCGCCACGTGTGATGATATAGACCGTGTCGTAGGTGCGGATGGCATCCACGATCCTGAGCAGGCTCGCGATCACGATCACCGGTTTCAGCATCGGCAGCGTGACCATGAAGAAGGTCTGGATCGGCGAGGCGCCGTCGATCGCCGCCGCCTCGAAGGGGCTCTTGGGCAGGGCCGAGAGGCCGGCGAAGATGATCAGGAACATGAAGGGGGTCCACTGCCAGACATCGACCAGCAGCATCGAGGCCATGGCGCTGGCCTTCTCGCCGGCCCATGGCTGCGGTGGAATGCCGACGAGGCTCAAAACGTAATTGAGCACGCCAAGGTCGGGCATCATCATGATGCGCCAGGTGATGCCGACGGCGATCGGCGTGATCAGCATCGGGACGATGATGATGGTCCTCAGCAGCGTGAAACCGCGGAGCCTGACATTGAAGAGGAGCGCCAGCAGCACGGCCAAGGTGAGAGACAGCCCCACGGACAAGACGGTGAACAGCAGCGTCAGCAGGATCGAATGCAGGAACTGGGCGTCCGACACTGCATCGGCGTAGTTGGCGAGGCCGACAAATCCCTGGAACTTGTCCGGATCCGAGGGGCGATAGCCGGTGAGGCTCATATAGAGCGAGTGCAGGAGCGGAAAGAGCCCGACAACCGTCATGATGATCATGGTCGGCGCGAGCAGGATCATGCCGGTGTAACGCTCTCCGGCACGCTTGGCTCGATCGGTCGCGACGGGCAAACCCTCTAAGCTGACTGTCATGGTCCTTGATCCCGACGGCGCCGAGCGGGCATCTGCCCGCACAGCGCGTTCTTGTTCGACGAGCGCTGGTATATCCAGGCGCTTGCGGGCGGCACTTCAGCCCTTGACGAGCTTTCCCACCCGATCCACGGCATCGACCATCGCGGTCTTCGGGGTCTTTCGCCCAGTCACGCCGGCGAGGACTTCCTCGTAGATTGCCCGCTGCACTTCCACCGCATTGGTCAGGCGATAAGGCGGGATCGCGATCGGCTGGGTCCCGCGGGTCTTGAAATCCTCAAAGACATGGAGCCCCGGAATCTTTTTGATCATGTCCGGATTTTCGAGATCCGGCTTGTAGCAGATCGAGGTTTCACCCGCTTCCGAGAAATACTTGTAACCGCCATCGGCAAGCCAGGCCAGGAACCTGTAACCGTCAGCCTGCTTTTTGCTGGCGGCGTTGAGCACCACTGTCCAGCCGCCAATCATCGACTGCTGGAACTTCTCGGTCGGCGCCACCGCGTAGCCGAACTTGCCGGCATGCGGTCCGCCCTCAATGCCGGAGAGCGCGTCCGACCAGGAAATGATCATGGCAGCGGTTCCCTGCCCGATCGCGGACTGACCTTCTGGGTAGTCGAACCCGGACACCCCTTGCGGGCAATACTGCAAGACCTCCTTCAGCCTTTCGATGGCATGCTCGCCCTGCCCCTCGGAATTGAAGACGGGCTCATTGGCGTCGTTGAAGCAGCCGTCGTCGGTCGGCGCAAGCTTCGTCATGCCCATGACGCGCGTCATCCAGTCACCGGACATGTGAGCGTCTTGTCCTCCCAGGCAAAGCGTGTTTCCGGCAATGTCTGAGCTGTGCAGCTTCTTGGCAGCCGCGACATACTCGTCCCAGGTGACCGGCACCTTGTCGATACCGGCTTTCTCGAACAGATCCTTGCGATAGATGAAGACCGGAATCGTCATGGCGAGCGGCAGGCCGTAGTGCTTGCCCTGGTAGATGGAATATTGCAGCGATCCCTCTGTGACGTTCCCATATTTGATCTCGGGAAGGTCAGGGTTGGCGGCTTTGATGTCCTCCATCGTGGGCGCCCACTTGTTGCGCTGCGGCTGCCGGACCCAGAGGCTGTCGGTGGTGATGATGTCGAACGTTTCCGAACCCTGTGAAAGTTCGATCAGCATCTTTTCGTAGTGAGATTCGTAAGGGTTGGATTCCCCGGTGATCTTCGCGGCTGTATATGCCTTCGCCACCTGGTCGGTGAGTGCCCCTGCCCAGACTGAATTGCTATTGAGGATATTGAGCGTCACTTCCTCCGCATATGCTGACGAGGCGCGATAGGCGGCCAAGGCGGCAGCAAGGCCGGCAGTGGCCTTCAGGAAGTTGCGACGAGACACTGGCAGTCTGATCGACGCGGTCAATTGTGGATTCTCCCTTTTATGCGAGACGGGCAAAAGCCGGCCTCGACGCTCCCAACTCATGTAAACGTTTTCATTCTTCGCGAGCCGAACAAAGATGTCAAGCCCAAACCCACATCAAGATAGAAATTTCTGTAAACGATTACATATTGGAGCGTTTTATGGCTTGTCAAGCGAGGTGAAGTCGAGGACAAAAGCCCTAGGTGAACAAAAGCCAACGAAATGGTGCGGCTTATGCCGGGCAAAAGAGCCAAGCAACCCAAGTTGAAGAAGAAGGCAGGGGTCTTCGACGTTGCCCGCGAGGCGGGGGTTTCGGTGGCCACCGTATCGCGGGCGTTCAATCTGCCTGACCTCGTCAGCGAGGATGTTCGCCGACGGGTCCTGGCGACTGCGCAGAACCTCGGCTACGCGGCCAACCCGGCGGCAAAAGCGCTGCGCTCTCGTAAGACCCATATCGTGGGGGCGGCGATCCCGACGCTGGACTATGCGATCTTTGCGAAGATGATCAACCACTTTCAGGATAGCTTCGCGCAGCACGGCTACATGACGATCGTTGCAACAACCGGCTTCGAACACGCCAACGTTTTTGAGAAGGTCAAAACATTGGTAGATCGCGGCGCCGAGGCGCTTCTTCTGGTTGGCGCGATCGAGGACCCGGCGCTCGTGAGCTATCTCAAGCAACCCCATATCCCGGTGGTGACGACCTACTCATATCTGCCCGACGAGATCGTGCCCTGCATTGGATTTGACAATTACGCGGCTACGCAAAGCGCGATGGAATACCTTGCCGATTTGGGGCACAGAAATTTCGCCATGATTGCCGGCAGCCCGAGGGGTAGCGATCGCCAGCGCGCTCGGATCGCCGCCTACAAGGATTTCGTCGGATCGAGAAATCTCCATGGGGCAGCGAACATAATCATTCGCAATTTCACCATCCGGGACGGAACCGAGGCAATACGCGCAATCCTGGACAAATACCCGGAGACCACGGCGGTGGTCTGCAACACCGATGTCATGGCGTTTGGAGCCTTGAGCGAAAGTCGGCGGCTCGGAATCCGTGTTCCCCAGGACATCTCGATCGTCGGGTTCGATGATGCAGAATATGCAGCGCAGCTGGACCCCCCGTTGACGACCATAGCCGTGCCTGCCGAGGAAATGGGCCGGTTGGCGGCCGAAATGCTCCACAGCTCGCTGTCGAACGGTGAGCCCCCTCGCTTCGTCAGGCTTGATTCGCACCTGATCGTAAGAAAATCCGCGTGCCCGCCGCGCGCTCTGAAACAGTTGCGCTTGGCCGCGGCCGTCTAAATCCAGGTCCGCGGGCGCTTCACACCCGCGAAGTCGAGTGTGCACATAGGCACCGTCATGCCCCGTCAGCCGCTTCTGCCCTCTCGACCCGCCGCTATCATATTCGATTTCGATGGCGTCATCCTTGACTCTGCCGAGATCAAAGCAGAGGCGTTCGCTGAAATCTATTCCGGCTATGGACAGCAGTGGAGGGAACCCATCCTGAGCTACCAGCGGCTGCATGGCGGTATTTCACGCCGGGAGAAGTTCGACCATTTCGACAAACAGATAGTGGGTAGCGCCCCGACCGAGGAGCGATTGGCGCTGCTGTCGAAGAGGTTCTCAGAAATCGTTTTTGAGAAGATCCTCGCTGCGCCTTTCATTCCCGGCGCGCGGGAACTGCTTGAAAAAGCGACTGGGCGTTCCAGGCTTTTCGTCGTTTCCGGAACCCCGCAGCAAGAACTGGTCGAGGTCATCCGTCAGCGAGCCCTTGATCACTATTTCGAGCTGGTCATCGGCGCGCCGACGAAAAAACGCGAGGCCTTCGCGCGGATGTTGCACATGGGGCTTTCGCGCGAAACCGTGGTGGCGGTCGGCGATTCAATCACGGAATGTTCCGCTGCCTGTGAGCTGGGAATCGCATTCCTCGGAATTCGAGGCGGCCCCTCGCCAACCGCCTTTCCGGAAGGTATCGTAACGCTCCCGGACCTGCGCGATGCAAGCAACCTGCTCGGCTTCGGCAGCCTGCCCCCAAGCTGACCATCGTCCGCGTGGCCGAGATGCTGCCGCCGAGAAAGGGTGCAGCGGTACTGGAAGGCACATACATTCCCGAATCGACAATCTTAATGCGCCTCGACTGAACTCGTTTTACCGAGGGCGCGCTTGGTCCGAACGGTGGACGCGGCAATCCAGAAATGGGGTCTCGGCCAGAGAGTCCGCATTAACTCAATCCGCCAATGGCGTAAACGTTTACATGGCCACGCATCCACCGGGTTAGCTGCTGACCAGTGCACGCCGCCCACCCCGGGGACGGCTATCGGCCGGCTAATGCTGATAAAGCAGTTGCCTGATCTCATGATAGATGTCGCGTGCCGTCCGGTCCGCGGTGATATCGACGAGGTCCCGAGGTCGAGCGAAAGGGATCGAGAATTCCTTGGCGATCTTGCCGTCTTTGAAAACAAGGATCCGGTCGGCCAAGGTGATCGCCTCGTTCAGATCGTGGGTGACGAAGACAACGCTCTTCTTGTCAGCGGCCCACATGCGCACGAACTCCTCGTGAAGCGATTCACGCGTCTGTGCGTCGAGCGCCGAAAAAGGCTCGTCCATCAACAGTATCTTCGGCGAAGGCGCCCAGGTGCGAGCGAGCGCCACACGCTGCCGCTGGCCCTGGGAGAGCTGACTTGGATAATTATCGGCAAAGCGCTTCAAACCGACGAGGTCCAGATAGTCTCGGGCCAAGGCCCGTCTTTCGCTTTTTGCGAAACCGCGCACTTCCAGCCCGAACTCTACGTTCTTGAGTGCAGTTCGCCATGGCAGCAAAGCATCGCGCGCGAACATGTAGCCGAGCTGTGGACGCGCGGCGACGGGCGGTTGGGCAAGTACGCTCACCTCGCCGATCGTTGCAGTGTGGAGCCCGGCCAGGACATTGAGCGCAGTGGTCTTGCCGGAACCGCTACGTCCGACGAGAACCAGGAACTCTCCCTCTCGCAGTTCCAACGACACATCATCCAGCCCGCGCACTGGTCCCGACGTGGTCTGGAACTCCATCACGACGTCGGAAATCCTGGCGGCGACACCGTCGGTTCCCGCGGCAGGCGATATGCTTGGTGCCATCGTCCCTGGTCCTCGCGGTTTAGAGCGCTCGCGCACCGAGCAGATAGCGTTCGAGCAGAGCCATCCCGGCATTGAGCAAAGAAGCGATCACGGCCAGCACGATGCAGACGGCGTAGACCCCTTCGAGCTGAAAAGTACCGGCATATCCCGCAATGAGTTGGCCGAGCCCTACCCGGGACGCCAATATCTCGGAGGTCACGACGCCGAGAAGCGAATAGATGATGCCAAGGCGCAGTCCGGCGAAAATGGAGGGTACGGCGCTGGGCAGCAGGATCTTCATGAACATATCCCGCTTGGAAATATTCATGACCGTCACCATCAGCCTGATATCGCGGTCGACGGTGCGAATGCCGGCGCGCGCGTTGACCATCAGGATGAAAACCACGACGCTGAAGGCAAGCGCGATCTTGGCTGCCTGGCTGACGCCGAAAAGCAGTATGAATACCGGCGCGAAGGCGATCCGCGGCATCGCGTTGAACGCACTGATATAGGGGTCCAGCAGTTCCTCAACTTTGGGAAACAGACCAAGGCCGATGCCGATGACTACTCCAACGAATGAGGCCAGCACGAAAGCGACCACTGTTGCCTCGACCGTGGAATAGAGCGCTGGCAGAAGCGTGCCATCGGTGGCGATCTGGACGAAAAACCAGAACACCTGCCCGGGACTTCGCGAAATCAGCGGCTTGACGACGCCGGACATGTAGACGAGTTGCCACAACGCCAGAAAGGCTATTCCGACGCCGATTTGTCCAGCAAGTCGCTTGAGCCGCGCGACATTCCGGTGGGAAGGCCGACCGGCCTTCCCTTTTAAGCCCGATGAACCTGCCGCGGCGACCAACTCGGCCACCTCAGCCCGAAGTCAGGCTCGCGCAGGGCTCATACGCGTTCATCGTCCAGTCTGGAACAAAAGCGGCATATTTCTTCATGCCTTCCCAGCGCTCCTTGGTTAGCTTGGCATTGAAGCCCGATTTGTAGACGTCGATCAACGCCTTGGCCTTGCCCGCATCGAGCTTGAGCGTCTTTGCGGTGAAATCGACCAGTTTCTGTTCGTTCGCAGGGTCTTTCATGTAGCTGATCGTCTCGATGACCGCTTTGCAGAAATTCTGGGCAACCTGCGGGCGGTTTTTGATGAAATCCGAATTGGCGGTGAAAACCGTGAAGAGATACTCGGGATCAAACACCTTGTTGCGCGTGGCATTGAGATCGACCAGCACATCGAGATTGTCCGGACCGATCAACGTCGAGCTCGGCGGAATGCTGGCCATCGCATCGACCTGGCGGTTGGTGAAGGCGCCCGCCGCGCCATAGCCAGTGCCGATCGCGATGAAGGTGATGTCCTTGTCGGGATTCATGCCCGCGTCGGTGAACATCTTGCGCACGTAGAGCTCGGTTGCGCCCCCGCGACCGGCGACGCCGATCAGCTTGCCCTTGAGATCGTTCAGGAAAGCCGGATATCCCTTCTTGACGTCGACTCCGGCGTCCTTGTGCGCGATGAAGGTGTAGTCGATGTCGTAGTTGCCCAACAGGACCGTCAGCGCCGCACCCTTTTGGATGGCCGGAAAGATCAGGGCCGCGCCGACATGCGTGATGTCGGCCGAGCCTCCAACCACCGCGGCTACCATGGCTGACCCGTTGGCGCCCTTGACGTAGTTGATGTCGAGGTCATGCCTGGCGAAGATGCCGACCTGCGAGCCGAACTGAGGCACGAAAGCGTCGAGTGTTTCGATCGATGTCGCGATGGACACGGTATCTGTGGCCTGCGCGGTTCCGGCCGACATCGCCATCCCTATCAAGCCTGCGACCAAGACGGCGAGCGAATGCAGTTCGTTTCGAAATCCACCCATTTGCTGCTCCCTTTTTTGCTGGCGGCTTGCAAGCCGCGCCTTACCAAACCTTGAAAGAGGCCTTTCCTTCTACCGCCCTCGGCCCTTGATCGCCGCCCTCGCGAAGGCGACGAGGCGCCTCTCGACGGCGAAGTGGGGCACGTCGTTGATGATGTCGTGGAAGCCGTCTTTCACGATGAGCACCGTGGCGTTCTTGAGTTGCGAGCGGACCGCACGGGCATACCTGGCGGGGGCAATCACATCCTGGTCGCCATTGATCAGCAGCACGGGAAGGTCGACCTTGGGGAGAGTCGCGGCCAGCTCCCCGCGCGCCTTGTGCATGGCCGCCCGCCGCGCCGCCGTGCTTTCTAGCGTTACGCTGAAGGCGAATGGATCGGTCGCCAGCATGTCTAGATAGAATGGGTCGCGGGTGACTTCCGGCGGCGCGGGTATGGCAACGGTCTCCGGCTGGATCAGCGTGCCCGTGACGGCCAGCCCCAGGCACCGGCGCTCGCCACGAGCGATCAACAGCGCAGCGGCAATGCCGCCGAGAGAATGGCCGACGAGAACCAGCGGCAGGCCGGGAGCTTCGCTGGCGGCGATCGAGATCAGACGCTCGGCATTGTCGACGAGGGGATCCATCGACGCCACCGCGCCACGTTCGCCATAGGAAAGGCCGTGTCCTTGCTGATCAAGCGCCCACATGGCGAGGCCACTGGCGTTGAAGGCGCCCGCAAGGCGATGGTAGTGCCCGCTGTGCTCGCCAAAACCATGGAGAAACACGACACCGCCGACTGTCTTCCGCGCATCCCAGCACCGGTAGTAGCTTTTCCCATGCGCGGTTTCGAAGAACGGCATCTGAACGGCCCTTCGGCAAATTTTGACCAGAACGGTTCACTCGACTGGAGAGCCGACGCTCGAGAACATCGGCCGTGTGTCATGTCAGTCCGGTAGTATCCTGATGTCCCCGACTTCCGTGTTCCGAATGAACTTGACGTCGGCGCTGGCATAGCCTCCGACCAGGGCGATATTGCCGTGGACGCTGTAATCTCCTGTGCGGATGATCAACTTGCTGGCGTTGCGGATCGCATACATAGACGGCCGGTATGGAACGGTAGTGACCCGCTCCTTCCCGAAAGTGTCGACGACGAATTTGTATTTCTGGGGACTCTGCGCCTCCATCGGCTCGGCAACGACAGCCCGCTCGATGTCACCATTGTCGCGCAGCAGCGGCAGCAGCTGCTCGATCGAGACCAGACCTGGGGCAATTCCAAGGTCCACGATCGGCACCTGCACGGATGAAGCGATGACGCCGCCCGCGTCGGCAATGAAGATCACCTCACCATGGCGGAGCGTGGCCAGAGCCGCCGCGATCGTGCCATTGATGATGCGGTTGTCCGCGCCATATTGCATTTCGTGTTTCCCCTTTTCATCGATAATATTATCCGCCTGTTTTATCGATAATGTCAACCGACAAGCCAAGGCCGGCCAGCCGGCATGCTCCTATGGCGCGGCGCCTAGAATTGCGCGGCCGCTCTTGGCGAGCGACATGAGGACTTGAAGCGCGTCGCCCGGATTCGTTTCAGCGAGACGCGCTTTAAGAGGTCAGATGCTGAAGATAATAGTCCCGGAAGGTCCGGATATGGTTTCGAAGCGTTCGAGCCAGGGTTTTCTGGTCGCCCTTCTCTATCGCTTGAATCATAGTCAAGTGATCCTTGGCGCCTTTGGAGCGCAAATCCTTGCTTTGCACCGAATTAGTATGAATCAGGTGCGAGAGAAGCGAATGATGCTTAATGGCGTCGAGTAGGAACTCGTTCTCGCACCGTTGATATATAGCCTCGTGCAAAAGATTGTTCTGCAGATACATTTCAGCAAGATCGTTGTTCGCGATCGCCCTCTCGTGATCCGAGACAATGGCCTTCAATTTTCGCACGAGCTCCTTTGCCGCCGGCTCGGTATAGTAGCTTATTGCCTTCAGCTCGAGGCACTCACGGACTTCGTAGATTTGCCAGATCTCGGACTCTCTGAAGCTCCGCACCTGCACGCCGCGATGCGGGTAGCGGACGGCGAGGCCGAGGCGAACAAGTTCGTCAAATGCCTTGCGGACTGCATGGCGGGTTGCCCCGGTGGCTTCAATAATGTCGTCTTCGATGAGCCGCACGCCGGAACGATACTTTCCGGAGATAATGCCCTTTTGAAGCCCCTCATAGACGGCCTGCCATTGGCCGCCGTGGCCGCCTGGTTCGGTGAGATCTTCATTCTTTGCAGTTCTCATGACAATCCATCAGAGTTGCGGGCGATGCGACACACCGTGACCATGTCATAGCGTTGAGCCGGCAAGATCGCCAGAATCGACGGCATCTTGCACGTAAGATCGATCAGATCGCAATCGCGCCTGGAAAGACGTCCTCCCGCCACTTGGGTCAAGCCGGCCATGCCCCCAGACTTGCCTGCCAAGTTATAAGAGTTCCTGCCAAGGATATCGACAAAACCGAATTTTTGTGTAAACGATTTCAGTCGCCGGACGATCGAACCCGCGAGAACGCACGATGACCACGAAGCTTCTGAGGCCGAGAATACTGAACCAAAGGTTGGCAGCGGCGCTGGCCGACCTGCGCCATGGCGAGTTGATATTCATTGCCGATGCCGGCAGTGGCACGTCAGCCAAGGCGCTGCGTTCGTTGGCGCCTGATGTGGAGATCCTCGACCTGGAAGTTGTTACCGGCGTGCCGTCGATCGACGATCTCGTTCCCGTGATCTGCGACGTCGGCGACATCGAGGCCTGCATCGTCACCAAGGACATGCGCGGCGCAAATCCTGATGGCTTCGCCATGCTGTCCAGGCTCTTCGATGAGAAACACATCTACGAAGTGCCTTACATCCCGGATTATTACGACCTTCGCGATCGGTGCAAGCTGTTTGTCCAGACGGGCGACTATCGCGTGCATGCCAATGTGATCCTTGTCGGCGGCTATCCAAGCGCAGACATTCCTATGGACATGATCCTCAACGGGCTTGCCCCGAAAACGAAGTAACCCGCCACAGGTGGTCGATGCCAAGGTTTGAGGGCGCTTCCGGACAGGTCTACTACCGCCACTGGGCTCCGCTGAAGCCCACTGCGCAGATCGTCTTTCTGCATGGATATGGCGAACATAGCGGCCTCTACCATCGCTTCGCGAACTCCTTGAATGCACAGGGAATCGGCGTCTGGGCGCTTGATGCAATCGGACACGGGCTCTCGGATGGCGAGCGGGGCAATCCCGGCTCCATGGCCTATCTAAGAACGAATGCCGAGCGCCTGACAGGGATAGCGCAGCGGGAAGACCCCGGGCTTCCAATGGCGCTGGTAGGACATTCGATGGGCGCGATGACGGCAGCTGCGGTGGTCATTGCCGGCGCTGGCCCCTTCCGTGGGGTGGTGCTCGGCGGCATGCCTGTCGAGGGGATCAGCCAAGAGCAAGAGCGCCAGGCTGAGCAAGGCGTGATGTCGCTTGACCCCTTCTATCTAGACGAACTGGAATTTGACCCACTCAAGTTCGATGCATCGATGGCCTTCGTCCATCTAAGAAGCGTCCTCTCGGCGCCGGTCTGTGAGCAGATACAGGCCGGATTGCTTGAACTCAGCCTTCCCGCGCTCATGATCAGCGGGGACAAGGACATGTTTTGCCCTCCTGATCTCGCGCGGCGCTGGGCGTCACGAATTCCAGGCGCAAAGCATCACCTGTTCGCCAATACCCATCACGATCTCATCAACGATGCGAGCCATGCCGACGTTGCGGACGTTATTGCGCAAGCCGTGATCGGATGGACGGTTGGTACGCGAGCCCGCTGATCCGCCGGACGCCGCACACTGATACGCCAATCAGCACTGCAGCACACGTGCGATGGTCGTTCGCCGACCGCTATGTGTTCTCGCGGACGAAGCCTATATGGCCTGAAACACTCCAACCTCTTTGCGCTTGACACCGTCGCTCCAGCGCGCCATTTTGAAAACGTTTACACGCATTCACCGAAGACCGTCGCAGAAACGGCCGATATCGATGCGTAAGGCGATGGGAGCGCGTCCAAGGGCGGAGGCCGGAACTTTCAAAAATAGCAATCTCCCAAAATGACGGAGCACGGCCGAAGCCATGCTCCAAGCCCTGTGATGTTCCGAAACTCGGATGATGCGGCGGACCAGAGAGAGAACAGCGAAAATGGAAGGATCTCGTAATGCTTAGGAAATTCGTTGGGAAGATTCGTATGTCAGCGCTGATGTGCGGGTTCGCGGCATGCATGGCACTCACGCCACCCACCGCCGCAGAAGAGCTTACCGGCAAGATCTACTTTATCATGCCGGACTTCACGACAGTCCGCTTCGAGCAGTTCGACAAGCCAGCCTTCTTGAAGGCCGCCAAGGAATTGGTGCCGAAAATGACGGTCGAGATTCTCAACTCCGAAAACAACGTGCAGCAACAGACCTCGCAGGTTCAGGCCGCTATCGCCAACGATGCCAAAGCAATCGTGATGGTTGCCGTCGATCCAATGCAGACCGCGGGCACCTTGGCTCTGGCCGAGCAAGCCGGGATCCCACTTATATGCACCATTCACGCTTGCACTGGCGGGCCTGCCTACGCCTACCTGACCGCCCCTTTCGTTGAAATCGGCCAGAAGCAGGCGCAGGCGGCGGCCAAGGTAATCGAGGAGATGAACGCCAAGACCGGCAAGCCTGTCCGGCTGGCGAAGATTTACGGCGATCCCAAGTTTCCGTTCTACGGCGACCAGGTGAAGGGCATTGGCGAATATCTCGATCCGCTGATCAAGGCCGGCAAATTGGAGGTCGTTTGTCAGGCGGATGCGCTGCTTTGGCTCCCGGCCAATGCTCAGACTGCAATGGATCAGTGCCTGACCAAGACCCACAATGGCGTCGATGCGATCTTCTCGATGAATGACGACACCGGCGGTGCGGCGCTGGCTGCGGTGGAAGCCGCCGGGCTCAAGGGGATCAAGCTGTTTGGCGGGTATGATGCCACTCTTGCCGGAGTGCAGCGCGTTGCTGCCGGCCTGCAGGAGATGGACATGACTGTGGACTATGTCGCGATGAACAAGCTGGCCGTCCAGTTGGCCGTGCACGCGATGAAGGGCGACAAGATACCGGCTGATCTCGTCGCGACCACGTTCGACAACGGCTACAAGGGAGGCATTCCCGAGGTGGACGCGCCGAACAGCGTCATCACCAAGGATAACATTCAGAAATCGGTGGTCGACACCGGTCTTTATACCAAGGAACAGATCTGCGCCAAAGGCGTGGCCGCCGACTCCGCCTTCTGTCGCGGCTGATGCAGAGAAGCGGTAGCAACAAGATGGTCGCCGTGAACGACGACGCGCCAATCCTGTCCCTGGCGGGAATTGGGAAGCACTATGGCGGCATCACCGCCCTTTCGGGCGTCGATTTCGACGTCCGGGAGGGAGAGGTCGTGGCGCTGGCCGGAGACAACGGCGCCGGAAAGTCGACCCTCGTCAAGATCATCAGCGGGATCGTTACCGCCGACGAGGGCAGGATTCTGTTTAACGGGCGAGAGGTATCGCTGAGGAAGCCGCAGGATGCGGCGGAGCTGGGCATTCAGACGGTCTATCAGGACCTCGCGCTTTGCGACAATCTTGATACCGTTCAGAACCTTTTCCTGGGAAGGGAAATGCATTCAGGGCTGCTTCGGGGTGCAAAGCTCTCGCGACCGCTGATGGAATCTCGAGCCCATGCGGCCCTGTCCAGTCTCAACGTGAAGATCAGGGACTACAGTGTCTCCGTGGGACGGCTTTCTGGCGGCCAGCGCCAGTCTGTGGCCATCGCGCGCGCGGTTCTGTCGAAACCGCGAGTGATTCTGCTCGACGAGCCAACCGCCGCGCTTGGCGTGGCGCAACGGGCGGAGGTCATGGCACTCATCGCGCGCCTTCGCGAGCAGGGTCTGGGCGTGATCCTCGTCTCTCACGACCTGGGTGATGTGTTGGACATTGCAGACAGGATCGTGGTCCTGCGCCTGGGGCGCAAAGCCGCCGAGCGGCCAGTCGCGGAATGGACGAGGAGCAGCCTGGTCGCAGCCATAACCGGCACAGACCATTGAAGGGATGCAGGCTATGAACACCACGGGACGACAAGTTTCTTTCACAACGGCGCCTGCGAAAATCAGTTTCAGGCAGAACCTGCTTGAGGCGCTATCGACAAAATGGCGTGTCGTACCGGTCCTGCTGTCGCTGGGTCTCATCTGGGCGATCTTTGCCTCGCAATCCCCAGTGTTTCTCTCAGCGCGCAACCTGACCAACCTTGCCGATCAGATCGCGACCACAAGCATCGTGGCGCTCGGGCTTGTCCTCGTACTGGTCGTTGCCGAGATCGATCTTTCGGTTGCCGGTCTCGCGGCCGTGTGCGCCGGCATTGTCGGCGTGCTCGTCGTCAACATGGACGTCGGGCTGTCGATCGCGCTAATCATCGCGATTGCCGTCGGCGGCCTCTACGGTTTGCTGCAGGGTTCGATGATCGTCTATAGCGGCGCACCGGCCTTCATCGTCACACTCGGCTTCTCGCTCATGCTGCAAGGTGTCTTGCTGATTTTGCTTCCGGCAGAAAGCGGCCTTGTTCCTCTCGCCGGGACCGATTTGCAGTTCCTGGCCGCTTATCGTCTGCCAACGACCGTCAGCTATGCCTTGCCCGCGGCCGTCGGGCTGATAGGCCTTGCCATGCGATTGAACGATCACCGCCAAAGAGTGGCCTACGGTTTGCCATCGAATTTGATGAGCTCCATGGCCATTGGCGTCGCCATCATTTTTGCCAGTCTGGCGGTTGTCGCCATTTTCAATGCTTACCGAGGCGTGCCTCTGACCGTTGCCGTGCTCGCGGGCCTGATCGCAATCTTGTCCTACGCCACAACCCAAACTCCGTTCGGCATTTGGCTGTACGCCATCGGCGGCAATCGCGAGGCGGCACGCCGCGCCGGCATCCCTGTGAACTGGATGAAGATGGCGGCCTTTTCGATTCTCGGCATGTTGACGGCGCTCGGCGGGGTCGTGGCTGCGGCCCGGGTGCTGGGCGTCTCCCCGGCATCGGCTGACCAAAGTCTCTTGCTGGAGGCAATCGCGGCGGCGGTCATCGGCGGGACGAGCCTTTTTGGCGGTCGTGGCAGTGTCTGGGCAGCTATTCTTGGCGCCCTCGTCATCGGCTCGATCGCCAACGGAATGTTCCTGATCAACGCCAGCACGCAATTGCGCTTGCTCGTTCAGGGCGGCGTGCTCGTAGCCGCGGTCATAGCGGACGCGCTCATTGCCCGAAGCGGATCTTCGTCGTCGCGCTAAACTGGCCGCCTGTCTGCCGCAACCCAAGTTGGGAGAAGATCAAGATGTTGATCGGCTATGCCGATAAGCTTTCCGTCGATGCAGGCGACCATGTCGAAATCAAAGTCAGCGCTGCGGGCATCTACAGATCGCAACTGGTGCGCGTGCGAGGCATGAAAGAAGGCGCCGCCGGTCTCTCGGTTGCCGAAGAACCAGTGTCATCCAACAGCAATTGTCAGCACACCGGCCGGGTGCAGGCACTTCATCCGGGATCGTTCGTCGATGCTGCCTTGCCGAGGGTCGATTTCGCCAAGGGTGTTGGGGTCAGCCTGTGGGTGAAACCGACCGCTCCAGGTCGTCTTTGCCAGACGCTGTTCAGCCTCTCTGACGATAGCTCTGTCACTCGCATGATGCTTGAACTCGATCGGACCGGCCGGTTGGCGCTATATCTGCGGTCGTCGAACGGCGCGGTCACGATGGGGTCCTCACCCGATCCGCTGCCCAAGGGGCGTTGGGTGCTCTTGAAGGCTGTCTATGACCCCGGCGAAGCGGTACTGCGCCTGACCGCGGAAGAACAGACCGGCACGCGCTGCTGGTCGACGCCGGTCGTCGTAGCGGAAGGATCCGCCGCACGTTTTCGTGTCGGCGCCGCGCATGCCGAAGACGGCCGCGCGACGGACTGCTTCAACGGATGCGTATCCGAGGTCACTGTATTTGGAGCGTCGCCGAAGCAGCCTATCCTGCAATGGGACTTCTCCAGGCAAATGGACAGCGACATCGCGGTGGACCTCTCCGGAGCCGGGCGGCACGGACGGCTACTCAACCGGCCGGCTCGAGCGGTTCTTGGTCCTGCATGGGACAAGAAGACCATCCGCTGGACCGACGACCCGGCGCAGTGGAATGCATTGCATCTGCATGATGACGATCTCGATGACGCGCAATGGAAAACGGACTTCGAGGTCGAAGCTCCCGCCGAAAGCGGGATATATGCCGTTCGCCTGATCCAGGGTGAAACCAGCTACTACATTCCCTTCTATGTTCGCCCGGGCGCGGTCAGGAAACGGGTCCTGTTCGTCGCTCCAACGAACACTTACCTCGCCTATGGCAACGAGCATCTTTGGGAGGGCGAGCGCGGAATCGCCCATCAAAAGATGATGAGTTTTCCGATCGTGCTGGACAAGGCGGAAACCATTCTTCAGCAGATACCTTCACTCGGCAGATCGCTGTACGATCGGCATTCGGACGATAGCGGGGTGATCTATGCTTCGCGGTTGCGCCCCCTGACCAACGTGCAGCCAAACTACATCAACTGGCTGGCGGGCGGACCGAGACATTTCTCCGGCGACTTCTTCATCACCGGTTGGCTGGACAGCATCGGCATCGAATTCGACGTGGCGACCGATGAGGACGTCGATAATTTAGGCAAAAGCCTGCTCGACGGCTACGACGTGGTCCTCACCGGAAGCCACCCGGAATACCCCACTGCGGCCGAGTTCGACGCTTTCGAAGATTACGTCAAGGACGGCGGCAAGTTGATGTATCTCGGAGCCAACGGATTTTTCTGGGTCACGAGTTACGTCAACAAGCTGCGCACCGCCATCGAGGTGCGGCGCGGCTATGCGGCCCAGCGCAACTGGACCTCCCATGCGGCTGAGCTTTATCACAGTTCGACCGGCGAGATGGGCGGCGCCTACAGGCACCGCGGCCGTGACCAAAATCCGTTCCTTGGGATTGGCATGGCCGCCGCCGGATGGGGGCCGGCCTCGGGCTTCACGCGCACGCCGGAAAGCCATGCCGAAGCGGTGGCGTGGGTTTTCGAGGGTATTGCGAGCGAAACGGTGGGTGAGCACGGTTATTTGTTGGGTGGCGCGGCCGGCGATGAGCTCGATCACGTAGATCCAGCGCGCGGGACGCCCGACAGCACGGTCGTGTTGATGTCGTCCAGACATAACGATCTCTTCTTCCCAAGCCTCGACAGCGTCACGGAAGTCGCACCAAATCAGCAGGGTTCCAAAAACCCCCACGTGCGCGCCGACGTGGTTCTTGTTGAACATCCCGGAGGGGGCAAGGTGTTCTCAACGGGCTCCATCTGCTGGGCAGGTAGCCTGGGGTCAAATGGCTATGACAACGACATCGCGAGATTAACCACCAACGTGCTGCGGAAGTTCTTGGCAGAGTGAGCACGACCTCGAGATCATTAGCCCGAACGTCGTCACACGCGCCCGTTGCGCGCCCATGGTAAAGACTCGCGACAGTTATCTGTCCCGATCGCAAATAGGACTTGCCGGGCCTAAGTCGGGAACAAGGGCCCTACCAGACGGTGTACCTTCCGTCAGCGGATGCGGTTTCCGTCAGCGTCAAAAACGCGGGCCCGCGTCGGCTGGAAGTGCAGCGTGATTGTCTCGCCGAAGCGGGGCTGGTCCTCGCGGCGTTCAGCGACGACGGTCTCGCCACTCGGCAGCGCGCCATGCACATAGGAGGTCGAGCCCAGGCGCTCGGTGACGTCCACGGCAAGCGGCAGCGCAACGCCCTGCTTTTCGTCGAGATGTTCCGGCCTGATGCCCAGAGTCACCGTTTTGCCGTTCTCCAGCTTCGTTTTGAGATGCGAGATGTCCACTCTCGCCTCGCCGGTTGTCAGCGCCTTGCCGTCGTCCACGACGACCGCCTTGAGGAAGTTCATGCGCGGCGTGCCGATGAAGCCAGCGACGAAGGCGTTGTCGGGATCGTCGTAGAGCGACAGCGGCGTGCCGGTCTGCTCGATGCGGCCCGACTTCAGCACGACGATCTTGTCGGCAAGCGTGAGCGCCTCGGTCTGGTCATGCGTGACATATACCATGGTGCGGCGGATCGACTGGTGCAGGCGCTTGATCTCGGCGCGAAGCTCGGTGCGCAATGCCGCGTCCAGATTGGAGAGCGGTTCGTCGAAGAGGAAGAGGCGCGGATCGCGCACCAGCGCCCGGCCGATGGCGACGCGCTGGCGCTGGCCGCCGGAGAGCTCGCGCGGCAGCCGCGCCAGCAGCGGCTCGATCTGCAGCAGGCGCGCGACGCCCGCGACCTTCTCATCGGATGTCCTGCGATCGAGGCCACGCATCTTCAACGGGAAGGCGATGTTCTGCGCCACCGTCATGGTCGGGTAAAGGGCATAGGACTGGAAGACCATTGCCACGTCGCGGTCCCGCGCCGGCAAGTTGGTGACGTTGCGGTCGCCGATGACGATCGTGCCGGAGTCGATCGGGTTGAGGCCGGCCACCGCGTGGAGCAGCGTCGACTTCCCGCAGCCGGACGGGCCGAGCAGCACGACGAAGGACCCCTCCTCCACCTCGACCGAGACGTCGTCCAGCACCTGGACCGCGCCATAGGATTTCGAGACCGACCTTATAGAAAGTTTCGCCATCGGTTCTTCAGCCCTTCACGCTGCCAAGGGTCATGCCGCGCACCATCTGTCCCTGCACAAGAACGCCGAGCACGATCATCGGCAGCATGATGAGGGTGGCGGCGGCAGTGAGCGCGCCCCACTGGATGCCCTGGAATGTGAGGAACGAGGTGATCGAGACCGGCAGCGTCTGTGTGTCGCGTCCGGTGAGCACAAATGCCACGAAGAACTCGTTCCAAGTGAACAGAACGCACAGGATCAGCGTGGCTATGATGCCGCCGCGCGCGGCCGGCAGATACACATGCCAGAAGATCGAAAACTCGCGCGCGCCATCGACGCGCGCGGCATCGCGCAATTCCTTAGGGATGTCGTCGAAGAAGGTGATGAGTAGCGAGATGGCAAAGGGTACGTTGACGAAGGCATAGGCCGCGACCAGCAGCCAGTGCTTGTTCAGCGCGCCGATGCGGGTCGCCAGATAGTACATCGGGATGACGAAGAGCAGCGCCGGCGCGATGCGCAGGCTCAGGATGAATTTTTCGCGAGCGCGCCGCAGCTCCGCCGGCTGTTGCGCCAGGCCATAGGCGGCTACCGACCCGATGGCGACCGCCAGCGCGCTGGACAGGATCGAGACGATGAAAGAATTGGCGAACGCGCTCAGGAAGCCGCGATTGGCGAACACTGTTCGATAGTTGTCGAGCGTCGGGCTGAACAACCAGACCGGCGGGATGGCGAAGGCGTCGCGCGTCGTCTTGAAGGATGTGACGACGACCCAGTAGAGCGGGAACAGCACCGCCAGCAGAAGCAGGACCAGCCCGAGATAGAACAGCGTGCGCCTGGCCATCAGTGGTCCCCCGTCTTTGGGAAGAGCACGCTGTACATGGTGAGCAGCGCGACATTGGTGAACACGGTCAGAATGATGGCAATGGCCAATGCGTAGGAGATGTCGAAATTGGTGAAGGCGACGATGTAGCCGTAATAGTTTAGCGTCTCGGTCGACAGCGCCGGGCCGCCGCGGGTCATGATGTAGAAGAGGTCGAAGGCCTTGATGCTGTCGATCGCCCGGATCAGCGCGACGATGGCGAGCGCGCGGCGCAGCATGGGAAGAAGCACATACCAGGTGACCTGCCATTCGCGCGCGCCGTCGACGCGGGCGGCGTTGAGCGGATCGGTCGGCGCCGATTCCAGCGCGGCCATCACCAGCAGGATGACGAAGGGCGTCCACTGCCAGATGTCGGCGATCAGCACCGAAAAGAGAGCGATCTGAGGGCTGCCCAGCCAGTCGACCTGGGAAATGCCGCCCAACGACAGAAGATAGTTCGCCATGCCGGTGGCAGGGTCGAACAGGAACCGCCAGGTGAGCCCGACGACAACCGGAGTCATGATGATCGGCACGAGCAGCAGCGTGCGCACCAGCCGCTTCATGGCGAAGTCGCGGTCGAGGAAGAGCACCACCGCAAGACCAAGCGCGATCTCGATCACCGTCGCCAATGTGGTGAAGAGCACCGAGCGCCAGAGCGCGGCCATGGCGCGCGGATCGCTGAGAAAGCGGATGTAGTTGTCGAGCCCGACGAATTTTTCCCGCCCTGCCCGCATCAGCGAAAGATCGTGCAGCGATATCCAGATGACGAACAGCGTCAGCGCCACCGAAGCCACCGTCAGGCAGACGATGATCGGCTGGAAGAAATGCTTTGTGGGATCGGACGCTGCGGCCACGGGTCTCATCGGATCAACCTGAGAATTTCACCCTGCCGCGCACAGGGAGCGCACGCGGCAGGGCACGCCACTCGACCCTTAGCGGGCGAGCGCAGCGTTGTTGGCTTCGTCAGCTTCCTTCAGCGCGTCGGCGGCGCTTGCGGTTCCGGCGAGCGCCTTGGAGACGGCGATGCCGGTGTTGTTGATGATCTCGTTCGCCTGCTCGACTGTCGGCAGATATTGCGGGTTGCCGGCGTTGATGGCGGCGATCATGCCTTCCTTGAAGGCGCCGTAGCGTTTGCCGAAGCTGTCGCTGTTGAGCGCCGAGAGCGAGGTCACGCCGGAGTTGGGGTCGGTCTCGATCGACTTCAGCTGCTGTTCCTTGGCGGTCGCCCAAGCGGCGAAGAGGGCCGCCGCTTCCTGGTTTTTCGATTCGGCCGAGACATACATGGAATGCACGGCTAGCGAGGACGAGCCGCCCTTGGGCGAAGCCGACTTCATCGGCACCGGCACATAGCCGACCTTGCCGACCACCGTCGAGACGGCCGGGTCTTCATTGTAGGCGCCGTTGACGGTCGCATCGAGCGTGATTGCCGCCTTGCCCTGCTGGAAGAGCAGCCGGTTTTCCTCCCAACCGAAATTGGCGACGCCGACCGGGCCGTAGTCCTTGAGGACCTTGGTGAAAGCGTCGAGCGCGGCGATGCCTTCAGGTGTCGCCAGCGCCGACTTGCCGCCGGCATCGAAGAAGGAGCCGCCGAAGCCCCACAGATAGCCCGCCCAGACATAGACACCCTGGATGCCCTGCTGGCCGCGCATGGTGATGCCGGCGATCTGCTTGTTGGTTTTTTCCGAGATGGTTTTCGCCGCGTTCTCGATGTCCTCGAAGGACTTCGGCGCGGCCAGCCCGTACTGTTCGAAGAGGTCCTTGCGGTACATGACGAAGGTGCTCTCGCCATAGACCGGCAGGCCGTAGACCTTACCGTCGAGGACATTGGTGTTGAAATAGCCGGGCACGAAATCGGCCTTGTCGAAATTCTCCTTGTGCTTGGTCAGGAAATCGTCGAGCGGCACGATGTAGCCGGACTTCACGAAGCCCGGCAGGTAGATGATGTTGTTCTGGACGACATCGTAGCGGCCGGACTTGGATGAGAATTCAAGCAGTTCCTTGGCGGTGATGTCCGCCTCGGGCACCACTTCGATCGCAACGTCGATGCCGGTCTTCTCCTTGAATTCCGGCACCATCTTCTGGATGGCGTCGGTGGTCGGGTGGCCCTCGAGCAGCACCGATATCTGCACGCCATTGAACGGCTTGTCCTCAGCGGACGCCGGCGCGGCCAGCGACAGCGCGGCGGCGGCCGCGCCAAGAATCAGTAGATTGCGTCTGTTCAGCATGTTTCGTCTCCCATTCTTGGGCCGTCGGGCCTCGTTGCAACAGCGCCGTTCGTTTGATTGAGCTCAACCGAGGCGCACGATTTCGCCGCTCTGCGCCGACTGCATCATGGCAAGGGTGAGTTCGAGCGAACGAAGGGCTTCCCGGCCGGTGGCGATCGGCAGGGCCGCGCCGTCCAGCCAGTCGATAAGGCCGCCGAGCTGGCGCGCGAGGTCGCCGTCGACGCGGCCGTTGATGAGAGGCCAGTGCTGAGTGTCGATCTCGCTCGACCCCTCGTTGCTGGCGAAATAGAGCCCGCTGTCGCCGCACTGGACCTCGAAGGATCCATCAGTGCCCAGGAGTTCCATGCGCGCGTCGATCATGTGGCGCGCGCCGGACGGCAGCGACCAGGCGCTCTCGAAATTGACGACCGTGCCGCCGGAAAAGCGCACGATTGCCGCGATGCTGTCCTGCGTGCCGGAGCTACCCAGCAGCTTGTCGGTCTGCTGCGCGTAGACCGACACCGGCTGTTGGCCTTCCAGCATCCACAGCACCATGTCGACGTCGTGGACGGTGACATGCAGCGCCAGCGGCAGCTTGCCGCCATAGCGCTTCGGGCCTTCGGTGCGAGCGCTGTTGCGGCGGGCATAGATGTGGATCGGCTCGCCGATCTTGCCCGATGTCATCAGCTCCTTGGCGGCAGCGTAGCGCGGATCGAAGCGCAGCAGGTAGCCGACGCCGAGCTTTACGCCCGCCGCCTCGCAGGCAGCGATGATGGCCCGGGCGTCGTCGACCTTGGAGGAGATCGGCTTTTCGACGAAGACGTTGATGCCGGCTTCGGCAACCGCGACCGCCGGCGCCAGATGCAGGTTGTCGGGCGTGCAGATCGAGACGAGGTCGAGATCGCGTTCGGCCGCCAGCAGCGCCTGGTGGCTGTCATAGACTTTGCAGCCCGTCGCCTTTGCCGCCACCGCCTCGGCCAGCGCACGGTTGGGGTCGACGATGGCCGCGAGCTCCGCACCCATCATGCCGGCGAAGATGCCGGCATGCATGGAGCCCATGAAGCCTGCGCCGATGACGGCGACGCGGCGACGTTTGATCATGTCGGATTCCTTCTCAGTTGCGGACGGGCGCCCCAAGCGGCGACCACGTCGGCGAAGCGGCGAGTAATGGCATCGGGCCGCGTGATCGCGCCGCCGACGACGATGAAGCGGGCGCCGAGCTCGAAGCAGCGGACGGCCTCGTCCGGCGACCATATGCGCCCCTCGGCGACGAAAGGCAGGCCGGCGCGGGCAAATTCCTCCATCAGGGCGAAGGCGGGGCCCCGCTGATCGCTGGAGTAGTCCGTGTAGCCGGCCATGGTGGTGCTGATGAGGTCAGCGCCGGCGTCGAGCGCGCGCTTGCCTTCATCGAGCGTGGCGACATCGCCCATGGAGAGCCGCCCCCTCGCCGCGATGCTGGCGAACATCGCCTTCAACGCAGCCGGATGCGGCCTGCTGGTGGCGTCGATAGCGACGATATCGGCGCCGGCTTCGATGACGGCGGCGACGTCGTCGAGCGTCGGGGTGATGTAGACCTCGGTATCGTCGCGCCTGACCTTGATCAGGCCGATGAGCGGCACCTCGACCGCGGCGCGGACGGCGGCGATGTTGGCCGCGCCTTCGATGCGCACGCCGGTGGCGCCGCCCAACACGACGGAGCGCGCCATCGCGGCGATGTGGCCGGGAGCGTCGAGCGGCAGGCCGGACTCGGCCTGGCACGACACGACCAGCGTTCCATCGAGTGTGGCGAGCAAATCGCTCTGCTTGGCCTGCACCGGGTCATCTCCTGGAAGAGCACTACCCCCCTAACCAAGCGTGGATGAAAATTTTTGTCAAGAAGCTATATTCGATGAAAATTTCCGTCAGACTTTGTCGAACGCGCCAGCATCGCCGCGCCAAGCAGGCCGGCATCGGCGCCCGCACGCGCGGCGACAATGGGACGCCGGTAGACGCGCGGCAGGTCGAGCGAGCGAGCCTGCAGCGCCTCGATGAAACCGCCGGCGAGGCCGACGCCGCCGCCGACGGCAAAGCAGTCGATATCGGCGGAGGCCGTCAGGTCGGCAAAGGCGTCGACCAACGCGACGACCGCGCCGGCGATGATTCCCGCAGCGGCAGCGTTGCCTTCCTCCGCAGCCGCAAACAGCTCCGGCGCCGCAACCTTGCGGTCCAGGCGCGCGCTGCCCAGCCGCGCCAAGGCCGTACCCGAGGCGACCGTCTCCAGGCAGCCACGCCGGCCGCAGCCGCACAGGATGCCGCCTGGTTCGGAGCGCGTATGTCCGACATGGCCGGCAAGCCCGGTGGCGCCGCTTTCCAGCCGGCCATCTATCACCAGCCCGCAGCCGATGCCGGTCGAAACGGTGAAGAAGGCGAAGTTGCGAAATCCCTTGCCGGCGCCAATGGTGAATTCGGCCCAGGCGGCGGCCTGGGCGTCATTAACGACAAGCGGCGGCATGCCGAAAGCGCGCTCGATCGCCGAGGCAATCGGATAGCCGTCCTCGATCGGCAGGGTTTCGGGGTTCAGCGCCGTCAGCGCGCCGTCGCGCACGATGCCGGTGGTAGCGACGGCGACCGCGCCAAAACCACTTTTCGGCGCAAGCCCGGCAATGGCCGCGATCAGATGGTCGCCTTTGCCGGTGCGTGGCGTCGGCGCCTGGCGGCGGTTTGCGATCCTGCGGCCACTCACTTCGGCTGTCGCGATCTTGGTGCCGCCAATATCGATGGCGAGCACAGGCAAATCAGAAGCTGCGGTCACTCACGACCTCCGCCGTGCGGCTGAGCTCGACCAGCCGCTTCGGATCCTGTCTGGTCATCTCGGCCACCAGCGCATCGACGATGAGCAACTGGCTGATCTTCGAGGGGAAGGCGCCGCCCGTGAGCGGCGTCTCCGGCCAGGATGCGATCAAAGCCAGGTCGCAGACGGCAATCAGTGGGCTCTTCGAGCGGTTCGAGATACCGATGACAAAGGCGCCCTTGGAACGGGCAAGCTCTGCCACGCGCACGGCATCAATCGTCGAGCCGGAACTCGAAATCACCACCTGCACCGTTCCCGGCTGCGCGGTTCCCGCCGCCATCACGGCCAGATGCGCGTCGCCGAGCGCGCGGCTGAATTTGCCGATGCGGGTCATCTTGTAGGCGAGATACTGCGCCGTGACGGCGGAGGCGGCGATGCCGAAACACTCGACCGTTGTCGCGCCCAGCAGCTTGCGCGAGGCGGTGGCGATATCTTCCCGGACGATGAGCTGCTCGGTTTCGCGCAGCGAGGTGATCGCGGTCTCCACCAGCCGCTGGATGTCGTCGGAAGGCAGGCCGTTGTCCCTCGCCCGCTCGTCGGTCGCGAGTTCCTTCGCCAGCGCCAGCTTGAAGTCCTGAAAACCGGAAAAGCCCTGGTCGCGGCAGAAGCGCATGACGCTCGCCTCGGACGATCCGGATGTCTCGGCAAGCTCGGTGATGCTCTGGCGCAAGGTGGCGTCGGGCTGCGCCAGCACCGTCTCGGCGACGCGCGCCAGCGCCGGCGTCATATCGCCCGCCGCTGCTCTCAACGAGGCTATCAGCGCGTGTGTCATGCAAGACCCCTCAGAAGATTCCCGCTACGAGCATGTCCAGAACCATACTCAAAAATGCTCCGCCACCCAGGGCGGCGGTCCGGCGAACAACTGGTCACAGCGGCGTATGTCAGCCGAGTCGCCGGCAACGAGGCCATACTGCGCCAGTTTCGATCCGCTGCGGAAGCCTGTGAAGAGCTGGACGAAGGCCGGCGGGTCCACGCGCACGGCCGGGCCGGATGCATCACACCCCTCGCGCACCGCGGCGACGCCTTGCCGAATTTCGATTTCGAGCGCTGCATGGCCGATGTGCAGCGCGAGCTTTGCCTGGTCGACATGATAGCCGCGCTGGCGCAGCGCCGTCGCTGGATGGAGCACTCGCAACAGCCATTCCTCTTGGCGCGCAAGCCGCCAGCCCTTGTCCGGCATCGCCGCCACCAGATCGTCCTGCGGGGCGCCATGCCAGCGCACCGCCGGATAGACCGAGCGAAAGCGGGCAAGAAAGGAAAGCAAGCCTTGCGCCGCCTCGGGCGACGCGGCAAACCAATCCCGTACCACCAGGCAGGTTTTGTCGCCCATGTCGAGTATCAAATAGGCGACCTCGCCTTCAGCAAGATAGGCTGCGAGCGCATCAGTCGGGGCGCGCCGCAACTCGTTCCAGTGGGCGGCGGCGCGTGCGAGCAAGCCCGATTCGCCACGCGTCTTGGCGTCATAGGCGCCAGCCAGGCGCGGATCGTCGAGCTCGACGCGATCGAAGGCGAGCCGGCTCGCAGAAGGGAATGCCGCCGTCGCCGCTTCATAGACGATCTCATGGCCGGCAAGCTCGAAGCCGGCCTTGCGGTACACCGGCCGCGTCGAGGCAAACAGCGTGGCTATCGCGGCGCCCTTGCTCCTCGCCTCATCGCAGAGAGCATCGACAAAAGGCACGGCGATGCCCTGGCCGCGCCGCTCCGGCGCGATCGCCACATGCATAATGTTTGCCGCCTGCACGGCCTTGCCGTGGAAGATATGCGCCGTCTGAAGCAGACCCGCGCACACGACCGGACGGCCGCCCTCGTCGCGCATGAGCCGCAGCGTCTCGATCCCGATATTGGCGATGTATTCTTGCGACCGCGCCTTGCTGAAACCGAAGGCCCAACTCAGCAGGCTGGCTACGTCGGCGACATCCTTGGTGGTCGCAATTTCGGTTGTGAAGTTTTTTTTCATACTAATTCCATCTATGGCACTTTTTATCATAGCGACAAAATGAGAGCGCGCAATGGGGGCCGGTGAACGCCGACCAATTTGCGTCGGCAACGCTTCGGAGATGGGGTTGCAGGGCGGTGGAAGTCGTCATTCCAGTCGGTCGAACTTTGGATTGGCCCAGACCGCTGTTTGAGGCGCTTCATGACCGGATTGAATTGAGGCGCCTGGTTAGACGACGTAAGGCGAGAAATTCGACAATGCGTATTATGCGACTTTGACCTGGCCAGACTTGTCGGAGAGGCCTTGACTTCGTCCCAAAAGCAAGGGGTTTGCAAAAGCAGGCATGAGGCGCCGCGGCTGTGTGAAGTTTGGGGTCGGCAGATGTCAGGTGACATGATTGTTAGCGACCACCCTAGTGGCAGGGCCGGACAGGTGGGGTATTTCTGGCTTCTGGTCGATCGGGAGGGACATGATGCAATTTTCGCCGACACACTCGACCTTGCCAGCGCCGAGACTTACGGCGAGCTCCTGACCCATCCAGGCGGCCATTATGTCTTTTGGGAGAAGATGAAACGGCGTGGCTCGGCTTGGCTACGCGCGAGAAACCTCCCGGCCGCTTTGCTGTCGAGCGAATATGAGGACTGGCCACGAGGCCGGGTCGTATATTCGCCAAGCCAGGAGTGCTTTTTCGTTTATGCCGATGCTCGTATCCAAACGCCGTCGCGCATTGCGCTGGTTACTGAGAGGTTTCAGATTTCCGGCTCGAACGTTGTGATTTCGGGCGACAGCCATTATCGACCACCGCCAGCCTCCATTGTAGAAGACAGCGAGACGTGAGGCGCTCATTGTCCAATGTCGGCTGCTTTGCCCTCTAGAAATGCACTGACAACGTGAGGCTGCCGAACTTGCCGCTAGGGCCTCAAAACAGGCCGGTTTGTTGCTCTTGCGCAACGCCGCTCAAAATTCCCTTCCAAAAGCGCAAAATTCTGCACCTGGACTGCCTTTGAGCGCGGCCTCTTTGTCCGCTGCCAATTATATATGGGGGCATGGGCTCCTCCATGCGCAGTGGAGGTACCGTCCCCATGAAAAATCATGTCGAAGTGCAGCTCACCGCGATCGCTGAGCTGAAGGTTTCGCCGTTTGCCGCGCGCAACCATCCGCGCGAACAGCGCCGCAAACTTTTGGCGAGCGTGCGCAAGTATGGTGTGCTTGCTCCCCTGCTCATCGAGCAAGGTGGCTTTATCGTCGACGGGCATGCGAGACTGGAAGCCGCCACCGGCGCCGAGCTCACACATGTGCTGACGATCGACGTCTCTTATCTGGCTGAAGTCGATAGGCGAGCGCTTCGCCTAGCGATGAACCGTCTGGCTGAAGGCGGCAAGTGGGACAAAGAGGCGCTGAGCCGCGAACTGAACCATCTGCTCGAATTTGGCTACGACGTTGAACTAACCGGCTTTGATACGCTTGAGATCGAGACCGCCATCGAGGTCGTCGATGACCCATCCGGCGTCGAGGAGCATATCGACGCAAACCTGGTCTCCAACATTCCTGTGTCACGGCCTGGCGACTTGTGGATCCTCGGCGAAGCTGAAAAGGGTCACAGGATCGGCTGCGGGGATTTTCGTGATCAAGCACTCTTAGGTGCTTTGTTTCAATCTCGAACGGCGGCGATTAGCTTTACCGATCCTCCTTACAACGTTCGGATCCAGGGTTTCGTGTCAGGGCTAGGCAAGCCAGCGCATAGTGAGTTCGCGATGGCTTCCGGGGAGATGAGCCGCCCGGAGTTCCAAGCCTTTCTCTGCGATACGCTTGAGACGCTCTTTACCCGTCTGTCAGAAGGCGCGCTTGCCTATGTGTGCATGGACTGGCGCTCAATCGCTGTCTTGATCGATGCTGGCGAGTCGCTTGGCCTCGAGCTTCTCAATGTGGCTGTTTGGGTCAAGACAAATGCGGGTATGGGCAGTTTCCTTCGCTCGCAGCACGAACTGATCGCGATTTTCAAACGACCCGGTGTGCCCCACCGTAACAATGTCGAACTCGGCAAGCACGGCCGCTCGCGCTCGAACGTTTGGCACTATCGCGGTGTCAACGTCATGGGCCCGGAGCGGCACCTGCTTGCCGAACATCCGACCGTAAAACCATCGGCCATGGTGGCCGACGCGATCCGAGATGCCAGTGTCCCCGGAGATATCGTTTTTGACCCTTTCCTGGGTTCAGGGACAACGCTGATTGCTGCCGAACGCACGCGCCGGGTCTGCATCGGAATCGAGATCGAACCGACTTTTGTCGACCTGGCTATCCGCCGTTGGCAGGCGGAGACCGGCAAGGACGCTGTCCGGTTCAGCGACGGCATCCTCTTCAGCGCGGCCGAAAAGGCTGCCAAGGCCGCCCGGAAGGACAGCCGCGACCCGCTGGCGCCTTTGCTCCTAGAGGCCACAAAGGCCCCAACGCCGCCCGAGGCCTCGTAGGGCGCCGCCCTTCACCGGTTGGCGATCGACTTGGATGAAGTCCCCGGGGGTCGTCCGCCCAAGCGATGCCTCGGCCGGCTGGCCGGGGCATAATTTCATCAGCCAGCTCGACCAGCCGCCCATCGATGTGGTCGATCGGCCGCGGAAGCTTGCCTCTTAGAAATTCATACCCATGAGAAAGGCCAACCAGTACGCAGTTGGAACAGAATTCCTGCATGCTATCAAGCTTCGAAAATCATTGTGCGAAGCCGCCGTGTCAGGCGGGTGATCGTCACTCCGTCAAACAGCTTAAACTTATCTTATAAAGCCCCTGCGACGCGAGATTTGCGCGCCCTTCCCTATTGTCTCGCGGGATTTTTCAAGGCCGCTCCAAGGACTAGCGCCATGCCCTTATTTTTTGAAAGTCGGCTAGGCCGATCTTCCCTCGTCTCCCGAACATCCCCTCTCCCCGCAACCTCGACGATTGCGGCGAGGGCGCCGTCATGAGCGGCGAAAAGGACGACGATGAAGACGTCGGCTATGGCAAGCCGCCCAAGCACGGTCGGTTTCGACCCGGCCAATCCGGCAATCCAAAAGGTCGGCCGAAGACCAAATCCAAAAGCTTTGCCACTGGCATCCTCGCCGAGCTCGAGCAGTCGGTCGTGGTCCGCGAGAACGGACGCGAACTCAAGCTCACCAAACGTGCCGTGATCGTCAAGACGCTCGTCGCCAAAGCCATGAAAGGCGACGTGCGCGCCTTGAAAGAGATCAAGGAGCTGCTGCCGCAGCAGTTCCAGCACGATAGCGATGCCAAGCAAAGTGAGGCGGTGAGCGCCGAGGAAGCCGAACTCCTCGAGCGCTTCGTCGAAAGACGGCTGTTTGGACGCAGCAACACCAGCGCACCCACCACCCCCGCAGCAGATGAGACCACGAAAGATAGCGATCATGAGCAATGAACCCACGAAGGAAGATCTGAGACTAGCCTCCCGCAATGACCCGGTCGTCTTCGGCGTGCGGTGCCTGCGCATGCTGCTGCCAGGCACCTACGTGCATTTTCCCTACATCGAATTGCTACTGCTTTGGATTGGCGCGCACATCCTCACCAATCGCGCCTGGGAGGCCGTGGTCAACATGCCGCCGCGCCATCTCAAGACCCTTTGTGTCGTCTGCATCATTGCCTGGTATCTGGGGCGCAACCCTTCCAAGCAGGTGATGCTGGTCACCCACTCGCTCAGCCTTTCGAAAAAGACGGCGCAGAAGGTCATCGCCATCATGCGCAGCCCCTTCTTCCGGGCGATTTTTCCAGAATGCCGCCTGCGGGAAGACAACCAATCCGCCATGGACTTCGAAACGACCGCCGGCGGTGGCCTTTTTGCCGGCAGCTTCGAGAGCCGCATGACCGGACGAGGTGCCGACTTCCTGATCATGGACGATCCGATCTCGGCCCAAGAGGGCTTCTCCGTTGCGATGCGAGACGGGGTGGAACTGAGTTACGAAACAACGCTCAAGACACGGCGCAACAATCCCCAAACCGGTGCGCGTCTGCTCATCACCCACCGAACGCATCCAGACGACCTGTCTGGCAAGCTCATTGCGGATGGCTTCGACAAATTGGTGCTCCCGCTGGAAGCGGAAGAGGACGAACGGCATCAAGTCGGTAACTTTGTCTACAGCCGCTCGAAAGGCGAGTTGCTTCAGCCGACGATCTATACGCCGGATGTCCTGGCAAAACTTAAGCGGGAAACAGCCGCCCATGTCTTTGCCACTCAGTACCAAAACCGCCCTGTCGCCATTGACGGCGGCCTGCTCAAGCACAGCGACTTCCCCTTGGTGCAAAGTATGCCCCAAGGCGGCCCGACCATTATCTCCTGGGATGTCGCCTCCTCGACCAACCCAAAGTCATCTTATTCGGTGGCCTTAGTGTTCGTGAGGCACCAAAGCGTTAGCTGTCTCCGACAAATCGTGCGCAAACGCATGGACTACGCGGAGCTGTCGAGCACCGCAAAAGCGCTGAACGATCTCTACAGGCCGACCCATCATTTGGTCGAATCCGCCTCCCTTGGCCCTGCCCTCATGGCCGAGCTGCAGGGTCTCGGGGCCAATGTCATTGCCATGAACCCTACCGCCTCCAAGCTGGAGCGGCTCTTGGCCGTCATGAACCAGATCAACAGTCAGCAGGTCCATCTTTGGCAGGCAATGCCTGGCCTCGATGCCTTCCTCGACGAGGCGTTTTCCTTCCCGCATGGGTCGAACGACGATCAGATCGATGCCCTGACTCAGTACCTCAAGTGGATCGCCGAGACCACGCCGGTGCCCGGTCACGAACTCGTTGTCCTCGGCGTTGGCAAGCCGCGGCACCAGCGCGACCGCTACTATTCCATCAAGCGAATGGTTCGCAATTGACCCGCAACCCCCTTCTTTCAGCCCAAGGAGGCACCCATGGACTATCTGGATACAATCGTTCGCAAACCTGGCATGGTAGGGTATTGGAGGCTCGATCTCGATAGCTTCAAACCCTCGATCGATGGCGCCACGCGGGACATTTTCGGCTATAGGCGCAACGATCGCAGGCTTCTTATCGATGACTTGAAGGATATGACTCGACGGCCCGACCTACCCGACAAACGGACATGGGGACCGCTTTTCCCCGACTGGGAGCCAACCAATGAGCCTTTCGTCGCCACCTTCCGCATAAGCCCACTATTACGGTTCGACGAGGTGGTTTGGATCCGCTCCACGATCGTATATCAACGCACGCCCGAGATGCTCCTTGGAACCGTGGAGGTCCTCGATATCGACGACAACCAGGTCGTCGATTTGAGGGAGTTCTGGCTTGACAAGGCAGAAAGGGAGGGACGGCTCTAAAACCTGAGCCCATCAAAAGACTGCGGCCGCTCGAGCAACGCTCGGGCGGCCCCCGACGTTTCGCTCGCAAACAGGCTTACGCTTTAGCTTTCCGCTTCGGCGCTGCCTTCTTCACCGGCGCCGGTGCTGTCTTTCTCCCAAGCCCCAGCGTTTTTGCCAAAGCAGAGCGCGTCGCCGAATAGTTTGGCGCGACCATCGGATAATCCTTCGGCAAGCCCCATTTCTCACGATACTCCTCCGGCGACATATTGTATGCCGTGCGTAGGTTGCGCTTCAGAGACTTGTATTTTTTGCCGTCTTCGAGGTTGACGATGTAATCCGGAAACACAGACCGCTTCGGATTGACCGCCGGCTTTTGCAATTCTGCTGGCGCTGGAGGGGGATTGTTCACCTGAGCAAGAGCCAAATTTACACTCGCAATGAGGTCGGGCAATCCAGCAACCGGCACGGCGTTTTTCTGAACATAGGCCGAAACGATGTCAGCCGTCAGTTCGATCAGGTTAGTTTGATTTTCGTCAGTCATGGTCCGGTTCCTTGGATTTGTGCATTTCGCGGCGTTTGAGCGCAGATTAGGTATAAAGCGCCAATAGAAGGCCCAAAAGCCGCCGTCAATGTCGTGGGCGATTCAGTCTGGACCGCAACTATTTAAGATCGAGCGACTTTCGCCTTTGCAATCCCAAAGATAGCCAATTCTCCTCATACATCTCAATTCGCTAATCAACATTGATTGTCGCGGTTCTCGTCGGGAGCAGCGCGACGGCCATGCATATTATATGCGATTGGCTCTCGTACGCTGACGTTTTTAATGAAAGCGCGACTGGACTTCCTTTAAAAAGCAAGCATTGGTCTGTTCGCAAACGAGGTGCCGCCTTGGCGAAGAGACAGAGCAAGTTTTCTCACTGTGGCGAGATCGATGTTATTCGGAAAACCTTGCTCGACATTGAACCCGAGCTCAGAACGTTGGAAGGCGTTTCGGCAATACTTCTGTCTCTGAGCACTGCTGCCGACCAAATCGAGCCGATCGCGCTCGCCCCTCTTGCTCATCTCAGCAGCGAGGCTTTGGAGCAGACCTTCACAAGCTGGCGCAAGGCCCTCGCTGCAACGGCCGACGCGCAATGAGCTTTAGCGACCTCGCTCTCAATAAGTGCCACTACCGGAACCTTGCTGCCGAGGTAATAGGACGCCCTTCCAACGGACGCCGCCGGTGCCCCTCACTTGCCGGGTGTAAGGTCCTGCTCTTTGCGCAGCAGCTCAGCAGGATCGATCTTCAGCACTCTTGCGATCTTCTCGATCGCGTTCAGGCTCGCGTAATAGCGGCTGCGCTCCAGCGCGCTGATATAGGTCCGATCAAGGCCTGCTTCATGGGCAAGCGCCTCCTGCGAGAGCCCCTTTGCATCTCGGGCCGCACGAAGATTGCGGGCAAAAAGCTGCCTGATGTCCATCGGACGCACAACAGCTGTTTGCGGAGTATACTCCACGGAGTATACTCGTCATTATCGCTTTCTGCCGCCCGAGCGGCTCCATCCCCCCTACGAAGACAGAGGTGAGCATGACTGTTTGGTTTTACGACGAAAACTCGATGCGGCGCTGCCTGCGGCGACAGGTAGATTCGGCTAAAACGGCTATTGCCCAGGACAGTAGACAGCTCCGGAAAAATCCATTCGGTCTCGTGACAGGAGTGGTCACCAAGTCAGCTTTTTGGTTAGCCCTAGTGGCGGGAGGTTTAGCGCCTTGCCAACCAGCTCATGCGCTCACAATGGCGGAATGCAACGCCAAGTATAACGCCGCCCAATCTGCTGGCACCCTGAATGGCCGGACCTGGCATGTTTTTAGGCAAACAGAATGCGGGCCTGGGAGCAAACCCGCTGTGGAACAGCCGAAACCGATCGACGCCCTAAAGGACGAGCTCAAACAGAAAGGATACTCTGAGGAAAACATCCAGCGGGCTTTCATGATCCTTCATGTGGGACCTGCTGCAGCGCAATGCGTTGATGCCGGGTACGAAGATCCGAGCCTGCTCGACGCAATAAAGTCGTACGTCGCCAAAACCGGCTTGACAATGACGAACGACCAGGTCGCGCGCTACTACCAAATCGATCAAGCACCAGCCTTTGAAATCATGGCCTACAAAGGTCTTTCAGACGATCGGCGCTATGATTTCTGCATGGCCAAAAGACGAGATTTTGCGGCTCTGGGACTGCTCTAGCGCCAGGTGATAGGTGGTACTCACTTGGTTCCGCTTTCTCTGGCGGCGCCATGCCAGGAAAGCGGCGCAGTACGAAGGCAACGCCCGGTCGACTTCGGTCGGCCGGTTCGTTCATGGCTTGAAATGCAGCGGGACCGGACTAGCCGGTCTTAGGGCGGCAAGAAAGCGGACGATAAGCGCCTCGGCGGCCGTGAGGCCGACTTTGAACTTAACACACAGGCTGTCGTTCGTCTAATCCTGATCAGACTAGTAGTCTGAAATAGGGGTCGATAGCCGACCGGCGGCTTTCTGATGGCAAGCGCGAATAGCTGCCTTTTCGCTCATCCGCAACTTACTCTTCCTCGTTGCAGGCTCGCGCGCCTGGGGACGGCTGGGGCTCAAGCGATACGACAGCGATTGCAGAGCAAGATCGATGAGATACTTCATGCTTGCTGAACGATGTAGAGGTCACAGAACGTCCGGCCTCATCCGCGGCAACGGCCTTGGAAATCTCTCTAGCCGCGTTGGCTGTGATCTAATCGAATTGGTTGGTGACTTTGAAGGTTGGTCCCATCGCTATCGTTCGAGCACTAATACATCGCAGGCTCGCCAATTATCAAATTTCGACGCCTCGCTCGCGCCTGGACCTTGATGTGCGAGATCATCTCAAGGACGACTGAGGCCGCTTGGTATGCGACATCAGGTCGGTCAACTTTTCCTTCGTGCAAAAGGTCTGCAATAACGCTGACGACGACAACTGGCAGCTCGCTTGAAATCGCGTTGGCAGCCCGCACCGCACCTGCAGCGCCAACATCGAGCGCCGCTAGGCTACGCGAGATCGTCTCCAACGCGCCAACATCGCTCATCTCCCTGACCATACTGACCGAAGCAAGCGGGCCGACATGGACGCGCCCTAGCCTGCCCTGAGCAGCGAGTTGATATCCGAGATTCTGCAATACCATCGGCGTCACTGAAACGTGGGGGCGAAAATGTCGGATATCAAGTCCAGAAAGGTTCGGTTCAAAGGCGAGAACTTCTGACGAAATCACTACGTCGCCAACCTCCTGGCCAGGTCGAAGTCCCGCGCAGCGGCCGACTATGAAGACTACATCTGGCTTGTTGTCGATTAGCATGGAGGTCATGGCGATTGCGGAGGCAACGCTGCCAAGTTCGCGCAATATCGTGCAGGTGAGGCGGGCTCCGGTGTAGGTTCTCCCACGGAAGTAAAGACGACCAGAACGCGTGAACCGGCTGACGCGCGCCAGCTTGCCGAAGACGGCGCTCGCGGCTTCGTCGCTGTCGAGCAGTATGCAGATATGGGGCTGCGTGCCCATGTCGTCGATCGTCACCGGCAAAAGCTTGTTGCGCTCGAGAACCGCACTCGCGTCTCGGGCAAGGACGCTCATCGCGCCGCCCTCCTTGACCATCGCCCCTACGACAACGCCAAGCATCTCTCCCTGCTCATCGGATACCACCGCTCCCGAAGCTCCGCGGCCGACCCCGGAGTCGAGCGCGACCTCAAAGACGTCCTCATACCTTCGCTTGCCGATCTCGGCGTCTCCAACTGCGAAATCCATTGTCATATCGACGGAATCGACAGTGCCCTCGATCTGTTTGCCGGGCATCTCGATGAACGCTTTCGCGCCTGGTCGACGATACGCCGAGGGTCGGTGGGTAACCGGCAGATCACCGGTGTCCAGACGGAGGATCGCCCAGTCGGTGTGCTCTTCCAAGATGTCGAGGGTGGCCGGGATGCGCCGGCCATCGACCTGGATTTCGATCATATCGTGGAAGCTGCCGGGGAACGCATGTGCCACAGTGATCGCAAAAAGCTTACCAGCGGAGTCGATGCCAAACAGGCCGACGGTTGCCCGCCGTTCACCGTTGACGAAGAGTTCGTGACCGCTGCTGGGCTCCGTTGATGTTAGCTTCACCTCTTCAACTTCCCGCACAACCACCTCGAAGCCGTCGAGCTTGTCGGGAAGATTGGGTTTGTAGCCCTTCTCAACCGTCACGACGATCGCCTGCTTGATACCGACGGCGATGACACCCTGCTTGGCCATAAGCCCTTCTCTCTCAGCAGCAAGAACATTTTCGATTGTGGCTGGCGCGCTCGAAGTTGCCGGGAGGGGCCCGCTGCCTGAGACCGCAGGTTCTGAAGTGGCGGAGCTCGTTGATGCTGCCGACCGGGCCTGACTGGCGGCCTCAACGACTTCCATGAACGTAGTTGCAGCCTTGTCCCAAGAGCATACGGAGGCTAGGTATCCACGTAAGCGCGGGTAGAGCAGTTCGTCCCCAGCGCCTTCGACCAGAAGCGGAAGCGCCGCGCTCGCGAACCGCGCTGCGATATCCTTTGGATCTCCCGACATCTCGACAACGCAGCGGGAAAAATTCTGCCCGGTCTGTTGTGCCGTCTCGAGAATAAGTTCCGCGATCCCACTCTGCTGCGACACAATGATTGGCGCGCCGAATGACATCGCTTCGCACGCCACCAAGCCAAAGCCCTCTTCGCGTGAAGGCATCAGGAACGCGGTCGCGCCCCGCAAATCCGCGCTCAAGTCGGCCTTGCTGGTCGTGTACGGCCGAACAACAATCTCAGGTGTTCCGCCGACCTCGGCGGCCCATGTCTTCATCTTCGCCTGAAGCTCCTCCGGATTGTCCTCAGCGCCGCGCACGATGTATCGCGGCCTGATGTGTTTTCCTTTCGTCAACGGGCTGGTAGCCCACTGCTGATCGATCATGCCGGCGGTGTAGGCAAATATATCGAGCCCTTTGACCTCGGTACTTTCAGTTCGTCCCAAGCAAACCACCGTGGGTTGCTCGGGCGGAGCGTCGCGGATCTGTTGATCAGGAAACATGCCGCAATCGATACGATAGACATGTCCACGCTCAAGGCCATGCGCTAGAAACATGTCGCGGGTGACACGGAAAAGGCGCGGCCCCACGCAGAACACGATATCAGCGATCTTCGCGATTTCGAGCTCGGCCTTGAGCTTCTCCTCGCGCGCAGCGACGAATTTATCCTTCTTGTCCTCTTTGACCGCCTCCGTCCGCATCGGATCCATATGGATGAACTGAACGGCGCAGGCGTCCGGAACCAAAAGCGACGTAGTTCGCTCGCGGCGACACCGGAAAAGGAACTATGTCCCACGACAGCAAGCACCGACGCCTTGTCGATAGCACGGAGCTCCTCGGACATGAGGACGGGAGTCCAGTCATCCGCCCGTTCCCCGTGAATGAGGGTCACGCCGTTGAGGTAAGCCTGCTCGACCTCTGCCTTTTCCGCGGTAGTGACGACAGCTACGCAATCGAGGTCCGTACGGCTTCGGGCTAGTGCCAGCATCAACTCGCGATTGACGGTCTGTATCCCTCCTTTGCTGCTATCCCATCGGTTCATGACGAAGATGACGCGTTTTTTCATGTTCCCCGGCAATCCCCGCCGAAATTCCCCATTTGTTAGCGTGTCGAGCGACATAAGTCCGGTGAATTTTCGCTATATCGGCCTAAATCGGTGAAGAAGATGGAGCGCTGCCCACCGAACGGCAGTTTTCGGCCAGCCAATTGCCTCAAGGAATGTCAACATGGAGGCGCGATGATGACTGGAGCCTCGGGCCGAAGCCTACCCTTCCGCTTTCGGGATCCAGGAGAATGCCCATGGAGTAACCCCTGCCGAGAGACTCGGCTTGCCTTCGGACTTAACAAGCTCACACGAAATGGCCTTGATTTGAGATTAATTGTCTGCAGGTTAGTGGGCGCGATGCGAATGAGAACCCAAGGTGCTCTGCATGCATGGGAGTCGACCTCGACCGGGACGACCTTCTGACGCCGTGTCAGATCCGCCGGTACTGGATGCGTCCGATTTTTCTTCTTTCAGTGAGAGATTGGCATCCGACCGGGCTGACCTCAACAGGAAGCTGAGACTGCTTGCTTCCAAATATAAAGCTTTTGTCAAGGGTCCGCTAGAACCCAGGATTGCCGAACAACACAACCACATGTTCGGACTGTCGATTTCTGACCTTCCAGTACACAGGTCGCGCTCTGGACTTATTATCACTGAGATACTACTCGGCACGCTGATGTTGGACATCAACAAAGCAAAAATAGAGGCAGCAGTAAGCCAAATCGCTCGCATCAGACCTTGGGCCGACCTCGTCTACAAAGAGTGGAAGATGGCACCTCCCGGCGCAGGAGTGGGGCCTGGCCGTTGGTGGGTATTGCCCGTGTTGTACGAATTCATCGGGCAGCCAACCTCCACAGTCCGCAGTGTCGTTATCGGTCTTGAAGCCATGGGCATGGTCGAGAGTAAAAAGGCCCACGGTCGTCCGAATGCCAAAACTCGGGCCAAGGCGGTCCGTATAACCCGCCGCGGCGAAGACCTCTTTCGACAACTGGAAGCGCCTTTTAATTCTGCCGAGGAGTGCTGAAATGTCGATGCTTTTTTATCGCGCTCTCTTCGTGATGGCAATTTTCAATCAGTGCATCGGAGCTTCCTGTCTGATTGACCAACATGTCTCCCTTGCGGTTTCAGCGCCGAAAGTTCAGGTCGCAGGGCTTGAGCAAGAGTCAAAGAAGCAACTAGATAAAAACAAAGATCTTTTGACTTGAAGCGCGGGCCTCACCCCGTGCTTCGTTTACTGTTTGGAAGCGATTACGCTGAACCAATTGATGTAGAACCTAGGGAGGAGGTAAATGGCCTAAAACGTCGAGGATCCCGAAATATCGACTTCCCATTCGCCCGACGGATGCCCCCAAGGGGCTTCTTTGTTCGTTGTAACGCTAATTTCCGTCACACCGCCGAAGCCGGGGTTCGCATACTTGAACCAGCGCTCGTTCCCGTGACCACCCGGAACGGGTGATGGGCAAAACACGTGATAGTCCTTTCTCCCTACAACCTGCCCCCCCAACATGAACGCGACATGCATTACAACCCACATTGGTCTCCATGGTCGGCCATTGCTAACTTTAACGGTAAGGGCGCCGCTGGTATTTAACCAGACGTCCACAAATTGATTTCTGTCGTCATTAAAAAAGCCGTGGATACCGCTAGTATCGGCGGCAGACGCTTGAAGCGGATCTATAAACATGACTGCCGCAGCGCCCACTATGGCAGTAAGCAGAGTCCTTCGTGTGGCGCCCTCGAGAAGCTTGTTGGTCATGTGGATTACCTCGTGATGGCTGGCTATTGACTACCTACGACGTTGGTGTCGCAATCACAGCCCATCTGTTAACTCGTAACAAGCAAGCTTCAATCGACATGCTCGTTAAATGTGAACGATTAGCCGCCCTCCTCTACATAGGCACCCGGTTTGCGCCCGCAGTACCAGTGCGACAACCGCTGCATGATCTGTGGCGGCATGCGAGGCCCGTTGTCACAGCATCTCTAGCCAAATGTAAGCTAGCTGGGCGGCCACGATTCACGGTTCGCTGCTGGCATGTGTCCGCTTCGCGAAGTTTCGAAATCGGCCCCGGTGACTGACTTTAGGTGCATAGCTGCCGTTAACGGCGCCTGATCAGACTGAATGTCAGGAACATTTCTCACGTGGGTACCCGCCCTAAGAGGCTCGTCCAATTTGCTCGCTGCTCAGACCTTGTCATCAGATTTTATCTGGAGTTCGTAACCGAGCTTGCTCGATGGCCTTCACTGGCCTGCGTGCCACGTCAAACGTATCAACGAAATAGACATGTTGGGCCCGACTGCGGACCGATCGGACGGTGTCAGCAAGCGGGCCTTGGGTGACTGAGGCGTGGTCGAGTCGCCAGAACGGGTGCACAATGACAAAAGCTTCGTGGCCATCACCGTGAGGCCTCAACAGCACCGGTAAATCTAATGGCCCGTGATGTTCCACTTGACGATTGTCTGGGTCGAGCCGCCGGACCTCCTCGGCGGCTTCGCAGGCTAAGCGGGGCCAATCCATGAGTTCTGGGGTAGCCCAGCGCCCGTCGAGGCCTGCTGTCCAGCCGGATTCGAGCATCGCTCGGATGAAACCCATTCCGAGCCTCCAGTCCAGTAGCCCGTGGTAGCCGCGGTTGTTGTAGCGCTGCATGCACCGGTAGCAAGACCGGGCGCAGGCTTGACGGTGGTCGTCCTGGAGGAATGACTGCACAAGCCGATCGCTCTGATCATACACCAACGATTCCAGCAACCGTGAGACAAGCGGCGCATCACCGTCTGCGCTCGCGAGGCGCCGACAGAAGCCAGCCCCGTTAACAAGAAAGTCGGCGATCTGCAGCAATGGGCGTCCATCCCGGAGGCGAGGCTCAAGCACCTCAAATTCCTCGGGACCGATATCCATCTCCAAGGCTGCACGCTGTACTAGAAGATGCGTCGCGGAGATAGCAGAGGCGCGCATGCTTGTGGTGTATGGATCTCGGTTTCCAATCCGATCGTAAGCGAGACCCTGCGGGATCTCCTTCATCAGCAGGTAGAGTGAGTCAGTCTTCTTCCGAGACATAAGCCGGACAGTCTCGGCCTCGACCGGCGCGCCGCTTGGATCGTTGGCCCGCTCCCATCGCTTCGGGTTATCCAAAACATCAGGTACTACAGCTTGGCGGGGAATACGGCTCACCCAAGCAGCCGGCGCCTCCCTAACCTTGATGTCTTTCTGAACTGCCTCAAGGATGACGAAACCTCCAGGCTTCCCGTTGTCACCGATCGGACCTCGATTGCGTCGGATAATCCGCGCAGAGCTGCCGGCCGCCAACGCGACGTTCGTCCCGTCGACAGGTTTCGCCTCAAGCCTCTCCATCTCGCTGGACGTTTCTCGCCAGACCGTCAGGACACTCTCGTTCTCATCCACAGCGCTGGGCTGGAACGAGGTCCTGAAGGCGGCTGGCAGGTAGTAGAGCTCGAAGTCGTCGGGTGAAATTTCGGCTTGGCAATCGCCGCAGTTTACGGCTTGGAAGACTCCTGTCTCCGAGCTGTTTGTGGCAGAGCACATCGTACAAGTGGCGATGTATGCCGTGTCTCCCCACCACGATGTTCCCGTTCCGATGATCGAGGCGCGCCCCTGATGCCCAACACGGATCCTCCCTAGTGGCGGCGTGAATCCAACAGAAGTGTGTTTTCGCTTGTCTCGCACCAAAGAACGACCCGGGGCGAATTCGTAGATCGCTAGATCCATCTCGCGATCAATGGTATCCCAGTCAGATTCGCCAACATCGTTCTCTTCGACGCCGACGTAGAGGTCTCGGACGCGCGTTGGCATACCGTACATGGGCAAAAACCCCTGCTCGGCCAGAAAGCTCGCGAGCGTTCCTTCTGCCGCCCTCCCAGCCTGAGCAAGTGACAGGATGTTGGCCATCAACTCGGACGCCGTCTCGACCGCCAGCAGGGCCTTTTCTCGTTCGGCCGAGCCGAGGCCCAGAACGCGGGCGAAGCTGCGTCTGACACCATCCGTGCAGACGAGAGCGTTTTCGAGCTCTTCTGGCCAATCAGAGTCGTCGGCATAGAATACTTGGCAAGGAAGGAATTCGCCGTGGATATCGGGTTTGACGTCGTCCCCCGGCCAATTGATACCTGCTGCGTCTCGCAGCCTAGCGAATGCAGCACCCAGCCAGACTTTCCTTAATAAACGCAGAGGAATGTCAAGGTGATCGATTGTAAGGAAGGGCGGCGGCGGGGGGTCGCCCGTGATCGCTTCCGGATGAGCGAAATAGTGCAGATCGTGGCTGCGGCTTCGGCACAGGGTAGCGACAAGCGAGAAGGCTTGACCGCGGCGACCAGCACGACCGACGCGCTGCTGATAGTTGAAGCGCTGCGGCGGCATATTGGCCTGGTAGACGGCCTGCAACGCCCCAATATCGATCCCTACTTCCATCGTGGTGGTAACCGAGAGCATGTCAATCTCCTTGGCCCTGCGATTGAGCTCGGTCCCCGACGTGTCTGCGCCATCTACGAAGATGCCTCGAAAGCGCCGAAGACGTTCGGCAGGAGAACTGGTCTGCCCAGTCAGTTCTTCGCAACGAAGGCGAAAAGCGCCCAGCCCTTCCGCTGCGCTGCGCTCCACACGTCTGGCCAACACGTTTCGAGCTCTTAGTTCGGAGACGCGAGCCGTCGGCTCCCCTGGAAGTGACTCTAGGCAGCGAGTGCAAAAACCAGTGCCCCGGTGGAGGTGGGCTCGCGAGCAGTTCCCGCATTCAAAGTAGGGATGATCGTTGCCCACTACCCGGATCGTCAGCTTCTCCGGCTCGATGAAGCCGTTCTGATGTCCGAGCGACCTCAGTTTCGTGAGGACGTCGTCGAGCTCGGCCAGACGGTCGCCCCCTGAGCTCGCGCTAGCGAAGTCCAGAATCCGACGTGTGCCGATTGCGTGCGCATTTGGCCAGTCCTTCCGACGGTCATTTCGCTCGACCCACTTGTTGCCGCGCACACGATACGCATCGGCGAAGACGCGCAGGTAGGAATCCATCCGGTCAGCATCCGCTTCTTTGCGGGCGAAGAGGCTGGGGTAACCCAGCCCCGTCTCCTCAAGGGCGAAGTAGGTCTTCGAGAAGAGGACATCGTCCACGAGGGGGCGTTGTTCTTGGACGACGGCTAGCCGCGCGGTACCGACCGCCAGGCTGTCCCCATTCGTCGTCCACTCCGTTCGATGGCCATTCAGGTGGAACAGGTTCTGCCATTCAAACTGGGACGATCGCTGTGCGGCGGGGACGTTCCCCGGAATCTTCGCGATCCCGATCTCATCGGTGGGGTGCATCCCTATGTCGACCATGCGCGACAACAGCGGACTGACGTCACGCCTGGCGGGCGTGTCTACGGCAGGCGCCGTCTCTACCACGGATGCAAGCGGGATACGATCGGCGTCTCCGCGCCGCTTTAGCTCCGCATACTTCGCATCGAGTATTGCGAATTCTACGTCATCGTCCCGAGCTAGCGCCTCAAGCCGGCGCGCCTTTACCTCCTCAATCGGCTCTGTTGGCTTCGCAGCGATTTCACGGAGCGCCTCAAGTAACATTTGACGTCGACTGTCTTGGTGGTGTCTACGTTCGATATCTAGTGCGGTGCGTGATGCATCCTGGCGGCTGTCCGAAAAGACTACCGCTTTGGCAACATCTCTGCCTGCGTGAAGCAGCTCGAAAACTTCCGTCGCCACGAGTTGCGAACTTTTGGCGAAGCCGGTCCTAAAGTTCCGTATCGGCGACCGCCGGAACGGAGCACTCCGAGGGTGGTAGTCGGCACCGCAGGCCGGACAACAGTTTGGCCCTGCGCTACCGGGGACACGAAGCTCAGCCCCCCCATTTCGGCGTGGGAGTATGAAAATACGACCCTCGATCCTGTCGGCGCCGACCTTGCCAGCGGCGCTGACGACTCCGTTTCTGGTATCGAGCATCGCTTCCACCCATGCCTCGGCATCATTCTCGCCTTTCTTGGCGACTCGCCTTGATGGCCAAAAGATCGCGAAGTCCTCGTAGCTAAGATCCTCGTAGTTGCCGTCACCTGCAGTCTCTGGGAGAGATTCGAGGTCCGGGGATGCCGGTAGAAGTTCGACCTGCAGACCTGGGTTCGCAGAGTTCTCGCCTCTGCGCCCGCCGACAAACTCTTCTCCGCAGGATTCACAGTAGACGAGTTCGAAAATGCGGCGGAGCTCTTCGCCCTCACGACTATAAGTTGTGCCGCGCTCGACCGTCACACCGTCGAATTCGACGCCCCCGGCTAAGGTTCGCACGGGGGTCGCGAACAAACCTTCGATGCTTCGGATGAAGATGTGCTCTCGGAAACTCGTGATGCCCTCGCCTACCCCAACGCCGTATAGCGTCTTCAGGCGCTCGCCCAGGCCGCGCAGCAGCGTGAGGCCTCGCATCGCCTTCATCGAAGTTGATGCTGGTTCGCCGAAGATACGACGCGCTAATTCGTCGGCGGCGGTTGCGCGCATCTGGGTCCCGCCATCCACACGGCAGGCTGCTGCCAAAAGAGCTGCAGAGGCCTCGACAGCAAGCTTGACGATGGCTGGGGTATTCGTGGCGGCATTGGTTGGAAGCAGAATCCGCGCGCATCGGGCGATCACTTCGTCAAGGCCGTTACTTCGCTCCGCGACCCCCACGTAGTCGCCACTCGGCGAGATCAGATCCACAAGTGCCTCGAAGGGCGACTTGTCGAGTGGCAGCCTGGCCTCCACCTGGTCGATCTCCGGCTGCCCAGGCACGATGGCGGCCGCCCAGCCTTCCTTGGAAGCCGCACCTTCAACCCCCGGCGCCGCATAAGTGCCCAGCGGTCCGAAGAAGTCAAAGAGGTATTTGAGACTCCGCTCTCCTTCGTCACCTTGTAGGGGCAGTGAGGCGCTGGACGCGAGGATCCGAAGCTTGTGACGGATTTCGGGCTGGTCGAGGCCCAGGCGATGCACGAGCGCTCTCAGCAGCCCCGCGATCTCCGTTCCGGCTGAGCCCCGTACGAGGTGCAACTCGTCGAGCACAAGAAAGAAATAGGCGTTCTCGTCTCGCTCAAGCCAAGCCCTAGTTTGATCAAAGATGGGCTGCTCAATCTCGCGAGAGAGCATGGCGCCCAGCATCGAGATGTTGGTCACTAGAAGATCCGGCGGAGAGGCCTGCATGTCCCAGCGAGAGATCAACTCGGCGCCGTCGACCGAGGGGAAGAGATAGCGTGTAGGATCTTCGTCTCCATGAGCTAAATCGTGAGCTTGAGCGAGAGCCTGATCCTCGGCGTAGCTGACAAAGGCGTCGGCGACACGTTTCGTACGCCGAGCCGAAGCCTCCTGTTCCGAGCGTTGATGCGCGCGTCTGGGATGCTGTAACCAGCCCGCCACGGGCGTAGCGCCGGTGTATCGGCCGAAGAATATTCGATTGCCTGCGAAGCGTCGATCCATAACCTTGTGTGCCTCAGGCGAATCGAAGGTCTTTCGTAGTCGCGTCAATTGGTCTTCAACGAGCGCATTCATCGGATAAAGCACTAGCGCGCGGAGCGCTTTAGGACGGTCGGGATGCTCGTATTCCCGATGCAGCCGGAAGGAGTTCGGAGTGTTTTTCCACCAGGTTCCGCTCAGATAGCCCGACTGCGGCTCAGGCCACGTTACGGCCTCCTCCGCCATGGTGGCGAGGATCGGGAGCATGAAGGACTCGGTCTTGCCAGAACCAGTACCGGAGGTAACTATACCTGGCCGTCCCGCATGGACACCCCGAGCCAGCATTTCCACTTGGTGATGGTATGGCTTAAAGACGCCCTTCCGCAGAACGTCCTCATCCCCAGGTAGGCCAGGGAAGAGTCCGGAGACGGCCAACTCAGCAAAGGCTTTTCTGCCGTCATGCGAGAAGTGGGATAGTGGATTGCCTTCTGCCATATCTACGAAGTCGGCAAACGCGTGGTCGGCCGCCTTGTAGCGGGGCACGGGCTCGATGAAAGGAGCCGTCACCAAAGCGCCACTGGTACGCAGCAGTTCCTGTCTGCGCTTGGTCAACGCGTCTCGGCGGACACGGAAGGCCGTATCGAGGTACGATATGTAAAGCTCTCGGATCCGATCGAACCCGCCCAACGGGTCTAACATGCCCGTCCCTCCCTACAATTCGCTCTGTAGCGCGTTGGCCAACCAGCTTACTCCTGCCGCCAGTCGTGCGTCGAAGGCACTCGGCGGGAGACCGTTCCCGAGGCGGTTCCCCCTCCCGGCCAACGCCATCGCCACAACGGCAGCTTCCTCCGATCCGAGCGGCCAAGCCGCGCGATAGACGGCCACCACGGTTCCCAGAACCGCAGCGTCGTCGTCATCCTCAACATCCGACACCAGCTTGAGGATATTTTCCCTCGACGGAACCGGCGCGACGTTTGCCTCGAAAACGGACATGGCCAACGGTCTACCTACCACGCGTGAAAGAAACTCCGGCGTGGCTCGCGTCGGTCGAATAGGCGAGAGCGGTACGGTCGCCGCTTTCATCCCCGACCAAACTCTCGCCCCATCGATGAACGGGCCGCCCAAGGTAGCGAACACCAGGAGATTTGTAGGGCGTCTTTCCCCCTCCAGAATGTCCGCAAAGGTAGGCATCCATAGATCGGTAGGCGTTCTGTGGACGCCGTCGAGTAGCACCAGGCGGTAGCGCGTCGGGTCGAGCCGCGCAGCGGCCCAAGCTCTCGCGAATGCCGTCGGCGCGCCGAATCCGGGTTGTCGCCACAAGTCGTCTACGGCAATCATCGATGGATCGAGTGCGTGGCGTACAAGGTCACTACCTGTCATCAGGCGTGCGTAACACTCCGCGAAGTGGGACCCAACGGCCTCAGGCAACAGGACAAGCTTGCCCGACCGAGCAGCAGCGTCGGCGAGGATCAGATCCTCGCGGGCATGACCGGAGCGTAGGGCGGCGGAGTCCAAGGCCTTGGAAAACTCTGACCACGGCGTTGCGCTTACTCTTGCGAAGCTCGGTCTCGTCCAAGGAGCACCGCTGCTGGAGATAACCTCGAAGCCTTCAGCGGTTTCTTTGAGGCGTGATGCCAACCGTGATGAGAGCGCGCGGATCGGTTCATCCACGTCCGGGGGAGCGTCACCGAGCTGTTCCAGGACATGGCCGAGCTCGCATACTATAGAAGCTCGTGCATCAGCGACGTTGTTCCGGGCGAGATCGGCGGCCTCCTCAAGTTCTTTTAGCACGGGCCTTAGATCACTGACCTCGCGTTCTAAAGCAGCACGGCTGGCCAGGAGGTCCTTCTGCGACGTCTCAATCTCTTTTCGAGCCCGATTCTCAAGATCACGACGAATCTCTGCCTCAAGCTCGCTCCGACGACCGGAAAGCTCCGATTCAAGGCGCTGCTGAATGGGCTCGATTGCCTCCACGATTTCGACAATCTCGTCGAGATTTCGGATGTTTCTGCTTAGAGCTGGACCGAATGCTCGGAGCCTGGCGAGCATCGGGTCGATATCGCTGCCGTCGGCAGGCATAAGCTCGGCTTTCGTCAGTTGTGTTACGACGTGCGAGATTTGGGCGCGAGTAGGTGCTGGCCCTTGGGGCACGAGCTTGCGGATGCGCTTGAGCACGGAATCCAAGAAGTCCGCATCGCGACACCAGTTGAGTGCGCCAACGACCGGGCCGACAGACACTTCCGGCACCGAAATCCAGTGCCCGTCGATCCGATCGCCTTGGAAGAGGCGGTCGTCAAACCTACGCAACTCGAGACGCTCAAGGCCAGCCATGTCTGCAACGAAGAGCTTCGCCGCCGGATGTCGGACCAGCTTCACCACAACGCATACACCTTCCGCGAGCGCGGCGACGACTGTATCCGTCCCCGGTAGTAGGCGAGAAAGACCGCGCTCGACAATCTGGACCCGCGCGACCTCCGCGTCGACGTTCCGGAAATCCAGAACCTCGCAAACACGACTGGGATCTAAGATGATGAACTGATCCCTCTCCTGGGGACCGCGAGTATTCGCCTCGGCGCCAAAAGTGAGCAAGTTGCCACTGGCAAAGCCCGGAAGCCTAGGCGCGAACACGCGTCCCTCATTGGGAAAGGCTTGCGTCCAATCGACATAGACCTTCCAACGCCCATTTTCCGCGTGAGCGATTGGGTCGATCCGTGTGATCGGATTGGGGTCGAAGGCCGGGCGCCCTAAATAGACGGAGTTAGTCAAGGATGAGGTACCTCGTACCAAGCTAGACGGCGGCCAAGCCGACGTTGCTCGACCGCGCGATTGAGTAGGTCCCGACTTGGCGCGTTGGAAGGGACGCTGACGGCATCTCCCAGAGTGCTTGCGACCCAAGCGGCCGTTTCGGTGTCACAGGGATAGACGTATGTCCAACCCCCGCCGGCGAGCGGAAGGGGTCCTGAGGCACGGCTTGTGCATGTCACCAGCCAGCGGCTTAGTTCCAGCGGGAGGTGACCAGTTAGCCCACGACGACGGAACTCGCCCATCTCCCATTCGAACAAAGGTTTGCCAAGCCGGCGGTGAGCCTCCAAGACTGCAGTGGTCCTAGAACTCGAAAGGAAAACCTCTCCCTTTCCCACGACACGATAGATGTCGCGGTCATCTCCTCGTTCGCGTACAAGCCTCTCAAGACACACCGGGTCGTTGGCGCGAGCGCGATTGGGTGAGGCGAACACTCCTGCATCGAAAGACCATACCCCGGCTAACCGTCGCCCCTCACCTGACCTAGGCTCCTCCGGCCAGCATCGGGGCGCCGGCGAAAGCGTGGGGCGTCCCAGGACTTCAAGCGGCCACCCCGTTTCCCGTGCAAGATCCGCCGCCACTACCTTGTCGATTACCGGTAGCGAGACTGACCAATTTGAAACCCCAGGAAGGTATGAAACCTCGCCGCCCAACAGCTGTGCTGCATCCTGGAGGCGTCGACGTGCTAAGGTGCCCAGCGCGCCGCCGGCTATCACCCGACCGCCCTCCGCATATCGAAGATAAGGTGAGCGCAATCGCCAAATACGGGCCCGCCAACTCTTCAAAGTATAAGGCTCGAGCCAGCCGGCCTCCGCGAGACCACGAAGAAAATCCCAAACGAAATGATCGTGCGGCAGTTGCGGCCGAAGTAGCCGCACAAGATCAGCTTCCGACCACCCATGAATGGGACCGGCGTAAATAGCTTCCAGCATATCCTCAAGCGGAGGTGGCGGCCCCGCGACCCCGACGCTTGTCGCCAGTATCGGTCGTATCGAACGCTGCATCACGACAACTTCGCGCTCTGCCTCCTGCACAGCCGGTGCCTCGGGAAATCCGAGGCGCTCGGGGGCCACGGCTTCAAACCGAACCACCTTTTCGGTTTCAAACTCCCGCTCGACAGCCTTGACTCGCCAACGGCCCGAAATGGGGGTCTCAGCGCGGAACTGCCACGACGGCGGACAGCCCTCTATAGCGACGACCCCGTCAGCGCCTTCCACCCTGCGAACATTTACCGCGCTCGACAAAGAGGCATGGATGGAAGGGAGAAAGCCAGGTCGACCCAGCCAAGTGCAGCGGTCCGTCCTCACACCGCCCCCGAAAGTAAGATCTACGAGGCGTGTGCCTCCGGCGGGCTCAAGCCCCATCTTCCGACGCAATCGGGATAGCGTGATCTCGTCCAACGGCGCTGAGAGCATCCACTGACCCTCAAGATGTCGCCAGGTTGTGCTGAGTGGCCAGCTCATCGCGAAACTGTCACTTCGCGCCACGACCACAGCCCTGACGTCGTCCGGAGGGCTTTGGTCATCCAGCATCCAAACTAGGCCGGGCTCCTCAGTGAGCACGAGCACACCTTGGGTGAGCATCTCGGCAAGTTCTCTGGGTACCTCGCCCGGCCGAACGGTACCGAGTTCCTGGAGAGCTCCCTCCCACGAAGGATTTTCGTCGACAACGCCGCTCCCACGAAAAAGGGAAAGCTGTGCAATGTCTTGTTCGTACCCGCCAAAGCGAACTTCCAGGCGCCACCGCTCACGCGTGGGTCCCTTTTCTTGCCCATAGAGCTTCGTCTCTACGCTCCTGGACAATCGCCAGAATTTGTGACCAAGCAGCATACGCTGACGGCATCGCACCGCCCGCTCGAATTCATCCAAGGCGTCTAGAACCGGGTCTGTCAAACGTTCCCGATTGCGCTGCCGGGTGAGCGCCTGCGAAAGTCGCTCAGGGGACCTACGAACGTCAGGAGAAAGGTCCCGCATGACCTGGGTGAGTGAGCTCCGATCGCGCCATGATGGAAACGCAATCCTGACGGCGTATCCGATCAAGTTTGCGTTGCCATAGCTCGGAAGAACAATTTTGCGAAATTGCTCGCCTAGTGCCCGTTTTCGGTCCGACCAACGGACTAGTTCGCGCCAGAGGGCGTTCACGCCAGAGACCGAGTTGTATTGATCCTCCAACCCAAGAAGTTGACCCAACCGGGCCCGGAAGTTATGCGTGGAACCGGCGCCCGCATCTGTCGCAGACACGAGACATGTGAGGACGAGGTAACGAAAGTAGGTGGGATAAGGCGCGTCGTGGAGTGCGGGTCGGCGCGCGCCGGACAACCAGTCGTGGATCCGCCGGCGATCAAAATGCATCAAGAACGCTCGTTGTACTTCATCTTCCGACAGGTCTTCCCTGCCAATTGCGGTGGCGAGCTCGGCGGGCGTAGCATCCAACCAGTTAAGCGCTGCACCACCGTAAGGCCCGTCAGACCGGAGGTAGTGGTCGACGAGCCTCCTCTCCCACTCTTCCTGAGGCAGCAAGCCCCCCGCCACCTGACCAGTCAGCACCGCCACCCTGAAAAAGGAACCCTTCAACCTGGGGCTAGTTTGCGCTTTCATCAGGCCCCACAACACTTTCCACGCTTGTTCGGTACAACGCAAGTGTGACCGGCACGAGCAGGAATTATGTCGGGGAATAAACAAAGAGAGTAAGTGTGCTACCGTCGGATATTGGCATGGTTGCGAACAAGAGGAACAATACAGATGGGGAATTTATGGTAGCATCAGCCTGCCGCATCCCCTCTGCTCCTATAGCAAGCGAACTGGCCATGATCAGCGGTCACAACGACGAAGACCGTCCCTCTGCTAGTGAGCAACGCAGCAAAATGATGCGCTCTGTGCGGCGGAAAGACACTCTCCCCGAAATGACGGTGAGAAAAGCTGTTCACTCCGCCGGCCTGCGCTATCGTCTGCACGTCAAGTATTTGCCAGGAAGCCCAGACATCGTGTTCCCGAGCCGGAAGCTTGCGGTGTTTGTCCACGGCTGCTTCTGGCACCGACACACGAACTGTCGCCACGCCACAACGCCGAAGACTAGAGTGGCTTTCTGGACCGACAAGTTCAGGCGCAATCGAGATCGTGATGCCGAGGTTACGCTTGCTCTCCAGACTCTGGGATGGGACGTAATGGTGCTTTGGGAATGCGACGTGAAGTCTGGGGGCTACCTAGATCCCCTTCTGCGAAGGCTGCGACAGACGCGTGCTTCGCAGGAACATTAGCCGGGCGGCCGTTGGCGTTTTCAGTCAACTAGCCTCGGCTATGAACTTCCTAATCCGACACGTCACCCCATTGGGAAAGGCGAACTCGAATTCATTCTGAAGGTCCCGAGTGACGACGCCACCGAAGTGGAGCTGCCGATGATGGTTTGGGCACACCGTGATTATGTTTTGTGGCCCCAGCACGTCCCCCCTTAGAGTAGACACCAATACAACATGATGGGCTTCGACGTAGGGTGATCCGTCCGGTTTGATAAAGGCGTCCCATCTCTGGCCCAGCACGTCACATATCTGACATCGGTAGCCATTCGCCGCTTTCACAGTATCTCCGATTGGCCCCCGCTCTACATACCGGCTGATCCGATGTTTTATTATTGGGGTCGCATCGCGTACCAAGTTCCAAACTTCCCTGCGTACGTTCGGGATTCTCAGATCAGGGGCATTAGTAAGCTGGGGCAGCTCATCGCCGTTCTCACCCTGAGTCGCAAGCAAGCCGACCAAGATCTCCTCCGTCAAGAGGCCCCCCCTTAGCTCAATCTCAACGGCGGAATGCGAGAGAGGCGATTCGAACGATATCGCGAGACGCACTCGTTTGTTTCCCGTCCCGGGAGTCTGGCCAGCCGCCATTCCAATCTGTGAAACGCTTCGCCGTATTTGCAATCTGAGTTGCTTGATATCGGTGATTTCCGACAATCGAACGGGATAGGTGCTCGCCTCTAGCCGGACCTGGCGTTCGTCCTGATTAAGGTTGGAAAGTGCTCTACTATCGACCCAGATCCCATCAAGCGAGGCATCAAGCGCTGCGAGGCGCCCCAATATAGTCTCTAGGGCCTCAATGTAGTCCGGATTGTAGGCAGGTTTGCCACGGGAAACACCCCCATTTGAATGTAGCACGATATCAATCCCGCCGCCCGTCTCTTCGAGATCGAACTCCGCGTCCAATATCCGTCCATCCCGGGCATAAGCCTTCACGATCCATTCCTTAATTGCTGCGTCGCCAGAGAATGTCTTTGCGCTGCGCTTGGCTCAACTAGCTGGTAATAATGCCAGAGTCGGACAGCAATCCATACTGAGGGGCGCAATTGGTATGTCTAATCTTTTGGTGCAATTAGCCGATCCGGACGAGGTTGCAGCGATCGTCGATGACGTACGTCGAGAGGCGCGGTACGTCGTCACAGACTTTTCCGTTGAACTGGTGGTGTCGAAGTTCCGCGAGGAGGCCGAGGCAGAAGGCGAAATCTACGTTCCCGAATACCAGCGAAGCCTCTCGTGGAACGAGGAACAGAGCTCCTACTTCATCGAAAGCCTTATTCTGCGAGTGCCAGTTCCACCGATTTTTCTCTACGATGTCGAGGGGCGCCTTGAGATCGTCGACGGTTCACAGCGAATCAGAAGCTTGGTGCGATACCTACAAGACGGCTTCGCCCTAAGTGGCTTGGAGAAGCTCGACGTTTTGAACGGATATCGCTTTTCCGATTTGCCGCCTTCGGTGCAACGACGCCTTAACAATACGCCAATCCGTTCGTTCGTTCTTGATCAAGGGACGGACGAAAGCACTCGGGTTGAGTTGTTTAGACGGCTTAACACGTCCGGCAAGCGACTTGAGGACGCGGAGATACGCAAGGGTGTCTATCGAGGTCCCTTTCTTGATCTAGTGATCGAAGAGGCTGCCTCGGACCTCTTCAAAAGCCTTACCCCCTATATGGCGAAAGGTGTCGACGCCCGTAGTGAGCGGCAGGAGTTAGTTACTCGCTTTTTCATCTATTGTGATCGCTATCTGTCTTTTCGTCATGATGTAAGGAAATTCTTGGATTCCAACATGGACGAGTTGAACAAGTCCGCAGACGAAGCGCGCCTCTTGCAGATGAAGGCGGAATTCGAGCGGACAATGCAATTTATCCGCAAGTACTATCCGAAGGCCCTGTATCGGCCCGATGGCGGAAAGCGCGTTCCCCGCGTCCGTTTCGAGGCTATCGCCGTTGGAACGGCGCTGGCTTTGCGAGATAATCCTGCGCTCAAGGCGCCATCCGACACGTGGCTTCGTTCTGGGCAATTCGAAGAGCTCGTTCGAACGGATGCAAGCAATAGTGCCCCAAAACTTCGAGGCCGGATCGAGTACGTTCGTGACAGCTTACTGGGTCGCTCAAATGTGCGTTGAGGAGCGCTTCCGCGTCCGCGCTCGGGATGTGTCTGAATATTTGAGGTCCTTGCAGTCGCTCGAACGGTTGCACCATGTACCCGGACGCAGATTCTATCGAGCGACAGCCGCGATCACGGCATCTCGTGCTTCCGCTTTCATCATGATCTACAACTGCATCGAGTTCGGAGCCCGCGAGGCACTAGTTGAGCTGCGCCAGGAAATCCTCGCAAACGTCGGCAGCTTCGCAGCCTTGAAGGATTATTGGCGGGAAGAGATCGCTCGTGCGCACTTTCGGGATCGCCTTACTCAGGGTACCAACTACGAAGGGCTCATTCGTGATGTAGCGAGGTTTGTGCCAGGCGTCGTCGATTGGAGATCGGATCTGCATCGCTTGCCCTTTACTGGAAATGTCGACAACGAAGAGTTGTTGCGGTTCGTCACTCGTATCGGGAGCCCGTGGCGACCTCCACGATCTTGTCTTGGCGGGTCCGATCTCGCCCTTATTAGGCAAATGCGCAACACGCTAGCTCATGGCACTGAAACGTTCGAGACCGTGGGCTCTCAATTCAGCACCCAGGATATGACCGAGAAGTTTAGGCGCGTGCGGACTTTCATGGTTTCGCTAATCAGGGGACTTGAGCGCTATCGGATGAATCGGCAATATCACCGCAATTAAGTTGGGACCTCTTCGAAGCCACAATGGGCGGCGAGCGCACGAGCGAACTCCTGGTTCTTTGTTAGTCCGCTCTTTATGTACCGGCGAAGAAAGCCTTGGGCGGCTCGTACTGACAACGTCTTCGCGTCCTTCAGGCCAAAACTCACGAGGGAAACGCGTTGGTTATCGCGTGGACCCTGGCCGGCACTGGGGATATAGCGAGACGCTTGCTTCGGCCCACCCCACGCCGCGGTGTGCTGGCAATGCGTCTCGGTGCCATTTTCTTGGTATGCGAGCCCGCGTCCTTCCGAAGTCGCAAGTCGCTTTCCTACCCATGTCGCGACCGGAACACTCACTGCGTTGCCGACGAGGCGCCACCGGAGACGGTCGCCTTTCGTCACGTACTGCGCAGAGGCGGTCCAACCAGGAGCGAAACCCTGGAGACGTTCCGCGTCCTCGATCCCAGGTGTTTGAAACAGCCCGGTCTCTACTGTCCAAATCGCGGGCGGAGACGGTATGCTGAGGCCCGACCCCCCCTTCAATGGCGGCACGGCGTCGATGGTCCAGCCTACGCCGCGATTGCCTTCCGTCCAGTAGAAACCGATGTTCGTTGCCGGCCGACCTTCGGAAGCGACTTGATCGATACCATCAAAGAGGAGATTACCGGGGTCACCTTCCAGCATTCCGACAATGAAGATTCGCCGGCGCCTTTGCGGGAGTCCGAATTCACGTGTGTCGAGTACACGATAGGCCCAGCGATAACCGCGTGCGGCCAGCTCAGACGTTACGTAACTTACAGCCTTGCCCTTGTGTAAACTCAGTGAAAACGCAACGTTCTCAAGAACTATGGCATTTGGCTTCTGCGGTGTTGCGTCGAGCAACCTAAACACATGCGAGACAAGCCCTGACTGGCTGCCGTGCATGCCAGCCATCCGTCCAGCTTGGCTCAGATCTTGACACGGCCATCCGCCGACAAGAACATCACAAACAGGAAGCTCAGTCATCTTGGTCACGTCATTGACGAGATTGATCTCCGGGAAATGCTTTCGCAAGACCGCTTGCGCCACGGGATCCTTTTCGCACATCAGCGACGTCTGGAGGCCCGCCTTCGCGAAGCCGACCTCAAAACCACCTATGCCGGAAAATAAGCTGACGACTGTTTGATTCGACATGATTTCCCCGAATCGTCGACTGCGTAGCAGAAATCCGTTCTGAACTCGAGAAGATTTTCCACCTAGCTGCAGCTGTCATCCGGCGGTCCACAACTATGTACATGAGCAGCGGTCAGCTGCCGTCGGTTGGAGCACTACACGGTATCATTATCACGGAGACCCACGAGCGGCTGTTGCAAGCGAAGAAACCAGGCGGTGAACTAGGCAGCGCCGAGACCGAAACAGCACTTGCCCACTAAGCCGACACAAATGCAGAGTTGCCACACCTTCCCCTGGACTTCGTTGCGCACGCAAGCATTGCTGTGGGTAAACCAGGCAGGCGGTTTTCGCCTTCGCCTAGATCAAGGTCTCTCCAGCCCGCTAGGCGGGCTCAAGTCAGTACAGGCGCCGGATTGGCCGACGCCTCAAACTGAGGAGAACGACCATGGTGGCACTCGGCACCGATCAAGGCACCGAATCGGACAACGACAAGCTTCAAATCCCGCCGGAGGCGCATGAGCAAATCTGGGATGCACCGCCTTCCTCGGCAAAGCCGGCGAGGAAACCGAGGTCGCCCACAAAGAAAGCTCGTGAAGCAGAGGCGGAGCCGGCACCGGCAAAGCCACCGAAGGCGGCGCCCCGCAATTACACCAAGCAGAGCAAATCGGACCTAGTGCTGAAGAAGCTTCGGTTAGCCAAGGGCGTCACGATCGAGATGCTGATGGAGATCACCGGTTGGCAGGCGCATTCGGTGCGGGGGTTCTTGTCGGCCGTCGTCAAGAAGAAGCTCGGCCTCAACCTGGTGAGCGATGTCGGGAAGGACGGGGTCCGCCGGTATCGTATCGATGATAGCACGAAGGGCGCTTGAGCCTCATGCCCGCCAAGGCCGACATTGAAGCAGAGGTCGCCGCCTTGGGCGACCTCTCGCGCGAGGAACTCACGGCCCGATGGGAAAAGATCTACAACTGCTCACCACCAAAGGGTGCCAGGCGTGAACTTCTGATCAGGGCAGCAGCCTGGCATCTTCAGGCAAAGCGTCTCGGTGGATTTTCCACCGAGACGCGTCGCATGCTCAGGTCCGCCATAGATCGGGTAGAGAAGAAGTTCGCCGACCGCGACAGCCAAGCTAACGTCGTCGCCGACGACATCAAGGTGACGAGCGCGCCAAAGCGCAAACAAGTTTTGCCAGGCGCCCGGTTGGTCCGGGACTGGAACGGCAAGACCCACGTCGTCGACGTGATCGAGGATGGCTTCGTCTTTGAGGCCAAGGTTTATCCCTCGCTATCGTCGATCGCGCGCAAGATCACCGGCGCGCATTGGTCCGGCCCGAGGTTCTTCGGCCTATGAGCAGCAACTCCACACCCCGCCGGCCTTCGCGTGCAGCCTCAGCGGCAAGATCGCGGACTGACTTCAGAACAAGATAGCGGTCGAAGAGGTGTCGAACGATCTTCGCCTCGGCGTCGTCGATGACAAGCTTGCGGTGTTCCACGCGATAGCCTAGTGGCACGACACCGCCCATCCACATACCCTTCTTCTTGGAGGCTGCGATCTTGTCGCGGATGCGTTCGGCTGTAACCTCGCGCTCGAACTGCGCGAAGGACAGAAGCACGTTGAGCGTCAGCCTGCCCATCGATGTGGTGGTGTTGAACTCCTGGGTGACGGAGACGAAGGACACCGAACTGGCGTCGAAGATATCGACGATCTTCGAGAAGTCCATCAGCGAGCGGGTGAGGCGGTCGATCTTATAGACGACCACGACATCCACCTTCCTGTCGCGGATGTCCTGCAGCAGCCGCTGTAGGGCAGGGCGCTCCATCGTCCCACCGGAGATGCCACTCAGAACGCGAACCCGCGAACGCCAGGATGGCTCAATTGCGGTTACAGCCCCATTCGGCCGGGGCAACCTCTATCATCTGCTGTCGAACCCGATCTACATCGGCAAGATCAAGCACAAGGATCAAGTCCACGGCGGCGAGCACGAGCCGATCATAGCCGGTCCGGTGTTCGATGAGGCGCTGGCGCTCTTGGCATCTCAGGCACCGCGCCGCAGGAGCACATCGAACGTCATTCAGCAGCATCTTCTCACCGGACTTCTCTTCGACGAACATGGTGAGAAACTTCGATCGGTGCATGCCCCAACAAGCGCGGCGTTCGCTATCGATACTACGTCTCAAGACAGTTCGTTGATCAGCGACGCGGCAACTCCGACGGATGGCGCCTACCCGCCGATGCGGTTGAATCAGTCGTTGAGCATCAGCTGAATCGTATTCTCAGCGATCACAGCCAAGTCGCTGATTTGATTCAGCGGTGGGGAGGTTCCGGCGAGATCCAATATGCGATGCGTCGCGCGGCCGAGGCCACGGCTGCTTGGAGCTCCGAAACTGCTGACGCTAAGCGATCGCTGCTGCAGAAACTCGCCCGCCGCATCGCCCTTGGTCAGAAGGCCCTGACCATCGACCTCGATTGCAGGGCACTTGCCGAACATCTGCTCGATAGAGCTTTGCGATCTGATGGCGGTGCTGAGAAGCTGTCGATCACATGCCCGTTCGACATCAAGCGACGCGGTGTGGAGATGCGCATCGTTTTAGGCGATACCTTGTCCAACAGCGCTGAACCGAACGCTGCGTTGATCGACGTCGTCCACCGCTCCCAGCTGTACCTTCATCAACTCACCGATGGCTCTGGCCGAAGCCTGACGGAGATCGCCAGCTTGAACGCAACCACTGTCTCCGAGGTCAGCAGGCTGCTGCCCATGGCGTTTCTGTCGCCGAAGATCGTGTCCAGGATCATCGCCGGCAACCAGCCGATCGAACTCACGGCCCACAGGCTGTCGCGCCTCTCCGGCCTCCCCCTCGCCTGGACCGATCAGGCTGCCCTCCTCGGCCTTTGATTCGAGCATCAGGCGAGCATCGCTTTTCCAAATAGTTGGCTACGGAAATGGGCCCGCAGAGACGAAGGCTCAAAATCGAGCCATTCTGCGCAGAGAAGGCGGCGTCTCCGCCAAGCGTTGCCGTCAAGGCGCCGCGAACCCACGGAAACGTCGACACTATTCTGAGACGGTCGAAAAGCCGCCAAAACTGGCGGACTGAATGGTGGTTCCCAAGGGACTCGAACTGTAGACCAAATGCCAAAACTAAGCCTCGGAAACGTCGACGCTATTTCGGCTCACTTTGGGAAAATCCCAGACAGAGACGTTTTGGGGAAAAATGGCCAACGGTTGGGCAGAGACGATACTGTTGGATCGTTGCCGGGTGGCCTGGATCGCGAGGCACGGCCGCGGGTAAGCCTTGCATACCGCGGATCAGCAACTTACTTTTCAGTTGACGAATTCAGAGCTCGGCACTCGTGTCTCTGGGTATCGCCATTCAGGACGTCGCAACGTGGCTGCTCATTCTCTGGCCTTGCATTCTCTGGTTTCCCGACCTTGATGCAACGATGGAGGCTCAAATGAAAACAGCACTGAAAATTGGCTTCGACATTCTCGCGGTTCTGCGGGTTAGAGAGTGGGCAGTCACGCGAAATCCAAGCTGGCGAGCTATCCCCAGGTCGTGAGACGGGAGCAACCGTAGGGTGGTGAGAAACCGCCGCACCAATCAAGGCCCCGATAATGTCGGGGCCTTTCCTGTTACCTGGTCAGTTACAAAAAAATGCCGGCGTTTGCACTTCTCAGTCGATCCTGACCGCTGAGGCCTCGTGCCAGATACCGGCGCCCTGTTGGAATGTCTTTGGCGCCACTAGCATTCGACAAATATCTGCCGTCGTCGGCTGAGGCGGATTGGCGACGGAGCCCACAAAGCCTCCAACACGTTGCCAACCGCGCACAGCGAGTGAGAGACCCTCGGCTCCACGTTCGACAGAAAAACCACACTTCGATAAAACGTCTGCTTAACTTATATATTATGGCCCAACTGCATTTTTTGGCCCTTAGATTGGCTGTATAATGGCGCTGGGCGTTTCGGGGGATACGGGGTAATGGGCGAGAAATCCGATCAAGTAACAATTGAGATTCCACCCACTTTGCACCGGTTTGTGGACGGGGCGCTACTACGCCTTCAATCCCAATACCCGAACCTGGATTTCCGCGCGTCGAGCACCGGCGTTCAGGTCGCGCCCGCTGCCGCCCTAGACCTAAACGACCTTAGGAAGCAGATCTCGTATGCTGTTTACCGCGAGAAAATCTATGTCGAAACCCTGCCTCTGCGGCGGAGCCTGATCGAGGCAGTCACCAGCAGATGACGATTTGGCCGCTGAAATTCAGGGATGCGGGCGCGGGCACGCTCTTCTTTGCCGACGACACCGGCGGATTCTTCTTCGGTGATCGGTCATTTCTCGACCGCTATGCGACCGGCGCCCTTTCTAAATCCGACCAAGCCTTCCTGCAAACCAATGGCCATGTTTTTCAAGAGCAGGGTGACGCTGACTGGATCGGGTTCGCGTATCGCTGGACCGCTCGACAAGCCACGCAGAGAGCGCTCGATTATCTCATTCTGGTGCCGACGCTGCGTTGCAATTTGACCTGCGACTACTGCCAGGTCTCCCGCGCGCCGGAATCGGCGTCGGGCTTCGATTGGAGCGAAGACACGCTCGAACACGTCCTCCGGCTTATTGGCAGCATGACGGGACCACGGGTGAAAATCGAGTTTCAAGGCGGCGAGCCATTATTGCGGATCGATCTGCTCGAACGTGTTCGATCCTTTACCCGCACAACCTTCCCCGGCAGCCAATTCGTTGTATGTACAAACCTGCAGCGGCTAGGCGAGCGCGAATGGGCGTTCCTCGAGGCCGACGACACCTTCGTCAGCACTTCGCTTGACGGTGATCGTGCGACGCATGAGCGCCAGCGTACACATGAACCCGCAGCAACAGACGCGTTCCTTGGAAATCTGGCGGAAGCGGTCCGGCGCCTAGGACCGAGCAAAGTCTCTGCATTACCAACGATCGATATCGATCGACCGCCGGCTTTCGACGAGCTGGTTGACAATTTCGAACGTCATGGAATGCGCTCGATTTACCTTCGCCCGATCAACCATCAGGGGTTTGCGCGCAGGCGCAAGAGCGATCCGAACGCCGTCGCCAAATGGAACAGCTTCCATTCGGCTTTCATCGACTATCTGATCGACCGCAACCACCGCACGGGGCGTTATGTCGAGGAATACTACTTCAGCCAAAGCCTGAGGCGGTTCCTGAGGTCTGGCGTCGACGAGCACGTCGACCTGCGAAACCCCAATTTCTTCGCCTCCGACTATCTCGTTGTCGACCATGACGGGCGGCTCTATCCAACCGATGAGGCGCGGATGCTCTCGCGGATCGGCCGTGTCGATTTGTCGGTCGGCCAGGTCGCGACCGGCCTTGATAGCGAGAAGGTGCGGCTCCTCAACCAAGCCTCTCTCAACAACTTCGAGCCGGATTGTATTCACTGCGCCTATCAGCCCTTCTGCGGATCCGACATTGTCGACGACCTATCCCGTTCAGGTCGCGTTGATGGTCCACGAAGCGACACTTGGTTTTGCGGGCGCCACATGGCGCTGTTCGACAAGATCCTCGAGGTGATCCAACGCAGCGACGAGCCGGCGCGCAACTCGGTAGCAAAGTGGGCACGAGTACCTTCTTGGGGGGATCACATGGTCCCGCGACTCGCATGATCCCGCTCAGGCTCAAAATCGATGCCGAAGCTTCAGAGCCATACGTCGTGAGGCTGCGCTCGTTTGAAGGCCTCTCTTCTCTTACCGGCCCACTTCATCCCGACGAGGTGGCCCTGGATCGCGTTGACGGCGAAGCGGCCACCTATTCGGGTATTAGAGGGACGTTAAAATTCTTCGGAGTCGACCCGTCCGAGCTGGATGGCGACACGATATTCGTGGTGCCAGCGCGTAAAACGGCGCATCGGCTGATCCGGGCGAATTCGCGGCATAACACCTTGCTGGTAACGGAGCGCTGCGATCAGCTCTGCGTGATGTGCTCCCAGCCTCCAAAGAAACATCACGTCGACATGTTCCCCTTGTTCGAGACGGCCGTGATGCTGGCACCAGAACAGTCAACTATCGGCCTCTCAGGTGGCGAGCCGACCCTGTTCAAAGCTGACCTGTTGCGCTTCCTCAGCCGGACGATGGAAGCTAGGCCGGACGTTCACTTTCATATCCTGACCAATGGCCAGCATTTCGACCGCACCGACGTGTCGGCCCTCCGCGCGCTGGACATGACGCGGATCCTATGGGGTGTCCCCTGCTATTCCAGCGATAGCGCGATTCACGATGAGATCGTCGGCAAGTCGGGCGCCTTCGCGCAACTTCGACCAAATTTGGCACTACTCTGCGAGGCCGGCGCCCGGATCGAGCTGCGCACGGTGCTGTTGAAGCCGAACGCGCCTGGACTGCTAAACCTCGCCAAGCTCGTCACCACGGCCCTTCCCTTTATCGAGGTGTGGGCCATCATGCAGCTCGAAAATATCGGCTACGGACGGCAGAACTGGAGTTCACTATTCTTCGACAGTTCAACCGGGTTCGAGCACATCGCCAAAGCGCTGGATTTCGCTGTCGGCAGAGGCATTCGGACTGAGTTATACAACTTCCCGCACTGTACGGTTCCAATGCGCTACCGGTCATTTGCACCTTCGACAATTTCGGATTGGAAGCGTGCTTATGTTGAAGAGTGCGGCGCCTGTAGCCTCAAGCCGGAGTGCGGCGGCTTTTTTGAATGGCACCCAAAGGTGCATGGATATGGGAGGTTTGGAACCGCATGAAGAAGCGCATTTTCGCGATCCCTTCATTGCTCGCCGCGGGCTTCATGCCGGCGGAGAGCGTGGCTTGGGACTGTCAGGAATTCTGTGCGCGAGGCCATGATGATGGAAAGGAGAGAATCATCACATGGCTATCGAGAAAGAACTTCTGGACCAGTTGCTTGCCGGGCGCGACCCGAATGAGGTGTTCGCCC
>NZ_SRTP01000077.1:0-450 GCF_004791945.1 Mesorhizobium sp. M3A.F.Ca.ET.175.01.1.1 | reverse complement strand
GAAGGACCATGTCGCGGCCCCTGTCATGTACCGTGCGACCAAGAACGTGTCGGCCGCAAAGGAGCTCTCCACCTTCGGCAAGGCGAAGCTCGGACTCCAGTGGCTCCTCTTCAAGAAGGGACTTGGCGCGACCAATTTCTTCGAGGTGGGTACCTTCATGCGCACGAGGGAAGAGGAGACGATACCCAACGTCCCTCCGAACAACAAGCCGATGCAATGCTCGGTTCTGCGGATGCGGGCGCTTGGGTCATGTCGCCGGCCGAGATTCCTATCAAGCCATCGAGCCTTAGTGTCTTCATCATCGCCGCTGCTGCTGCGGTGCTATCGACTCTGCTCGGGGCCGCGATAGCACTTGCGCGCGAATCCTTGGACAAGCGGCTCGTCGGTTCACGCGAGGTCGAGGAAGCGCTAGGGGTGCCCTGCCTGGCTCTGCTGCCCAAGCCTGATCGC
>NZ_SRTP01000076.1:0-453 GCF_004791945.1 Mesorhizobium sp. M3A.F.Ca.ET.175.01.1.1 | reverse complement strand
AACTGGACCAAGTGCATCGGCACCGACTGGGATTCACTCTCTCCCGCGGCTTCAAAGGGCTTGAGAGCATGACGCTTGCCGATAAGCCTCGCTTATGCGATCCGCGAGATAAGCGTGACCAGGAGTTGACCGAGCGGACTGGCCAAGGGCCTTGTTCGTTGAATGTTAGCTGGCCGTGCTCTCTAGCAGTCTTCTAGCGACCGGCCTAGCGTCCTGACGTTCCGAATAGGCGCGATCAATGCCTTGCACCGTGATCGCGAATGTCCCGTTCTCTGTCCTGCCGATGAAACCCTTCGCCTTAAGGTACCAGAGGTGGAATTCTAGGTGCTCGCGAGGGCAGCCCGACAGGCGCTCGAGCTCTTCGTCGCCGATGCCCGGATTGTTGACGGCTTGCCGCCGCTTCGCACAGAGCAGTGCGAGCACTCTTGCCTGGACGATCGTGTCCTTCTCAAC
>NZ_SRTP01000075.1:0-453 GCF_004791945.1 Mesorhizobium sp. M3A.F.Ca.ET.175.01.1.1 | reverse complement strand
TCCGATCTCTTGCCCGCGCCTGAGCCGAGAGCGTTGAGACCGCCGGCCGCGTTGCCAGTCGACGAGACAAGGCTCGAAAGCGCACTGGACGATGCACCGCCGAGTTGACCAACCGCGCTGGTGGCGTTGCTGGCCGTACTGCCGAATTTCGACAGCGCGTCCTGCGCGCCGCTGAGACGGCCGAGGAAGTTATGTGCGCCCTCGGGGTTGGCCCAGCTAAAGCCCTCTGGACGCTCGAAACCGCCAAATGCTGCCGTCGCACCGCGAACGTCGGTCGTTCCCAGAAGCCGCTTCAATACCCCGCTTTCCGAGGTCTGGAGCTCCTTCCATGCGAAATTCAACTGCGATCCGACATCGCCAAGGTTGCCGCGACCGCCGATGGCGCTGAGCATCGACGGAGCGCGGTCATTCCACTGGAAAAGGCCGAGGGCGTTGCCCCGATCACCAACCGCC
>NZ_SRTP01000074.1:0-457 GCF_004791945.1 Mesorhizobium sp. M3A.F.Ca.ET.175.01.1.1 | reverse complement strand
CGCGAATATGAGTGCCTGAGGTGGGCAGCGCGGGGTAATTCAGCCTGGGTGACCGGCCGCATCTTGGGTATCAAGCCACGCACGATCGCTTTTCATTTGGACAATGCCAAGAAGAAGCTAGGCGTGCGAACCCAAAATCAGGCTATAGCCCTTTTGGGGTCCGAAGGGTCCTCAATTCTCTGAGAAGCTTTCTGATCCCCTTGTGCTCGGGCCATTCGATCGCACGCCTTGTATCGAGCGTTGACTGGATGCCAAGATCTTCTGTTCCGCCGGCTCGGGCGATGCAGCCGTATTCTTCCAGTCCGCGCCGGTGCTCATAGTCTATGGGTGCTCGAGCGGGTGTTTCGTCGCTGACGAGCTAGTCGTGCGGTTATATAGTTTCCGAGGATGGCCCGCTTGCATACCTGCCTGCCGGTAATCTCTAAACCCTTAACTTAGGGCGATGGCTGTCGGTTAT
>NZ_SRTP01000073.1:0-459 GCF_004791945.1 Mesorhizobium sp. M3A.F.Ca.ET.175.01.1.1 | reverse complement strand
ATAGCGAAATGAGGCATAGCGCGAGGGTGCAGCCTCTACCGCGCGTTCCAGGACGTAAACTCGAAACCCGTCGTCCAATGAAGGTGAAGTCCCGATGGAAGCATGCTGATTGGGTACCCTGCACATGGTTCATCACTGAACCCCACCGGCTGCGCGCCCCTCACCGCCATCTACGATCCGTAAACCCGTGCTCGGCGGCTGGATGCCGCACCAAAGACCCATGATAGAAAAGCACTATCTCGGCACCGCCAAGTACCGCAAAAGGCTTAGGGGACCATCACCTTTTAACTTTGTGATTATCGATCCGACGTGGGCGGCCATGGCATGTGTTGAGCTCGCCCACCGCGCCGTTAAGGGGTAACTTGCAAATTGGTTTTGCCTAATGTGCGGTCGTGTCTGCGGCCGAGTAGATCGCGCCGTCCCCTCACCCTGGCCCTCGGCGCCGCCGCCCGCTCCCCC
>NZ_SRTP01000072.1:0-462 GCF_004791945.1 Mesorhizobium sp. M3A.F.Ca.ET.175.01.1.1 | reverse complement strand
CACACCATTTCCGATCGAACATGAACAATCAGCGGCCTCTCATGTCTCCGCACCTGCGCAGGTGCCCTCGGGTGAAGGGTGATCATCGCCGAACATTGGGGCAATTGAGAGCACGAGAGAGACGGGGGTTCTGACAGGATCGTCAGCAAGGAAAACATCAGCCGCATGTCCGCAACCGTCGACGATTGTCTCATGGCGCGCGGCTATATTCTGCGGCGCTTTGCAGCTACGGTTTCCCAATGCGCTGCCGGAACTGAAGAAGCCAATCCCGGCGTAGTCGCCGCACTCATCGAGTTCATGCAAAGATGCTCCAACGTTTCGAAAAGCCATAGGCTGCCGCTCGCCCGTTGCTCTTGCTTTATCAAGCACCTGGAAAGCCCAATAATGCGCGTTTTCCTCGTAGTATCTCGCATCGCTAAGACAAAGTGCCGGCATCAGAAGACCCGCATCCTGCAGACGCCG
>NZ_SRTP01000071.1:0-463 GCF_004791945.1 Mesorhizobium sp. M3A.F.Ca.ET.175.01.1.1 | reverse complement strand
AAGGAAGTCGGTGTCAAGGAAGGCTCGGTCCTGCAGGTCACCGAATATTTCCACCCGCGCATCGAGGAGTTCTGCGGCACGCTGCCAGTGGGGCTCGGCAACTACATCGAGAGCCGGCCGAAGCTCGCCGCCTTCCTCGACCGCCGCATCAATCGCGGCCGCCACATCCGCACCGACAGTTTTACCGGCTTCGCCATGCTCTGGTTCATCGGCGGCCTGCGCCGCTGGCGTCGCCGCCTGCTGCGCCACAGGGTAGAGGTCGAGCATCTGGAGCGCTGGTACGAACTGGCGCTCGCCCACGCCCGCGAAAACTATGCGCTTGGGCTGGAGATCCTGAACTGCCGCCGGCTGAGCAAGGGTTACAGCGACACCCACGCCCGCGCCCAGTCGAAATTCGACCGCGTGCTGTCGGCGCCTGCCATGCGCAACGGCCGCGACGACGCCGCCGACTGGAACCGCCGCC
>NZ_SRTP01000070.1:0-467 GCF_004791945.1 Mesorhizobium sp. M3A.F.Ca.ET.175.01.1.1 | reverse complement strand
GCCAGCGCCTGAGCCTGCCTCCGATCCGATCGGTCACTCAAGCGCCGGAGAAATCCGGCGCTTTTCGTTTTCGGTCCGTGCGATCACGTGAGCGATTACGAAAATGTGTCCGCCCGCGACCATCGCAGGACCAAGATTGAGGCGGAGGTGTCGCCGCCGCGGCCCGAGAAAACCGCGCACACGGCACAGGTTCCGCCATGCGTCACGAGCATGCCATCATCCACCACCGCGCGATCGACTTCTGGTCGGCGCGCGCGGCTGTGCTTGTCGTCATCTGCCTGCAGCTTCTCGTCATCAACGACCTGTCGTTCGGTCCGCGCTGGCTGGCTCCCGCAATCGAGGCGGCGCTGCTCGCGCCGTTGTCGATGGCAACCGCCTGGACGCAAATGGCGACGCAGAAGGCCGTCGATGACGAACATTGGTATGCGATCGGCCGGTTTCGCCTCCTCATCCGCCGCACCGCCTTG
>NZ_SRTP01000069.1:0-471 GCF_004791945.1 Mesorhizobium sp. M3A.F.Ca.ET.175.01.1.1 | reverse complement strand
CCGGCATGATCGACCGTTCCTCGCGGCCCGCCCATATGCCGCAGGCCACCGCTGCGTTGATCGCCGAGCGCATCATGGCGCTGCGGCGGCAACGTTGGACCGGCAAGCACATCGCCCATGAGGTCGGCGTCTCGCCCGCCACCGTTAGCCGGGTTCTCAAGCGTGCCGGACTGTCGCGGTTGCGGGATATCGAACCGGCCGAGCCGATCCGACGCTACGAGCGCGAGCATCCTGGCGAGATGATCCATATCGATATCAAGAAGCTCGGTCGTTTCGAGCGCATCGGTCATCGCATTACCGGCAAGCGCACCGGCAATGCCAGCTCGCGCGGCAGCAGTTGGGAGTTCGTCCATGTCTGCATCGACGACGCCTCCCGCATCGCCTTCTCGCAGATCCTGCCCGACGAGAAAAAAGAAAGCGCCATCGCCTTCCTCAAGGCGGCGGTGGCCTACTACGCCAGCCTCGGCGTCA
>NZ_SRTP01000068.1:0-474 GCF_004791945.1 Mesorhizobium sp. M3A.F.Ca.ET.175.01.1.1 | reverse complement strand
GCTGGACCGACAGGAACATCGTCGTGCCGTCGGGCGTGAAGCAGGGGCCGGTCGGCTCGGCGTCGTGCGGGCAGGTAAACAGCAACTTCGGCAGGCCGCGCGCCGCACCCTCGGTGTCGACACCATAGAACGTCTTGTCAAAGACCCGCTTCAGCTCGGGAAAACCAAGGGTGGATTGAGCGGCGGCGGCATGTGTTTCGCCGGCAAACAAGGAGCCGACGAAGCTGCCGCCGGCGATCAGCGCGCCGGAGGCGAGGCCGCCCTTCAGCATGTTGCGGCGCGAGACGCGCGCGGCAATGACGTCGCGGATAACAGGGGAGGGTGAAGACGGAGAATTGGCCATCGTCTCTACCTCTCAAGGTGGATGTTGACGACAGGCGCTTCCTAAGCCGCTTCGGCAACAGCCGCATGACATGAGAGAGCGTGTTGCGATGGAGAAGCGGACGGGCCGCCGCTACCCCTTGGTGCAGGTCG
>NZ_SRTP01000006.1:0-356766 GCF_004791945.1 Mesorhizobium sp. M3A.F.Ca.ET.175.01.1.1 | reverse complement strand
CTCCCGCCAACACCGCGCTCCTCAACCGCATCGCCAGAAACATCCTTCAGGGCGCCGATGTCGACAAAGTCCCCATTAGCCACCGCATCAAGAAATGCGCCTGGAATGACGACTACCTCATCCAGGCCCTTACTCATATGCGATAGCCCTGCCCTGACAAGGGAGAGGCAAAGGCGCTATGGCCTCCTAAACCCCGTCGGGCCGCCATAAAGATAGCTGATGCGCTCAACCGCCTCCTTCAGCCCCTCGCGCGAGACCAGCATGGTGTGGCCGTTGGCGTGGACCATGTCTTTGGCGTCGGTCATGATCGCGACATGGCCTTTCCAGAAGACGAGGTCGCCGCGCCGCAGTCCTGAGAAATCCGGACCGGGCTCGAATGGCGAGCCAATGCTCGCCGCCTGCATGTCGGTATCGCGCAGCACGTTGCGGCCGGCCATGCGCATCGACAGTTGGACGAGACCGGAGCAGTCGATGCCGAAGCCGGAAACGCCGCCCCAGAGATAGGGCGTGCCGAGGAAGCTTTCGGCAATCGTGACATAGTCATCGCCGACCTCGGCGAGCGGCCGCAGATGGCGGGCGATGACAGCCTGGCCGGAGGGGAGCAGCGCATAATGCGTGCCGCGCGTTTCGGCGGAGCGTGTCACCGTCACGCAAGACCCCATCGACAATTGGCCAGCTGTCGGGAAGCGCAGGTCCGGGCCGGGATAGACAAAGGTGCGCGGCACCGAGACGATGTGGGTCGGCGTCTTCTCGCGCGGGCCCAGCACCGTGTCCGCGACATAGCCGACATAACCGTCGGCCTCGGCCTGAACCCAAGCCCAGCCTTCCGCCTCCTCGAAGACCAGCACGTCGTCGCCGAACAGCGCCTGCGTGTCGACGCCGGCATCGGGGCGCGGCGTCTTGCGCAAATCGGCGACCGAGGCGGCGATCCGCGCCGGGCGGCCGGCGACGAAGCGGTCGGCCGCCACCCTCCCTTTCAGCCTGGCATCGGCAAGGTCGGAACGAAAGGCGTGAAGGCGGGCGTCCCTGGCGGTCAAATCGGCAATCCGTCCATTGAAAAGGTCAGATGGGCAACTCGTGCGCCCTGGCGACGATACCATCGCCGAAGCGCTCGACAAAGAGCGCGCCCTCCACCGTGCGCCGGATCAGGACATTGCGCTTGTCGAGTTCGTCGCGATGGCGCGACACCAGCTTCAGCGCGCCCATCGTGTCGAGCGCGCGGGTGATAACCGGCTTGGTGACGTTGAGCCTGGCCGCCAGCCCGCGCACCGTATGCGGCGGCGGATCGAGGTAGATGGTGAACAGGATCGCCGTCTGGCGCATGGTGAGATCGGGCTCGCCCTCGCGCACCTGCGACAGCATCACCTGCTGCCACAATCGCAAAGCCTGGCTCGGGCGCATCGAGATCGACATCGCCCCAGCATGACCGCAAATTGTTTCGGTTCCGTTTCAGTCCCGGGCATTTCGCCGGCTTGCATGCAGCGCACTAGCCGAAACGCTGCGAGATCACCCGCTCCAGCGCCCGAATGCCCTGCGCCTCGCCGCCGGTCGGACCATGCGGACGATCGCTCGGGTTCCAGGCGAAGATATCGAAATGCGCCCAGCCGGCGGTCTTTTCGACGAAGCGCTTGAGGAACAGCGCCGCCGTGATCGAGCCGGCGAAACCGTCCGTGGTGACGTTGTTGACGTCGGCAATCTTGGAGTTGAGCTTTGCGTCGTAGGGCCGCCAGAGCGGCATGCGCCACAGAGGATCTTCCACCGCGATCGACGCCGCCGCAATGTCGGACGCCAGTGCCTCGTCACCAGTGTAGAACGGCGGCAGGTCGGGACCGAGCGCAACGCGGGCGGCACCCGTCAGCGTCGCCATGTCGATCAGCAGGCCGGGCTCCTCGTCGTCGGCAAGCGCCAGCGCGTCGGCCAGAACCAGTCTGCCTTCCGCATCGGTGTTGCCGATCTCGACGGTGATGCCTTTGCGGCTCCTCAGCACGTCGCCCGGCCGGAAGGCGTTGCCGGCGATCGAATTCTCCACAGCAGGGATCAGCACCCGCAGCCGCACGTGGAGTTTCGCCGCCATGACCATGGACGCCAGGCCCAGAACATTGGCCGCGCCGCCCATGTCCTTCTTCATCAACAGCATGCCGGACGACGGCTTGATGTCCAGCCCGCCTGTATCGAAGCAGACACCCTTGCCGACCAGCGTCACCTTGGGTGCATCGCTTGGCCCCCAAGTCATGTCTACCAGGCGTGGCGCGCTGGTCGAGGCGCGGCCGACGGCGTGGATCATCGGGAAATTCTGGATCAGGAGATCATCGCCGCTGATCGTCGAGACGTCGGCGCGATGCTCGGCGGCCAGCGTCCGCACGGCTTCTTCCAGTTCGGCCGGTCCCATGTCGCTGGTTGGCGTATTGACCAGATCGCGTGTCCGAAAGACGCCGTCGGCGATGTCGCGGACATGCCGGCCGTCGGCCCCCGCCGGCAGCGCGAAACGCGACGCCTTGCCCGGCTTCTTGCCGTAGCGGGTGAAGCTGTAGCCGCCGAGCAAAAGGGCAAGCGCGGCGAGATCCGGCTGCGGCAAATCCTGGGCAAAATACCAGTCGCCTTCAGGCAGCGAGCGAGCCAGGGCACCGACCGCAAGCGCGTTCTCGCCGTCGCCGGTTCCGAACAGCGCGCCGGCGATGGCTCCGTGCTCGCCCGGCAGGATCAGCGTGCGGCCCGCCTCGCCGGAAAAGCCGTTGGCCCGGGCCCAGGCCATGGCGGCCTCCGGAAGCCCGACGGTTTCGAGACGATCCTTTCGAACCAGGTGGACCGGCAGTGCCGCCGTCTGGTTCCCTTCGACGAGTTCGACAGGCATTCGATGCTCTCCGGCTTGGGTTTCTCAGCGGCTCTGACCTGTCTCACTGGCAGAACTATGACGAGATTCCAACGGCAATTCGGACACTCTTGTGGATCGCCATGGCCGCGCTCGCGTAAACGGCGCCCAGCCCGGCAGTCAGGAATGCAAGGCAATGGCAGCCGCGCGGGCGCCCGCGCGGCGAGCATGTCCGTCGCGCCCAAACTGGCTGGCGAAGGCAGTTGCAGGCAGCAAAGACATTCGCCGACAGCCGATCGTTAACTGTCCGTTAGGGTTAACAGAATATTTCTGCGAAGGGAGAGACGGCCAGCCAATGGTCGCGCAGGAACGGAGACCCGACGCCGATGCCGATCAAAGCGTTCAACATCACAGGCAAGCGTCTGATCAGCACGGCATTGGTGGCGGCGCTGGCCGCCGGCGTCGCCGGGTGCGGCAGCACCAGCAAGCTCACAACCGGCTCCATATCCCGCTCCGACTCCAGGCCGCTGGAAACCATGTCGGCCGCCGAGTTGCACAGCGCGACGACCAGGCTTGGCGAATCCTACGCCCGGAATCCGAACGACAAGCGGATCGCGACCAATTTCGCAGCGGCCCTGCAGATGGACGGCGACGCCGATCAGTCGCTGGCGGTAATGCGCAAGCTGGCGATCGCCTACCCCAAGGATCGCGACGTGCTTGCCGCCTACGGCAAGGCGCTCGCCGCCAACGGGCAGTTCGAGCCGGCGCTCGATGCCGTGCGCCGCGCGCAGACGCCGGAATATCCGGACTGGCGACTGGTTTCGGCGGAAGCCGCGATCCTCGACCAGATGGGCCAAAGGGACGAGGCGCGCCAGGACTACCGCAAAGCGCTCGAGCTGAAGCCGAACGAACCCTCGATCCTGTCCAACCTCGGCATGTCCTACGTGCTCGAGGGGGACCTCCGCACCGCGGAAACCTACATGCGCTCCGCCGCGCAGCAGCCGAATGCCGACAGCCGGGTGCGCCAGAATCTGGCGCTGGTCGTCGGCCTGCAAGGCCGGTTCGACGAAGCCGAGAAAATCGCCTCGCAGGAGCTGTCGCCGGAACAGGCGCAGGCCAACGTCGCCTATCTGCGGCAGATGCTCGCCCAGCAGAATGCCTGGAACCAGCTCAAGGCCCAGGACAAGGCGAAGGCCGCGACCAACTGACAGCAGGCCGGTCCCGGTCACATCAAGACGTCGAAAGCCGCGCAGGCATCAGCCGCGCGGCTTTTGTTTTGCTCCTGAACTGGCTCGCCTACTTGCTGCTGGAGTTGTGGTCGCCGAAGATGCCACGCTGGCTGACCTGGATGCCGGCAGGGCCGAGAATGATGGCGAACAGAACCGGCAGGAAGAAGAGGATCATCGGCACGGTGAGCTTCGGCGGCAGCGCGGCCGCCTTCTTCTCGGCCGCGTTCATGCGCATGTCCCGGCTTTCCGAAGCCAGCACGCGCAACGCAGTGGCGACCGGGGTGCCGTAGCGTTCGGCCTGGACCAGCGCCTGGGACACCGACTTCACCGATTCCAGACCGGTGCGGCTGGCCAGGTTCTCATAGGCAACCTTGCGCTCCTGCAGATAGGAGAGTTCGGCATTTGTGAGCACGAACTCCTCGGCAAGCGCCACCGACTGTCCGCCGATCTCGTCGGCGACCTTGCGCAGCGCCGCCTCCACCGACATGCCTGATTCCACGCAGATCAGCATCAGGTCGAGCGCGTCCGGCCACGCCAGTTGGATCGACTGCTTGCGTTTGGCCGCGCGGTTGTTGACGTAGAGGATCGGCGCGTAGAAGCCGCCATAGGCGACGACGACGCAGACGAACAGCTTGATGAAAGGCGGCTGTTGCGGCAGCCCGCCGAGCATGAACAGGTAAACGGCCGCCAGGGCAAATCCGACGAAGGGCAGGACCAGGCGGAAGAACAGAAAGCGCGTCAGCGGATTCTGGCCCCGGAAACCCGCCACCTTGAGCTTCTGCAATGTGCCTTCATCGGCAAGCGCGCGCCGAAGATCCAGCCGCTCGACGATGTTCCGCATGCCGATCGACTGCTCCTCGCGCAGGCCGCCCTTGCGGCGGCGATCGGCTTCGTTGGCCAGTCGGGCGCGCTGCTTGGCGCGCAGTTCGTCGCGCTCCAACGCCACGGTCTTCATGCGCGACTTGAGCTGGTTGCCGCCGAGCGCCGGCAACAGCGTGAAGACGGTGGCAAACACCGCAATGCCGACCAGCAGGGCGATCAGAAAGGACGGATCAGTAAGGGTTCTGACAACCTGGTCGGTCATGGGATGCTCACCCCTACACTTCGAAATTCATCATCTTGCGCATCACAAGAATGCCGATCGACATCCACACGGCGGAACAGCCGAGGATCAGATTGCCGACGCTCGTGGTGAACAGAGGCATGATGTAATTCGGACTCGAAAGATAAACGAGAAAGGCGACGACGAAAGGCAGCGCGCCGATGATGACGGCGGACGCCTTGGCTTCCATCGACAGCGCCTGGACCTTGGCCTTCATCTTCTTGCGGTCGCGCAGCACGCGCGAAAGATTGCCCAGGGCCTCGGAGAGATTGCCGCCGGCCTGCGACTGGATCTGGATGACGATGCCGAAGAAGCCCGCCTCGGTGCAGGGCATGGTTTCGGGCATGCGCAGGGTGGCGTCGGGGATCGACATGCCCACCTGCTGGGAATCGACGACGCGGCGGAACTCGGCGCGGACCGGCTCGGGCGACTCGTTGGCGATCAGGCGGATCGCGTCGTTCAGCGGCAGACCGGACTTGACGGCGCGCACGATGATGTCGAGGGCGTTCGGGAATTCCTCCAGGAATGCCTTGACCCGGCGAGCGCGGCGGAAAGACACGAACCAGCGCGGCAGGCCCAAGGCGCCGGCCAGCAAGGCGCCCGGCAGCACGAGCAACGGCGCGCCCGCCAAAAAGGCGAGCACCGTCAGGGCGATGCCGCAGACCACCGAGTAAAGGTAGAAGCGCTCGATGGAAACCGTCATGCCGGCCTGGCGGAGCTGGGTCTTCAGCGGCGGCTTCTTGACGATGCGGTCGTTCGATTTCTGCTTCTCGTCGAGCTGCTTCAGCGAGTCCTGAAGCGACTTGCGCCGCTTGACGGCTTCCGCGGCGCGGTCGCGCGAAGCCTTCGCCACCGAATGGTCGGTCTCCGCGGCCTTGATCGTCTCAAGCCGCTTGCCGACCTGTTTCTCGTTGCTGATGCGGTTGAAGAGGAACGCATAAGCCACCGCCCCGGCGCTGAAGCCGGCAAGCACGACGAACGCCAGTACGGTGTTGTCAATTCCGAACATCGACCTGGACCCCTACGCCTCCAGCTGCATCAGTCAGAACGTTTCTCCATGGCCTCGAGCGCGTTGGCGAGGCGCTGCTCCTCGCCATAGTAGCGGGCGCGATCCCAGAAATGCGGACGGCCGATGCCGGTGGACACATGCTCGCCGATCAACCGGCCGTTCGAGTCTTCGCCCTTGATGTTGTAGAGGACGAGGTCCTGGGTGATGATGACGTCGCCTTCCATGCCGATCACCTCGGTGATGTGCGTGATGCGGCGCGAACCGTCGCGCAGGCGGGCCGCCTGGATGATCACGTCCACCGATCCGACGACGATCTCGCGCACGGTCTTCTGCGGCAGAGAGTAGCCGCCCATGGCGATCATCGATTCCATGCGGTTCAGGCATTCGCGCGGACTGTTGGAGTGGATGGTGCCCATCGAACCGTCATGGCCGGTGTTCATCGCCTGGAGAAGGTCGAACACTTCCGGTCCGCGCACCTCGCCGACGATGATCCGCTCGGGCCGCATGCGCAGGCAGTTCTTGACCAGGTCGCGCATGGTCACCTCACCCTCGCCCTCGAGGTTCGGGGGGCGTGTTTCGAGACGGACCACATGCGGCTGCTGCAGCTGCAGCTCGGCCGAGTCCTCGCAGGTGATGACGCGCTCCTCGCGGTCGATATAGTTGGTGAGGCAGTTGAGCAGTGTCGTCTTGCCGGAGCCGGTGCCGCCCGAGATGACGACGTTGCAGCGGACGCGGCCGATGATCTTCAGGATCTCGGCGCCATGCGGAGAGATGGCGCCGAACTTGACCAGCTGATCGAGCGTCAGCTTATCCTTCTTGAACTTGCGGATGGTGAGCGCGGTGCCGTCGATGGAGAGTGGCGGCGCGATGACGTTGACGCGCGAGCCGTCCGGAAGGCGGGCGTCGCAGATCGGGCTCGATTCATCGACGCGGCGGCCGACCTGGCTGACGATACGCTGGCAGATGTTGAGCAGCTGCTGGTTGTCGCGAAAGCGGATGCCGGTCTGCTCGACCTTGCCGTTGACCTCGATGTAGACGTTCTTGGAGCCGTTCACCATGATGTCGGCGATGTCGTCGCGCGCGAGCAGCGGCTCCAGCGGCCCATAGCCCAGGACGTCGTTGCAGATGTCCTCGAGCAATTCCTCCTGCTCGGAGATCGACATCGCGAAGTTCTTGATCGCGATGATGTCGTTGACGATATCGCGGATTTCCTCGCGCGCGCTCTCGGGATCGAGCTTGGCGAGCTGCGACAGGTCGATGGTGTCGATGAGTGCCGAAAAGACCTGGCTCTTGGTGTCGTAATAGGTCTCGCTGCGCTCGCGCTGAACCCTTCTTGGAGGCTCGGGCGCCACCGGCGGCGGCTCGACCGCGCGGCGGGGGGGCGGCGTGGCGGGCGCGCTGGCCGCGGCCGGCCGTTCGAGAACCGCCGTCGCAGCGGTGCCGGGAGCGGCGGGAGCCGGTGCTGGCGGACGGAATTCGGGCTTCGCCCGATTGCCGTCATCTGTGCCTCTTTTACCAAACATGATCGACTACCCGATGCCGCGATGAAAGCGTCACTTTTTGCTGAGCGAGAGCTTGCCGAGGAGCGAGCCCAGGCCAACCTTCTTCTTGGACTTGATTTCGCTGCGCCCGGTCAGCACATGCGCGATCTCGTTGATGGTGCCGACAACCGGGCTCTTGGCGTCCATCTCGCCCAGCATGCGGCCGTTGTTGGCCGCATTGCCGAACAGCAGCGGGTCGAAGTTGATCACCGCCATGGGCGTGATTCCGAGCGGTTCGGCGAAGTCGGAAGCGGCGATCTCCGGCCGTTTCGGCACGCCGGCCTGGTTGATGACCAGCTTCGGCGGCGGATCGTTCGGACGCAGCCGCTTCAGCATGTCCATCATGTTCTTGGTGTTGCGCAGGTTGGCGAGCTCAGGCGTTGCCGTGATGACGATCTCGTCGGCCTTGATCAGCGTGCTCTTCGACCATCCGCTCCAGATGTGGGGGACATCGAGCACCAGGAGGGGCGCGCTGCGCTGCGCCGTTTCGATGACCTGCGCGAAGGCGTCGGAATCGAAATCATAGACGCGCTCGAGCGTGGAGGGTGCAGCGAGCAGCGACAAATGCTCGGCGCATTGCGCGAGCAGCCGGTCGAGATAGACTTCGTCGACCCGCTCGGGCGCGAATACCGCTTCGGCGATGCCTTGCGCCGGGTCCTGGTCGAAATTGATGTTGGCCGTGCCGAAGGCAAGATCGAGATCGGCGACCACCACCTCGGACTTGAACAGTGACGACATCGCCCAGGCGACGTTGTGAGCGATGGTCGAGGAGCCGACGCCGCCCTTGGCACCGATGAAGGCGATCGAGCGCCCGATCGGATCGGCTTCCGGATCGACAAAGATCGACGACACGACACTGACGATGTCGGTCATGGAGACCGGCGCGATCACATATTCGGAAATGCCGGAGCGGATGAGTTCCCGATAGAGGCCGACGTCGTTGTAGTGGCCGATCACCACCACCTTCGAGGACGGATCACAATATTCGGAGAGATGGGAAAGCTGCTCGAGCAGCTGTTTCGGTTCGCTGCGCGACTCCAGCAGGATCAGGTTGGGCGTCGGCGCCGACTGGTAGAACTCGATCGCCGTGGCGATGCCGCCCATGTGAACCTTGACGTGGGCCTTGGCCATGCGGCGATCCGCGCCGGCGCGCTCGATCGGATTGGCGACGCCTTCCGTCTCGCAAAAGGCCTGGATCGAGATGCGCGGCACCGGCCGCAGCGCCTGCATGGCGGCGATGTCCTGTTGCGAGGCGTCGCCGACATCCGAGGGCGTGTCGTAGGCAAGATTGCTCATCGTCATGCTCTTTTCGTGGATTGCGCGGCCTTAGTAAGTCACTTCCGAATTGCCCAGGAACTCGTCCGATATGCCCCGCGAGCGGTAGATGTCGATCACGGCGCCGCGGTTCTCGGCGTCGATCTGGGACTGCTTGCGCGGCCCCAGCAGATCGTTGGGATTGGCCATCTGAGCGGCGAGGTTATTCTGATAGGAGCAGCCGAAATCGGCATAGTGCTTGTTCTCGGACGTCTGGGTCAGATCTTCGGGCCAACGCCCGCATCTGTCCGTCTGGGCCCTCACCGCCACAAAGGCGACGCGCACCGGCGCCGATGCCTCGGGCACGGCCGATTGATACGAGGTCATGACGATGTTGTTGCGCCTGACGCCGGCGGCCATGGCGAGCCTGGCGAAATCACGGCTGGCCGCGGCAGCGGCCGCGGCGTTGGCAGAGCCGACCGGGGTCGCGATCGTCAGCGCCGGGGCCGCGCTCCTGTCGTAGCCGTCGAGGAAGCCGAGCAGCGTGTCGCGCTGCGAACCGGTCATGCCGCGATCGCCGGCGCCGACCGGAATATCGATCTTCTGGTTCTTCTCGGCAATGACGATCGGATGATTCGTCCGATAGTCGTCGGGGATCGCTCCGACCGTCACGCTGTCGCGGTGCCAGCTGGCGCAGCCGGCGAGCGATGCCGCCAGCGCCATCGCCAAAGCCGGGACTGCGGACCGCCGAATCCGCTCGCGGCCCCAACCTGCCGCTGCGATCGTCATGGTCTTCGATGCTGACTGATACATGTCCGCTTCCCCGCTCACTTGTAGATGAAGCCAACGACGCCGTGATAGCGGCCCGGAGGCCTGTCGGTCTGCATGGTGCCGTAGACGCGGTTGACGCGCCCAAGGAACATGCCGGCGCCATCGCTCGGCGGGTTGAAATTGTCGTCCGGCTTGGCCAGTTCGTTGCGCGCAACCGGCTTCGCCAGATAGGGCGTGATGATGATCACGAGTTCGCTTTCGTTGCGCACGAAATCGCGGCTGCGGAACAGCGTGCCGAGCACGGGGATCTTCGTCAGCCCGGGCAATCCGTTGATGGCCTGCCGGACGTCGTCGCGGACGAGACCGGCAATCATCATCGAGCCGCCCGAAGGCAATTCCACCGTCGTGTCGGCCAGACGTTTGCGCAGCGACAAGGCATTCATGCCCGGACTCGTTCCGCCGGCTGAAAACGCCACGGAGCCTTCCGTCGTCGGTTCGGAGACAGAAGTCCTGACCTTCAGGCTGATGCGGCCGGGAGACAGCACCACAGGCTGAAACTCCAGGCCGATGCCGTATTCGATCTTCTCGACGGAGTACGTCCTAATGCCGGTCTGGTTGTCGGTGGAAACGTTCGCGCTGACGCTGTTCACCATGTTGTACTCGCCGCCGACCTTGAAAGTCGCCTTCTCGCCGGACACGGCAGTCAGCGTAGGCTCGGCCAGGGTCTTCATGACGCCAGCCTGTTCCATGGCGTTAATGTAGGCCTGGAGAGCGGAGGTGCCGATGGCGATGTTCGAATTCGAAATGGGTTTGCCAAGGCCGGTGAAGGTGTCGCTCAGGGCACCCCAGGAGATGCCATCGCTGCCGCCATTGCCGACCATGTTGACGCCGAGCTGCTTCATCACCGAGCGGCTGACTTCCGCGACCGTCACCTTGAGCGTGACCTGATCGTCGCCGATGATCTGCAGGAGATTGACGATCTTGGAGACGCGGCGCTCGCTGTCGGGGTTGTTGATGTCGACGCCGCCATTGGCCGAGCCGCCGGCCGCGGTCTGCGAATACTGACCGGTCGTCGCTTCACCGCCAGAAACGAAGATGGTCGCCAGATCGACCGCGCGCTTGGCATCGAGGGGGGTGTCCACGGTTCCGGTGAGGACGACGTTGTCGTTCAGCAGCTCGACCTTGATCTCGGAGGATGGAATGAAGCGCTTGAGATAATCTTCCAGGCCGGCGACATCGCGTTCGACGGCCAGATCCAGGCTGACGATCTGCTCGCCATTGGGACCGAAGACGAAGATGTTGGTTTCGCCGACCGCCTTGCCGAACAGATAAACACGCCGTGCGGTGCGGGTCACCGCGTCGGCGACCGCCGGGTTGGCGACGAGGATGTCGTAAGCGTCGCTCGGCAGGTCGATGACCACCGACTTGTTGAGGCCGAGCTTGACGCGCTGCGTTGCCACCGACGCCGAAACGCCGGCCGTCTTGGCTGCGGCTCTCGCATCGACAAGGCCGGGCGCGTTCAAGCCAGCAAGGAGCAGGCCCATCGCCGCCGCCAGCGTCAACGGCAGTTTACCATTTAGCCTCATTTCCTTGCTCCCACTTCGGAAACTTCGCCTGCCTTGATCACCCGCACTGTCCCGCGGCGCCCGTTGCCGTTGATCAAGTAGTCGGCCTCGTCCAGGTTCTTTTCGTTCGTATCGGTGATCGGGCGCAGCGCCAGCGTCAGTCGATCCGCCATCTGCTGCGCCACGGTGATGATTTCAGCCTGCTGCGGCGTCAGCTCAAGCGTCGCGGTCTGGCCGACCCTGGTCTTCTTGCCTTCTTCGTCTTCCTGGATGGTCTGGTCGATGGCCAGCACACGGATGTTCTTCAGTATCGTCTCGGTGTTGAAGCCGCTGCCGCCGTTGGCGCCGTCGGCGCGGCGGGTCATGATGACGTCGACAAAGTCGTTCGGAAGGATGAAGCCGCCCGCCGACGTGTCCGCCGATATCGCGGTGGCGACGGCTCGCATGCCGGACGGCAGGATCGACGACATGAAGCTCTGCCCTTCGCCGATGAGCTTGGACCGGCGCAAGGGTTCGCCCGTATACAGTGCCACGCGGGCGACGGAGCCCTTGAGCTTTTCCACCGCATCGGGCTCGGCGGCGCGGGTGATGAAGTTTGCATTGACGCCGTCGGAGGGCCACTTTTCCCAGCGGATGTTGCTCTCCAGCGGACTGCCCATCGGGACGTCGCCAGAAAGGACCAGGACGTCCTGCAACGCTATGGCCGGCGCCTTCGGAGCGCCAACCACGATCTGGGGCGGCGGCGCCACCACCATGTTCTTTGCAACATAACCGGCGCCACCCGCCGCGGCCACCGCCACGCCCAGAATAATCAGTCGGGATGCTGGCATTCGTCCGTACCCTTCGCCTATGGCAAACCACCTAGCCAGGCCGGACTTTGCAGCCGCAATCGTCAAAACAAGGTTAATGCAATACTTACGATCGTGATTAATTTAACGTTTATTCAAATTCGAATGAACGGCCGGCGTTAACGAAAAAGGCGGCCAAGCCGCCTTTGAACCAATCGGTCATCGTGGGGACGGCTAGGCCGTCAGCCTTGCCAGCGCCCAGGCCATCAGCGGCGAATCCGGATAGACTAGGAGCCCGCCGAGCCCGAGCGCGATGCCGTAGGGCACGCCCACGGCCTGGTCGGCGAAATGGCGCAGGAAGCGGTTATGGCCGGTGTAGGCCGCCAAGGGCGACTTCCGGTAGGCCAGGATGGCCAATGTGAGCAGCCCGCCGATGATCGTCGAGATCACCAGATATTCGAGAAGATGGATGTTGAGGCCCATCCAGACCGCGGTCGCGGCCAAGAGCTTGGCATCACCGCCGCCCATGCCGCCGAGCGCGAAAAGGCCGAAGGTGAAGGCCAGGACGAGGCCGCCAGCCGCCAAATGCCAGCCAAAAGGCGCCCAATCCATGCCGGTCAGCGGGGCCACCAGGACAAACGTCGCCAGCAGAAGCACCGGAACCCGGTTTGCGATCGTCATCGACAGCGTGTCCGAGATCGCTGCAAACAGCATGCAGAAGGGAAAAACGACGAAGATCACGGCTTCAAGCATGGACATAGGTGCCCGCGGCGAGAATTCTCGGCTCAGTCTAGGCCTGGCGGATTAACGATCGATGAGGACGAATGGTCCAATCCACTTCGGCTCATCAAAAAGGGCCGCCAGAGGCGGCCCTTTTTCGCTGAATATACTCGGCAGCGATTACGAGTTTTTGACCTCGTCAGCGATAAATTGGAACTTGTTGTTCAGGGCATCGCCGAGCGAGCCGGCGCCGACCATGATGGCGAGGGCGATGAGGGCAGCGATCAGACCGTATTCGATAGCCGTTGCGCCGGATTCGTCCTTCACGAAACGTGCGATGAGGTTAGACATTCGAGAGCTCCTACTCCACGTGTTACAGCACTTCCGTCAACTTCTCTTGGCGGTTGATCGGATGCTGCCAATCTAGGGAGAAGGCCTTTCGATCGGCTTAATAAACAGCCTTACCGATTCCTTTCCGGCGGCGAAGCTATTGCTTGGTTAACTGCGCACTAAGCGCCGAAAAAGCCCCATAGACCGAGGCACCCGCGACTTTGCTAAAAAAGCGGATGGCGAACTGCATGTCCTACTTGCAGTGCAATCCCCTATCGTGTCCCGCCCGGACTTAACCGTTGGTTCACCATTCTCGTTCATGTTCCGTTGAAAAGTTTGCCGCCTCGGAGCGCATCAATGATCGGGTTGAAGTCGTCACTTCCAGTTGCCGCGCTGCTGGCGACCGCCGCTTTCGTGGTGCCGGCCAAGGCCGGCCCGGGCATCGAGGTCACCATGAACCAGGCCAAGATCATCAAATTGTCGCGCGGGGCAGACACAGTCGTGGTCGGCAATCCGGCGATCGCCGACGCGGCTGTGCAGGACTCCTCGACCATCGTGCTCACCGGCAAAGGATTTGGCGTCACCAATCTGGTGGTAATGGATTCGGAGGGCAGCCCTATCATCGACGAGCAGGTGATCGTCACGCGGCAGGCGGCCACCACGGTGCGCATCTACAGGCGCGCCGAGATTCAGACCATGTCGTGCACCCCCTATTGCGAGAGCTCCTACAAGAGCGAGGCCGAAAAGGCTTCCGAAGCCGAGATGAGCGCGGGCCACTGACCGCGGACACTGAGCACCGGGCGCCGGTGACGTTAATGCGGGCTTACAAGAATTCCCAGGAGTTTAACGGTCCTCCAAACCCGACTTCAATTGGTTTTGGCTAAGTTGCGGCCGATATCGAAGGATCGGCGGGAACGGGACATGGGCGAGGATCCGACACCGGGGCACGGCAGGAACGGCACGACGCAGGCTAAGCGCCGCCCCGGTTTCTTCAGCGACAGACGCGGCAGCACGGCGATGGAATTCGCAATGCTGGCCATTCCCTTCGCGCTGCTCGTCTTTGCGATTCTCGAAAGCTGCATCTCATTTGCCGGGCAGGAGGTCATGGCCAACGCTACCGACGACGTGGCGCGCCAGCTGCGGACCGGCCAGATCAAGAAGGCGGACGTGACCGAAACATCGATCAAGCAGCTGATCTGCAGCAAGCTTGAGATCATGGTCGCCAAAAACTGCCCGGGATTGCTGGTCGATCTGCGCGAATATGCCAGCTTCGCCGACGCCGCCACGGCGGGATTCAAGATCGAAAACGGCGACATCGTCCTGACGCAGGGGGCGAGCTCGACAAGCTTCTCGGTTTCGCCAGGCCTGGCCGAATCGAAAAACATGCTGCGGGTTTTCTACAAATGGCCCGTGATGACCGACTTCATGGCCAGGTCGATGGCCAATCTGAAGGATGGCAACACCCTGCTTTTCGCGTCCGTGACGTGGCAGAACGAACCATTCGACGACTGATACTGCCGCGGAGTGGAGGCTAGAGCATGTACCGTGCGGGGGCATATCGGGGAATTTCGGCCATCACCGCGAAAGCGATGCGGTTCTGCCGCGATCGCCGGGGCGTCGCGGCCATCGAGTTCGCATTCATCGTGCCTGTCCTGCTGATCATGTATTTCGTCACGATGGAAGCCTCGCAGGCCATCGAGACCAGCAAGAAGGTGAGCCGCATCGGCAGCATGGTGGCGGATCTTGTCACCCAGCAGCAGAGCGTGGTGAAGGCCGACCTCGACGCGATCATGAAGATCGGCAGCTCGACCCTGCAGCCCTACAACCGCTCGTCGCCGTCGATCATCATCACCGGAATACAGATCACCGACGAAGCATCGCCGAAAGTGCAGGTGGCATGGTCGCGCAAGCTGGTGGGCAACACTTACAGCGCCGATGCTGCGAAGGACAGCATCACTACGGTTCCCACGACATTGAAGATCCGCAACACCTTCCTTGTCAGGGTGGAAAGCAATCTCGGCTACAAGCCGATCATCACCTGGTCCGCGGACGACGCGCAGGCGCTCGGATTGACCTCGGCCTTCAGCAACATATCGATGGGCGAGACCTATTATCTGAGGCCGCGCCGCAGCCCGACCGTCCCCTGCAGCGATTGCTGAGTTATTTCGGGCCGCCTGCAGCCGCAAACCCGACAAGCGTGCCGCCGGAATTGGCCGGCGGGCCATCGACCCCGGTCGGCTCCCAGCCGAAAGGGTCATCCGCCTCGCATCTTCCTTGCCGCGGATTTGCCGGCCATGACCACCGCTGGCCCTCGACATCACCCCGTGCTCAACCGCGTGCGCCGGTTCGTTCCAGTCTGGTTTCCGATTTGCCAACGCCGCCGCGGAACCCTATGTCTGGCTCCTCGGACTGGCAATGAAGACATCATGGCGCGCGCTTTCCTGTTCGTTCTCGATTCCTTCGGTATCGGCGGCGCGGCCGACGCCGAACGCTATGGCGATGCCGGGTCCAACACGCTCGGCCACATCGCCCAGGCCTGCGCGGAAGGCAGCGCCGATCGGGAAGCTTTGCGAAGGGGCCCGCTCGCGGTGCCCAACATGGTCTCGCTCGGGCTCGCGCAAGCGGCCCGTATCGCGACAGGACAATCGTTCGGTCTCGACAAGGCGCTGCTGGCCTCCTCATTCCACGGAGCCGCCCAGGAGGTGTCCAGCGGCAAGGACACGCCCTCGGGCCACTGGGAGATCGCAGGCCTGCCGGTGCGCTTCGACTGGGGCTATTTTCCGGACACCGTGCCCGCGTTTCCCGCCGACCTGACCGGCGCCATCGTCCGCGAGGGCAAGGTGCCCGGCATCCTCGGCAATTGCCATGCGCCTGGAACCGAGATCATCGAGCGCTTTGGCGAAGAGCATATCCGCACTGGCAAGCCCATCTGCTACACGTCCGTCGATTCCGTGCTGCAGATTGCCGCGCATGAAGAGCATTTCGGCCTCGAAAGGCTTTATCAGTTTTGTCTGACGGTGCGCCGGCTGGTCGATCGGCTGAAGATCGGACGCGTGATAGCGCGGCCCTTCGTCGGCGAAACGCCGGCCACCTTTCAGCGCACCCACAACCGGCGCGACTTTGCCGTGCCGCCGCCGGAGCCGACACTGCTCGACCGGCTGACGGAGCGCGGCAGCAAGGTTATCGCCATCGGCAAGATCGGGGACATCTTCGCCCATCGTGGCATATCGGAGGTTCGAAAGGCGGGCGGCAACATGGCGATGTTCGACAAGGCGCTCGGCGCCATGGACGATGCCGGCGAAGGTGACCTGGTCTTTGCAAACTTCGTTGATTTCGACACCGAGTTCGGCCATCGGCGCGACGTCGCCGGCTATGCCGGAGCGCTCGAAGCCTTCGACCGCCGGCTGCCGGAGGCACTCTCCCGTGTCCGGCCGGGCGACCTGCTCATGCTCACCGCCGACCATGGCAACGATCCGACGTGGCGCGGCACCGACCACACGCGCGAGCGCGTTCCCGTAATCGGCATCGCACCAGGGCTGAAGGGCGGCGACATCGGCTTGCGATCGACCTTCGCCGATATGGGCGAGACCGTCGCGGAGCACCTTGGCCTCGCGCCCGGTCGCAACGGCACTTCCTTCCTGGCAGCGATGGGCGGCCATGCCAGAACTGCCTGAAGTCGAAACGGTTCGGCGCGGTCTGCAACCGGTCCTGGAAGGCGCGCGCCTCGTCAAGGTCGAGGCGCGCCGCCCCGACCTTCGCTTCCCCCTCCCCGAGCGCTTCTCGGAGCGGCTGGCGGGCAAGACGATCACTGCGCTCGGCCGGCGGGCGAAGTATCTGACCATGCATGTGGACGATGGTCCGGTGCTGATCTGTCATCTCGGGATGTCCGGATCATTCCGCGTCGAGAATCCCGAGACCAGCGACATTCCCGGCGTGTTTCATCACGAGCGCTCGAAAAGCTCCGCCCACGACCATGTCGTGTTCGATGTGGTCTCGCCGAGCAGCGTCCGTTCGCGCATCACCTTCAATGACCCGCGCCGTTTCGGCTTCATGCTGTTCGCCGAGGGCGCGCCGGACGCGCATCCGATGCTGGCCGGGCTGGGCGTCGAGCCGACCGGCAACGCGCTCGACGGCAGCCTGCTTGCCTCACTGCTGAAAGGCCGCAGGGCGCCACTCAAAGCTGCGTTGCTGGACCAGAGGCTGATCGCCGGGCTCGGCAACATCTATGTGTCGGAAGCGCTGTGGCGCGCCGGCCTGTCGCCGCTGCGCGAGGCGGGCACCCTCGCCGGCTCCGGCAAGAAGGCCCGGGAACAAAGCGAGCGCCTGGCGCAGGCGATCAGGTCGGTCATCGCCGACGCGATCGCTGCCGGCGGATCGTCGCTGCGCGACTATGTTCAGGCCGACGGGTCGCTCGGCTATTTCCAGCACTCGTTCGCGGTTTACGACCGCGAAGGCGAGCCGTGCCCAAAGCCCGGCTGCGGCGGCCACATCGATCGCATCGTGCAAAGCGGTCGCTCGACATTCTATTGCCGGACCTGTCAGCGGTAGGCTAGACCGATCTGCCGAGGGACGAGGAGACGACGCCATGGCTTACGAAACCATCATCGCGGAAACGCGCGGCAAGGTCGGGCTGATCACGCTGAACAGGCCCAAGGCATTGAACGCCTTGAACTCGCAGGTGATGGCGGAAGTGATGGCGGCGGCGAGCGCTTTCGCAGCCGACGCCGGCGTCGGCGCCATGGTCATCACCGGTTCCGAAAAGGCCTTTGCGGCCGGGGCCGACATCAAGGAGATGCAGGCGGTCTCCTTCGTCGACGCCTATGCTCACGATCTGTTCGCCGGCTGGGAAGAGCTCACGCGCAACCGCAAGCCGATCATCGCGGCGGTAGCCGGCTACGCGCTCGGCGGCGGCTGCGAGTTGGCAATGATGTGCGACTTCATCATTGCCGCCGACAATGCCAGGTTCGGGCAGCCCGAAATCACGCTTGGGGTGATACCCGGAATGGGCGGCTCGCAGCGCCTGACCCGTTTCGTCGGCAAATCCAAGGCGATGGATATGTGCCTGACCGGCCGTATGATGGATGCGGCGGAAGCCGAGCGCTGCGGGCTGGTGTCGCGGATCGTGCCGGCCGGGAATCTCGTCGAGGAGGCCGTCAAGGCGGCCGCGACGATCGCCGATTTCTCACTGCCTTCGGTGATGATGGCGAAGGAGGCGGTCAACCGCGCCTACGAGACGACGCTCGCCGAGGGGCTGCGGTTCGAGCGCCGGCTGTTTCATTCGCTGTTCGCGCTCGACGACCAGAAGGAGGGCATGGCGGCCTTTGTCGAGAAGCGGAAGCCGGATTTCACCAACCGCTGATCCATGTCGCTTCCGAAGACATTCTGGGATAGGGCATTGATGAAGAAGGGGATCGCGGCGCGTCACTTGGCTCCGGTTCAGCGAGCCGTGCTTCAGGCCGCCAAAAAGACAGCGAAGCGGCGTTGACGCGCCGGAAAAGCTGAACTATAAGCCGCACCAACCGAGGCGGCCCTGTGGCTGCCCGTTTGTTTTTTGCGCCCTGCGGCGAACCGCTGGCGCTCACCAGATCAGAAGAGAGGCATCATGGCCAATACGTCCTCGGCCAAAAAGGCAACGCGCAAGATCGCCCGCCGCGCGGCGATCAACAAGAATCGCCGCTCGCGTGTCCGTACCTATGTGCGCCAGGTCGAAGAGGCTCTCGCCGCCGGCGACAAGGCCGCGGCGGTGGAAGCCCTCAAGGCCGCCGAGCCGGAATTGATGCGCGCCGCCACCAAGGGCGTGATCCACAAGAACACGGCGTCCCGCAAGGTGTCGCGGCTGGCTCACCGGGTCAAAGTGCTGTCGGCCTGACCCGTTTCCGCAGGATTGGCGTATCTTCGAACCCGGCCGAACAGGCCGGGTTTTTCGTTTGCCGGCAAGTACTTAAAAAGAACGTCCGAAAATGATGCCCGGCCAAGATTGTGACGTTGCGATTGCTTTGCCGGCATATACATGTTCGCTTATGCTGTCGCCCAGGCTTTGCAGCCAATAGCCACAGACGATCTGTCACAAAATTCTTTTATTTTTCAGGTAGTTGCCGAGAGTCATCCACAGCTTGTTCAACTCGCGAGTTGCCGCCGGGGGACAAGTTGGTGTCAAGCGAATTATTTCAGAAAATTTCCGAAGGTGTGGCCTTTTTCACATTCGCCGGAAAAGGGTTTGAATCACAATGGCTTTGTCAAAATGTGCCGCTGCGGCATGGTCTTCCAGCCCGCTTTCGCTAACCAGATTCGTTAAAAATCCGTTAGACGTGGCCTTGCCCTGTCCACAGCGATTTCGGTAATGTCCAGTCATCGAGGGGACGGGCTTTGGCCCCTGACCTAAGCCTGAAATCGGCCAGCGAAAAATGGCAGAGTTTCATGACGTGGAGCTATTCCGCGTACGGCTTGGTTTGTCTCTTCGGTGCGGGTAGGGGACTGGCGTAATAGTACATGGCAGGTTGACGTCGCGCCGGCGTTTTCGCCGGACGGTGTTGTATTGCCCTGGCGTGATCAGGCAGCCGGCTTGGAAGAGCCGGCACGGTCCCTTGCGCGGTGTTGCATGGCCATCGGCGGCGATGGCGGCGCAACAATCATAAGGTCGTCGGACCAAAGGGTGCAGGAGGCGCACCCCCGGCGTAACAAGGGTACGAGAAGACAAGGAACTTGATCATGCAGAGCGGCATCGAAAGGGAGATAGCGGGCGAACTCCCATTTCCAGCAACCCTTGTCGGAGGGGACGACATGGCGGCATCCAGCGACGCTGAGCAAAAGTTCGAGCGGGTCAAGGCTCAACTGAAGGCGCGTCTGGGGGCTGAAGTCTATTCGAGCTGGTTCGCACGTATGAAGGTTGCCGAGGCATCCCGCGGCATTGTGCGCATCTCCGTGCCCACAGCCTTCCTGCGGTCGTGGATCAACGGCCATTATCTCGACCTCATTGCCGAACTGTGGAAGCACGAGGATGCGGATATCCTCAAAATCGAGATCGTCGTGCGGACGGCGACGCGGCAGAGCCGCAACACCGTCGAGCCCGAGGTCGCGCCCGCGCGCAAGATGACCAAGCAGACGCAGACAGCGCTCGCGGCAGGCACAGCAAACCCCGGTCGGATGGAACGGGCGCCGGCTCCGCGCCAGGGCGTGCCCGCGGAAACCGAGTTTCGCCACAATGTTCTGGGGTCCCCGCTCGACCCGCGCTACACGTTCGGCTCCTTCATCGAAGGCCCTTCGAACCGCGTGGCCTTCGCCGCGGCCAAGGCGGTGGCGGAATCGCAATCAAGCGCGGTGCGTTTCAACCCGCTTTTCCTGCATGCGACCGTCGGACTCGGCAAGACGCACCTCTTGCAGGCGATCGCGGCGGAATCGCTGCGCCACAACCCGAAGTCTCGCGTCGTCTACCTGACGGCGGAATATTTCATGTGGCGCTTCGCCACCGCGATCCGCGACAACAATGCGCTGACGCTGAAAGAGCAGCTGCGCGACATCGATCTTCTGATCATCGACGACATGCAATTCCTGCAGGGCAAGTCGATCCAGCACGAGTTCTGCCATTTGATCAACATGCTGCTCGACAGCGCCAAGCAGGTCGTGGTCGCGGCAGACCGGCCGCCATCGGAACTGGAATCGCTGGAGCCACGGGTCCGCTCGCGCCTCAATGGCGGCGTGGCGCTCGAAATGTCGGCGCCGGATTTCGCCATGCGCCTGGGCATGCTCAAGCTGCGGCTTGCAACGGCAAAGAACGACGACGCCTCGCTCGAGATTTCGGACGAGATCCTCAATCATGTCGCTCGCACGGTGACGGGCAGCGGACGGGAACTCGAAGGCGCCTTCAACCAGCTCTTGTTCCGCCAGTCCTTCGAGCCGCAGATCAGCATCGACCGTATCGACGAGATCCTCGGCCATATCTACAGGTCGGGCGAGCCGAAGCGGGTGCGCATCGAGGACATCCAGCGCATCGTGGCGCGCCACTACAACGTCTCGAAGACGGAACTTCTGTCCAACCGGCGCACGCGCACCATCGTCAAACCGAGGCAGGTCGCGATGTATCTGTCGAAGGTGATGACGCCGCGTTCACTGCCCGAGATCGGACGGCGTTTCGGCGGCCGCGATCACACGACGGTCCTGCACGCGGTGCGCAAGATCGAGGATCTGTCCGGCGCCGACAATACGCTGGCGCAGGAGCTGGAACTGCTGCGCCGGCTGATCAACGACCAAGCCTGACTGCTCGCAAAAGGAGCAAAGCGCGCCGCTCCGAAACGGATCTGGGCGGCGCGCTTCAGTCTTTGTTGTTGTGCAGATCGCCGTGCCGGACTCGCTGCGCAGTTTCGGGCGAGATGTATTTGGTTTTGCGCAATTCTGGACGGAAAACCGCCACGCAGTTTTCCCAGGATTGCGCCGGCCGACGGGCGTCGCCGGCTTTATCCCCAGAAAGCCCGCGCAACCGGTCGGAACCGGTGTCGCGGGCTTGCGTTTGCGGGCTTTTTACTGTCAGCTTACAGAGATTCTGAGCTTTTCGGAGCTTTCGCGGGGACGCCGCTTCCTGGTGACCCGCTCATTCATTGAAGCGAGCCTGTTTCGTCATGCGTGTTATCCTGGAACGGTCAAATCTCCTGAAGTCCCTCAACCACGTTCATCGCGTGGTCGAGCGGCGCAACACCATTCCGATCCTGTCGAATGTGCTGCTCAGCGCCGACGGCGCCAGCCTCGAGATGAAAGCCACGGACCTCGACCTGGAGGTGACGGAAGCCACCCCGGCCAAGGTCGAGCGCGGCGGCGCGACCACGGTTCCGGCGCATCTGCTCTACGACATCGTGCGCAAGCTCTCGGACGGCGCCGAGGTGATGCTGAAGACCGACGAGGACGGCAATGCGATGACCGTGACCTCGGGCCGGTCCAGCTTCCGCCTGCAGTGCCTGCCGCAGTCCGATTTCCCGGAGCTCTCGGCCGGCTCCTTCTCGCACATCTTCCGCCTCGATTCGGTGGCGCTGAAGGGACTGATCGAAAAGACCCAGTTCGCCATCTCGACCGAGGAGACGCGTTATTACCTCAACGGCATCTTCCTGCACACGCATGAAGCCGGCGGCAAGCTGAAGCTGCGCTCGGTGGCCACCGACGGGCATCGCCTGGCGCGCGCGGAGATCGACGCGCCGGCGGGATCCGAGGGGATGCCCGGCATCATCATTCCGCGCAAGACGGTGAGCGAGCTGCAGAAGCTGGTCGACGATCCGGATGTCGCAGTCACGACGGAACTGTCGGACACCAAGATTCGCTTCACCATCGGCAGCGTCGTCCTGACCTCGAAACTGATCGACGGCACTTTCCCGGACTATCAGCGTGTCATCCCGACCGGCAACGACAAGAAGCTGATCATCGACCGGCAGAGCTTTGCCGCCGCCGTCGACCGCGTCTCGACCATCTCTTCCGAGCGCGGCCGGGCCGTGAAACTGTCGATCAATGACGGCCAGCTCACGCTCGCGGTGAACAATCCGGATTCGGGCAGCGCCACCGAGGAACTGGCGGCCGACTATTCATCGGATCCGATCGAGATCGGCTTCAACGCCAAATACCTGCTCGATGTCGCCGCCCAGCTCACCGGGTCGGAAGCGAAATTCATGCTGGCAGATGCCGGCTCGCCGACGCTCATCCATGACATGGCCGACGAGACCGCGCTGTACGTGCTGATGCCGATGCGGGTGTAGGCCGGAGAGCGGTTCATCGTTTCCCGGGAACGGAGACCGCCCCGCCCCTTTGTTTCGACGCAAATCCGGACGGAAAACCGTGTCACACTTTTCCTGGAATTGCGTCGGTCTCTTTGTTGATGCAATTCCGGGCGGAAAACCGTGTCACACTTTTCCTGGAATTGCTCTAGTGGGCCTGACATGTCGCCGTGATCGAGGAAGCCAAACAGCTTCGGCAGCAGAGCTACATAAGTAAGCTAACACTTACCAATTTCCGCAACTACGCGGCGCTTTCGCTCGACCTCGCGGCCGGCCCGGTGGTGCTGTCGGGCGACAATGGCGCCGGCAAGACCAATCTGCTGGAAGCCATCTCGCTGCTGACGCCCGGACGCGGGCTGCGCCGCGCGCCCTATGCGGACGTCGCGCGCGAGGGCGGTGACGGCAGCTTTGCCTTGCACGCCCGGATCGAGGGGCCGCAGGGCCAGGTCGAAATCGGCACCGGCATTGCCGGCAGCGATGCCGCCGGTGAAAGCGGCAGGCGGGTTCGCATCAACAGCGCCGCGGCGAAGTCGGCAGAGGACATGCTGGAGTGGCTGCGCGTCGTCTGGCTGACACCGGCGATGGATGGGCTGTTCCCAGGGCCTGCCGCCGACCGCCGACGCTTTCTCGATCGGCTGGTGCTGGCCATCGATCCCGGCCACGGCCAGCGGGCGCTGGACTATGAGAAGGCGATGCGAAGCCGTAATCGGCTGCTTACAGACGGTTCCCGCGACAGCGCCTGGTTCGACGCCATCGAGACGCAGATGGCGGAGACCGGCGTGGCGATCGCGGCGGCGCGCGCCGAACTGGTCCGGCTGCTTGCCGCCATGATCGACAGGCTGCCCGGCAGCGGCCCGTTTCCGCAGGCAGACATAAGCCTCGCCGGCGAGTTGGAGAGCGAAATCGCCATCGCGCCGGCTGTGGATGTCGAGGAGCGGTTCCGAATTGCACTTGCCAGCGGACGCGAGCGGGATCGCGCCGCCGGCCGTACGCTCGACGGCCCGCATCGTTCGGACCTCGTGGTCCGCCACCGACCGAAATCGATGCTGGCGGAGCTCTGCTCGACGGGCGAGCAGAAGGCGCTGCTGGTCGGCATCGTGCTGTCGCATGCAAGGCTGACCGGCGAGATGTCGGGCCTGACGCCGATCCTGCTGCTCGACGAGATCGCCGCCCATCTCGACAGTGGGCGGCGCGCCGCCTTGTTCTCCATCCTCGAGGACCTGAACTGCCAGGCCTTCATGACCGGTACCGATGCGGCGCTGTTTTCCAGCCTCGCCGGACGCGCGCAGTTCCTGACCGTCGATCACGGCAGCGTCGGGCCGACCGGCTGATTTTTTGAACAACCCAGCGGGGCGTCAGCGCCTACGCCGCGGGACAAAGCTGCGCATGCCCATACCCTGCGGGACAAGGCTGCGCCTTGCCCGTGTATTTTCCCGTCCCTATAAGGTCACGCCATGACAGCTGCGGCCCTCACCGACGAAGAACTGGAACGCTACGCTCGCCACATCGTGCTGCCCGAGATTGGTGGCGCGGGCCAGCAGAAGCTGAAACGTGCGCGCGTGCTGGTCATCGGCGCCGGCGGGCTGGGCGCGCCGGTGCTTGAATATCTTGCCGCTGCCGGCGTCGGCACTCTCGGCATCGTCGATGACGACACGGTCTCGCTGTCCAACCTGCAGCGGCAGGTGATCCATGGCAGCGACACGATCGGCATGGCCAAGACCGACAGCGCCGCGGCGATGATCATGCGCGTCAACCCCAATGTCGCGGTGGAATTGCATCGGCTCAGACTGACCGAGCAAAACGCCCCTGCCCTCGTCGCCCGCTATGATCTTGTCGTCGATGGTTCGGACAATTTCGAAACGCGCTATGCGCTGGCCGACGCATGCGCCCTGGAAGGCAAGCCCCTGGTCACCGCCGCAGTCGGCCGTTTCGACGGATCGGTGACTGTGCTGAAGCCTTACGAGACGGGTGCCGACGGCAAGCGCAATCCAAGCTATCGCGACCTGTTCCCTGAAGCGCCGCCCGAAGGTGTGGTGCCGTCCTGCGCCGTCGCCGGCATTATCGGAGCGCTGACAGGGGTTATCGGCACGCTGCAGGCGATGGAAGCGATCAAGCTGATTGCCGGCATCGGGGAACCGCTCGTCGGCCGGCTTCTGCTCTATGACGGGCTCACTGCCCGCTTCGAAACCATCCGCTACAAGTCGAGCTGAGCAGATGGACCAGCCGGCCGCAGCCGTCGTCACCGAGCTTCCGCCCGACTTCGACCGATGGGACGAGCTTCTGGCGCTGATCCTACGCGCCTTCGCCTATATGGAGGGCATCATCGACCCACCTTCCTCGGCGCATCTGCTGACGCCCGAAAACCTCAAGCACAAGGCACAACAGGAAACGGGATTCCTGGCGATCGAAAACGGCCGGATCGTCGGCTGCGTCTTCGCGCTGGAGCGGGCGGAGGACTTTTACGTCGGCAAACTTGCGGTCGAGCCGGAGCATCAGGGGCAAGGTCTGGGAGCCCGCCTGATGCAGGCCGTGGAGGATCTTGCCCATCGGCGCGGCAAGCACGGCATCGAGTTGCAGACCCGCATCGAACTGACTGCAAACCAGGCGAGCTTCGCACGGATGGGCTTTCGCGAGACCGGCCGGACAGCACATGCGGGCTATCACCGGCCAACCTCGATCACCATGCGCAAGGTGGTGTCTTGAGCCTGATGCTTAACCCCGAAGAACAGGCCATCGCCGCCGGCCATGACGGCGGGGCGATGGCGATGCGCATCGTTGCCGAGACCGCCCGCCTGCTCGGTGCGCCGAAGCTGATTCCGATCGCTTCGGCGCATATCGACGGCGCGCTCTATCATGGCGATTCCGGCACGCTGTTCGCGGAACGACTGGTCGAGGGCGGCGCCAAGGTGGCGGTGCGTTCGACGCTCAACGTCGGGGCACTCGATCTGATGGGCTGCTCGCGCATCCGCCTGGAAGAACCGCAGCGCGACATGGCGCGGCGCATGATGGAGGCTTACCGCAAGCTCGGCTGCGAGCAGAGCTGGACCTGCGCCCCCTACCAGGCGGGGCACCGGCCGGCGCTGGGCAGCGACGTCGCCTGGGGCGAGTCCAACGCCGTGGTGTTCTGCAATTCGGTGCTTGGCGCGCGCACCAACCGCTATGGCGATTTCCTGGATATCGCCTGCGCCATCGTCGGCCGCGCGCCAGATTATGGGTTACACCGCACCGAGAACCGGTGGGCGCAGCTGGTGTTCGACGTGTCGGCCATCTCGCCTTCCTTCCTCGCATCCGAGATCGCCTGGCCGGTGCTGGGCAGCCTTTACGGCCGCGAGGTCGGCGACGCGATCGGCGTCGTCACCGGTGTGGCCACCCATCCCGGTGAGGATGCGCTGAAGGCGTTCGGTGCGGCCGCGGCGTCATCCGGCGCAGTCGGCCTTTTCCACATCGCCGGCGTAACGCCGGAGGCACCCGACGCTGAAACGATTCTTGGCGGCAGTCAGCCGGAGACGGTGATCCACGTCACGTCCCGGATGACAGCGAGCGCCCAGGCAGGCTTGTCGACGGCCGCGAAGGCGCGAGCCATCGACGCTGTAGCGATCGGCAGTCCGCATCTGTCGCAGGCGGAGTTCGACATGCTCGAGCGGCTCATCGCCGGAAGGCGGCTCGCCGTGCCGATCTACGCCTGCACCGGCCGACATGTCCTTGCCTTGCTGGAACGGAACGGCCAGCGCAGGTCGCTCGAAGCAAGCGGCGTGATCATCGTCGCCGACACCTGCGTGGTGGTGACGCCGATCATGCCCGACCTTGCCGGCGGCGTGTTGATGACCAATTCGGGCAAGTTCGCGCACTATGCGCCCGGCAACACCGGCTATGCGGTCCTCTACGCTTCTCTCGCCGACTGTGTCGAAAGCGCGATCACCGGCAAGCCGGTATTCACGGAAATCGCCGCATGACGACGGCAGCCGAAATCCTGGTTGCGGGCAAGTCCGGCGAAGGCGAAGCGCTGGTGCTGACGGCGCCGATCAGTTTCTGGGGCGGCGTCGACCCGAAGACCGGCCGCATAGCCGATGTCCGCCATCCGCAACATGGCGAGACCATCTCCGGGCGTGTGCTCTTCCTGCCCGGGACTATCGGCTCGTCGTCGGCTTCGGCAGTCCTGCTGGAACTCGTCCATGGCGGTCATGCACCGGCGGCGCTGGTGCTCCACGAACCGGATGCCATCCTGCTTCTCGGCCTGATCGTCGCCCGCGAAATGGGTTTGGAAACACCAATGGCGGTACGGCTCCAGCGCAGCGCGTTCGAAGCCTATCGCGGAAGCACCGTCAAAGTCTCCGACGACGGCGCCGTTACCCTCGCCGCCTGACAACGTCCCTCAGGTCCTGAGCGGCAACACGCGGTCCGGCGGGCGGTGGCCATCGAAGAAAGCGCGGATGTTGATGATCACCTTCTCGCCCATATCGATGCGGCCTTCGAGCGTTGCCGAGCCCATATGCGGCAGCAGCACGACCTTGCCCTTCGCGGCGAGCTTCAGAAGCTTGCTGTTCAGCGCCGGCTCGTGCTCGTAGACGTCGAGCCCGGCGCCAGCGATCTTGCCGTCATGGATCAGCTTTATCAGCGATTCTTCGTCGATGATGTCGCCGCGCGCGGTGTTGACGATGTAGGCCGAGGGCTGCATCAGCGCCAGGCGCCGCGCCGACAGCAGGTGGAAGGTCGCCGGCGTCGACGGGCAGTTGACCGAGATGATGTCCATGCGGGCCAGCATCTGGTCGAGGCTCTCCCAATAGGTCGCCTCCAACTCGTCCTCGACGGCAGGCAGCACGCGGTGGCGATTGTGATAATGGATGGAAAGGCCAAACGCCTTGGCGCGCCTGGCAACCGCCGTGCCGATGCGGCCCATGCCGACGATGCCGAGCCGCTTGCCCCAGATACGCCGGCCGAGCATCCAGGTCGGCGACCAGCCGGCCCAATTCTTGTCGCCGGTAAGCACATTGGCGCCCTCGGTGAGCCGCCGCGGCACAGCCAGCATCAGCGCCATGGTCATGTCGGCGGTGTCCTCGGTCAGCACGTTCGGCGTGTTGGTGACGGTGATCCCTTTCTTGGCCGCCGCGTCCACGTCGATCTTGTCGACGCCGTTGCCGAAATTGGCGATCAGCTTCAGGTTCTCGCCGGCCTGGGCAATCAGCGCGGCGTCGATATGGTCGGTGATGGTCGGGACGAGCACATCGGCTTCCTTGACGGCCGCCACCAGCTCCGGCTGGGTCATCGGCCGGTCCTCGACATTGAGGCGCGCATCGAACAGCTCGCGCATGCGGGTTTCGACCGGGTCGGGCAGCTTGCGCGTGATGACGACGAGGGGCCGTTTTTTGCCTGCCATTGTATTCCCGAAGCTTCCTCGAACCGATCTCGTTGAGACCTCTTTAACCAAGACAGGCGAAACTTGAAGCCAATCACGGTCTCCGCCCACTCCTGTAACAAGCGGTGCCGCCGAAGACAAAGAAAAATGGGCGCTTACCCCGCCGGGCGGGCGCCGAAAGGAACGAAAGTGTCTGGTTTCGCGTCGCTTCGCCTGGCTTTCAGCGCAGCCGCCCTCGGCGGCTTGCTTTGCGTTTTGCAGGCATCGGCGCAAAGCGCGGCCGCGCCCGCACAGACCGTGACGCTGGGCCCCAGTGGCCTGCCGCTGCCGCGCTTCGTCAGCCTCAAATCCGGCCGCGTCAACTCGCGCGTCGGCCCCGGCGCCAATTACTCGGTGGACTGGATGTACATGAAGGCCGGGCTGCCGATGGAAGTCATCCAGGAATTCGATACCTGGCGGCGCGTGCGCGATGCCGACGGCTCGGAAGGCTGGATCAACCAGTCGCTGCTCTCCGGCCGCCGCACAGCGATCGTCGCGCCCTGGCAGCGAAGCAAGGGCGGCCGAATCAATCTGCTCGAGAGTGCCGACAAGGACGCCGGCGTGACCGCCATTCTCGAGCCGGGGGTGATGGGCTCGATCAAGAAATGCGACGGCCAGTGGTGCGAAATGACCTTCGATGGCCATACCGGCTGGATCGCCCAGTCGCAGGTCTGGGGCGCCTATCCGGGCGAAAAGGTCAAGAACTGAACCTTCTCATCTGGACCATGATCTTGTCCGAAAACCGGTTCCCACTTTAGCGGCCAATGCGGCCGAGATGCGTATCCTGAAAACCGGTGGGAAGCTTCAGGCCGTAGCCGAGGGCGCGGTCGATGGCGATGTGGGCGATCCAGATTAGCGCCACGGCGGTGGTGATCGGACCGGCGAGCAGGACGCCGGCGAGCCCCAGGACAAGCGGGGCAATCAGGATGTGCAGGGCGTTGTAGGTGACGGCGCCGACACGCGGCCCGGCGAGATAGCCCAGCATCGACAGATCCGGTGCCAGGATGAGCAGGGCGAACAGCCACCATGACACAGCGGTCATTTTGTAGAAGATGATGGCCACCACGGCCGCGACGACCCATTCAAACCGGACCGTCAGATCGAGGGGCCTCATGCCAGGCGGATCAGTCGCGGCGCTTGGGGCGCAGCCTCACCACGATATCGACATTGGCGATTTCCATGCCTTCCGGAGGCTCCGGCAGGTTGGAGACGCAGACCGGGCCACTGGCGATATCGAAGATCCTGTTCTCGCCCTCGACATAGAAATGGTGATGGTCGGAGGTGTTGGTGTCGAAATAGGTCTTCGACCCTTCGACAGCAAGGATGCGCAGCAGGCCGGCCTGGGTGAACTGATGCAGCGCATTGTAGACGGTTGCCAGCGAGACGGGCACGCCGGCGGCGATCGCCTCCTCGTGCAGTTCTTCGGCCGACAGATGGCGGTCGCCCTTGGCGAAAAGCAGGTCGGCCAACGCGATGCGCTGGCGTGTCGGCCTCAGGCCGGCTTCGCGAACCCGCTTGTCCACAGCGACATTTTCCTTCCGGCAGCCCAAATCCATCTATGCGTCGAAGCTTGTGGCCCAGCCCTCTAACAGGTCCAGAATGGCAAAAAGACGTCAAAGCCAAAACTGGACAGCACTCGACATATATTCTGTCGCCCAAATGCGATCAATAGCGCGCATTGACCCGGGCAGGCGCACGGGGTAAGCGCAAACGCCGGTTTCCGGCCGCAAACAGAGTGTGTTAGGAAACCAACGACAAGGGCGCCCTGCCGCCCGAACGAACACGGGGACGGAGATTTATGGCGGCTCAAAAGTCCAGCTATGACTATGAGGAACTGCTTGCCTGCGCCCGCGGCGAACTGTTCGGGCCGGGCAATGCGCAACTGCCCTACCCGCCGATGCTGATGTTCGACCGCATCACCGAGATTCGCGAGACCGGCGGCGCTTTCGACAAGGGCTTCATCCGCGCCGAATTCGACATCAAGCCGGACCTGTGGTTCTTCGCCTGCCATTTCATCGGCAATCCGATCATGCCGGGCTGCCTCGGCCTCGACGCCATGTGGCAGTTGACCGGCTTCTATCTCGGCTGGCTTGGTGAGCCGGGCAAGGGGATGGCACTTTCGACCGGCGAGGTGAAATTCAAGGGCATGGTGACGCCCTCGGTCAAGAAGGTCGAATACGGCATCGATTTCAAGCGCGTGATGCGCGGTCGCCTGGTGCTCGGAATCGCCGATGGCTGGCTCAAGGCGGATGGCGAACCCATATACGCGGCAACGGATCTGAAGGTCGGCCTGTCCAAGCAGTCGGCCGCCTGATCGCCTCGCCGCGGCGGCCGGCGCGTCCTGCGACGCGCAAAGGTCGCTGCGACAATGTATTTTGCGTGTGATCGAAGGCGGATACCGACCAGGTTTTTCGCCAAATACGCCGGAAGGAGTTGCGAATGAGACGGGTCGTAGTGACAGGCCTCGGCATTGTGTCGTCGATCGGCAACAACGCCAATGAGGTGCAGGCCTCGCTTTACGATGCCAAGTCGGGCATCAGCTTCTCCAACTCCTTCGCCGAGCATGGTTTTCGCTGCCAGGTCTGGGGCGCGCCGACGCTCGACCCATCGGCCATGATCGACCGCCGCGCCATGCGCTTCCTCAGCCAGGGTGCTGCCTGGAACCACGTCGCCATGGACCAGGCGATCGCCGACGCCGGGCTCGGCGAAAGCGACATCACCAACGAGCGCACCGGCATCGTCATGGGTTCGGGCGGGCCATCGACCAGGACCATCGTCGAAGCGGCCGAGACCACGCTCAAGAACGGCAGCCCGAAGCGCATCGGCCCGTTCGCGGTGCCGAAGGCGATGTCTTCGACCGCTTCGGCCACTTTGGCCACCTGGTTCAAGATCCACGGAGTCAACTACTCGATCTCGTCCGCCTGCTCGACTTCGGCGCATTGCATCGGCAACGCCTATGAGCTGATCCAGTGGGGCAAGCAGGACATGATGTTCGCCGGCGGCCACGAAGACCTCGACTGGACGATGTCGGATCTGTTCGACGCCATGGGCGCGATGTCGTCGAAATTCAACGACAGGGCATCGACCGCTTCGCGCGCCTATGACGTCAACCGCGACGGCTTCGTCATCGCCGGCGGCGCGGGCGTGCTGGTGCTGGAGGAACTGGAGCACGCCAGGGCGCGCGGCGCCAAGATCTATGCCGAGGTCGTCGGCTACGGGGCGACCTCCGACGGCTACGACATGGTGGCGCCGTCCGGTGAAGGCGCCGTCCGCTGCATGCGCCAAGCACTCTCCACGATCTCGACGCCGGTCGACTACATCAACACCCATGGCACCTCGACGCCGGTCGGCGATTCCAAGGAAATGGGCGCCATCCGCGAGGTGTTCGGCGACAAGATGCCCTTCATCACCTCGACCAAGTCGCTCACCGGCCATTCGCTGGGCGCGGCGGGCGTCCAGGAATCGATCTATTCGATCCTGATGATGCAGGGCGGCTTCATCGGCGAGAGCGCCCATATCGAGGAACTCGATCCGGAATTCGAGGGCATGCCGATCGTGCGCAAACGCATCGACAACGCCAAGATCGACACCGTTTTGTCCAATTCCTTCGGCTTCGGTGGCACCAACGCAACGCTGATTTTCCAGCGCTATTCCGCATAAGGCCAGCGTTTTTAAAAGGATTGCCGGGCATGGACGGGCTGATGAAGGGCAAGCGCGGGCTTGTCATGGGTGTTGCCAACGATCATTCGATCGCATGGGGGATCGCCAAGAAACTGTCCGAGCACGGGGCGGAGCTTGCCTTCACCTATCAGGGCGACGCGTTCGGGCGACGGGTGAAGCCGCTTGCCGAGAAGGTCGGCGCCTCGCTGGTCGTACCCTGCGACGTCGAGGACAGCGCCTCGGTCGCCGCGACCTTCGAAACGCTGGGCGATGCCTGGGGCGGGCTGGATTTCGTCGTCCACGCCATCGGCTTCTCCGACAAGAACGAGCTCAAGGGCCTCTACGCCGACACCAGCCGCGACAATTTCGTGCGCACCATGGTGATCTCCTGCTATTCCTTCACCGAGGTCGCGCGCAACGCCGCCGCGCTGATGACCAACGGCGGCTCCATGATCACGCTGACCTATGCAGGATCGGTACGCGTCATGCCAAACTACAACGTCATGGGCGTCGCCAAGGCCGGCTTGGAGGCAAGCGTGCGCTACCTCGCCAACGACTACGGTCCGCGCGGCATCCGGGTGAACGGCATCTCCGCGGGGCCGGTCAGGACGCTCGCCGGCTCCGGCGTCTCCGACGCGCGGCACATGTTCTCCTATCAACAGCGCAATTCGCCGCTGCGGCGCACCGTGACCATCGACGAAGTCGGTGGCTCCGCGCTCTACCTGCTTTCCGATCTGTCTTCGGGGGTCACCGGCGAGATCCACTATGTCGATTCCGGCTACCATATTGTTTCCATGCCGACGCTCGACGAACTGAAGCAGAACGACTGAACCAAGGAATCGTCCGCCGCGGCGAACAAGAGCTTCCGGTAAAATTGGAGGCATCGGCGGAAACTCATTTTAAGGGATATCCGCTAGAAGATCCCGCAACCAGGGATCCTGCATGTCTGCAGTCAGCAATCCGAAACGGACACCGCTGTTCCGGCTGATCACCATCGCCAGTTCCGCCATGGGCAGTTTTATGCTTGGGCTTTGGGGGCTGCGGTTCGGTTTTGGCGATGGCATGGCCGGCATGCAGGCGGGAACGATGGCGGGCATCATCGCCGCGCTCTGTGCGCTGGCCGCGGGCGGCGCCGCGCTCTCCTTCTTCGCCGGCGTCGATGAATCGGCCGAATACGTCTTCAAGGAAACGCATTTCGACAAGCTGACCGGTCTTTTGTCGCGCCCCGCCCTGGTCGGCAAGGTCGCCGCCGCCGCGGTCGAGACCATCGAGACCGCCGAACCGGTCTACCTGATCGATATCGACATCGACCGCTTCAAGCAGATCAATGATGCCATCGGCTACAGCCATGGCGACGGGCTGATCCGCGCCTTCACCAAGAGGCTGAAGGAGGCTATGCCGGAAAGCGCCGTGATCGGACGGCTCGGCGCCGGCGAATTCGCCGTGCTGCTGCCGGACCGCGAGATCAAGGGATCGCTGGAACGGTTCGTCGAAAAGCTCATCAACGAAATGATGGAGCCTTACCACCTCGACACCCATCTGCAGTCCGTCAGCATCTCGGTCGGCATCGTGGCGATGCCGAAGGACGGCGTCGACCCGGTGCTCATCCTGCGCCGCTCGAACCTGGCGCTGCAGAATGCACGCGCAAGCGGCGTCGGCAACTGGTCGGTCTTCGAGGCCGACATGGGGCGGGTTGCCGATCACCGGCAATGGATCGAATCCGAACTGAAACTCGCCTTCGACCGCGGCGACTTCGATCTCCATTACCAGCCGCAGCTCGACCTGCCGAGCGGCCGTATCGTCGGCTACGAAGCCCTGATCCGCTGGAAGCATCCGCAACGCGGCATGATCCCGCCGATGGAATTCATTCCGATCGCTGAAGAAACCGGCATGATCAATCCGATCGGCAAATGGGTGCTGCGCAAAGCCTGCAGCGATGCCCAGTATCTGCCCGAGGAGTGCTTCGTGGCCGTCAACATCTCACCTGTCCAGTTCATGACCAAGGACTTCGTCGGCATCGTGCGCGATACGATGGCGTCGACCGGCATGAAGCCGTCGCGGCTGGAGCTCGAAGTCACCGAAACGGCGATGATGCAGGATCGCGACCGTGCCGCAGTCATCCTGCAGCAGCTCGCCGACATGGGCATCTCGGTGGCCGTCGACGATTTCGGCACCGGCTATTCCAACCTGAGCTACCTGATCGATTTTTCGTTCGGCAAGCTCAAGATCGACCGCTCCTTCGTCAGCCGCATCGACACCGACTCCAACTCGGGAGCCGTAGTCTCGACCATCGTCGGGCTTTCGCGGGCGCTTGGCGTCGGCATCATCGCCGAAGGCGTCGAGACCGAAAACCAGGCGACGCTGCTGAGAGCCGCCGGCTGCGAGGTGGTGCAGGGCTACCTGTTCGGCCGGCCGGCGCCGCTCAAGGTCGAGTTCGGCAAGGCGCGCGTCGCCCATGGCACGACGCCGCCGCGCATCGTCAGCCTGCACTGAGCCGGTCACTTTCTTCCTGGAATTTGCTTTTGTGATCCAAGCATTTCCGGACGGAAAACCGCTGCGTACTTTTCCTGAAATTGCTTTTTAGCGCCGCGCCGAAAACACCTTGAACATGCCGTCGCGGGCAAGCTCGGCATGGCTGGAAAAGGCGGCAGCCAGCACCGGCTCGTAAGGCAGCTGGCGATTGGCGACCATGCATAGCCGGCCGCCCGGCTTCAGCGCCTTGGCCGCAGCCCGGATCATGCCGGCGCCGATGTCGGGCTCGGCCGCCCGACCGCTGTGGAAGGGCGGATTCATGACGATGGCGTCATAGCGACGCTCGACCACTTCCTTGAGCAGATCGGTCCAGATGAAGCGCGGTTCGACGGCATCTCGAATATCGAGCTTGGGCACGTTGAGCCTGGCCGCCTCCAAGGCTTCGAAGTCCGCTTCGTAGAGGTCGAGACCGGAGAGGCCGGACGAGCGGATCAGAATCTCCGACGCCAGATAGCCCCAGCCGGCACAGAAATCGGCGACATTGCCACCAAGATCCTTCGGCAGGTTCGCGGCCAGCAGTCTCGAGCCGGCATCGACGCGATCGAAAGAGAACATGCCCGGTGCGGTGTGGTAGCGCCCCTCGACAAGCAGGCCGGTGTTGGCGGCGCGCAGCGCTGCGGCGGCCTGCGCGCCGGCCTGGTGGAACCAGAAGGCGACGCCATGGTGCTTGGGCAGATGGCCTTCGAGCGGCACCAGCTTGGTGATCCGCTTGCGCAGGCTGTCGATACCGTCCTCCTTGCTGCCGGCGACCAGGATCAGGCCACCCGGCGCGACCCGATCGATGGCTTCGGCGATGCGCAGTTCGTTCTGGCCGCGATGGCGGCCCGCCAGAACAAGCGCCATGTCATAGCCGGAGCCCTGCGCCCGCGGCGTGATGGTGTAGCCGGAGGCCTGCAGCGCGCGGAAATGCGTCCGGAAGCCTTGCACCAGACTGAGCTTCACATCGAAGCCTTCGGGCAGGGGAAAACTGGGCTCGGCGCCCAGAAACAGAATCTCGGCGCCTGTGTTCGGCAGCGGGAGCGCCTCGGCCTCGAAGGGATGGAACAGCGTCTTCAGCGGCTCCGCGGCCATGGTTCTCCCCTGCGTGTCAAACGACAACGGGCGCGACCTTGCGGCGCGCCCGTCTCGATCTATCTGAAGCGTTTCGTCTGATGCATGTCGTCATCCCAAAACCGCTACGCACTTTTGGGCGACATGCCTAAGGCCGATCAGGCGGCGTCTTCCTCGCCTTCCGGCTTCTTCTCGCGCACGATTTCCTTGCCGGTCGCCTGGTCGACGACCTTCATCGACAGGCGGACCTTGCCGCGCTCGTCAAAGCCCATCAGCTTGACCCACACCTTGTCGCCTTCCTTGACGACGTCGGAGGTCTTGGCGACGCGCTCATTGGCGAGCTGCGAGATGTGGACGAGACCGTCACGCGGGCCGAAGAAGTTGACGAAGGCGCCGAAGTCGGCGGTCTTGACCACCGTGCCTTCGTAGATCTCGCCGACTTCCGGCTCGGCGACGATGGTGTGGATCCACTTCTTCGCCGCCTCGATCTCCTTGGCGTTGGCCGAGGCGATCTTGACCGTGCCGTCATCCTCGATGTTGATCTTGGCGCCGGTCTTCTCGACGATCTCGCGGATCACCTTGCCGCCGGAGCCGATGACGTCGCGGATCTTGTCGGTCGGGATGTGCATGACCTCGATGCGCGGCGCGAACTCGCCGAGCTCGGCGCGCGCGCCGGAGATCGCATGCGCCATCTCGCCCAGGATGTGCAGACGGCCGTCCTTGGCCTGGCCGAGCGCGATCTTCATGATCTCCTCGGTGATGCCGTCGATCTTGATGTCCATCTGCAGCGAGGTGACGCCATTGGCGGTGCCGGCGACCTTGAAATCCATGTCGCCGAGGTGGTCCTCGTCGCCGAGGATGTCGGAGAGCACCGCGAAGCGCTCGCCTTCCTTGATCAGGCCCATGGCGATGCCGGCCACCGGCTTCGCGATCGGTACGCCGGCATCCATCAGCGCCAGCGAGGTGCCGCAGACGGTGGCCATCGAGGACGAACCGTTGGACTCGGTGATCTCCGAGACGACACGCAGCGTGTAGGGGAACTGGTCGGCGGAAGGCAGCATCGGCCGGATCGCGCGCCAGGCGAGCTTGCCGTGGCCGATCTCGCGGCGGCCCGGCGAGCCCATGCGGCCGGTCTCACCGACCGAGTAGGGCGGGAAGTTGTAGTGAAGGAGGAACTTCTCCTTGTACATGCCGGTCAGCGAATCGACGAACTGCTCGTCCTCGCCGGTGCCGAGCGTGGCAACGACCAGGGCCTGCGTCTCGCCGCGGGTGAACAGTGCCGAACCGTGGGTGCGCGGCAGGACGCCGACTTCGGACACGATCTTGCGAACGGTCTTCAGGTCGCGGCCGTCGATGCGCGAGCCGGTATCGAGGATGTTCCAGCGCACGACCTTGGCCTGGAGCTCCTTGAACACCGTGCCGATCTGCTCGGAGGTGTACTTCGCCTCCTCGCCTTCGGCCGGAGCGAACGCAGCCTTGACCTTCGCCTTGACGGCGTCGACCGCGGCATAGCGCGACTGCTTGTCGGTGATCTTATAGGCTTCGCGAAGCTCGTCGCCGACGATCTTGAGCATCTCGCCCTCGAGCGCGGAATAGTCCGGCGCGGTGAAGTCGCGCGGATCCTTGGCTGCGACCTCGGCCAGCTTGATGATCGCATCGATCACCGGCTGGAAGCTCTTGTGGCCGAACATGACGGCGCCGAGCATCAGGTCTTCGGAGAGCTCCTTGGCTTCGGATTCGACCATCAGGACGGCATCGCTGGTGCCGGCAACGACGAGGTCGAGCTTCGATTCCTCCATCTCGTCGATATGCGGGTTGAGCACATATTCGCCGTTGATGTAGCCGACGCGGGCGCCGCCGATCGGGCCCATGAAGGGCACGCCGGACAGCGTCAGAGCAGCCGAGGTGGCAACGATCGAAAGGATGTCCGGGTCGTTCTCCAGGTCATGCTGAATGACGGTGACGACGATCTGGGTGTCGTTCTTGTAGCCTTCGGCGAAGAGCGGACGGATCGGGCGGTCGATCAGGCGGGAAACCAGCGTTTCCTTCTCGCTCGGACGGCCCTCGCGCTTGAAATAGCCGCCCGGGATCTTGCCGGCGGCATAGGTCTTTTCCTGGTAGTTGACAGTAAGCGGGAAGAAATCGAGGCCGGGCTTCGGCTCCTTCATGGAAACGACGGTGGCAAGCACGACGGTCTCGCCGTAGGTGGCGAGCACCGCGCCGTCAGCCTGGCGCGCGATCTTGCCGGTTTCCAGGATGAGCGGACGGCCGCCCCACTCGATTTCGACTTTGTGGTGATTGAACATATCTTGTCCTTCATATGCGGAAGGGCCGCGCCGTCTCACGGCTCGCGGTTCTCCCTTCCTGGCTTCCTTCGGGCAGCCACGGGCAAGACAACGGGAAGCTCGAAAAGATACGGCTGACAAAGCCGAGCGAGCATCCTGCAATCCTGCCCCATGACCGTCCACGGGCGGTTCCGAATGACCCTCTGCGCTTTCGGAACCGGGTCTGGCCGACCGGTCGGCCGGCCCTGCGCGTGACGCCGAAAATCCTGTCTTCGGAACGCGTCGCGCGCGATTTGCGAACTCCGGAGCGCATCGCGCTCCATTGCCAGCATGGAACACCGGACCAGCCGATGCGCCAATGCGCGACCGGCGGGCCCTCCGAGGAGAGCCCGCCGGTCAATTCGTCAGCGACGCAGACCGAGCTTCTCGATCAGCGACTGATAGCGCGCGTCGTCCTTGCGCTTGAGGTAATCAAGCAGGCTGCGGCGCTGGGAAACGAGAGCGAGAAGGCCACGGCGGGAATGGTTGTCCTTCTTGTGGTCCTTGAAGTGCTCGGTCAGGTTCTTGATGCGCTCGGAAAGAATGGCCACCTGGACTTCCGGAGAGCCGGTGTCGCCCTTGGCGGTTGCGAATTCAGTCATCAATTCTTTCTTGCGCTCGGCAGTAACCGACATCGTGTTTTTCCTTATCTGTTCGAGGAAACGGGACGCCCTCAGCCGGGATGTCGTCCAGCAGGGGCCGGTGCAAGCAACGCGTCAGGGCGCGAAGCTGCGGCGCATATAGTGCAATTCCCCGGAAAACACCAGCCCTATTCACAAGCCGGCTTTGTCGCAGATCCCTGCCGTCGAATAAGCGGTTTTGCCTTGCACTACAGCCACTTCTTCCATTTGAAGAAGGCAACCAGCGCGACGGCGACCAGTCCCATGAACAGCAGCGCCGCCGGATAGCCGTAATAGGCCTTCAGCTCCGGCATGTTCCATGGCGAGGTGTCGGGATCGAAGTTCATGCCCCAGACGCCGACCAGGAACGTCAGCGGCATGAAGATCACCGAGACGATCGTCAGATAGGAAATGACGTCGTTGGTGCGCGCCTGGGTCAGCGACAGGTGCATCTCGATCAGGCCGGTCAGCATGTCGCGCTGGTTCTCGACCAATTCGATGAGCCGCAGCGAATGGTCGAGCGTATCGTTGAGGAAGACCTTGGTCTCGGCCTTCACATAAGGCACGTCGTTGCGGATCAACGTGGCCAGCGCATCGCGCATCGGCCACAGCACGCCTTTGAGCACGTTGGCATCACGCCGCAACTCATGCAACTGCCGCATCTGATGCTTGTGCGTCGTGTTGAGCATCTGATCCTCGATGCCGTCGACCTGTTCGCTTGCCGCCTCGATGGGCGGAAAATAGCTGTCGACGATGGCGTCGATCAGCGCGTAGGCGAGATAGTCGGCGCCGCGCGCGCGCAGCCGGTTCGGCTCGGAGCTCGCGACGCGCTTGCGGACCGGATCGAACGGATCGCCTTCGCGTTCCTGGAAGGTGACGACGAAATTGGCGCCGAAGAACACCGCGATCTGCTCGTAGCGGTGGGCGGTGACGTCGTCGATCATGCGCATGGCGACGAAGGCGTGGTCCTCGAAGAAGTCGACCTTCGGACGCTGGCCGGTGCTGACGACATCCTCCAGCGCCAGCGGATGCAGGTTGAAGATCCGGCCGATCTCCTCGATCAGCGCAATGTTTGCCAGCCCCGTGCAGTCCAGCCAGACGATCGGCCACCGGTCGCAATGAGTGCTGAGATCGTCGAGGCTGGCGTTTTCGATGGTCTTGAATTTTTCGGGCGAGATCAGCGTCAGCCTGAGCTCGCTGCGCCGCGCGGCCGGATCGGCGATCAGAGTGCCAGGCGAGGCGCCGACCGGCGGCCGTCGCATCCTCAGCGACGCTCTTTTCCTTGCCGTGTCAGTCTTTGCCATATGCCCTCGACACCGTTCGCCCCAAGATCAGCCGCGCGGTCACACTAACCGATCGCCTTGCCGGCCGGAATCGGGATTGCGAGAGGATCATGCACGGATTCAAGGCCTTAGCCGAGACTTACCCGACAAAGACACGCTTCGGCTTGAACATGCCCTGCTCGATGGCGCCGATGGCGACGAGCTTGCCGCGCGCGGTGGCGCAGGCCTCGTCGGCCTCGACGGGCGCATCGCGGCCGCGGATGATGACGGGATTGCCGAGGCGGATCTTGGTCGCCGCATCGTCGCTGACGGCGACCTGCGGCAGGCAGTCGAGGGCCGCGGCCGTCTCGACCAGCAGCGCATCTATGGCGCCGAAGTCGGCAGGGGCCTCGTCCGCGCTTTCATCTCTCGCGCTTTCATCGGTTTGGCCGCCGAAGCGCGCCGCTTCCAGTTCGGCGACGGTGACGAAATCATCCGCCGTAAACGGCTCGACCTCGACGCGCCTTAGCTCGGCGATGTGGCCGAAACAGCCGAGGTCGCGGCCCATGTCGCGCGCCAGCGACCGCACATAGGTGCCCTTGCCGCATTCGACCTCGAAGACGCTGCGATCGCCGGTGTGCTCGATAAGCTCGAGACGTCCGATCTCGATCTCGCGGGCAGGAATGTCGACCGTCTCGCCTTCGCGGGCGAGATCATAGGCGCGTTCGCCGGCGATCTTGATGGCCGAGAATTGCGGCGGCGTCTGCATGATCACGCCGGTGTATTTGGGCAGCAGCACCCTCACCTCCGCCTCAGCCGGCCGATTGTCCGAGCTGTTCGTCACTGGTCCTTCGAGATCGTCGGTCGAGCGCTCTTCGCCCCAGGCGACGGTGAAGCGGTAGACCTTGGCCCCGTCCTGCACGTAAGGCACGGTCTTGGTGGCCTCGCCAAGCGCGATCGGCAGCATGCCGGAGGCGAGCGGGTCGAGCGTGCCGGCATGGCCGGCCTTCTCCGCCTGGAACAGCCATTTGATCTTCGAGACCGCCTCGGTCGAGCCCATGCCGACCGGCTTGTCCAGCACCACCCAGCCCGATACCGGCCGACCTTTCTTCTTGCCGCGACGCGCCACCTATTCCTCGTCCTTGTTGTTGTTCTTATTCCGGTCGTCGAGATCGCGCGCGACTTCGGGCGATTTCAACAATTCGTTGATCTTGGCGAAATTGTCGAACGAGGTGTCGAGCCGGAAGCGGAACTCCGGCATGTACTTCATCTGCCTGAGCGCGCCGGAGACGCGGCCGCGGATGAATTTCGCATGCCTGTTGAGCGCTCCAACCACCGCATCGGTGTCCACGACTCCAAGCGGCGAGACGAAAGCGGTGGCAATCTTCAGATCCGGCGACATGCGAACCTCGGAGACCGAGACGACGGCGTTCTCGATCACCGGATCGACGATCTCGCCCCGCTGCAGGGTTTCGGACAGCGCATGGCGCACCTGCTCGCCGACGCGCAGCATGCGCTGGGAGGGGCCAGCCGTGGATTGTCTTGACATGGAACTCTTCCTTCGCGGGTTCGAACCGCCTGAGCCGCTCACTTAGCGCTGTTGCTCTAGCTTGGCTACCCCCGCCAAAATACCTGCGCCTGATCAGTGCAATATGCGTGGAACGGACTGATCCATCTCGTCAACGAACTGGCTCGACTTCATGACGGATACGATCTTTTCGTACTCGGTCTCCATGGTGGTTGCTGACCCCAAGGCGCTGATCGGGATAAACCATCCACCTTCTTTGGTGGCAAATCCGATCCCGAATTCAGTCAGCGTAATTTTTTCGACCGACTTCCAACCGAGATTCACCGCCGAGTCTGCTACACATTTCGAGACGCCGGACGAACGTACCCGGATCAAGGTGGATTCGGGCTCAAAATTGGGGACCTTTTCCTTTTTTGCGAAGACAAGGCTGAGATTTCAAAGGACGCCGGTGGTGATGATCATCCCCACCACACCGAGCACACCCGCCAAAGCGCCTGAGCTGTCGACGAAATTCGTGGCAAGAACGAGAGATATGCCGACGAGAAGGTAGCAACCCAGTCTACCCAAGGCGCCAGAGCGATGCTCTTCATTTGCCTTGAATAGGCGGCCGAAAAATCGGCAGGAGAAAGAACAAAGCGATACTCGAGACTTTGTTCTTCCTCCATATGCCGATGCTACAGCGTTCTGGTTACCATCTCGATGCGGAAGCACTCGATGGTGTCACCGACGCGCATGTCCTCGTAGTTCTGGAAGGCCATGCCGCACTCCTGGCCGCCCGGCACTTCCGAAACCTCGTCCTTGAAGCGCTTGAGCGTCTTCAGCGTGCCTTCGTGAATGACGACGTTGTCGCGGATCAGGCGCACGCCTGCGCCACGCTCGACCTTGCCTTCGGTGACGCGGCAGCCGGCAATCTTGCCGACCTTCGAGATATCGAAGATCTCGAGGATCTCGGCATTGCCGATGAAGGTCTCGCGCCGCTCGGGCGAGAGCATGCCGGAAAGGGCCGCCTTCACGTCGTCGACGAGGTTGTAGATGATCGAGTAGTAGCGGATCTCGATGCCTGCGGCGGCGGCGGCGTTGCGCGCCTGCGCATTGGCGCGGACGTTGAAGCCGATGATCGCCGCGCCCGATGTCTCGGCCAGCGAGACGTCGCTTTCGGTGATGCCGCCGGCGCCCGAATGGACGATGCGCGCACGCACCTCGTCATTGCCGAGCTTTTCGAGCGCGGCGTTGATCGCCTCGATCGAGCCCTGCACGTCGCCCTTGATGACCAGCGGGAATTCCTTGAGCCCGCTCGTCTGCAACTGCGACATCATCTGCTCGAGCGAGCCGCGCTGGCCGGCATGCTTGGCCACCGCCTTCTCGCGCGCCAGCCGCTGACGGTACTCGGTGATCTCGCGCGCCCGCGCCTCGTTGTTGACGACGGCGAAGCGATCGCCGGCCTGCGGCGTGCCCTGGAGGCCCAGCACCTCGACCGGCATTGCCGGCGGTGCCTCCGGCACATGCTCGCCGCGATCGTTGACGAGAGCGCGCACGCGGCCCCACTCGTTGCCGGCGACGAGGATGTCGCCCGGCATCAGGGTGCCGGTCTGCACCAGCACCGTGGCAACCGGGCCGCGGCCCTTGTCGAGCTTGGCCTCGATGACCGCGCCTTCGGCGGTGCGGTCGGGGTTGGCCTTGAGGTCGAGGATTTCGGCCTGCAGCAGGATCGCCTCGAGCAGCTTGTCGATGTTGGTGCCCTTGGTCGCGGAGACCTCGACGTCCAGAACCTCGCCGCCCATCGATTCGACGAAGACTTCGTGGCGCAGAAGCTCGGCCCGCACCTTTTGCGGATCGGCGTCGCGCTTGTCGATCTTGTTGATCGCCACGATGATCGGCACGCCGGCCGCCTTGGCGTGACTGATCGATTCGATCGTCTGCGGCATGACGCTGTCGTCGGCCGCCACCACCAGCACGGCAATGTCGGTGACCTGGGCGCCACGGGCGCGCATCGCCGTGAAGGCGGCGTGGCCGGGCGTGTCGATGAAGGTGATCTTCTGGCCGTTCTTCTCGACCTGGTAGGCGCCGATGTGCTGGGTGATGCCGCCGGCCTCGCCGGAGACGACGTTGGCGTTGCGGATAGCGTCGAGCAGCGAGGTCTTGCCATGATCGACATGGCCCATGATCGTCACGACGGGCGGACGCGACACCAGATCTTCCGCACGGTCGGCGATGTTGAACAGGCCTTCCTCGATGTCGGACTCGGCGACGCGGCGGACGGTATGACCAAATTCGGAGGCGACCAGTTCGGCCGTGTCGGCGTCGATGACGTCGCCCGGCTTCAAAATCTGGCCCTGCTTCATGAAGAACTTGACCACGTCGACGGCGCGCTCGGACATGCGCTGCGCCAGTTCCTGAATGGTGATAGTTTCGGGCAGGATCACTTCACGCATGACTTTCTCGCGCGGCTCGTTGTGCATCGCGCGTTTGAACTTCTCCTGGCGGCGGCGCATCGACGACAGCGAACGGCCACGCGCGTCGTCGTCGGAAAGCGCCGAATTCAGCGTCAGCTTGCCGCGGCGGCGGTCTTCCTCACCCTTGGTGGGCTTGGCCGGCCGCGCCACTTCGGGCGTGGCAAGGCGGCGGGCAGGCGCACCAGCGCCACCCCCACCTGCACCGACACGCCTCGGCTTGACCTCCTCGTCGTCGTCGGCCGTGGCGGCGTCGGCTGCCAACGGCGCACGGCGGCGCGCCTCCTCCTCGGCACGGCGGCGGGATTCGGCTTCAGCCTGCAGGCGTGCCTCCTCCTCAGCCTGACGGCGCGCGGAGTCCTCGCGCTCGCGTTTGCGGCGTTCTTCTTCCTCGGCGCGGCGCTTGGCCTCTTCCTGAGCACGCTGCCGGTCCTCGATCTCGCGGGCCTTGGAGCCTTCGAGCGCCCTGCGGCGGGCTTCCATCTCGCCGCGCGACAATTCGTTCAGCACCATGCCGGAGCGTTCCGGGGCGGGCGGCGCTTTCGGCGCTTCCTGCACCACGGGCGCAGCCTGCGCTGAGGGCTTCGGCGTGAAGACGGACGGCGCCACCGGCTCCGGCTTATCGCCGGGCAGCGAGAACTTGCGCTTCTTGGTCTCGACCACGACCGACTTGGTGCGGCCGTGCGAGAAATTCTGGCGCACGGTGCCCTGCTCGATGCCAGGACGCTTCAGCGTCAAGGTCTTCTTCGGCGTAACGCTCAACGTCTTGTCGTCGCCCGATTTCGTATCGCTCATTCCATATCCTCTGCGGCATCATCTTCGTCAGCAACGGCCGCAAGCATTGCCAGATCGTCCGGGGTACCGCCCCGATACCGGTCGAGCGCGACCATGCGCTTCTCAACCGCCTTTCCCGCATCCTGCGCGAGGACGGCAGCATGTATCACATTTGTACCCCCCAATGCCAAGCTCAACTCGGCCTCGGAGAAAAGTTTGTAGGCAAGGATGGCGGGACCGCCGAGATGGACGGTTGCCCGCCGTGCCTGACTGATCTTGCGGACGCCGTCGTCCGAGGCCTCGATCGCATGCAGCACGAAGAGCGCCTCTCCGTCGCGCACCGCGGCTTCGACCTTGGCCGCGCCAAGAACGACCGAACCGGCCTTGCGAGCAAGGCCCAGCATGCCCAGAGCGGATCTGGAGAGCAGTCCGTCGACCATGCCGCCGAGATCGGCGGGAACGGTGACCTGCGCCCTGAAGGCGCGGGCAAACAGGTTCTTGGCCGCTGCCTTGTCAATATGTAGGCGATCAGCGGTGACCCAGCAACCACGGCCGGGCAGATTTCTCTTGATGTCCGGAACGACGGCCGAATCCGGGCCGACGACGAAGCGGATCAGTTCATCCGCTTCGGCCTGCCTGCGCGTAACGATGCAGGTGCGATCGTTCATCTCGTTCCCGGGCGTTGTGATGCGGGTTCACCTCACGCACCGACGGTTTCGCCAGCCGCTTCCTGAGCGGCCAGTTCTTCCTCGGAGATCCAGCCGGCCTTCCTACGGGCAGCCAGCACCATCTGCTCGGCATCGGCACGCGAAACGCCGTGATCGGCAAGCACCCCGGGATATACCTTGGTCTCGCCGTCCTTGCGCTCCTTCCAGCCGATCAGGTCGTCGGCCGCGTAGCCGGCGAAGTCCTCGATCGTCTTCACGCCATCCTCGCCAAGCGTCACCATCATGGCGGTGGTGATACCGGGAATCTCGCGCAGCTCGTCCTCGACGCCGAGAGCCTTGCGCTTCTGATCGTGCTCGGCCTCGATCTTCTCGAGATATTCGCGGGCGCGCGACTGGATTTCGGAAGCGGTGTCCTCGTCGAAGCCGTCGATAGAGGAGATTTCGCCCGAGTCGACATAGGCGACCTCCTCGACGCTGGTGAAGCCTTCGGAGGCAAGCACCTGGCCGACCATCTCGTCGACGTCGAGGGCTTCCATGAAGAGCGCCGAACGCTCGACGAATTCCTTCTGGCGACGCTCGCTCTCTTCCTGCTCGGTCAGAATGTCGATGTCCCACCCGGTGAGCTGCGAGGCAAGGCGCACGTTCTGGCCGCGACGTCCGATCGCCAGCGACAGCTGGTCGTCCGGAACCACCACCTCGATGCGCTCCGCGTCCTCGTCCAGCACCACCTTGGCGACTTCCGCCGGCTGCAGCGCATTGACGATGAAGGAAGCCGCCGAAGGCGACCACGGGATGATGTCAATCTTCTCGCCCTGGAGCTCGCCGACCACCGCCTGGACGCGGCTGCCGCGCATGCCGACGCAGGCGCCGACCGGGTCGATGGAAGAATCGCGCGAGATGACGGCGATCTTGGCACGGGAGCCCGGATCGCGGGCGACAGACTTGATCTCGATGATGCCGTCGTAGATTTCCGGCACTTCCATGGTGAAGAGCTTGGCCATGAACTGCGGATGGGTGCGCGACAGGAAGATCTGCGGGCCGCGCTGCTCGCGGCGCACGTCGTAGACATAGGCGCGGACGCGGTCGCCATATTTGTAGTTTTCGCGCGGGATCAGCTCGTCGCGACGGATGATCGCCTCGCCACGGCCGAGGTCGACGATGACGTTGCCGTATTCGACGCGCTTGACAGTGCCGTTGACGATCTCGCCGATGCGGTCCTTGTACTCATCATACTGGCGGTCGCGCTCGGCCTCGCGCACCTTCTGGACGATGACCTGCTTGGCCGACTGGGCGGCGATGCGGCCGAAATCCATCGGCGGCAGCTGTTCGGCGATGAAATCGCCGATCTGGGCATCGGGGTTGCGCTCGCGTGCCGTCGAAAGGGCGATCTGGGTCGCATAGTCCTCGACCTTCTCGACCACTTCCATCAGCCGCTGCAGCTTCATCTCGCCGGTGTTGGGATTGATATCGGCGCGGATGTTGGTCTCCTGGCCGTAACGCGAGCGCGCCGCCTTCTGGATCGCATCGGCCATAGCGGCGATGACGATCTGCTTGTCGATCGACTTTTCACGCGCGACCGCATCGGCGATCTGCAGCAGTTCGAGCCTGTTGGCGCTTACAACCATTGTCTTTCTCCCGACTTCGCTTCGGGCCAGCGGCCCGGAAACTCAATCAACTTTCCTGTTCGATTTCGTTTTCTTCACCGGCTGCGGCATCTTCGGCCTCGCCCCGGCGCTTTTTTGCTTCCTTGCGTGCCCTGTTGTCCTTCGACAGGGCGTCGCGGATCAGGTCGTCGGTCAGCACCAGGCGCGCCTCGGCAATCGCATCGTAGGGCACGCGCACCCTCGGCTCCTCGCCATAGGCTGCCTTGTCGCGCTCCAGCAGGATGCCTTCGGCGTCGGCCTCGGCGATCTTGCCCTTGAAGCGTTTGCGATCGCCGACAAGGACCGACGTCTCCAACTTGACCAGATGGCCGGTCCACGTGGCGAAATCCGACTTGCGCACCAGCGGCCGGTCGATGCCCGGCGACGACACTTCGAGATGATACGCCTTTTCGATCGGATCCTCGACATCCAGCGCCGGCGACACCGCGCGGCTGACCTCTTCGCAATCCTCGACGGTCATCGTGCCGTCCTCGCGCTCGGCCATGATCTGCAGCGTCAGCCCGTTCTGGCCGGTCAGTTGCACCCTGACGAGCCGGAAGCCGACGGCGCGCAGAACCGGCTGCACGATCAGCGCAATGCGCGCATCGATGCCGCTTTCGCGGATGATACGGTCGTCGGCCTCGCCTGCCGCTGCAGTCATCGGATCCCTGTCGCTTTGTCGCTCCGGCCGGCAGGTAATAAAAAAGAGCGGGACCGGGTGGACCCACTCTTCGTCATACCGACCAAGAATTTGCGGCTGATATAGACGATCCGCGCCTGGGTTTCAAGTCTGCTGGTAACCTCAGTCACACCGCAGCCGGACGAGCCTTGCTTGCTGAGCATAGGGGCTATGCGACATCGGACCTGGATTGCCGCCTGCCAGCACCCATCTACGTTGCGACGTTAAGAAGAAAGGGCGCGCGATGGCGCGCGAAAGGTATCAGTCATGGAACGCGGATTGTTTTTCGTCGTCGGGGACTTGCTCGCCAAGTTCGGCAGCGCCGCATCGGCATCGCAGGCCGTCGAGGCAGGACGCCAGCCACGCCGCCGCGACCTGAAGAAGCTCGGCATCGACCCGACCGCTTTCGAACGAATCCGCCGCTTCTGAGCCGGCGATAGCCAGCCCTACTTCCGGATGAAAGTAAGATAGGCGGGACGTCGGCCCTCGCGTAGGGCCTTTGCCTCATAGCGCGTGCCCGACCAGCCCTGGTAGGGTCGGTGCCAGTCGGAAGCCTCATTGGCCTGCCAAAGAAATGCGCCACTGGCGCGGCAGGCGAGCAGCGTCCAGTTCACATAGCTGTCGATATCCGACGCAAAGCGGAACCGGCCGCCCGCTTTGAGCACCCGGGCGAACCGGTCGAGATTGGCGGGGCTGACGAAGCGGCGCTTCCAGTGCTTCTTCTTCGGCCAGGGATCGGGATAAAGCAGGTCGATGCCGTCGAGCGAAGCTTGCGGCAGCCAGTCGAGCAGACGCGTGGCGTCGTCGTCATAGACCCTGAGATTGCCAAGCGGCCGCGCGGTGAGCGCCGTCATCATCTTGGCCATGCCGTTGACGAAAGGCTCGACGCCGATGAAGCCGGTTGCCGGCGCTTCCAGGGCGCGGTGCAGCAGGTGCTCGCCGCCGCCGAAACCGATTTCCAGCTGGAGCGCCGAAACGTCTACCTTGAACAGTGTTTTGAGATCGGCCGGCGCCGCGGCGGCCAGGTCAAGCCGGTAGGCGCGCAGGCCGCTTTCAAGCGCGATCGCCTGCTGCGGCCGAATGGTCTTGCCGTGCCGTCGACCGAAGAAAGCTTCGGTCGAGCGGCGCGGCCGGTCCTTGTCTTCCACGGATATCAGGCGGCGACGGCGTCCTTGAGCGCCTTGGCGAGATCGGTCTTCTCCCAGGAGAAAGATCCGTCGCGGCCGGCCTTGCGGCCGAAATGACCGTAGGACGAGGTCTTGGCGTAGATCGGCTTGTTGAGGTCGAGGTGACGGCGAATGCCGGATGGAGACAGGTCCATGACCTCGCGCAGGGCCTGCTCGAGCTTGGCCTCCTCGACCTTGCCGGTGCCATGCAGATCGACATACACCGACAGCGGCTGGGCAACGCCGATCGCGTAGGACAGCTGGATCGTGCAGCGGTCGGCTAGCTTGGCGGCGACCACGTTCTTGGCGAGGTAGCGCGCCGCATAGGCGGCCGAGCGGTCGACCTTGGTGGTGTCCTTGCCGGAGAAGGCTCCGCCGCCGTGGGGCGCGGCGCCGCCATAGGTGTCGACGATGATCTTGCGCCCGGTGAGCCCAGCGTCGCCATCGGGTCCGCCGATGACGAACTTGCCGGTCGGATTGATGTACCAGTTGCAGTCATCGGCGATCCTGAGGTCGCCCAGCGCCTCGCGGATATAGGGCTCGACGACCTTGCGAACCTTCTTGGAATCCCAGTTCGAGTCGAGATGCTGGGTGGAAAGCACGATCTGCGTCACTTCCGAAGCCTTGCCGTCGACATAGCGCACGGTGACCTGGCTCTTGGCGTCAGGACCGAGCTTGCCGGCTTCGCCGTTGTTTTCATGGCGCGCGGTGGCCAGCAATTCGAGGATCTTGTGGCTGTAGTAGATCGGCGCCGGCATCAGATCGGGCGTTTCGCGGCAGGCATAGCCGAACATGATGCCCTGATCGCCGGCGCCTTCCTCGCCCTGCCGGTCGGCGGCATTGTCGACACCCTGGCCGATGTCGGGCGATTGACCGTGCAGCAGCACCTCGATCTTGGCGGTCTTCCAGTGGAAGCCGGCCTGCTCGTAGCCGATCTCGCGGATCGCCTTGCGGGCGACCGACTTGAACTTGGCGGGGTTGACGACAGGGTGACCCGCAGCGTCCTTGAGGATGTTGCCGGCCTTGTCCTTCTTCAGCAGCGTCTCGGGAACTCTGACCTCGCCGGCAATGACGACGCGGTTGGTGGTGGCCAGCGTCTCGCAGGCGACGCGCACCTTCCACGGGTCCATGCCCGTCTTCTTGGCTTCGCGGTAGACCAGATCGACGATCTCGTCGGAGATGCGGTCACAGACTTTGTCGGGATGGCCCTCGGCAACGGATTCCGAGGTGAAGAGATAGTTCTGCCGCGTCACGGGTGTCCCCTCTTGAAAAGATCGGCAAGCCTGCCGATTTTGGCGCGCCACGTGTTAGCGGTGCCGGGCGGCGCTCGTCAAGCGGCGCGACGGATCTGGCATGAATGTCAGCACAGTTGCCTTGTGCCACCGGCGGTAGAATGCCGCCGGAGCCACAAAAGCCGATCAGTCGGAATCGTCGGCGGAAAGCGATTTCACCAGATCGATTATTCGACGGCGCACCTTGACGTCGGGTATCTTGACGAAGGCGCGGTTGAGCTGAAGCCCCTCCGGACTGCCGCAGAATTCGATGGCGAACGCCATCGATGCATCCTCGGCAAATCCTCGATTGCCCGCGGTCTCCTGGCCCGGGGCATCCTCGAAGAAGAAGGCGACGGGAACACTCAAAATCGAGGCGATCGCCTGCAAACGGCTGGCGCCGACCCGGTTCGTCCCCTTTTCGTACTTCTGGATCTGCTGAAACGTGATGCCGAGATTTTCACCCAGCTTTTCCTGGCTCATTCCAAGCATATTGCGGCGAAGCCGGATACGACTCCCGACATGGATGTCGATCGGATTCGGCTTCTTCTTGTTCTCTTCTGTCATTTTTTTCCTCGCCGAATTTTTCCGGCTTTTTCTATTTTGTTTGCCTAAACGAAGCCGGAGCCAACTGCCCCAACAGCCCCCTCCATCCGACTTCGAGAAAATTTTAGGCGTTACAGTATGAGTTTCTAATGTGCCGACTGTCAATTGACCCGTAGCCGCTGCCTTACGCTGAATGCGACGGCCGTCAGGGCAAAAAGCAACATGATCAGCAATCCGTTAATGCGCCTCTGGCGGGCGGACAAAAACGCCTGATTGGAAACCGGCACGTGCGCATCGATGGCGCCGCGCGCGTCGACCGCGAGCGCGTCGACAATGCGCCCGCGCGGATCGACAACGGCCGAGATGCCATTGTTGCCTGCACGCAATAAGGGCAACCCATTTTCCACCGCACGAACCTGCGCCTGCCTGAAGTGCTGATACGGTCCTGGAGTGTCGCCAAACCAGGCGTCGTTGGTGACGTTGACGATGAGGTCGGCCGACGCAGCATCATCCGACACGAGGTCGGGAAAAATGACCTCGTAGCAGATGAAGGGGACGGCACGCAGGCCATTCGGCAGCATGATGGCATGACGTTCGTTGCCGGCCGCGAAATTCATCGGCCCGGCAACCAGCTGGCCAACGCCGAAACGGCTGAAGAGGTCGGCGAAAGGCAGGTATTCGCCGAACGGCACCAGATGCACCTTGTCGACCGCGTCGGCGATCTCGCCCTTGTCGTTGATCGCCACCACCGAGTTGTAATAGCGGCTGCCGGCATTCCCCGAACCGCCCTCCTCGCGCACCACGCCGGCGATCAGCATCTGGCCATCGCCCAGCATGTCGCCGATGGCCTTCAGCGCATCCGGGCGCTCGGTGAACAGAAACGGCACCGAGGTCTCCGGCCACAGGATCAACTGCGGCCTGGCATGACCCTGCTCCGGCGCCTTTGCCGATATGCCCAGCAGGGTGGCGAAGATGCGGTCGCGCACCGAGGCGTCCCATTTCTCGCCGAGATCGACGGCGGGCTGAACGATGCGAACAACGACCGCACGGGTTTGCGGCTTGGGCGGAGCGGCAAGCCTGACATAGCCGAAGCCGACATGGCCGGCGACGAGGATCGCAAGAAGAGCCGCGCCAAGCTTGAGGTGGCGGCGCGCGGCGACAAGCGCCGGGAGGGAAAAGACGAAGACCGCGAGGGTGTTCATGCCGATCATGCCGGTCACCGACACGCTCTGCATCAGCAGCGGCACGGGCATCGCGGCGTAGCCGACGGCGTTCCACGGAAAGCCGGTGAAGAGGACGTCGCGCAGCCATTCGGCAAGGCCGAAGCCGAAGGCCAGCGCGGCGATGCGGCCGATGTCGCTAGTCCAGAAAAGCCGGGCGACGACCGTCGCGAAGCCATAAAAGAAGGCGAGCGCGAACGGGATGCCGACCACGGCAAAGGGCAGCGCCCAGGCAAAACTGTCGGCCTCGACCAGCAGCGCCTGGCCTATCCACCACAGGCCGGCGAGGAAATAGCCGAAGCCGAACCACCAGCCGGTGGCGAAGGCCGGCCGAAGCCGGCGCAGCCAGCCGTCGGAGGCTTCGCCGGTCGCGCCGTCCAGCAGCCAGACCAGGACCGGAAACGAGACGAAGCAGACGGCGAAGAAGTCGTAGGGGGCCTGGGCGAGGACCGCGAGCGCACCGGCAAGAAACGCCAGCAGGGCCCGCCGCCACCCCCACAGCAGAATTATCCGGCCGGCAAAGCGCTGCATATAGCTTCCCAAGTCGCGCGAATCAGGGAGCCAAAGATGTAACAGGCCGCGCCGCATGCTCCAAATGACGGTGCTTTGAAATCAGCAGATCCTAGAGACCGGACACGCCTCAGGCCTGCTCGGCGCGGGCGGCGCGGCGGCGGCGCTCGCCTTTCTGGCTCTGCACGATCCGCACGCGCTTGACGCGGCGCGGATCGGCGTCGAGGACATGGAACTCGAAGCCAGGTATGGCCTGCACGACTTCGCCCCTGGCGGGGACGCGGCCGAGCGTGTTGAAGATCATGCCGCCGATGGTGTCGACATATTCGCCATGCTCGCCGGCGGTAAAATCTTCGCCGATCATCTTGGCGACCTCGTCGATCTCGGCCTTGCCGTCGACGACGAAGACGCCCTCGCCGGCCTGGGTGACCATCGGCTCGTCGTCATCGTGCTCGTCCTCGATGTCGCCGACCACCATCTCGACGATGTCTTCCAGCGAGGCCAATCCGTCGGTGCCGCCATATTCGTCGATGACCAGCGCCATCTGGGTGCGCGTCGTCTGCATGCGGCCCATCAGGTCGGAGGCAAGCATCGAGGGCGGGACGAACAGCACCGGGCGGATCAGGTCGAGATCGCCGATGGTGCGCGCGAGGTCGACCTGGGCGAGATCGAGCGCGGCCGGCGCCGGAGCCTTCCTGCTGGCGCGGCCTTTCTTGACCCGGGCGACCTTGGTGATGTGGGCCAGCACGTCGCGGATGTGCACCATGCCGCGCGGATCGTCCAGCGTCTCGGAATAGACCGGCATGCGGGAGTGGCCGGATTGTTCGAACAGGCCAAGCAGATCGCCAAGCTTGGTGGTGATCTCGACCGCCTCGATATCGGCGCGCGGCACCATCACATCTTCGACGCGCACCTCGCGCAGGCGCAGGATGTTGTTGAGCATGGCGCGTTCGCCGGGCGAGAAGGACTCGGCATCGCTCGCCGTCTCGGCGAGCGCGCCGGCGATCTCCTCGCGCAGGTTGGTGCCGTTGCGGTGCCGGAACAGGCCGAGCACTCGATCGAAGAGTGACGGACCGGCATGCGAAGGCTCGACGGCCACGCTGCCGGTCAAAATACTCGGACTGGAGCCCTCTTCCGACTTTTCGGAAGGCTTGGTCGCACTGCCGGCGTCCGGACGGGCGGCAGTTTCTGGTTTATCGTTCATCGTCTTTCGGTCAATTGGCCTTTTTTTGTTACGCGTAGGGATCGGGAATGGCAAGCCTTGCAAGCGCCGCTCGCTCTATCGCCTCCATCTCCTCCGCCTCGGCGTCGGTCTCGTGATCATGGCCCAGAAGATGCAGCAGGCCATGGATGACGAGATGGGTGATATGGTTCTCGAGCGGCTTTGCTTCCAGTGCGGCCTCACGGGCCACGGTCTCGGAGGCGAGCACGATGTCGCCCAGCATCGGCGGCAGCTTGCCGCCTTTCGGGAACGGAAAAGCAGGGAAAGACAAGACGTTGGTCGGCTTGTCCTTGCGGCGCCATGCGGCGTTGAGGGTCCGGATATGAGCATCGTCGGAAAAAACGATGCTGAGCTCCGAGCTGCCGTCCGCGCCGGTCTCGGCAAAGGCGCTCTCGACGGCGCGATCGACCAGGCGCGTCAGCTCGCCTTCGGCGGGCCAGTCGCCGGCCTCGACAAAAATATCTATGTCGACGGGCATTGCGCCGGCGTTTCTCGTCTCTTCAGCCATGCGGCCTTTTGATCAGCTTTCCGCGCCCAGCCCCCTGGCGAGCTTGCCGTCGCGGTCATAGGCCTTGACGATCTCGGCGACCAGCGGATGCCGCACCACGTCGCCCTCGCTGAAGCGGACCGTGACGATGCCGGGGACGCCGTCGAGGATGCGCAGCGCCTCGACAAGGCCGGACTTGGTGTTGGGCGGCAGGTCGATCTGCGTCGGATCGCCGGTGACGATCATGCGCGAATTCTCGCCGAGACGGGTCAGGAACATCTTCATCTGCATCGGCGTGGTGTTCTGCGCCTCGTCGAGGATCACCGCCGCGTGGGCCAGCGTGCGGCCGCGCATGAACGCTAAAGGCGCGATCTCGATCACCTCGGCGGCGATCGCCCGTTCCACCTTGTCGGCCGGCATCATGTCGTAAAGCGCGTCGTAGAGGGGCCTCAGATAGGGATCGACCTTCTCCTTCATGTCGCCGGGCAGGAAGCCCAGCCGCTCGCCCGCTTCGACCGCCGGGCGCGACAGCACGATGCGCTCGACCATGCCGCGCTCGAGCAGCATCGCCGCGTGCGCCACTGCCAGATAGGTCTTGCCGGTGCCGGCGGGACCGATGCCGAAGACCATTTCGGAGCGCTCCAGGGCCCGCATATAGGCGTCCTGGTTGAGCGAGCGGGCGTAGATCGTCTTCTTGCGCGTCGCGATCTGGGCGGCCGAGACTTTGCCCTTGCGCTCCATCGTCGGCAGGGTCAGCTGATCGTCGGCGGCGATCGCCATGCGCACGGCGCCATCGACGTCGGACTGGCCGATGTCGACGCCCTTCTGCAGAATGCCGTAGAGCGTATCCAGCGTCCGGCGCGCCTGCTCGGCGGCGGAGGCCGTGCCCTTGATGTTGAGCTGGTTGCCGCGCGAGCGGATGTCGACGCCGAGCTTCTGCTCGATCCTGGCCAGATTCTCGTCAAACTGGCCGTAAAGGGCGCTGGCAAGCCTGTTGTTGTCGAAGGTGAGAACGATGTGCGCCATGTCGGAAGCCCCGGATGCCTGGTTCGGGGTCACGTTCTTCAGTTCAGCAGCGCTCAACCGTCTCTCCTCATCTGCCGAGGCTTGCGGCTATGCACGTCGTTGCCCCAAAACCGCGAGCACTTTAGTGCGACATGCATCAGGCCAACTCGGCGAACAGGCTATTGTAGCCCGTCCTTGTGATTCGTACGTTGATAATGTCACCGATTTCGCCGGCCTTTTCATCAACAATAACCGGCTGGAGCCAGGGCGAACGACCGACCTTCTGGCCGGCCTGGCGGCCCGGTTTCTCGATCAGCGTACCGATGGTCTTGCCGACTAGGCCGTGGGCGAAATCCTGCTGCTGCTTCAACAGCAGAGTCTGCAGACGCTGCAGCCGCTCGTCCTTCACCGCCTCCGGCACATGGCCGTCCATTTCGGCCCCAGGCGTGCCTGGGCGCGACGAATATTTGAACGAGAAGCCCGAGGCGTAGTTCACGTCGCGCACCAGTTGCAGCGTCGCCTCGAAATCCTGCTCCGTCTCGCCGGGAAAGCCGACGATGAAATCGCCCGACATGGCGATGTCGGCGCGGGCAGCGCGGATGCGCTCGATGAGCGCCAGGTAGTGGCGGGACGTGTGCCTGCGGTTCATCGCCTTCAGGATCCGGTCAGAACCAGACTGTACCGGCAAATGCAGATAGGGCATCAAGGCCGGCAGGTCACGGTGCGCGGCGATCAATTCGTCGTCCATGTCGCGCGGATGGCTGGTCGTGTAGCGCAGCCGTGCCAAGCCGGGGATCTCGGCCAGCCGAAAGAGCAGTCGGCCGAGACCCCATTCCTGGCCATTTTCGCCTTCGCCGTGCCAGGCGTTGACGTTTTGGCCGAGCAGCGTGACCTCGCGCACACCGGCCTCGGCCAGCCGCTCGGCTTCCGCGACGATCTGCGCCACCGGCCGCGAGACTTCCGAGCCGCGGGTATAGGGCACGACGCAGAAGGTGCAGAACTTGTCGCAGCCTTCCTGAACGGTGAGGAAGGCGGTGACGCCGCGCTTTGCCACCGCCGCACGCTTCGGCTGCGGCAGGTGCTCGAACTTGTCCTCGACGGCATAGTCGGTCTCGACGATCTTCTGGCCGCTGCGCACCCTGGCCAGCACGTCCGGCAGCCGGTGGTAAGTCTGCGGGCCGATCACGAGATCGACAGCGGGAGCCCGACGGATGATCTCGGCGCCCTCGGCCTGTGCCACGCAGCCGGCGACGCCGATCAAAAGCTCGCGGCCCGTCTCGGCGCGCTCGGCTTTCATGTCACGGATCCGGCCGAGCTCGGAATAGACCTTTTCCGCCGCCTTCTCGCGGATATGGCAGGTGTTGAGCAGCACCAGATCGGCGTCGTCGACCACATCGGTGGCGACATAGCCGTCGGCGGCCAGCGCATCGGTCATGCGCTGGGAATCGTAGACATTCATCTGGCAGCCATAGGTCTTGACGAAGACCTTCTTTGCCGTGGCGGCGGTCTTTGCCGTGGCGGTGGGCCTGACTGAGGCGTCCTGGCCGGTGCCGATGTCGTCGCGTTCTATCGTATTGAAGTCCATTTCGCGGCTTCTAACGCCTTTCGGCGACAAAAAACAGACGTCATCTGCTCGGGCTCGGATCGGCAAGCGCCCCCTGAACCATTTCCCGCACCCTGCCTTCCATCCGTCTTGCCGTTTCCTTGCGGTTCGAGCCTTTGGAGAACGGCACCGGCTCGCCGAAATGCACCTCGGCGTCGAGCGCGCCCTCGGCAAGCAGCACCTTCAGGTGCGGCATCAGATCCTGGTCGCCGATCCAGGCGGCAATCGGCCTGTGACGGCGGCCCATCGGCACGCCATGCAGCCGGGTATAGGCGATCGCAACCGGCTGGATGAACACCTGTTCCGCCGCCCCTTCCGAAATCGCCATCGAGGCCGCGCCGAACAGAGTGCTCTTGAACGGCAGCACCAGATTGCCGTCGCCGGTCGAACCCTCGGCAAACAGCACCATGGCATCACCCTTGGCCATGCGGCTGGCGATCTCGCTCGCCTGGTCGCCGGAGGTGCGCTTGCGCTCTCGCTCGATGAAGACGGTGCGCTGCAGCTTGGACAGCATGCCGATCAGCGGCCAGCCTTCCATGTCGGCCCGGGCGATGAACTTCACGTCGACAAAGGAGCCGAGCACCATGATGTCGGTCCATGAGACGTGGTTGGCCACGATCAGCAAGGGGCGCTGGGCGGCCAGCGCGCCCTTGACGTGGACGCGTATGCCGAGCGCCCTCAGGATCATGCGGTGCCAGATTTTCAGAATGACGGTCTCGGGCCACAGTCCGGTCTTCATCGACAGGATCTGCAGCGGCACCAGCACGAGCGAGCCCAGGGCGACATAGCCCAGCGCAAGAAAGATCCTCAGCTTCTTTGTCATTCCGCGCGAGGTCCCCCTAGCAAAAACTGGCTAGCGAAGATCGCGGCGCATGACAAGCGCGCCGGTCGGGCCGTGCTCGGTCGAGCGGTAATAATTCGGGCGCTGGCCGACCTGACGGAAGCCGAGCCGGCGATAAAGGCCGATGGCCGGCGCATTGGTCTCGTCGACCTCGAGGAAAAGCGCCTCGGCGCGCTGCGCGTGCAGTTCGCGCAGCACCGCGTCCATCAACTGCCAGCCGAGGCCCTGGCGGCGATGCGCGCGGGCGACGGCAACCGTCAGGATCTCGCCCTCGCCGGCCGCAAGCCGCGCCAGCACGAAGCCGGCCGGCGGTTTGGCTCCCTGTCCGGTCTCGCGCGCGGCATAGCCGAACACGGTGTCCTGTTCGAGCAGAGCGGCGAATTCAGCCTCTGTCCAAGGCCGGACGAAATCCTCCTGATGCAGAACGGAGACAACCTCGCTGTCGGCAATCGTCAACGGTTCCAGCGCATACTCCCTGCGGCGCGGCTGAAAGAAGGGTATGCGCATCAGGATTCTTTTCCCTCTCGAGACCCGAGCGCGCCAGCATCATGCTTTCTCGGCAGTATGAAGCCAGCTTGCGGCTTGGCGTCGGCGCCGCGCAAATAGAGCGGCTTTGGCTTCTCGCCCGGGCCCCTGGCGGCAGCCAACCGGGCATAGGTCGCGATGTCGGCGGTGGCCGCATCCGGACCGAAATCGAAGGTAGTTCGAGCGGCCGCAGCAATCTGCTGCGCGGCGGTGCCGGCGAGGACCGCCTTTGCGTCGAGGGCCATGGTGGTCGCCTCGGCCAACGACGTCACGGTAGGACCGTAAGTCGGGACTAACGCACTATCGAACAGAGCCGCATGGATTTCCTCGCGGCCGGCATCAAGTGCTGCAAGCACAATGCGGCCGGGAAAGGTGTGTGCCGCCTCCGCAGCCAGCGCTTCCAGTGTGGTGACGCCGATCGCGGGGATCTTCAGCGCCAGCCCCAGGCCGCGGGCCGTCGAGACACCTACTCGCAGGCCGGTGAACGAACCCGGACCGATGGAGACGGCGACGGCACCGAGACCGGCATAGTCCGTTCCGGCTGCCTTCAATACGGCATCGATGACCGCCATCAGATGCTCGGCATGCCCCTTGCCGAGGTCGAGCACCTCGCGGCCAAGCTCAGCGACGGCCGTGGCGTCATAGACGCAGGCGGCACAGAGATTGGCGGCGCAGTCGATGGCAAGCAGCTTCATGGCGGCCGGTTAAAGCTTCGGTTCAAACACAATCCCCTGTGCCCGCCACGGCTCGCCGCCGCAAGGGGCAGCGCGCACAAATATTGATTCGCTTCAAAACGAGGCCATCTGAAGTTGATCGGCGCTCAGGCGGTCGGCTCAATGCGCAGCATGTGGTTGTCCCAGACATAGTCTGGCTCGGAGCGCGTTTCACCATTGCCTTCGACGATGTCGCCGGCGCCCGTGCTGGCGATGAAGCCGGCACCGTCGGGAGCCAGTCCGCAGACCTCGACAAGCGATTTGGTCGCCAGGATGCGGCCGCTGGCAGCATCGATGACGGCAAGCGAATTTCCCTCCGGCGACGTGAGGGCGACAGTGCCGGCGCACGGATTGGCAGCGACCGAGCCGATATAGTTGCGCAAGCCGGAGAGAACGTCCTGCGGCATCTCCAGCAGTTCCAACCCCTTGCCGCGCGAGGCGCGCCCGACAAGCGCCGGACGGTCTGACGCCGGCCCGCGATACTGGCAACCGAACCAGACCGTTCCAGCCTGATCGCAATCCATGTGGCGGATCGAGAGCTGGTGCAGCGCCGCCGGCAGTTCGTGCTTTTCGATGAGATCGCCGGAGATGCGGTCGACCAGCGTGTAGGACGGCTTCATGGTCGCGATATTGAGCTCGGCGCGGCCGAAGTCCGGATGGGTTTCGATGCCGCCATTGGCAATGGCGAGCGTCCTGCCGTCGCCGAGCAGCAGGAGCTCATGTGGTCCCATGCCGTAGGTCGGGAACTCGCCGATGCGGCTGAATTTCACTCGCGCGTCGTAGATGCCGACGACACCGGCGGCGTTGTCGAAGTCGTTCTCGGTGGCATAGAGCAGCGCGCCGTCGGGCGAGAACACGCCATGGCCGAAGAAATGCCGGCCGGCGATGCTGGCGATGGTCAAGGGCGGCTCGCGGCCGGCATGGTCGAAGACAACCGCGAAGGTGCCGGGCTGGCGAGCGAAGACGACGGAACGCTTCGACACCGGGTCGAAGGTGACGTCATGGCCACGGTCGGGCAGATCGACCGTGTGCAGGACCTTGCCGGCCTCGGAGAGAACGGCGGCGCCGAAGCCGCCGTCGCGCTTGACGAAGGCGGTGGCAAAGACCGCGTCCGCCGCAAGCGTGTCCGCCCAGGCGCGCGGCGCCATGGCCGCGGCGAAGCTCGCCCCCGCGGCGCGCAGGAAGTCGCGGCGATCGATCAGTCGGGTTCTCATGAGATGGCCCTCAAGGGCATAGGGTCGCTCCACGACACGGCAAGTACCGGTCGCGCGAACTGATGATCGCAAACGTTGGAGGCTACGGGTCTGCGCCGCGTCGCTTCGCTCCTTGCTTCGCCCGTGGATGACGACGGGAAGAAAGTTTCAGCCAATTTCGGGAACATGCGACCCCGCAAAGCAAGCTCGCCCGAACTTCCAAAGCGTCCGAGTCGGTCCTGCGAAATCCACACCGCTCCCGACATCATTGTTCAGTCCCCATCCAGCGACGAAAAGCCGGCGGTCAGGCCGAACTCGGCGGTCATCCTGGTGCCGATCAGGGTCGAGAGGCTGGAGGTGATCAGCGCGAAGTGTTGGAGCTTGTCACGCTGCGCAGGGTCGCCCAGCGCCTTGTCGATCGGACCGGTGACGGATTTCACTGTCGCCACGCCGTTGACGAGTTGGATGTGAATGGATTCGCCCATCCACCGGGCATCGGCCGGCAGCGCATCGCCGAGCTTTGAAGCCCGGAAGAGTCGATCGATGCCGGTCAGATTTCCGGCCAGCGAATTCGCGGTGTTCTGCGAACGCCAGTAGATCGCCTGCTTCGGCTTGTCGGCCTCCGGCTTCGCGCCGAGGAACCCCTTGAGCCGCACGTCGCGGATCATTTCCAGCTCGTTGATGAAGACGCCCACGAGTTCCGTCACGGCTTCGGTGCCGTCGCGATAGACGGGGTTTTGCGGCCCAGGATTGGCCCACAGCGCGGCGAAGCCATCGGGCTTGTTCCAGGCATCGGCGACATCGCCGGCCATAGTCTTGATGTTGTCGGCGACAGCAGCGCCATAGGCGCAGCGATAGGGATCGTCCGCGCCGGCAAGAGCATCGGCGCCATCGCCGAAGAGCACGAATTCCAGCGCGCCGAGCCCCTGCATGGCCACGCTCTTGCCCGCTAGTTGCAGCGGATCGGCTGCTGCCGGATCCTTGGCGGCGAGGGCTGCCTGGACCTGCTTCAGGCCGATGCCTTTGCGGTCCGGCCAGTAGAGCATGCGCTCCAGTCGATTGTTCTGCTTGATCGGCCCGAAGGCGATGATTTCGGCCACCGACCAGGCTTCGACGGTGGCCGAGAAATCGGCGCGCGCCGCCTCGAGACTTTGCTGCGACGGTGCCTCGCAAAGCGTGCGCATTGCCTTGGCCAGGCTGGCTGCATGATCGTCCAGGCTGGCGTAGGCCGGGCGGACAAAACCGTCGATCGCACGCCCTATCACATCGGAGGCCTTCACCGCCGCCGATGCCGGCATTGCGGCGGCCAGAAAGAACGGAAGAGCAAGGGCGGCTGCCAGGCGGTTCAACATCAGAGCGACTCCAGAAATTTGATCAGCGCATCGCGGTCGGCGGCGCTGGCGGCCGCAAAGCGGTCGCGAGCCTTGCGGCCCTCGCCCCCATGCCACAGGATTGCCTCGGCGAGGCTGCGCGCGCGCCCGTCGTGCAAATAGAACGTGTTGCCGTTGACCGTTCCGGTGAGGCCGATGCCCCAGAGCGGCGGCGTGCGCCATTCGTTGCCGGTCGCTTCCCCCACACGTTGCCCGTCGGCCAGGCCCGGACCCATGTCGTGCAGCAGAAAGTCGGAATAGGGCCAGATCAGTTGGAATGCCTGCGCCTTGTTGGGCGTGCCGCGCAAGGTGACGAATTTCGGCGTGTGGCAGGAAATGCAGCCCATGCCATAAAACTGCTGCTTGCCGGCAAGCACCTGCGGCGCGTCGATGTCGCGGCGGGCCGGCACGGCAAGGTTCTGTGAATAGAAGGTGACGAGGTCCATGACCGGCGGCGGCGCTTCCGCCGTGCCAAGGCGCTGCTGGACGCCGTTCGGCATGGCAAGGCAGACCTTTTCGGCCGCGGTGCAGTCGCCCCAATGTTTGGGCGATTCCGGCGTCGAGATGCCGATGTCTCCGGCAAAGGCGTCGGCTGCCTGCTGGCGGATCGATGCGCTCTGCGCCTTCCAGCCGAAGCGGCCGAGCGTCAATTCACCGCTCAGTTCGTCGCGCACGATGTTCGGCCTGCCGGAGATTCCGTCGCCGTCGCGGTCGTCCGGATCGGCATGGGCGAGGATATCGACGGGGGCGATCTGCTCGATGAGACCGAGGCCGATCATCGGCGGCGTCAGGCGCGGCGACAAGCTCGTGGCCGGATCGAGCGGCCCATAGCCGAGGCCGTCGATGGAATAGCTCGGCTTGCGCAAGGAAACCATGCTGCCGTCGCCGAGCGCCACCTTCTCTTCCTGATAGTCGATACGCATCCGGCCTTCGCCCTTCAGGCCGGGAACTGCCAGTTCCTGCAACTGCGAACCGTAGACCGGATCGGGAAAGTTCAGCGCCTTGCGATCGGCAAGCGCCACCTTCTCCTCGGCACTGCCTGCATCGCGGGCGAGCCGCAGGAAGATCGAGGTCGAGCCGGCGCCGCCTTCCGGCGGACGACCGCGGCCATCCTTCAGATGGCAATTCTGGCAGGCGCGTTCATTGAACAGCGGACCAAGCCCGTCCGAAGCCTGGGTCGACGAAGGCGACGACACCCAGTTCTTGCGGAAAAGGGCGTTTCCGAGCTTGAAGTTGCCTTCTTCCTCGAAGGTGATGTTGGCGGCCGGTTGCGAGAACGCGTCGCGGCTGGGATCCTTGCGCGAAGTGCCGGCGCCGCCCTGCATCAGTTCGAACGGCTCGGGCTTGGAAAAGTCCGTGGTCGGCCGCGTGACGGCGAGGACCCTCGCCTCATCCTTGGGCGTCAAATCGGTGCGGCTGGCGGCAAGGCCGGCGCTACCAGTCTCGCCGGCCATGGCCGAGGCAGATAGCGCCAGCAGAAGCGATGCCCCGCGACAAATCTGGTATCGCGGGGTCTTCTGGAGCGGCAGGCTTCGGCTCTCCACCTGTCGCGCGCGGCGCAAGACGTCTACGGGGCGCCGCATTCCCGCATGTCCTTACTCCGCCTCGTTGGCCGAATCGGCGTTGAGCTGGCCGTATTTTTCCTCGCCGATCGAGGCGAGCAGGTCGAGCTGCGTCTCCAGGAAATCGATATGGCCTTCCTCGTCGGCCAGCAGTTCCTCGAAAAGTTTCATCGACACGTAGTCGCCCGCCTCCTGGCAGATATCGCGCGAGCGCTTGTAGGCCGTGCGCGCGTCATATTCGCCGGCAAGATCGGATTCGAGCACTTCCTTCACATTCTGCCCGATGCGCAACGGCGCGACGGACTGAAGGTTCGGATGCCCTTCGAGGAAAATGATGCGGGCCACCAGCCGGTCGGCGTGGTGCATCTCCTCTATCGATTCCGCCCGTTCCTTCTTCGCCAGCTTGGTGTATCCCCAGTCCTCGAGCAGGCGGTAGTGGACCCAGTATTGGTTGACGGCACCAAGCTCCAGAAACAGAGCTTCGTTAAGCCGCTCGATGACCTGCGGTTCGCCTTTCATGGGTTCTGCTCCCGAATTGGCCGCGCAAGCCTCTGACGCGGTCCAGATGTGAAACGATGTCCACGCCGCCCACCTCCGAACGGGCATGGTAGTTTTCGGTGACCCGAATGATCGTTTCCACCACATTTGGGAAGCAGCCGCAACAGCGGCCGCGCTTGTGCATGGCGTGATAGACCTTCGCCGGCACGATAAGCTGCCAGGGATCTTCATCAAGCAGTGCGATGATCGTCTGCTCGATCTCCTTTTCAGTGATGATGTTGCAATGACAGATCAGCATTCACTTGCCCTGGCTGACGGCGCCGCCCGGCACCGTTGGCTGGTTCTCAATCAATCATGATTTTGTCCAAAAACCGACTTCCACCTTCTGGGAATAGGCGCAGGCTTATTTGAACACCTTGTCCGGAGCATCGAGGCTGTCCGAGCCCTCGAAGGCGATCGCGTTGAGCTTCAGGGAACCGACGGCGCGCTCGATGGACTTGGTCTGGTCGACCAGCGCGTCGATTGCCGCCTGCACGGTGGCGTTGCCTTCAACGTTGCCCTCGGCGATCTGCTGGTCATAGGCCTCGCCGGCCACGGCGCGGGCCTTGATCGCTTCCATTCTGGCGACGGTCACCTCCAGCTTGCCGGACAGTTCCTGGTCGATCGCCGGGTCTGCTGCCTTCACCATGTCGGACACGGAAGGCCCCGAGACGACGGTGCCATCGAGCCGGGTGTAGCTCGCATGATAGGCGGCGCGAATGCCGGTCGCGTCGTAGAGGTGCGAGTTGTAGGTGTTGTCGGAAAAGCAATCGTGCTCCTCTTCCGGATCATGCAGCAGAAGGCCAAGCTTCATGCGCTCGCCGGCGAGTTCGCCGTAGGAGAGCGAGCCCATGCCGGTGAAGATCGCCGAGATGGCGGCGCTCGGCTCGCCGTCGATGAGGTTCTTGCGCGCGGCGCCGTCTTCCTTCCAGTCGTCGACCATCTCCTGCAGGTCGGACACCAGCAGGTCGCTCGCCGACTTCAGATATTCGGCGCGGCGGTCGCAATTGCCGCCGGTGCAGTTCTTGAGATCGTAGTCCGTGTAGGGCCGCTCGCCGGCGCCGGGGCCGGTGCCGTGCAGGTCCTGGCCCCAGAGCAGGAATTCGATGGCATGGTAGCCGGTTGCGACATTGGCCTCGACGCCGCCGGCTTCCTGCAGCGTACCGGACAGGAACTCGGGCGAAAGCTTGGAGGCGTCGACTTTCTTGCCGTTGATCTCGATCTCCTTATTGGCGATCACATTGGCGGTATAGAGCGAATTGGTGTCGGACTCGGTGCCGTAGCTCTTGGCGACATAGTCGATCAAGCCTTCATCCAGGGGCCAGGAATTCACCTTGCCTTCCCAGTCGTCGACGATCTTGTTGCCGAAGCGGTAGACCTCGGTCTGCTGATACGGGACGCGCGCCGCCTTCCAGGCCTCGCGGGCCGCGTTCAGCGTCTCCGTCGAAGGCTTGGCCAGCAAAGCGTCGACCGCCTTGTCGAGCGCCTGCGCCGTGGTCAGCGAGTCCTGGTATTTGGCGAGCGCGATGTCGGCATAGGTCTTGATGACGGCCTTGGCGTCGGTCTCAGCCTTGGCCGGCAGCACGAACACCGCCGCCGTCAGCGCGGCCGTGGCGCAGATCGCAGCCAAGCGGCCGCCATTACGGGCTGTCATTATCGTTCTCCAGTTCCTTGGGAATTCGGTAAAAGGCGCGCGCGCCAAGCCGTGCCGAAACGTGGGCATGCCGCCGGGCAAAAGATAAGCCGCGCCAACGCGCGGTTCGCGGAAGAAAGACACCAATGCCTCCAATCGAAAGGGTTCAAGGCCCAGACATCAAAGGGATGCGCCCGCGGCGCAGGGCCTCCATAAACCGACGAAGACGCCGGAAGTCAACTGGCGCGCCACAGAAAAATCAATTGAAACAACTGTTTAGAATTATTCTAAACTAGAACTGTCAACTTTATCTGCCGCATTATGCCCTGCCGATGCGGAATCCTTGCGGTTGACAGGCAGCCATTCTGGGTGCGACCCGGACCAAGGCACTTGCGGCGGCGGCAGACAATCGCCACCTGCCGGAAAATCCTAGATTTGAAGGCAAAGGATTGCGATGACGAACGGGGTTGTGATTGTCGGTGCCGGTCATGCCGGGGTGCAGGCGGCCGCGAGCCTTCGCGAGGAAGGCTATGACGGGCCGGTCATCCTGATCGGCGACGAAAACGAACTGCCCTATCACAAGCCGCCGCTGTCCAAGACCTTCATCAAGGATGCCGAAGCAAAACCGCAGCCTCTGCGCGGCGAAGCCTTCTATTCCGGCAGCAGCATCGACTATCGGCCGGGCTTGCGGATCGACAGGATCGATGTCGGCGCGCGCAGGCTGGACGTGGCGGGCGGCGGGATGCTCCCCTTCGATCGGCTGGTGCTTGCGACCGGCTCCCGCCCGCGTCTGCTCAAGCTCGAGGGCGCGGAACTCGCCGGGGTGGTTTCGCTGCGCTCGTTGGGCGACGCGCGCCTGATCCGCGAACTCAGTGCGCACAGCGAGGATGTCGTCATCCTCGGCGGCGGCTTCATCGGTTTGGAAATCGCGGCGACGCTCAGGGCCGCCGGTCGCAAGGTCACTGTCGTCGAGGCCCTCGACCGGCTGCTAGGCCGGGCGGTGGCGCCGGTGATCGCGGCGCATGTGCGCCAGCGCCTTGAGGCGATGGGCGTGCGCGTGCTGACCGGCACGACCGTTGCCCGTCTGGAAGGCGAAGGCGGACGCGTCTCGGCCGCGATCACATCGAGCGGCGAGCGCCTGGCGGCGCAACTGGTCATCATCGGCATCGGCGTGGTGCCCAATGTCGAGCTGGCGGAAGCCGCCGGCATCGCGATCGGCAACGGTATCCGCGTCGACCATCATATGCAGAGCTCGATCCCGGAAATCCTCGCCATCGGCGACGCCGCCTCCTACCGGCACTGGTTCACCGGCGGTGACGTGCGGCTGGAATCGGTGCAGAACGCCACCGACCAGGCGCGGCTTGCCGCGCGCACCATCCTCGGACACGCCGAGCCCTATTCCGCCGTGCCGTGGTTCTGGTCGGATATCGGCGACATGAAGCTGCAGATGGTCGGACTGACGCAAGGCGGCGACAGCCACGTGGTGCTGGGCGAGCCAGCCGAGAACAAGTTCTCGATCTATCATTATGCGGGCAACCGGCTGCTCGGCATCGAATCCGTCAACCGTCCGGCGGATCACATGCTCGGCCGCAAGATGCTCGGCGCCGGTTTTTCGCCGACGCCGCAGACAGTCGCGGGCGGGCCGGACGCGCTGAAGGCAGCGCTTGCCGCTTTCAGTCAGAACGAACCGGCACGGGCGGCGGGTTAAGCCGGCTTGCTGCAGAGCATGGTCTTTTCCGAAAGTCGGTTCTCAGCTTTCGGGATTATGCCGCGCGCGCCTCGCGGATCGAGCTCTCCAGAATATCCAGCGCCTCGTTCATGACGCCGTCCTGGATGGTTATCGGCGACAGGAAGCGGATGACGTTGCCGTAGACGCCGCAGGTGAGCAGGATGAGGCCCTTGTCGAGGGCCTTCAGCCTCACCGCATTGGCGAATTCCGCCGACGGCAGGCCTTTCTTGACGTCGTTGAACTCGACCGCGTTCATGAAGCCCGGTCCGCGGATGTCGACGATCTCCGGCACGTCATCGCGGATGGAAACCAACCTCTGCTTCAGCCGGCTGCCCAGCGCGTTGGCACGGTCGCAGAGCTTTTCCTCCTCGATGACGTCGAGCACCGCATGGGCGGCGGCGACGCCGATCGGGCTGCCGCCATAGGTGCCGCCGAGCCCGCCCGGGCCCGGCGCATCCATGATCTCGGCGCGGCCGGTCACAGCCGCCAGCGGGAAGCCGCCGGCCAGGCTCTTGGCCATGGTGGTGAGATCGGGCGCGACGTCGTGATGCTCCATGGCGAACATCTTGCCGGTGCGGGCAAAGCCGGTCTGCACCTCGTCGGCAACGAGCAGGATGCCGTGCTGGTCGCAGATCTTGCGCAACGCCGCCATGAAGTCGCGCGGCGCTTCGTAGAAGCCGCCCTCTCCCTGCACCGGCTCGACGATGATGGCGGCGACCCTGCCCGGATCGACATCGGCCTTGAACAGCTTGTCGAGCGCGGCGAGCGAATCCGCGACCGAGACGCCATGCAGCGCCACCGGGAACGGCGCATGGAAGACATCGGCCGGCATGGCGCCGAAGCCGACCTTGTAGGGCACGACCTTGCCGGTCAGCGCCATGCCCATGAAGGTGCGGCCGTGGAAACCGCCGGAGAAGGCAATAACCGCCTGGCGGCCGGTGGCGTTGCGGGCAATCTTGATCGCGTTCTCGACCGCTTCGGCGCCGGTGGTGACGAAGATGGTCTTCTTGTCGAACTTGCCCGGCAGAATGCCGTTCAGACGTTCGGCCAATCGCACATAGCTCTCGTAGGGCACGACCTGGTGGCAGGTGTGGGTGAAGCGGTCGAGCTGAGCCTTGACGGCCTCGATCACCTTCGGATGCCGGTGACCGGTGTTGACCACGGCGATGCCGGAGGAGAAGTCGATGTAGCGACGGCCTTCGACATCCCAGATTTCCGAATTCTCGGCCCGGTCGGCATAGATCTGCGTCGTCATGCCGACGCCGCGCGAGATCGACTGGTTCTTGCGTTCGGAAATGGCCGAATTCTTCATATCGTCCCTCATCGGGGGTGCAAAGCCCGTTCGTGTTGATGCCGCTGAACCTGTTCTGAGCTTATTTCACGTTTTGCTCAAGTCAGCACCAGAGCCCAGTCGATTGGGCCTGCGAACCTCCTGCCGCCGCGGAAAAGGCCGCTCAGGCCGTCCGGACAAAGCCCTCGGAAGCCCTGAGCAGGTTGCGCGTGTAGTCTTGGCTGACGCGATGGCCGATCAGCTGGCTCGCGGTCAGCGTCTCGACCGCCTCGCCGTTCTGCATCACCATCAGCCGCTCGCACATATGGGTGATGATGGCGAGGTCGTGGCTGACCATCAGGAAGGTGAGCTTGCGCCGCCGCCGCACTTCTTCGAGCAGGTTGAGCACCTCCGCCTGCACCGAGGCGTCGAGCGCCGAGGTCGGCTCGTCGAGCAGCAGGATCGATGGCTCCAGGATCAGAGCCCGGGCGATGGCGACGCGCTGGCGCTGACCGCCGGAGAGCTGGTGCGCGTAGCGGAAGCGGAAGCCCTTGCCGAGACCGACCTCGTCGAGCGCGCGCTCGATGCGCTTCTCGCCGTCGGCAACGCCATGAATGGCTAAAGGCTCCTGCAGCAGCCGGTCGACGGTCTGGCGCGGATGCAGGGAGCCGTACGGATCCTGGAAGACCATCTGCACGTCACGATAAAATGCCTTGTCGCGGCTTTTGCCGAGCGTCTTGCCGTTGACGGTGATGGTCCCGGACGAGACGGGCGCCAGGCCGGTAATGGCCTTGAGAAGCGTCGACTTGCCTGAACCGCTCTCGCCGACCAATCCGTAGGATTCACCTTCCCTCACTTCGAGGCTGACGCCCTTCAGCGCACGAAAGCGATCGAAGATCACCTCCGCTGCCTCGATAACAATAGCGGCCGTCACGCCGCCCACTCCGGCTTGCGGTCGAGGACCGGCAGCGGATGGCGTTCGAAGCCGATCCTCGGCATGCAGTTGAGCAGGCCGCGCGTATAGGGATGCTGCGCATCGCGCAGCTCGGACGCCTTAAGCTGCTCGACCACCTTGCCGGCATACATGACGACGACGCGATCGCAGAAGGAGGAGACCAGGCGCAAATCGTGCGAGATGAAGATCAATCCCATGCCGCGCTCGGCGACCAGCCGGTCGAGAATGTTCAGGACATCGAGCTGAACGGTTACGTCGAGCGCCGAGGTCGGCTCGTCGGCGATCATCAGTTCCGGCCCGGCGATCAGCATCATGGCGATCATGGCGCGCTGGCCCATGCCGCCCGAGACCTCATGCGGGTGCAGGTCGAAGACGCGGGCCGGGTCGCGGATCTGCACCGCCCGCAACATCGCCAACGCGCGCTCGCGCGCCTCGGCCCTGGACACCTTCTCATGCGTGCGCAGCGTCTCGACGATCTGACGGCCGATGGTCATCACCGGATCGAGCGAATATTTCGGATCCTGCAGGATCATGGCGATGCGATTGCCCCGCAGCGCCCGTCGCTGGCTGACCGATGCCGAAAGCAGATCGATGCCGTCGAAGCTGAGCCTCTTGGCCGACACCTCAGCCTGGGGCGGGGTCAGCCCCATGATGGCGCGGCCGGTCTGCGACTTGCCGGAGCCGCTCTCGCCGACGATGCCCAGACGTTCGCGGCCTAGCGAGAAGGTGACGCCGCGGACCGCCTGCACGACGCCGGTGCGGGTCGGAAAGGTGACGCGCAGGTCGTCGACTTCGAGAAGCGTGTTCTTGTCACCGCTCATTGGTCGCCGCTCCGGGGATCGAGCGCGTCGCGCAGGCCGTCGCCGAGCAGGTTGAAGCCCAGGCTGACCACGAGGATCGCGGCTCCCGGCGCGGCGGCCACCCACCACTGGTCAAGGATGAAGCGACGGCCCGACGCGATCATCGCGCCCCATTCGGGCAGCGGCGGCTGCGCCCCGAGGCCGAGGAAGCCGAGGCCGGCGGCGGTCAGAATGATACCGGCCATGTCGAGCGTCACCCGGATGATCAACGATGAGATGCACAGCGGCATGATGTGGCGCAGCACGATGCGGAAGGGCGAGGCGCCCATCAGCTGCACCGCCTTGATGTAGTCGGAGTTGCGCACCGTCAGCGTCTCGGCGCGCGCGATGCGCGCGTAGGGCGGCCAGGAGGTGATGGCGATCGCCAGCACCGCGTTCTCGATGCCCGGACCGAGGGCCGCGACGAAGGCAAGCGCCAGCACCAGCTTCGGAAAGGCGAGGAAGATGTCGGTGATGCGCATCAGAATCGCATCGATCCAGCCGCTGGCATAGCCGGCCACGGTGCCTACGAGCAGGCCGATGGGCGCGGCGATGACTGCGACGAGGATCACGACATAGAGCGTCCAGCGCGAACCATAGATGATGCGCGAATAGATATCGCGGCCAAGATCGTCGGTGCCGAACCAGTGCACGGCGCCGGGCGGAAGCAGGCGGGCATTCTTGAGATCGCCGACGGTCGGCGAATAGGGCGCCAGCACATCGGCAAAGGCAGCAACCACCAAGAGCCCGATGATGATCAACAGGCCGACTAAAGCCAGCCGGTTGGCTGAGAAGCGCCGCCACGCCACATAGGCGCGGCCGAGCCTTGCCTGAACGCGCGAAGCCGGCCGTTCGCTGAGCAGCCATTCGCGGCGGGAGAGGGGGGCGGCGTCGGAGGCGGTCATGACGATGCCTCTTGAGGCTGTCGACCCCCACTCCGGTCTGCTTCGCAGACCACCTCTTCCCCGTTCGACGGAGCGGTCGACGGGGAAGAGGAAAGGCGCCAAGCGGGCGACCAGCTTTTCCTCTCCCCCGGGCAGGGGGAGAGGTGGCCCGAAGGGCCGGAGTGGGGGTGGTTGGCCGCAGCCAAGCCCGAAAGTGCGATACCCCTGCTCATCCGGCCTTGGTCCTTGGATCGAGCAGTCGGTAGAGCAGATCGGACAGAAGGTTGATGGCGATAAAGACCGAACCGATGATGATGGTGCCGCCGAGCACCGCGTTCATGTCGGCGTTCTGCAGCGAATTGGTGATATAGAGGCCGATCCCGGGCCAGGAGAACACGGTCTCGGTCAGCACCGAGCCTTCGAGCAGGCTCGCATAGGACAGCGCTATTACCGTCACCATCGGCACCGCGGCATTGCGCAGGGCATGAGCCCAGATGACGCGCGTTTCGGACAGGCCCTTGGCGCGCGCGGCGACGATGTATTCCTGCGCCAGCTCGTTCAGCATGAAGGAGCGCGTCATGCGGCTGATATAGGCAAGCGCGAAATAGCCGAGCAGCGAGGCCGGCAGGATGATGTGGCGGAAAGCGTCGTAGAAGACGTCCCACTGGCCCTGCATCGCCGCATCGAGGAGATAGAAGCCGGTGACTGGCGTAAAGCTGTACTCGTAGACGACGTCGAGCCGCGCCGGAAACGCGACCCATTGCAGCTTGGCGTAGAACAGGACGAGGCCAAGAAGCCCAAGCCAGAAGATCGGCACGGAATAACCGATCAGGCCGATGATGCGCACGATCTGATCGACCAAGCTGCCGCGCCGGACCGCTGCCAGCACGCCGAGCGGCACGCCGATGACGGCGCCGATGATGGTGCCCAGCGTGGCGAGCTCGATCGTCGCCGGAAAGACGCGGCGGATGTCCGACATCACCGGATTGGTGGTCAGGACCGAGGTACCGAAATCGCCGTTGAGGGCGCTTTTGACGTAGATATAGAACTGCTCGATCAGCGGCAGGTCGAGACCCATCTCGCGACGCGTACGCTCGACAACGGCCGTCGGGGCCCTATCGCCGAGCACGGCCAGCACCGGATCGATCGGGATGACGCGGCCAATGAAGAACGTGACCGCGAGAAGACCTAGATAGGTCGTTACCGCGATCACCAGGAAACTCCCGAGCGACGATAGAATGGCGACGCCGCGGGCGCTGCCGCGCCCGGCCGTCGCCTGGGTTTCAGCCACGCTCACGTGGCGCGCCCGCTGACACTATTCCTTCGAAACCGCGCCGACGAAGTTGGTGTCGAAGCTCGGGCCGAGCGCAAAGCCTTTGAGGCTTTTGCGCAGTCCAGCCACTTCCAGCTGCTGATGGATGATGACGAAGGGGCTGGTGTCGAGGATCTTCTGCTGCAGGTCCTTGTACATGTCTGCACGCTTGCCCGAGTCCTTCTCCAGCAGCGCTGCTTCGGTCTCCTTGGTCAGGTCCGGAATATCCCAGGCATTGCGCCAGGCGAGCGTCTTGATCTTGGCGCCGTCGGAATTGTCCGGGTTCGAGGCGAAGGTCTGCGCGTTCGAGTTCGGATCGAAATAGTCCTGGCCCCACTGGCCGATATAGATGTCATGGTTGCGGGCGCGGTACTTGGTCAGCGTCTGCTTGCCGTCGCCCGGGATGATCTCCAGTTTGATGCCGGCCTGTCCCAACGTCTGCTGGATCGATTCCGCCATGCCTGTCTCGGGCTGTTTGCTGCGCACGTCCATGGTCACGCTGAAGCCGTCCGGCAGGCCGGCCTTGGCGAGCAGTTCCTTGGCCTTGGCGACATCCAGCTTGAAGGGATTGTCGTCGACGGCGCCGAGGTCGCCCTTGGGCAGGAACGACTGGTGGATCTCGCCGATGCCCTTGAGGATGGTCGAGCTCAGGGCATCATAGTCGACCAGATACTTGAATGCCTGTCGAACCTCGGGCTTAGCGAGATTCGGGTTCTTCTGGTTGAGGCTGATATAATAGACCGTGCCCTTGGGCGCGCTCGTCGTCGTCAGATCGGCGTTCTTGGCGACGGCGTCGAGGTCGTTCGGCTCGAGGTTGCGGGCGACATCGATATCGCCGGCCTCCAGCGCCAGACGCTGCGCCGAGCTTTCCTTCATGTAGCGGTAGATGACGCGGGCGAGCTTGGCCTTCTCGCCATTGTAATTGTCGTTGCGTTCCAGCACGACGGCCTCATTGGCGCGCCACTCACGCAGCTTGAACTGGCCGGAGCCGGCATAGCCGGTCTTCAGCCAGGCATTGCCGAAGTCATTGTCCCATTTGTAGTCGGCGCTCGGTGTGACGGCAGCGACATGTTCCTTGACCAGCTTGCTGTCGACGACTGAGGCGACGGTGGCCGACAGGCAGTTGAGCACGAAGCTCGGCGCATAGGCCTTGTCGACGACGAACTGGAAGGTGGTGTCGTCGACCGCCTTGGCCTTTTCGGTGACGTTGTCGCCGCTGATGCCGAACTGGTTGATGATGAATGCCGGGCTCTTGTCCAGCTTGATGGCGCGCTCGAAGGAATAGGCGACATCCGCTGCTGTGATCGGGTTGCCGGAGGCGAACTTCATGCCGGGTTTGAGCTTGAAGGTATAGGTCAGGCCGTCGTCGGAAACGGTCCAGCTCTCCGCAAGGTCGCCCTTGACCTTGGAGGTATCGCTGAGGTCGAGCCGGACCAGCAGATCATAGGTGTTGCCGGTGACCTCTGCGGTCGATAGCTCGAACGCCTCGCCCGGATCCATGGTGATGATGTCGTCGAACGCGAAACCTTCGACCAGCGTGTCGGCGGGCGTGACGGCGAAAGCAGGCGCCGTGAGCAGCGCAGCCATCGCCGCGCCAGCAAGCAAGCCACGGAAAGCAAACTTTTCCAGCATCATGGTGATCGTTCCCTGTTTTGTTGAGCTGAGTTCCCGGCTCAGAATTGCATTATTCTTCTCGAAGCCGACAGCGGCTTGGACCACGTAGCGTCGTGTTTTTTGTCCAGTTGGTCAACACCCTATTCGGCGGTGCTCGAACCAGCAGCGCCTATCTGCAAGACAGCTTATTGGACCAGGACGGACAGCTAAGCGTCCAACTCTACGCCGGCTATTTAAAGCCGCCGAACGGAAAGAATTTGCTCACCCTAGGCGACGCCGGGATGTCGCCGTTACTGCAGTTGCGCAACCAGCGCTGCGTCGGGAAAGCAGGTGGCGGCCCTGCCGTTCTTCGCCTGCCATGCGCCGATCGAGCGGCGCGTCTTGAAGCCGGGCAGGCCGTCGGCACTGCCGACATCGTAGCCTTTGGCCTCCAGCGCCCGTTGCAAGGCGGCGATGTCGGAACGATGCAGATCGCCGACCGCGCCCCAGGCGCCGGCGAAAGTGGCGTCGCCCTTGGCGATGCGATCGGCGGCATGGCCGATGAACAGCGCGTAGAGGTCGCTGGTGTTGTATTCCTTCAGCACGTAGAAATTCGGCGTGACGATGAAGGCTGGACCGTTGCGGCCGGCGGGCATGAGCAGGAAGCCCTCGGCCTTCAGCTCGCTCGCCGGGAACGCCCTGCCGCCGACGCGCGCAATGCCCATCGCCGCCCAGTCGGCAATCTTCTTGCCCTGATCGGGGCCTTCGAGCGAGCAGGAGACTTTCGCCGGCACCGTGACCTCGAAGCCCCAGCCACGGCCCCGGACCCAGCCATAATGGACGAGGTAGTTGGCAATCGAGGCGAGAATGTCCGGCGTCGAGTTCCAGATGTCGGGGCGGCCATCGCCGTCGAAGTCGACGGCGTGCTTGAGGAACGAAGTCGGCATGAATTGCGGCTGGCCAAGCGCACCGGCCCAGGACGACTTCATGGCGTTGACCGGAGCGAGCCCGCGCTCGACGATCTCGAGCGCAGCCAGCACCTCGGTGCGGAAGAAATCCTTCTTGGTCGACATGAACGCTTTTGTGCCCAGCACCTCGAAGGCGTCGTAGGGCATCTTGGCGGCGCCAAAACCGCTCTCCCGGCCCCAGATCGCCAGCACGACCTCACCCGGCACGCCATAGCGCTTCTCGATCAGCCCCAGCACTCGCGCATTCGCGCCCTCGCGCGTCCGACCACCGGCGGTGACGGCGCGAACGGTCCTTTCGGCGAAATAGTTGCCGGGCGGGCCGAACTCGGCCTGGTGCTGCTTCTGCGGCGTCGTCGGCTGCTCGCCGGGCATGACGAGGTCCGGCAGTTTCAGGTTCGGTTTCACCCCTAGAAAGGCAGCGTCGAAGGTCTTCTTGGAGATGCCTTTGGTTTTGGCCTCGGGCCAAAGGTCTGTCTGCAGCCAGGAGCGGAACTGGTCGTCGATGGGGGCGGCGAGGGAGGGGGTGGGGAGGAAGACACTGAGTAGTGCGAGCAGAAGAAGCACAACGCTGAACCTGGAAAAGCCGCGTTCTGTCGCGCCCCCCTCTGTCCTGCCGGACATCTCCCCCACTTGGGGGGAGATTGACGGTCGCGTCGGCTTTCGCCAATCGCCAGCGCTGCAGGAAGAGCGCCGAGGGCGAAACTGCCAATCTCCCCCCTCGTGGGGGAGATGTCCGGCAGGACAGAGGGGGGCGCGAAGGAATGCTGTCATTGCCAGACTACCCCCCAATCCCTCAAAACACCGTCCTCGAACGCAGCGCCGCGGCGAGCGTGCCTTCGTCGAGATAGTCGAGCTCGCCGCCGACCGGAACGCCATGCGCGAGCCTGGTCACCTTGACCGCGAAGCCCGACAGTTGGTCGGTCAGGTAATGCGCCGTGGTCTGACCCTCGACGGTGGCGTTGACGGCGAGGATGACTTCCTTCACCTCGCCGCCGGCGATGCGGTCGACCAGGGAGCGGATGTTGAGCTGGTCGGGGCCGATGCCGTCGAGCGGCGACAGCGTGCCGCCGAGCACGTGATAGCGCACGTTCATGGCCGCCGCGCGCTCCAGCGCCCAGAGGTCGGAGACATCCTCCACGACGATCAACGTGCCGGCATCGCGGCGCGGATCGGTGCAGATCATGCAGGGGTCGGACGTATCGACATTGCCGCAGGTCGAGCAGATGCGCACCTTGTCGACCGCCTCGCCCATGGCGGCCGCGAGCGGCGCGAGCAGTTGCTCTTTCTTCTTGATGAGATGGAGGGCCGCGCGCCGTGCCGAGCGCGGACCGAGCCCCGGCACCTTGGCCAGAAGCTGGATCAGGCGTTCGATCTCCGGACCGGCGATTCGTTTCGACATCGCTCTGGTCTAGAGCAATTCCAGAAAAAGTGCGAAGCGGTTTTCCGCCCGCAATCGCGTCAAAACGAAAAGCCCGACGCCTTGCTGCCGAGGCGGGTCGTCGAAGACGGGACCGTTCAGTAGGTTTGGAGCGGCCGGCTCTGGCTGACGATCAGCGCGCCGATCGCGTCGGTGTTCTCAGGCGTCGACTGGAAGCCCATCGCCGCTTCCTGCGGAGCGCTCGGCACCGAAGTGATATAGCGGCCCTTCAACGAGCCGCCGAAGCGGGACGCGTCCGGCTCCTCCATCGGCTCCTGCATGGCCACCACCGTCTGCTTCGCCGTGACGCGGCCGGACTTCTGCGCCGGCGCGATAGACGCGGTCACATAGGTCTCGGCCGGCGCGGCAGCCGAATTCATGCCGGCCTGCTTGGCCGGATCCGGATGCACGATCGTCTTGACCACCGGCTCGGCGGAAGCAACCAGCACCGGCGCGGCAGGCGCGGTTTTCTGCGGTGCGGCCGCGGCCAGGGCGACCGTCGGTTCGTCCGGCAACGGCCGCCAGTTGCGGCCGCGCTTCTCATAGAAGGCATTGCCGCCGGCGACCATCGTGTAGTGCATGTTGTTATATGGGAAACGCAGGCCGGCGGTATGGAAGAACATCGTGTTCTTGAGCTTGGCCTTGCGCTCGCCCTTGAGCACCGCCTCGGCCGCCTCCTCGACGTCGGGCAGCGCCCTCGAGTTCATCGGCCGCGTCAGCACGCCGGGGGCGAACTGGCCCTTCTCGCCGACCACCTCGCAGATCGTGCTGCCATGCTGGCCCGAACGCAGCCTGTTCATCACCACCGTTCCGACGGCGATCATGCCGTCGCGGCTCGACCGGTTGGACTCGAAGAACATCGCCCTTTGCAGGCACTCTTTGTCCTTCATCGTGTAGGAACGCGAGCTCAGAAAGCTCGGCGTGACGGCGTCGGCCAGGCTCGCCACCGACATGCCATGTGAGGTGGTCTGGCTGCAGCCGGCCAGAAACAAGGGGGAAGTGACGATGCCGATAAGCAGCGGCGTCTTCCATCGCGTCGCGATCAACAAAAAAGCCTCATTTCCAGATGCCAGCCCGCCCCGAGATGTGGCAAGAATGAGACTCTTTCAGGCAAAAAGATGGCTAGATCGTTAGCAATATCTGGACTTGGGTAAAACTTTATGAATGTCCGGAAATGAGCCCGTGAGCAACGCCGGCAAATAGTTAATACTGCCGGCGGGGCTCGATTTCCGTTCACAATCAATTAACTGACGGCAGACGTCTCAGAACGGCAATTTCATTCCGGGCGGTATAGGCAGACCGGCGGTCAACGCCTTGGTCTTCTCCTGCATGACCTGCTCGACCTTATTTTTGGCATCATTGTGCGCGGCGAGCAGAAGGTCTTCCAGGATCTCGGCCTCATCGGCCTTAAGCAGTGACGGATCGATCTTCAGCGCCTTCATTTCGAACTTGCCGGTCAGCGTCACGCTGACCAGGCCGCCGCCCGCCTGGCCGGTTGCCTCGAGAGTCGCGATCTCGTCCTGCATGGCCTGGAACTTGGCCTGCATTTCCTTCGCTTTGCCCATCAGGCCGAGAAGATCCTTCATCCCTATGATCCTTTTGCTTCAGCTGTCTTCGTCGTCGGAAGCCGGCTCAACGGGCAGATCTGCATCGGCCGTCTCGGCTTCCGGTGTATCGGGAATGCGCACATCGATGATCTTCGCGCCGGGGAAGCGGGCGAGGATCGCGGCGACAGTCGGGTCGCTCCTGGCATCCGAGAAGGCGTTCTCGCGCTTCGTCGTCTCCATTTCGGCCAGGGTCTGGCCGCCCTCGTCCTTCGAAAGCGAGACCAGCCAGTTGCGACCGGTCCAGGCGCGCAGCTTGGACGTCAGATCGTTGAGCAGCATCTTCGGCGCGTCGTCGGTCAGGCTGACGTCGATGCGGCCGGGCTCGATGCGGACCAGCCGCACGCAGCGCTTCAAGAGCACTTTGAAGGCGATGTCGCGATTGGCGTCGGCGAGGGCTGCGATATCGGCCAGCGACTTCACCGGAACGGCGGGCGTCTCGACGACCGGCTCGGGTGCCGGAACGAAGGCCGCCGGCACGGGCTGTGCCTCGACCAGCCGCATCGTCTGCGCACCACCGTTGGAGGCCGGCATCCGCGCCTGTGCCACCGCGCTTGCGCCGCCGCCATTGCCGGGGCCTGGCACGGCTGCGCTGGCCGGCGCCCCGTTGGCGCGCGGCGCCCCACTGGCAACGGGTGCGGCATCCTCCAGCGATTTCAATGCCTCGTCGAGCGTCGGCAGGTCGGCGGCATGCGCCAGGCGGATCAGCACCATCTCGCCGGCACTGACAGGACGGTTCGAGGACTGCACCTCGGGAATGCCCTTGAGCAGCATCTGCCAGGTGCGCGACAGGACGCGCACCGACAGCGCGCTGGCGAATTCGGCGCCGCGCCGGCGCTCGTCCTCGGAAAGCGAAGCATCGTCGGCCGCGGACGGGACGAAACGCAGCCGGGTGACGAGATGGTTGAATTCGGCAAGATCGGTGAGCACGGCGGCCGGATCGGCGCCCGTATCATATTGCGCCCGGAATTCGGCCAATGCCGCCGCGACATCGCCCTTCATGACATGCTCGAACAGGTCGATGATGCGGGCGCGGTCGGCGAGCCCCAGCATGGCGCGCACGGCCTCTGCGCTCACCGCGCCGCTGCCATGGGCGATCGCCTGGTCGAGGATGGAGAGCGAATCGCGCGCCGAGCCCTCGGCGGCGCGGGCGATCATCGCCAGCGCCTCGTCGTCGACCGAGATGCCTTCCTTGGCGGCGATCGCCGCAAGATGGGCGACCAGCGCGCCGGCATCGATGCGTCGAAGATCGAAGCGCTGGCAGCGCGACAGCACGGTGATCGGCACCTTGCGGATCTCGGTGGTGGCGAAGATGAATTTGACGTGCGGCGGCGGCTCTTCCAGCGTCTTCAACAGGCCGTTGAAGGCTTGGGTGGAGAGCATGTGCACTTCGTCGATGATATAGACCTTGTAGCGGGCCGACACCGGCGCGTAGCGCACGCGGTCGATGATGTCCCTGATGTCGTCGATGCCGGTATGCGAGGCGGCGTCCATTTCGATCACGTCGACATGGCGGCCCTCCATGATCGCCTGGCAATGCTCGCCAGGGATTGAGAGGTCGACAGAGGGCTGGTCGACGGTCGCGGTCTTGTAGTTGAGCGCCCGCGCCAGGATGCGCGCCGTCGTCGTCTTGCCGACCCCGCGTACGCCGGTCAGCATCCAGGCCTGGGCGATGCGGCCTGTGGCGAAGGCATTGGTCAGCGTGCGGACCATCGGCTCCTGGCCGATCAGCTCGGAAAAATTGGAGGGACGATATTTGCGGGCCAGCACGCGATAGGCGCCGGCCTTGCCTGTCTCCAGACTTTCAGCCCCCACATTTCCGGCTTCGCTCATTCGCCGTCAAAAGCTCCAAGGACCGCGACGGAAGGCGGCCGATTCCTGCGCACAGTCTCGCCCGCACGGCTTGGCGCCGTCAATGTCGCGGGAGCAAGGCGAAGAGGCGGGAGGCTGGAACAATGACCCGTTCCGGGCTCGTTAGGGCTGCTTCCTTCCGGACCTGACCCGGTTGGCGAGTGGATCGTCCACCACCAACCTCCCGCGCTCCATATCGGCAATTCGGCGGCGAAATGCAAGGGTAGAGGTGAATGACGCGCCGGCCCCATAGGCGGGAAAGCCTTCAAATCCGCAGCAGCGGCCAATGAATCACTTGCAGCCACCTTGCCGCCGCTCTAGCGTTCAGGGTTTGAAGCATTCACAAAAAACGAAGGAAACGCCTATGCTGCCGGGCCTCAAGGCCGGATTTGCGCTGGATGCCCGGCTCGAAGCGGACAGCGAGCAGCTGATGTGGCTCGGCCTGTGCGAACTCAGGCTGATGAACGACCGGCGCTGGCCGTGGCTCATTCTGGTGCCGCAACGCCCAGGCGTAGAAGAGATTCACGAGATGACTCCGCTCGACCAGACCATGCTCATCTTCGAAACCAACATGGTGGCGCAGGCGCTGAAGAAGACGACCGGCTGCACCAAGATCAACACAGGGGCGCTCGGCAACATCGTGCGCCAGCTGCATGTCCACGTCATCGCCCGGTCCGAGGGCGATCCCGGCTGGCCCGGACCCGTTTGGGGGCACGGCATACGCGAGCCCTACAAAAGTTCCGAGATCCGTCGCTTTGCCGAAACCATCAAGGCAGCGCTATAGACTGACGCCTCACACCGTTCCGAACAATTTTTCGAGTCCCCATGAGCTTTCGCCTGTTTGACGCGCCATTGCGCGAGCCGAGCCAGTTCGTCGGCTTTGCCGGCAATCAGATCGACCGGCAATCGGAAAACCGCGCCGACGACGCCGTGGAAAAGGCGCTCGCCGACCGATCGACGCGGCTCCTGCTGATGCATGGCGGCCGGCTTTATCTCAAGCTGGAGGACGGCAGATTCGATCCCTGGTTTGGGGCGGCGGAAAGTCAGCCCTACGAGGCCTCGCTCGAGCGCGGCGTGCTGCTCGGCATTTCCGACAGCGGCCCGGTGCTGGCCGTGCCCGCCGGCATCGAGCCGGAGAGTCTGCCCGAGACGGTCAAAGCGATCGACTACCGCTCCGTCTATATGCAGGGACTGATCGACGAGGGCGCGGCCGGAGCGCTGGCGCAAGGGGCGGCGCTGCTTGCCTGGCATGCCAGCCACGCCTTCTGCAGCAAATGCGGCAATCCTTCGGAAATGCGGGCGGGCGGCTACAGGCGACACTGCCCGACCTGCGGCACCGACCATTTTCCGCGCACGGATCCGGTGGCGATCATGCTGACGGTGACGCGCGAGAAATGCCTGCTGGGGCGCGGACGCCATTTCGCGCCGGGCATGTATTCGGCGCTTGCCGGCTTCATCGAACCGGGAGAGACCATCGAGGCGGCGGTGCGCCGCGAGACGCTGGAAGAAGCCGGGATTCGGCTCGGCCGCGTCGTCTACCATGCCAGCCAGCCCTGGCCGTTCCCCTATTCGCTGATGATCGGCTGTTTCGGCGAACCGCTCAACGAGGATATCCAGGCCGATCTCAACGAGTTGGAGGACTGCCGCTGGTTTGCGCGCGAGGAGGTCCGCTCCATGCTGGAGCGAACGCATCCCGACAATCTGATCACGCCGCCGAAAGGGGCGATCGCGCATCACCTCATCCGCGCCTGGGTCGACAGCGCGCAATGAAAGCCGGAGAGGGGCAATGATCCGTCACACCGTCGTGTTCACGCTGAAGCATGCGCCGCATTCTCTGGAGGAGAAGCGCTTCCTCCATGACGCCAAGAAGATCCTCGCCGGGATCAAGGGCGTCACTCATTTCGAGCAGTTGCGGCAGGTCAGCCCCAAGAACGACTATCGCTTCGGCTTCTCGATGGAGTTCGCCGACCAGGCCGCCTACACCCGATACAACGAGCACCCCGACCATGTCGCCTTCGTCCGCGACCGCTGGATGCCGGAGGTCGAGGCGTTCATGGAGATCGATTACGTGCCGCTCGGGTTTTAGCTCGTCGGCCTAATCCGCGATCTTCCACTGCTCGCGCGACGCGCTTGCCGGATAGACGCCGAGGATCCGCATCTCGCGCGAGAAGAAGCGCAGTTCGTCGAGCGCCAGCTTGACCAGCGGATCGTCGGGATGGCCCTCGATATCGGCATAGAACAGCGTCGCGGTGAAGGCGCCGAGTTGGTAGCTCTCGAGCTTGGTCATGTTGATGCCGTTGGTGGCGAAGCCGCCCATGGCCTTGTAAAGCGCGGCCGGCACGTTGCGGACGCGGAAGATGAATGTGGTCATCATCTTGGCATCGGCCGACGGGCGTTCGGCCCATTGCTTGTTCTTGGTCAGCACGACGAAGCGGGTGACGTTGCTGTCGGTGTCCTCGACATTCTTCTCGAGTATGTCCAGGCCATAGAGTTCCGCGGCGAGCGCCGGCGCGAGCGAGGCCATGGTCCGGTCCTTGAGCTCGGAAATCATCTTCGCCGAACCGGCGGTGTCGCCGGCGACCACCGGCTTCCAGCCATTCTTGCGGATGTATTTGCGGCACTGGCCAAGCGCATGAATATGGCTGTGCACGGTCTTGATCTCTTCGCGCCTGACGCCGGGCAGCACCATCAGCTGGAAGTGGATCGGCAGAAAATACTCGCCGACGATATGCAGCCTGGATTCCGGAAGCAGATGGTGGATGTCGGCGACGCGCCCGGCGATGGTGTTCTCAATCGGGATCATGGCGAGTTCGGCCTTGCCGGTCTCGACCGCATTGAAGGCATCCTCGAAGGTCGGACAGGGCAACGGCTGCATCGACGGGAACATGTTGCGGCAGGCGGTGTCGGAGTTGGCGCCTGGTTCGCCCTGGAAGGAAATTCTGTTGATCTTTTCGGGCATGCGCCAAAGTCTCTCTTGCGGAGGTCTCAGTTTGAAAGAATTCGCCTTGCGCGCTCGAGATCGGCGGGCGTATCGACGCCGAGCGGCAGCGATCGGACGATTTCGGCGTCGATGCGCATGCCGGCTTCCAGCGCCCGCAACTGCTCCAGCCGCTCCCGGCGCTCCAGCGGCGACGGCGTCAGCGCCACGAAGCGTTCGAGTGCAGCGCGCCGATAGGCGTAGAGGCCGATGTGGTGGTAGAGGGGCCCCTCGCCCCAGGGTGCTGTGGCACGCGTGAAATAGAGCGCCTTGAGCCGGGTCTCCGACAGCGGCGAGCCGACGATCTTGACGACGTTCGGGTTGGTCTTCTCCTCGTCGCGGACGATCTCGACGCCGAGCGTGGCGATGTCGACAGCGGCGTCGGCGAAAGGCCGCAGCGATGCGCCGATGATTTCGGGATCGATGGTCGGGAGGTCGCCCTGCACATTAACGATGGTCTCGACCTTGTCATGCGGATCGAGCGCGGTGAGCGCCTCGAAAATGCGGTCGGACCCCGATTCATGATCCGACCGTGTCATGACCGCTTCGAAGCCATGCGAGCGAACGGCGTCCGCAACCGCGTCGCTGTCGGTCGCCACGACGACGCGGCCAAGCCCGGCTTCGGTTCCGCGGCGCGCGACATGCACGATCATCGGCACGCCGGCAATGTCTGCCAGCGGCTTGCCCGGCAGGCGCGTCGAGGCCATGCGGGCGGGGATCAGGATCAATGTCGACATGGGACTTTCGAGGCGGCCGGGAAAGCGGATGGAAAGTGGCAAAAGGTCTCACTGGAAGCGCCCTTATAGGTGTTGCAACGCCGAAGCAAAAGACCTAGTTTCCGCGCGATTTAACCGGCCTTCGAGGCCGTTCGCGATACCGACGGACGGAGTGGACGGGATGGTCCGCCGGAAAAGGGAGCAAGGGGCGTATGGATTCCAACGAAGTCAACAAGCTGCTCGGCGGATTCCTCGGTACCGTCTTCATCGTGTTTTCGGTGGGCATCGTCTCGGATGCGCTGTTCGCCTCGCCGGCGCCCGAGAAGCCCGGCTTCGCCATCGAGGCGGCCGAGCCGACCGAAGGCGGCGCCGCTGGACCTGCCGCCGAAGCCAAGCCGATCGCAGACCTGCTCGCCACCGCCAATGTCGAGGCGGGCGCGGCCGTCTTCAAGAAGTGCCAGGCCTGCCACTCCGGCGAAAAGGGCGGCCCCAACAAGGTCGGCCCTGATCTGTGGGACATCGTCGACCGCCCTGTCGCCGAGCATGAAGGCTTTGCCTATTCGGCCGGCATGAAGGATTTTTCGAAGGGCGGCGCCGAGAAGTGGACCTACGATAATCTCAACCACTTCATCAACGCGCCGAAGAAGTTCGTGAAGGGCACGGCCATGGGCTTCGCCGGCCTGCCCAAGGATGAAGACCGCGCCAACGTGATCGCCTATCTGCGCACGCTGTCGGACAGTCCGAAGCCGCTGCCGCAGCCGGGTGCTTCGGCCGAAGCCAAGCCCGCCGAAGGCGCGAAGCCGGCGGAAGCCGCCAAGCCGGCAGAAGGAGCCGCGCCGGCAAAGCCGGCGGCGCCCGCTCAATAAACAATTTGTCATTGAAGGCAACCTCAGAAAAGCCGGGTTCGTTCCGGCTTTTCTGTTAGGAAAACCGCATACGTGGCGACAAAAGCCGTCGCTTGCGGTTTTCACCGGCGTCAAATGATCTAGATTGCCGGTGGGCGAAGCAATTCCAGGAAAAGTGGGATCCGGTTTCCGTTCGGAATTGCGTCAAACGCTCGAAGGCTCGTGACGAGGAGAACGCATGACGGTGGGCCGCTCCCCGACATTTTTCGCATCGCTGGCGGTTGCCTTTATCGTCAGCCTGCAGGCCAGCTTCGCCGACGAATGGCGCACCACCTCCTCGCTAATCGGTCCCTCCAAGTACGGCGACAACTTCCAGCGCTACGACTACGTCAATCCGAACGCGCCGAAGGGCGGCACGTACAACACCGTTGTCGTCGGCACTTTCGACAGCTTCAATCCCTACATCGTGCAGGGGTCGCCGGCGGCCGGCTTCGCAGAGTTCGGCGGCGGGCTTCTCTACGACACGCTGATGGATCAGGCGACGGACGAAGGCAGCGTCAGCCATCCGCTGGTCGCCGAGGCCTATAAGTATCCCTCGGATTATTCGTCCGCGACCTACCGGCTCAACCCTCGAGCCAAATGGCATGACGGCCAGCCGATCACCGTCGACGACGTGATCTGGTCGTTCCAGGTGCTGAAGGCCAACAGCCCGATGTACAGCCGCTATTTCGAGAACGTGACCGAAGCGGTCGCCGTCTCGGATCGCGAGGTCGAGTTCCATTTCAACCAGAAGGGCAATCGCGAATTGCCCAAGATCCTTGGCGATCTGGTTGTGTTGCCGAAGCACTGGTGGGAAGGCACCGACGCCAGCGGCAAGAAGCGCGACATCACAAAGTCGACGCTCGAGCCGCCGCTCGGTTCGGCAGCCTACAAGATCGCCAGCTTCAAGCCAGGTTCGGAGATCGTCTGGCAGCGCGTGCCCGACTACTGGGGCGCCAAGCTGCCGGTGAAGATCGGGCGCGAAAACTTCGATACCCAGCGCTTCACCTACATCCTGGATGACAACGCCGCCTGGCAAGCTTTCACCAAAGGCGGACTTCAAGATATCAAGTCGGAGAACAGCTCAAGGCGTTGGGCGACATTTTACAATTTCCCCGCAACCAAGGCCGGCGACGTCATCAAGAAAGAGTTCAAGACCACCTCGCCGGAGCCGATGCAGGCATTCATGCTCAATCAGCGGCGGCCGCTGTTCCAGGATCGGCTGGTGCGAGCGGCGCTGACTTATCCGTTCGACTTCGAGACGATGAACCGCACGCTGTTCTTCAACTCGAACACGCGCACGCAGAGCTATTTCCAAGGCACCGAGCTGGCGTCGAGCGGGCTGCCGCAAGGCAAGGAACTGGAAATTCTGGAAAAGTACCGCGACAAGCTGCCTCCCGAACTGTTCACGCAGGAATTCAAGCTGCCGGTCTATGACTCGCCGCAGTCGGAACGGAAATATCTGAAGCAGGCGGTCGATCTTTTCGCCCAGGCGGGCTGGGTGATCAAGGGCGGCAAGATGGTGAACGCCAAGACCGGTCAGCCGTTCAAATTCGAGGTCCTCGGCGCGGCCGACACGGATCAGGTCATCTCCAGCCCCTGGATCGCCAATCTGCGCAAGATCGGCGTCGATGCGACGCTGCGCATCATCGATCCAACCCAGTACATCAACCGCCGCAACAATTTCGACTATGACGTCATCATCGGCCAGCTCGGTCAGTCGGAATCGCCCGGCAACGAGCAGCGCGATTTCTGGAGCTCGAAGGCTGCGGAGACGCCGGGATCGCGCAATTATTCCGGCATCAAGAATCCAGTCGTCGATGCGCTGGTCGACCGCATCATCTTCGCCACCGACCGCGAGGACCTCGTCGCCGCCACCCATGCGCTCGATCGGGTGCTGTTGTGGAACTACTACGTCGTGCCGCAATATTACCGCGCGGTGGTGTGGCTCGCCTACTGGAACAAGTTCGGCATGCCGCAGAAGCAGCCGAGCTACCGCGGCGTCGATATCGATTCCTGGTGGATCGATCCCGACAAAGAAAACGCGCTGGCAGCCAAGTACAAGGGACTCAACTGATGGGGCGGCAGCCGGTGCTTCCTCGTCGCGACTTCCTGGCGCTCGGCGCGGCGGCGACCGCCGCAGCGCTGCTGCCGGGCCTGGCTTTCGCCGAGACGCCGACCGGAGTCAAACTGCATGGCCTGTCGGCCTTCGGCGACTTGAAGTACAAGCCTGACTTCACGCATTTCGACTATGTCAATGTCGACGCACCGCAGGGCGGCACGTTCAATTTCCTGCCGCCGAACTGGGGCGCAAATCAAAGCCCGCTCACCTTCAACACGCTGAATTCCTTCGTTCCCAAAGGCGATTCACCGCAACGGATGGAAATGTGCTTCGACCAGTTGATGGTGAGGGCGTTCGATGAGCCCGACGCCGTCTACGGGCTGGTCGCCGAGAGCGTCACGATTTCAGACGACCGCAACAGCTTCACCTTTTCGTTGCGCCCGCAGGCACGCTTCCACGACGGCACGCCGCTCTCGGCCGAGGACGCCGCCTTCACCTTCAAGCTGCTGAAGGACAAGGGTCATCCGGACTACGCGCTGCCGTTGACGCATCTGGTAGACGCCGTCGCCGTCGATGCTCATACGCTGCAGCTCAAATTCTCCGGCAAGCACACGGCACGCACGATCCTCAACGTCGTCCTGTTTCCGATCCTGTCGAAGGCCTTCTACACGGCCAACCCATTCGATTCCTCGCAGATGAACCCACCCTTGGGTTCAAGCGCCTACAAGGTTGGGCGCTGGTCGGCAGGGAGATGGATCGAATATGAGCGGGTGCCCGACTATTGGGGCAACGACCTTCCGGTCAATCGAGGTCAGAACAATTTCGGGCGGATCCGCGTCGAGTTCTACCAGGACCGCAACGTTGCCTTCGAAGCGTTCAAGAAGGGGGAAATCCTCTACCGCGAGGAATTCACCTCCCGTGTCTGGGCCAAGCAGTACGACTTTCCGGCCGCCGTCGCCGGCAAGGTGGTCAAGCACGAATTCCCTGCGGATACGGTGCCTGCCATGCAGGCCACCGCCGTCAACCAGCGGCGCGAGCAGTTTCGCGACCCGCGTGTGCGCCAGGCCATCGCGCTCTGCTTCGACTTCGAATGGACGCGACGCAATTTCTTCTATGGCTCCTACCAGCGCTCGCAGTCCTGCTTCGAGAAATCGGATTTTCGCGCCGAAGGCACGCCGTCACCGCAGGAACTGGCGCTGCTGGAACCGTTGCGAAATCAGATCCCGCCCGAGACTTTTGGCGAAGCGGTGACCCAGGCAGTATCGAACGGTTCCGGGCGCGATCGCAAGCTGCTGAGCCAGGCGGTCAAGCTCCTCGCCGATGCCGGCTGGAAGCGGTCGGGCGACTTTGTCAAGAATGACAAGGGCGGACAGCTGTCGGCCGAGATCCTGGTCGACGACGAAACCTTCGAGCAGGTTTATGCGCCTTGGGTGGAGAACATGAAGGCTGTCGGCATCAATGCCTCCATCCGGCTCGTCGACGCGGCGCAATATCAATTGCGGCAGAATTCGTTCGACTTCGATCTCATCTCCGCTGCTTTCTCGTTCACCGCGACACCGACCCGCGACGATCTCGAAATCTTCTTCCACTCGCGCACCGCGGCCATATCGGGCTCACGCAACCTGCCGGGAACGGCAAGCCCGGCGATCGACGCACTGATCGATGCCGTCGGCGCAGCCAAGGACCGCGAAACCTTGACGATCGCGATGCGCGCGCTCGACCGGGTCTTGCGCGCGCGGCGCGATTGGATTCCAAGTTGGTTCGCGGCGAATCATCGAAGCGCCTATTGGGACATGTTCGGCTTTCCCGAGCACAAACCCGATTTCGGCTTCCCGGTCGAAGCGCTGTGGTGGGTCGACAAGGGCAAGGCGGCGAAAATTGGCAAAGCCTGATACTCACATTCATAAAGGCCCGGCAGGCTGATGGGCGCCTATATACTGCGCCGCATCCTGCTGATGATCCCGACGCTGTTCGGCATCATGGCGATCTCCTTCGCCGTCATCCAATTCGCTCCTGGCGGCCCGGTCGAGCAGGTGATCGCCAGGCTCACCAACCAGGGCGGGACCGATCGCCTCGGTGGCGGCGGCGGGGACGCCGGCGCCAACGCTCCCAATTTCGACGTCGCCGGCGACGTCAGTTCGAAATATCGCGGCGCGCAGGGGCTGGATCCGGAATTCATCAAGAAGCTGGAGAAGCAGTTCGGCTTCGACAAGCCACCGCTCGAGCGCTTCGGCATGATGCTGTGGAATTATTCCCGCTTCGATTTCGGCGACAGTTATTTCCGCGACATCTCGGTGCTCGACCTGATCCTGGAAAAGATGCCGGTCTCGATCTCGATCGGGCTGTGGATCACGCTGCTCTCCTACCTGATCTCGATTCCGCTCGGCATCCGCAAGGCGGTTCAGGACGGCTCCACCTTCGACGTCTGGACAAGCGGCGTCGTCATCGTCGGCTACGCCATCCCCGGTTTCCTGTTCGGCATTCTTTTGATGGTGCTGTTTGCCGGCGGCTCGTTCTGGGACTGGTTCCCGCTGCGCGGCATCGTCTCCGATAATTGGGACCAACTGTCCTGGCCTGACAAGATCATCGACTATTTCTGGCACATGACGTTGCCGTTGACGGCGCTGGTCCTGTCGGCCTTCGCCACCACGACGCTGCTGACCAAGAACTCCTTCCTGGAGGAGATCCGCAAGCAATATGTAGTGACCGCGCGCGCCAAGGGCCTGTCGGAGAGCAAAGTGCTTTACGGGCATGTCTTCCGCAATGCCATGCTGATCGTCATCGCTGGCTTTCCCGGAGCCTTCATCTCGGCCTTCTTCACCGGGTCGCTCTTGATCGAGAACATCTTCTCGCTCGATGGCCTCGGCCTGCTCGGCTTCAAGTCGGTGATCGACCGCGACTATCCGGTGGTCTTCGCCAATCTCTACATCTTCTCGCTACTCGGCCTGTTCGTCGGCCTGCTGTCGGACCTGATCTATACCTGGGTCGATCCGCGCATCGATTTCGAGCGGAGAGACATCTGATGGCGCAGGCAGCCGCCGAGACCACTGCGCGCCGGCCCGCCCGGCCATGGCTGTCGCCGCTCAACCAGCGGCGGCTGCAGAACTTCAAGGCGAACCGGCGCGGCTTCTGGTCGCTTTGGATATTCCTCGTCCTGTTCGTGCTGTCGCTCGGTTCCGAACTCATCGCCAACGACAAGCCGATCATCGCCTCCTACAAGGGCGAGATCCTGTTTCCGGTGCTGGTCGCCTATCCGGAAGAGAAGTTCGGCGGCTTCTATGCGGTGACCGACTATCGCGATCCGGTCATCCAGGACGAGATCAATGCCAATGGCTGGATGATCTGGCCGCCGGTTCGCTACTCCTACCAGACGGTCAACAACGCCATTCCGGAAGCGGCACCCGCCAAACCCTCCTGGCTCTACGACAGGAAGGCGCGCTGCAGCCAGTATCCGCAAGGCGAGGCCGACCCCAACTGCATCGTCGGCAACTGGAACTGGCTCGGCACCGACGACCAGGCACGCGACGTGCTGGCCCGGCTCATCTACGGCTTCAGGATCTCGGTGCTGTTCGGGTTGATCCTGACGATCGGCTCCTCGCTGATCGGCGTCGCGGCGGGCGCGGTGCAAGGCTATTTCGGCGGCTGGACGGACCTTCTGTTCCAGCGCTTCATCGAAATCTGGTCGGCGATCCCGGTGCTCTATCTCCTGCTCATCGTCGCCGCCATCCTGCCGCCCGGCTTCTTCATCCTGCTCGGGCTGATGCTGTTGTTCTCCTGGGTGGCGCTGGTCGGCGTGGTGCGGGCCGAGTTCCTGCGCGCGCGCAACTTCGAATATGTCAACGCGGCACGGGCGCTTGGCGTGCCCAACCTCACCATCATGTTCCGTCACCTTCTGCCCAACGCCATGGTGGCGACGCTGACCTTCCTGCCCTTCCTGCTCTCAGGCTCGATCTCGACGCTCACCTCGCTCGACTATCTCGGCTTCGGCCTGCCGCCGGGCTCCGCCTCGCTCGGCGAACTGCTCAAGCAGGCGCAGCGCAACCTCAACGCGCCGTGGCTAGGCATCTCGGGCTTCATCGTGATTTCGCTGATGCTGTCGCTGCTGGTCTTCATCGGCGAAGCGACGCGCGACGCCTTCGATCCGCGCAAGACGTTCAAATGAGCGAGCCGCTGCTTTCCGTCCGTGACCTCAGCGTTGCCTTCGCACAGGGCGGCATGCAGTCGGTTGCCGTCGATCATACCTCCTTCGACATCGCCAAAGGCGAGACGCTGGCACTCGTCGGGGAATCCGGCTCCGGCAAGTCGGTGTCGGCACTGTCGGTGCTGAAGCTCCTGCCCTATCCCACGGCCAGCCATCCCTCGGGCAGGGTCCTGTTCCATGGCGCCGATCTGCTGAGCGCCAACGAGAAGGCGTTGCGCGGCGTTCGCGGCAACAAGATCACCATGATCTTCCAGGAGCCGATGACCTCGCTCAATCCGCTGCACACGATCGAGCAGCAGATCGTCGAGGTGCTGAAGCTGCACCAGGGGCTTGGCGACCGGCAGGCGCGGGCGCGGGTGCTGGAATTGCTGACCGAGGTCGGCATCCGCGATCCGCAGAAGCGGCTCGACGCCTATCCGCACCAGCTCTCGGGCGGCCAGCGCCAGCGCGTCATGATCGCCATGGCTCTGGCCAACGAGCCGGAGCTGCTGATCGCCGACGAGCCGACGACGGCGCTCGACGTCACCGTGCAGGCACAGATCCTCGAGCTGCTCGCAGGCCTGAAAAGCCGCAAGGGCATGTCGATGCTGTTCATCACCCATGACCTCGGCATCGTCAGGAAGGTCGCCGACCGCGTCTGCGTGATGACCAAGGGCAAGATCGTCGAGACGGGCCCGACCAAGGACATCTTCGCCAACCCGCAGCATGCCTACACCAAGCACCTGCTGGCCGCCGAGCCGAAGGGCAAGCCGCCGGCGGCGAATGCCAACGCCAAGGCGGTGATCACGGGCACGGACATCAAGGTCTGGTTCCCGATCAAACGCGGCTTCTTCCGCCGCACCGTCGACCATGTGAAGGCGGTGGACGGCATCGACGTGACGGTTCGCGCCGGGCAGACGCTCGGCGTGGTCGGCGAATCCGGCTCCGGCAAGACGACGCTCGGGCTGGCGCTGGCCAGGATGATCTCCTCGACCGGCACGATCAATTTCAACGGCCGCGACATCAACGAGCTTTCGTTCAGCGCCATGCGGCCGCTGAGAAGCGAGATGCAGATCGTCTTCCAGGATCCGTTCGGGTCGCTCAGTCCACGCATGTCCATTTCCGAGATCATCGAGGAAGGGCTGAAGATCCATGCATCGAAGCTGACCCCCGACGAGCGCGACGACAAGGTGGTCGAGGTGCTCAAGGAAGTCGGGCTCGATCCCGAAACGCGCCACCGCTATCCGCATGAATTTTCGGGCGGCCAGCGCCAGCGCGTCGCCATCGCCCGCGCCATGGTGCTCAATCCGCGGTTCGTCATGCTCGACGAGCCGACCTCGGCGCTTGACATGAGCGTGCAGGCGCAGGTGGTGGATCTGCTGCGCAACCTGCAGGCAAAGCATGATCTCGCCTACCTGTTCATCAGCCACGACCTGAAAGTGATCCGCGCCCTTGCGAACGACGTGATCGTCATGCGCAACGGCCAGATCGTCGAAGCCGGACCAGCCGAACAGATTTTCGGCAGCCCCCAGACCGACTATACAAGGGCTCTGATCTCTGCTGCATTCCGCATCGAGACGGCCCCGTCCGGCGTGGTGAGCGAGTAGCATATTTGCTTTGCGCAATTCCGGACGGAAAACCGCTACGCACTTTTCCTGGAATGGCTTCAGGGCCGACACAACAGAGAAGAAATCCGAGAATGGAAAAAGGCAAAGTCCTGCTTGCCCTTACTGGCTTTCACCCGCAACGCTGGCACGAATTGCTGTCGACCGAACGCGAGGTGGTGCTGGAGCCCGCGGGCCCGAGCGATCCCTCGATCGACTATGCGGTGGTGTGGAAGCACAAGCCCAACCTGCTCTCCGGGCTGCCCAACCTGCGCGCCATCTTCTCGGTCGGCGCCGGCGTCGACCACATCTTCGCCGATCCCGGCTTGCCGGATGTGCCGATCGTCCGCGTGGTCGCCGACAATCTGACGCAACATATGACCGAATTTGTCGCCTGGCGGGTCCTCGACCATCACCGCCAGGGGATGCTCTATCGGGCGCAACAGTCAAAAAAGATCTGGCACGAACCGACGCAGCGCGCGGCCAACGATATTTCCGTTGGCATCATGGGGCTTGGCAATCTCGGCCGCTCGGCAGCGTCGGCGCTCTTGTCGCTTGGCTTTGCGGTCAATGGCTGGTCACGCAGCGATCGGCCGATGAAGGGGGTTTCGACCTATTCCGGCGAAGCGGGACTGATCCCGTTCCTCAACGCCACGGACATACTGGTGGTGCTGTTGCCGCTCACGCCGCAAACGCAGGGAATCATCAATTACGGCGTGCTGAAGGAGTTGCGCAAGCGCAATGGCCTCGGCGGCGCGGTGCTGATCAATGCCGGCCGTGGCCGGCTGCAGAGGGACGCCGACATCCAGCGCGCGCTTGATGACGGCACGCTGAAGGAAGCGAGCCTAGACGTTTTCGAGGTCGAACCGCTGCCGAAGACCAGCCCGCTGTGGGGCCATCCGAAAGTGTTCGTCACGCCGCATGCGGCGGCGACCTCCGACCCTACGCATCTGGTGCCGATCATGCTTAGACAGATGGCCGCCTTCGAGCGAGGCGAGAAGCTCGACAATCTCGTCGACCGCGAAGCGGGTTACTGAGGCTGCGAAGCAGGCTTCGAACCGGGAAGCGCGAGCTTGTCGTTCTTCTTCGGCTTGCCGCAATCGCGCCTTTCGATCGAACGGCTCATGGCATCGATCTCGCCGCTTGCCTTGTCGGTATCCCGCTGCGCCTTGGAGCGCATGTCCGGCGTGAAGGGACCAAAGCCCATCGCCGGATTGGAGAAGGTCGGCTTTGCCGTGACCGGCAGATTGTATTGTTGCGCCAGCGCGTTGCGGTTGGCCAGCAACTGATCGCAGGGCACGCTGTCATATTGCAGCGAGGACTGGACATTCTCGTCCTGGCGTTCCGACATCGAGCTGCCGCCGACGCAGCCCGCCACCGCCAGGCAAGATGCCAATACCAGCATGTTCCAGCGCATGGGTCCCTCCTGCGATCTCCGCGCCGTCCAACCCGACACGCGATTCGGGCTTTTTCGCAGCAAGATCACCGTTCAAATCTTCGACTTCTCCGCCACGACGGCCAAGCCCTCGACAGGCTCGCGGCGGTCGTGCCGGATGACCGTGCTGTCCAACGACCGGATCGAAAAGCCGCTCTCGGTCAGGACCCTGCGAACATAACCTTCGGAATGCGCGTAGCGCCGCGATGGCGTCAGGGCAAAATCTGTGCCGTCGGCAAGCGTCTCGACCGAGAACGCAAACACGCCGCCGTCGACCAGCGCCTCGGCAATGGCCGCGACGATGCGTTCCAGCGCGCCGACATAGATGAAGACGTCGGTCGCGACGACGAGGTCGGCTTTCGCGCCGGATTGGGAGAAATGCTGCAGATCAGCCTTGGAAAGCAGATCGTAGACGCCCTTGGCGCGCGCCTTCCTCAACATCCCGACCGAGATGTCGTAGCCCTCGAGCCGATCGACCATGGGCCGCAGTTTTTCGCCCATCAGCCCGGTGCCGCAGCCAAGGTCCAGCGCGAGCCGAAAGCGGCCGGGCCTTGCCGCACGAATGGCCAGGGAGAGAAACTGCGGTATACGGTAGCCGAGTTTTTCGACCAGCGACTCCTCGAAGCCATCGGCAAAATGATCGAAGAGCGTTTCAACGAAGGCGCTGGGCGGGGCTGTCGAGGCCGGCGCATGGCCGATCAACTGCAGCTTGAGCGCGGCGCCCAACCGGTCTGTCGCGTCCAGCTTCAGCGCCATGCTCCAGGCCTGGACGGCCTGATCGGAAAGGCCGGCCGCCTCCTGCATCTCGCCGAGGCGGAACCAGCCGGCCGCCCATTGCGGCGCAAGCTCCAGCGCGCCCAGCAAAAGCTCCGCCGCCTGCGCGGGCTCGCCGCAGGCGAGCAGCATCTCGGCGAAGTCGGCGCGGCGGTCGGCGCTCAAATCGCCGGACGAGGCCTGAAGCGGTTTCATGGTCGAAGGATCTCACCCGGCGATGGCACCGGCGGACGGTTCCAGAGCATGATCCGAAAAGTGGGAACAGCTTTTCGGAGAGAGATCATGCTCCAACAAAGAGTTGGATCGTGACGGCGTTTCAACGAAACGCGTCACGATCTAGGACGAGTCAGCAGTCTCTTGCAACAGGCTTCCCGCCACGCATTTAGCCACTATCTTGAAGACGATGCGCGCCAGCGACCTGCTCAAGCCACGGCCGGAAGGGCTCTACTGTCCGCCCGGCGATTTCTTCATCGACCCGGTGCGGCCGGTGGGCCGCGCGCTGATCACGCACGGCCATTCCGACCATGCCCGCTCCGGCCACCGCTCGGTGCTTGCCACGCAAGAGACGCTCGACATCATGGCACTGCGCTATGGCGAGGATTTTGCCGGCAAGAAGCAGGCCGCCGTGCTCGGCGAGACGATCGATCTCAACGGCGTTTCCGTAACCTTCCATCCAGCCGGGCATGTGCTCGGCTCGGCGCAGATCGCCGTCGAACACCGTGGCATACGCATCGTCGCCTCCGGCGACTACAAGCGCCAGAAGGACGGAACCTGCCTGCCGTTCGAGCCGATCCCTTGCGACGTCTTCATCACCGAGGCGACCTTTGGCCTGCCGGTGTTCCGGCATCCGCCGGACAGCGAGGAGATCGCCCGGCTGCTCAAATCGGCGGCGCAGTTTCCCGAGCGTTCGCATCTCATCGGCGCCTACGCGCTCGGCAAGGCGCAGCGCGTGATGCGGCTGCTGCGCGACGCCGGCTATGACAGGCCGATCTATATCCACGGCGCGCTGGCCAAGCTCAGCGAATACTACCAGCGCCAGGGAATCGATCTCGGCACGCTGGAGCCGGCGACGGTCGAAAGCGGCGGCAAGGCCGATTTCGAAGGTGCGATCGTCGTCGGTCCGCCGGCCGCCTTCGCCGACCGCTGGGCACGGCGCTTCCCCGACCCGATCGCCTGCTTCGCGTCGGGCTGGATGCGAATCCGCCAGCGCGCCAAGCAGGGCGGCGTCGAGCTGCCGCTGATCATTTCGGACCATGCCGACTGGGACGAGCTGATCGCCACGATCAAGCAGACGGGAGCCGGGGAGATCTGGGTGACGCATGGCCGCGAGGAAGCCCTGGTGCGCTGGTGCGAGCTCGAAGGCATCGCGGCCCGGCCGCTGCATCTCGTGGGCTATGAGGACGAGGGCGATTGATGCAATACCGATCACCAATCTCCGCCGCTGCACTCTACGGCGCCCCCCTCTGGCCTGCCGGCCATCTCCCCCTCAAGGGGGGAGATCGGCAGCTTCAGCGCCGGCGCATCTCCTGCGACGCCGAAGACTGGCGAAAGCCGGCGCGACATCTGATCTCCCCCCTTGAGGGGGAGATGGCCGGCAGGCCAGAGGGGGGCGCCGCGCGCTGGCTTTCGCTATTGGCCAGGCTCACCCAGCCATGAACCGCTTCGCCGAGCTCCTCGACCGGCTGGTGCTGACGCCGTCGCGCAACGGCAAGCTGACGCTGCTGGCCGATTATTTCCGCAGCGTGGAGGACCCCGATCGCGGGCTGGCGCTGGCCGCGATCACCGGCGATCTGTCGATCGCGGCGGTGAAGCCCGCGATGCTGCGCACGCTGGTGGTCGAGCGCATGGATCCGGTGCTGTTCGGCTATTCCTACGATTATGTCGGCGACCTTGCCGAGACGGTGTCGCTGGTCTGGCCGCAGCCCGCCGGCCATATCGCGAACCATGCCCCGACGCTGGCCGAGGTGGTCGGGAGATTGCAGGCGGCGAGCCGCTCCGATGGGCCAAGGGTGCTGGCGCGGCTGCTCGACAGCGCCAGCATTTCGGCGCGTTTCGCCATCATCAAGCTCGTCACCGGCGGCCTGCGCATCGGCGTGTCGGCGCGGCTCGCCAAGCAGGCGCTGGCCGATCTCGGCCATGTCGATGTCGCCGAGATCGAGGAACTCTGGCACGGGCTGGCGCCGCCCTATGTCGAGCTGTTCGCCTGGCTCGAAGGCCGGGCGGAAAAGCCGAAGAGCGCAGCGCTGGCGCTGTTCCGTCCGGTGATGCTCTCCAACGCCGTCGACGACGGCGACCTCGACAAACTCGATCCCGGCGACTACGCGGCGGAATGGAAGTGGGACGGCATCCGAGTGCAAGCGGTGTGCGAAAGCGGCATCCGCCGGCTCTATTCGCGCACCGGCGACGACGTCTCCGGCGCCTTCCCGGACCTGGCCGCGGCGATGGATTTCGAGGCGGCGCTGGATGGCGAGCTCTTGGTCGGCGACCCGCGCGAAGCCACCGGCACCTTCTCCGACCTGCAGCAGCGGCTGAACCGCAAGAGCGTGTCGCCAAAGATCCAGCAGCAATATCCAGCCTTCATGCGCTGCTACGACCCGCTGCAGATCGACGGCGAGGATTTGCGCGGCCTGCCCTTCGCCGAGCGCCGCACACGGCTCGAGGCCTTCGTCAAGACGCTCGATCCCAGCCGCTTCGACCTCTCGCCGCTGGTCGAATTTCGGGACTGGGGAGCGCTGGAGCGGCTGCGCCAGACGCCGCCGCATCCGATCATCGAAGGGGTGATGCTGAAGCGCTGGGATTCCGCCTATCTCGCCGGACGGCCGAAGGGACCCTGGTTCAAATGGAAGCGCGATCCGCACACGGTCGACGCGGTGCTGATGTATGCGCAGCGCGGCCACGGCAAGCGCTCGAGCTTCTATTCCGACTACACATTCGGCGTCTGGGCCGGACCGGAAGGATCGGAAGAGCTGGTGCCGGTCGGCAAGGCCTATTTCGGCTTCACCGACGAGGAGCTGAGGCAGATCGACAAATATGTCCGCGACAACACGATCGAGCGGTTCGGACCGGTGCGCTCGGTGCGCGCCGACCGCAGGAACGGCCTGGTGCTGGAGGTGGCCTTCGAAGGCCTGAACCGATCGACGCGCCACAAGTCGGGCGTCGCGATGCGCTTCCCGCGCATCTCGCGGCTGCGTTGGGACAAGCCGGCGGCCGAGGCCGACCGGATCGAGACGCTGCAGGCGCTGCTCGACAGCTGATTAGATAAAATCCGAGCTCGGGCAATTCCAGGAAAAGTGTGTAGCGGTTTTCCGTCCGGAATTGCGCACAATCAAAAACTTAGAGCGGGTCAGCGATTCTGTGAAAGCTGAACTGCTCTAGTTGCCCCATCCCACCCGCGCCTGCTTCGGACTGGCGTGGCAACGACCGACAACTCACTGCGCGATCGAAACGCGGACTTCGTAGATGTCGACGGATTTGCCTTGCTTGTCGAAGTCGGAGTTGATGGCGATGGTGCCTGCGGCGCCCGGATGCTTGTCCGGGAACTGCACGTCGAACAGATATTCGTTGCGCTCGTGGCCGACAGCATAGCGCTTGCGGCCGCAATCGCCGAGTTCGCCGAAATTGCAGTCGACCGAAATCTGGGTCTCCTTGCCCTCTTCCGAGCGGGCGATGATGTCGAACATGGCATGCTTGCCGGCGAGCTTTTCCAGCACGCCCTGGCCGACGTCGAAGGCGATGGCCGAGCCGGAGGCCCCGGAGCGGATGCGCAGGAACTGACCGGTATCGTCCTTCATCACCTCGGCAGCGGCGTCGGACGGGGTGCTGACATGCGTCGGATCGCTGGGCGAAAACACATTGATCCAGTTCTTGGCCTGGTCCGCCTCGCCCGGCTTCTGCGGCGAGCCGGCTTCGCCGGGCTGCGAGGAGTCTTCTTCCTCGATGGTCGGAGGCGCTTCCGGCGGGCCGGTGTCGAGCTGCGCGGCCGTCTTGAAGACGCCGGTCTGGATCGCGAAATAGAGGCCGATGCCGGCGGCGGCCAGCAGCGTCGCGACAACGAAGATCGCCGTCAGCGGCAGGCGCCGGCCCCTGATCCGGCGTTCGTCACGATCCGGCGCCACCTCGGCGCCACCGCTGCCGACCGGAGCCCCGGGAGAATCATCGAGCGACGGCGCATCCGGCAGTGCCGTTTCATCCGGCATGATGTCGGGCACGACGGGCAGCACGCGCGAGCGCGGCACGTCCGACGTGTCAGGCTGAACCGGCCCGTCGACCTGGATCGCCGGCGGCGGTGCCGCTTCAGCCGGCGCCTGCCCCGGCGCGTCCACCGGCGGCGCCGAATCCTGCGGCGACTGATCGACAGCAGGCGTCGCCGCTCCATCTGCGACCGCCAGCGTTATGCTATCCGGCGGCAGCGTTACGTCCGGAACCGCCGGCAGGAATTCGGATTCGATCTCGGTGATCTTGGCCTGCACCGCCTTGCGGCGGCTGATCGCGGCCTCGACCGTCAGGTTAGGATTGGCCTGCAGCACGCGATCCAGCGCCGCAAAGGCCGAGCGGTAGACCCTCTCGCGGAACGCCCGGTCCTCGGCATTGCCTTTTTCGAAGGCGTTGCGGATCGCTTTCTCGATGGCGTCCAAGCGAGATCCCTCTGCACGTGCGCTGCCATCCGATGATCGTTGGCCGCAGGCGACCAACCAAGCAACGGACGAGCGGCTGCCTTTGCCAGCGCGTCCAAAGCCCCATTTCGGCGGTTTTTGCTGGGGAATCAACACCTTTTTATGGATCGGGGCCGGCTGGGATTTGCCGCCGATCACGCGATCAACCACACCAGCCGATGGGCGGGCGAGAAGACGCGAACCGCATGGCGCAGCCGCGTTCGAGGCGAATTGGCCCGAATTCGCCGCTGAGCATCTTGAATTGGCGGCCGGTTGAGTCTATCACGCAGCGCATCTTGGAAGCCCAGCGCTTCCCCGGGCCGCTTTAGCTCAGTTGGTAGAGCACATCATTCGTAATGATGGGGTCGCGTGTTCGAGTCACGCAAGCGGCACCAGTTTTCACTTCCGGCCAACACAGGATAACGCCCCTCCCGCCCGATCTGAAGTTCGGTCGTCTGGGCAAGCAACTGGCGTTGCGGTCCCTACCTGGCCAGCCGCTCGGCATGCCACTTCAGATGGTCGCCCATGAAGGTCGACATGAAGTTGTAGGAATGGTCGTAGCCGTCCTGCATGCGCAACGTCAGCTCGATGCCTGCCTTGCCGCAAGCCTCTTCCAGCAACCATGGACGCAGACCGTCCTGGAGGAACCCGTCGGCGGTGCCCTGGTCGACCAGGAATTCGGCGAAGCGGTAGCCGTCCTCGATGAGCAGCGTGGTATCGTAGGCGCGCCAGTTCTTCTCGTCCCGTCCGAGATATTTCTCGAATGCCGGGCGCGACCAGCCTGCGGTGCTGGGCTGCACGATCGGCGCAAAGGCCGAGCAGCTCTTGAACCGTTCCGGATTCTTCAGCGCGATCGTCAGCGCGCCATGCCCACCCATCGAATGGCCAAAGATCGACTGGCGCGACATGTCGACCGGAAAATTGGCGGCCAAGAGCGCCGGCAATTCCTCGATGAGGTAGGAGTACATGCGGTAGTTCTTGGCATAGGGCTCCTGCTTGGCGTCGAGGTAGAAGCCGGCGCCACTGCCGAATTGCCAATTGTCCTTTTCGTCCGCAATGTCAGGTCCGCGCGGGCTGGTGTCGGGGCAAACGACGACGAGGCCCAGTTCGGCCGCCTGGCGCCGGTACTCGCCCTTGTCCATGACATTGGCGTGCGTGCAGGTCAGGCCCGACAGGTACCAGAGGACGGGCAATGGCCCTTCCTTGGCCTGCGGCGGCACAAAAACGGCAAAGGTCATGTCGCAGGCGCAGACCTCGGAGGCGTGGGAATAGACGCCCTGGATGCCGCCATGCGCTTTGGATGTGGAGATGACCTTCATCGGTTCTGCCTTTCGTCGCGGATTTTCGAACCGGCTTAGCTGCCCGACCGGGCACCCGCAACCTCGGAGCTTGCAAAATCGAAGCCGCCCTGAGGCAAGAAGCGGTTTTGCCGCTTCCAGCATCCTGCAGCAACCGGCGAAAAGCATCGGCCATTGTTGGGCGCGGCGTTTGGTGGGAGAATCCCGGCATCAGCATGGGAGGTCAAAATGCCCTACAGTTTCAAGACCGGTGACGTCGTCAGGCTGAAATCCGGGGGCCCGCAAATGACGATCAGCGACGGCGCCGCCTCGGGCACTTATCTTTGCCACTGGTTCAACCGCGAGGGCGACGTCTGGACACCGCAGCATGCCGGCTTCAAGCCGGACCAACTGGTGGTCGTGGACACGCCGAAATAGCTTCGCGGTCAGTCGTGGATCACTCTGGTCGGGCGTGGTGCCGTCGCTCGGGAAGAATGTCGGGTTTGACCGCTCGATGCGTGCGCGAAGAAACGCCCGCGCCGTTTCCGGAGCGGGCGTCCAAGGCGATCCTTTGAAGGATCACCAGTTTCAATGACCCGGGTGCCAGCGGTGATGGTACCAGAAGCCGGGGTGCCAATGGCGCCTCGGCCGGATCAACATGCGGTGGTTCGGCACGCAATTGCCCCAGCGGTTCATGTGCCAGCCGGGACCGCATCGCCAGCCGACGCTTTCGATCGGCAGCGGAGCGGCGCTTGGCTTTGCCATGGGCATTGCCTGCGAGCCGACGCTGGACAGCATCAAGGTGCCTGCGGCGACGGCAAGGGGCAGAATATATCTGGTGAGCATGAGTAGGATTCTCCGTGGTCACCCCCGCGACCAGATAGCACGTGGCCGGCTGAATGCGGGGTGAACGGCGCGATCACATATCCGTCAGTGGATCGTGACGTCCTCAACCCCGCGATCGTTTCAGCGAGCCATCGAGCCTATCGCCTCTCTCGCCATCCGGCGTCGCGTCGCAGGCGGCGGGCCGTTCTGTGACGCGCTCATATTGGGAGAGCACGCGATCGCGCCTGACCTTGGCCTCAGGCCGCCTTCTTCGCCAGTCTCGCTTTGATCGAGGCGATGTCGGCGCGCGGCGTGGCGGCAAACAGCGTCTTGGTGTAGCCGTGCTGCGGGTTGGAGAAGACCTCCTCGCGCGGGCCGTATTCGACCGCTTCGCCGAAATACATGACCATCACGTCGTCGGCGATGTAGCGCACCACCGAAAGATCGTGGCTGATGAAGACATAGGTCAGTTGGAATTCGTCCTGCAGGTCGGCGAGCAGGTTGAGCACCTGCGCCTGCACCGAGAGGTCGAGCGCCGAGACCGGCTCGTCCAGCACCAAGAGGCTCGGGTTCAGCATCAGCGCGCGGGCAATGGCGATGCGCTGGCGCTGGCCGCCCGAGAACATATGCGGATAGCGGTTGTAGTGCTCGGGTCCGAGGCCGACCTTCTTCAGCATCTTCATGGCGAGGTCGCGCCGTTCCTCGGCCGGCTTGTCGGTATTGATGAGCAGAGGCTCGCCGAGCACGTCGCCGATCTTCTGGCGCGGGTTGAGCGAACCATACGGGTTCTGGAACACGATCTGCACCTTGCGGCGCATCTCCTTGCTCAGGCCGTCCCTTGCGATGTCGACCTTGTTGCCGTCGATGTAGAGCTCGCCGGACGTCGCCGGATCGATCAGCGTGATGATGCGAGCGAGGGTGGACTTGCCGCAGCCGCTTTCGCCGACGATGGCCAGCGTCTTGCCTTTCTCGACGCTGAAGGTGACTCCCTTCACAGCGTGCACGGTGCGCGCGGGGCGGAACAGCCCGCCTCCGACATGGTAGTCGCGCACGATGTTCTTGCCTTCGACGACCTTGGTCATGCGCTGGCTCCAGTCATGCCCTGGCTTCCGAGGGCGCCGGCTCGAACAGCATGTCGGAGACGGTCGGCAGCCGGTCGCCGACGGCGTTCTCAGGCAGCGCCGAAAGCAGCGCGCGCGTGTAGTTGCTCTTCGGCGATTCAAAGAGCGACAGCACGTCGGCCTCCTCCATCTTGCGGCCCTTGTACTGGACGATGACACGGTCGGCGGTTTCGGCGACAACGCCCATATTGTGGGTGATCATGATCAGGCCCATGCCGTACTTGGCCTGCAGCGAGACCAGCAGATCGAGGATCTGCTTCTGGATGGTGACGTCGAGCGCCGTCGTCGGCTCGTCGGCGATCAGCAGCTTCGGATTGCAGGCGATCGCCATCGCGATCATCACGCGCTGGCACTGGCCGCCCGACATCTGGTGCGGGAAGGAGTTGAGCCGCTCGGCCGGCTCGGGAATGCCGACCTGCTTCAGGAGCTCGATGGCCCGCGCCCGGCGTTGCGCGCGATCCATGCCGAGATGGAAGCGCAGCACCTCCTCTATCTGGAAGCCGACGGTGAAGCAGGGATTGAGGCTGGCGATCGGCTCCTGGAAGATCATCGCGATATCCTTGCCGATGATCTTGCGGCGGTCGGCCGGACTGATCTTGAGGAGATCGCGGCCGTTGAAGCTCATGCGGTCGGCGGTGACGGTGGCCGTCCACGGAAGCAGGCCCATCACGGCCAGCATCGACACCGATTTGCCGGAGCCGGATTCGCCGACGATGGCAAGCACCTCGCGCTCGTCGACATGGAGCGACACGCCGTCGACGGCGCGGAACGGACCGGACGCGGTCTGGAACTCGACGACGAGATTCTGGATGTCGAGCAGCGCCATCACGACCTCCTGAGCTTCGGATCGAGCGCATCGCGCAGACCGTCGCCGATCAGGTTGATGGCAAGCACGGTGATGAGGATCGCCAGGCCCGGGAAGGTCACCACCCACCAGGCGCGCAGGATGAACTCGCGCGCGGAGGCGAGCATCGTGCCCCATTCCGGCGTCGGCGGCTGCGCGCCGAGGCCGAGGAAGCCGAGAGCGGCGGCTTCGAGGATGGCGTTGGAGAAGGACAGCGTGCCCTGAACGATCAATGGCGCCAGGCAGTTGGGCAGGATCGTCGCCAGCATCAGGCGCAGATGGCCGGCGCCGGCCACCTTAGCCGCCACGACGTATTCGCGACTCTTCTCGGCCATGACGGCAGCGCGCACCAGGCGGGCGAAATGCGGCTGCAGCACCAGCGCGATCGCCAGCATCGCATTGAACAGGCCCGGACCAAGGATGGTGACCAGCACCAGCGCCAGAAGCAGCGACGGGAAGGCGAGGATGAGATCCATGACGCGCATGATCGCGACATCGACCCAGCCGCGGAAATAGCCGGCGAGCAGGCCGAGCGTGATGCCGCCGACCAGGGCCAGCGTGACGACGACGGCGCCGATCAGCAGCGAGAAGCGGGCGCCATAGAGCAGGCGCGAGAGGATGTCGCGGCCGACCGGGTCGGTGCCGAGGATATATTGCGAGCTGCCGCCGGTCTGCCATGCCGGAGGCCTGAGGAACGCCGTCTTGTCCTGGACGTCAGGCGCATAGGGCGCAAGCAGCGGCGCAAACAGCGCCGCCAGCACCAGCAGGATGAACACCAGCAGGCCGATCACGGCGCCGCGGTTGACGGAGAAGTAATGCCAGAAGGTCCTGAGGCCGGTGAGGCGATCCGGACTGCCGGCGGCCATTGGGGCGATTTCGGTCGACTGGCTCATCACGCTGCCCGTATGCGCGGATTGATGACGGCGTAGAGCACGTCGACGATGAGGTTCACGGCCATGACGATGAGCGCGATCAGAAGCAGACCCGACTGTACGACGACATAGTCGCGCTTGAAGATGGAATCGACCATCCACTTGCCGATGCCCGGCCAGGCGAAGATGGTTTCGGTGAGGATGGCTCCGGCCAGCAGCGTGCCGACCTGCAGGCCGATGGTGGTGACCACCGGGATCAGCGCGTTGCGCAAAGCGTGCACGCCGACGACGCGGGCCGCCGATAGCCCCTTGGCGCGCGCGGTGCGGACATAGTCCTCGCCCAGCACCTCGAGCATGGCCGAGCGCGTCTGGCGCGCGATGACCGCCAGCGGAATGGTGCCGAGCACGATCGCCGGCAGCACGAGATGACTGAGCGCCGAGCGCAAGGCGTCCCATTTGCCGTAGATGATGCTGTCGATGGTCATGAAGCCGGTAATCGGCTTGAGGAAGAACTGCAGACCCATGCGGCCGGACACCGGCGTCCAGCCGAGATAACCGGAAAAGAAGATGATGAGCAGCAGGCCCCACCAGAAGATCGGCATGGAATAGCCGACCAGCGCAGTGCCCATCAGCGACTGATCGAACCATGAGCCGCGCTTGACGGCGGCGAAGATGCCGGCGGGGATGCCGAGCACCATGGCGAAGATCATGGCGAAGAAGGACAGTTCCAGCGTTGCCGGGAAGAGTGTCTTGAACTCCTCGATGACCGGACGCTTGGACGAGATCGAGACACCGAAATCGCCGGTGGCGACTTCCCCGACATAGCGCGCATATTGCTCCCAGATCGGCAGGTTGTAGCCGAACTGTTCCTTGAGCTGCTCGTAACGGGCGGGACTGACGCCATGCTCACCGGCCATGGCGAGGATCGGATCGCCGGGCAGCAGCCGGACGAAGGCGAAGGCGCAGATGGTGATGCCGACCAGCGTCGGGATCAGGAGCGCGATCTTATTGAGGAGATATCGGATCATCTTGAAAAAGGGGACGGCGCCATTCCGCGCCGCCCGCCCTAGAGGTTCTATTCGGCCTTGTCGACGCCGTCGAAGCGATGGATGCCGAGCGGGTCCATCATGAAGCCGCTGACGTTCTTGCGCACGACCGCATAGACCTGGCTGTGCGCCAGCAGGAAGGCCGGAGCCTGCTTCTGGAAGATGACCTGCGCCTGCTCGTAGAGCTTGGTGCGCTCGGCTTGATCGCTGGTCTTCTTGGCCTTCTGGATCAGATCTTCGAAGTCCTTGTCGCACCAGCTGGAGTAGTTCGAGACGCCGATGGCGGAGCAGGCAAACAGGGTGGCGAAGAAGTTGTCCGGATCGCCATTGTCACCGGTCCAGCCGATCTGGAAGGCGCCGGGGCGCTCCTTCTTCTTGCCTTCCTCGCGGTACTTCGTCCACTCGTAGTTGACGATCTCGGCCTTGACGCCGACCTTGGCCCAGTCGGCCTGGATCAGTTCGGCGGCGCGCTGGAAGTTCGGGTTGTACGGACGAACGCGGTCGGATGCCCAGAGCTGGATTTCCTTCAGCCCGGCATCGGCCAGCACCTTCTTGGCAGCATCCGGATCGTAGGAATCGAACTTCACGTCCTTGTTCCACGACCACATGGTCGGCGGGATCAGGTTCTGGGCCGGCGTCGCGCCGGCGTCCTGGAACAGCGACTTGATCAGCGCTTCCCGGTCGATGGCCTGGTTGAGCGCATGACGCACCTCGGGCTTGTCGAGCGGCGGGATGGTCGTGTTGTAGCTCATATAGCCGATGTTCAGACCGGCCTGGTCCATCAGGGTCACGTCCTGGTTGGCCTTGATCGTGGCGATATCGGCCGGGTTCGGATAGGGCGCCACATCGCATTCGCCGGCCAGCACCTTCTGGATGCGGGCGGTGGCGTCAGGCGTGATGGCGAAGACGAGGTCGTCGATCTTCTCCTTGCCCTTGAAGTAGTCGGGGTTCGCCGCATAGCGGATGACCGAATCCAGCTGATAGTCGACGAATTGGAACGGGCCGGTGCCGATCGGCTTGGTCGAGAAGTCGGCCATCTTGCCGTCCTTCTGGAGCTGGTCCGCATATTCCTTCGATACGATCGAGGCGAAGTCCATGCCGAGATTGGCCAGCATCGGCGCATTCGGCTCGGTCAGCGTCAGCTTGACGGTCAGGTCGTCGACCTTCTCCCACTTGGCGACGTATTTCGGCATGTCCATGCCGGTGTAGTAGTCCCAGGTCAGGTTCGGCAGATACTTGTCGCCATTCCAGGGATTTTCCTTGTTGAACTGGCGATCGAAGGAGAAGACCACGTCATCGGCATTGAGGTCGCGCGTCGGCTTGAAATAGTCGGTGGTCTGGAACTTCACGCCCTTGCGCAGATGGAAGGTGTAGACCAGGCCGTCGTCCGAGATTTCCCATTTTTCGGCCAGGCCGGGCTCGATCTCGGTGCCGCCATGCTTGAACTCGACCAGGCGCGAATAGACGGTACGCGACGAGGCATCGAAATCGTTGCCGCCGGTCGTGGTACCCGGATCGAAGTTGGCCGGCGACGCTTCCGAGCAATAGACAAGCGTCTTTGCATTGGCCATCCCGCCAAGGACGCTTGCAGCCAGCAACGCGGCTGCAAAAGCCATTGTCTTTTTCATTGAGCACTCCCTGATGTTCTTCCAAGCCCCTCTATCAGGCTCGCGAAGCGCGCATATAAGCACCGTTTTCAGGGCTTTGGAACACCCCGCTTGCGTACCCCATGGGAAGCAGGAAAAGAATCCGAAATTTGCTCAAATCGCAGAAAAAACGAGCAGATTTTTCTGCTCACGACATTGTTAACGACTGCATTTTTTTATTGATCGCCCGCCCCTCGAAAATCGGCCGCCTCGCCTTCCATCAGCGCCGCGTTGCAGCCCAAGCCTCTCCCGCAAGAGAGCAGGAGAACGGATTTTCGACGGCAGATCTTTCCCGCTGCTGCCGCTGGGGCAAGACTTGCACGGCCGCAGCCAGAGGCAATACATAGACAGAACGCCGGATTTCTTGGGAGCCTTGTCGGCTGCAGCGGAGGACGCTTTCGAAAACGGAGGCAAGCGCGGCAGACGAGGCAGGCAAGACTAGGAACGCCAGGGAGGGAAGAGTTGGCAAAGGCAGCAAAGAGGACGGTTTCAAAGGCAAAAGCCGCCGCAAAGCCGGCCGTGGGGACCGGCGCGTCCAACGCGTCTTTAGCCAAGACCGCCGCCGCGCCGAAGCCGAAGGCTGCCGCCAAGCCGGCAGCAAAGTCAAAGGCTGCCGCCAAGCCGGCAGCAAAGTCGAAGGCCGCCGCCAAGCCGGCAGCAAAGTCGAAGGCCGCCGCCAAACCCGCCGCCGCAAAGCCGGCCAAGACTGGCCCGAAAGCGGCGGCCAAGCCTGCGGCAGCCAGACCCGCGGCCAAGATCACGCCGGCGGCCGCGGCTTCCGCCCCAGCCAAGCGTCTGCCGAAGGCGATCACGGAGCTTACCGCCGGACTGCCGCAGAAACCGTGGCTGAAGAACTATCCCAAGAACATGCCGGCCGAGATCGGACCGCTGTCCCACAACTCCATCGGAGACTTCCTCGTCGCCGCCTGCAGGCAGTTTGCCGGCCAGCCGGCTTTCGTGTGCATGGGCAAGTCAGTCTCCTATGCGGAACTCGAGCGGCTTTCGGCCGCCTTCGGCGCCTATCTGCAGTCGAAGGGACTGGAGAAGGGCGCGCGCGTGGCGCTGATGATGCCCAACGTGCTGCAATATCCGGTGGCGATGATGGCGGTCCTGCGGGCCGGCTTCACAGTGGTGAACGTCAACCCGCTCTACACGCCGCGTGAACTGGAGCATCAGCTCAAGGATTCGGGCGCGCAGGCGATCGTCATTCTCGAAAACTTCGCCAACACCTTGCAGGCCGTCATCGCCCGCACGCCGGTCAAGCATGTCGTGGTCGCGACGATGGGCGACATGCTCGGCGCCCTCAAGGGCACAATCGTCAACCTCGTCGTGCGCCGGGTGAAGAAGATGGTTCCCGCCTGGTCGCTGCCCGGCCATGTCGGCTTCAACGCCGCGCTGAAGCAGGGCGCGGCGCTAAGCTTCGAGCAGGCCACCGTTTCGGGCGACGACATCGCCTTCCTGCAGTATACGGGCGGAACGACCGGGATCTCGAAGGGCGCAACGCTGCTGCATCGCAATGTTTTGTCCAATGTGGCGCAGAATTCGCTCTGGGTAGAGGATGCCTACACCGTCAAGCCGAAGCCGGCGCACCTCAACTTCGTCTGCGCGCTGCCGCTCTATCACATCTTCGCGCTGACGGTGAATGCGCTGATGGGCATGCAGCAAGGCGCCCAGAACGTGCTCATCCCCAACCCGCGCGACATACCGGGCTTCGTCAAGGAACTGCAGAAATACCCGATCCACATCTTCCCCGGGCTCAACACGCTGTTCAACGCGCTGCTCAACAATGAGGATTTCCGCAAGCTCGACTTCAAGCCGCTGATCCTGACGCTGGGCGGCGGCATGGCGGTGCAGAAGGGCGTGGCCGAGCGCTGGAAGGCGCTCACCGGCCGGCCTGTGAGTGAAGGCTACGGGCTTTCCGAAACCTCGCCGGTGGCGACCGCCAACAAGTTCAGCTCCAGCGAGTTTACCGGCACGATCGGCCTGCCGCTGCCATCGACCGAGATCGCCATCCGCGACGACGACGGCAACAACGTGCCGCTCGGCGAGGTGGGCGAGATCTGCATCCGCGGCCCGCAAGTGATGGCAGGCTACTGGAACCGGCCTGACGAAACCGCCAAGGTGATGACCAAGGACGGCTTCTTCAAGTCGGGCGACATGGGCTTCATGGACGACCAGGGTTACACCAAGATCGTCGATCGCAAGAAGGACATGATCCTGGTCTCCGGCTTCAACGTCTATCCCAACGAACTGGAAGAGGTGGTGGCCCAGCACCCCGGCGTGCTCGAAGTGGCGGCGATCGGCGTGCCGGACGAGCACTCCGGCGAGGTGCCAAAGCTGTTCGTGGTCAGGAAGGATCCGGCGCTGACCCTCGAGACGCTGACCGCCTATTGCCGCCAGAACCTGACCGGCTACAAGCGGCCGAAATACATCGAATTCCGCACCGAATTGCCGAAGACGCCGGTCGGCAAGATCCTGCGGCGCGCGTTGCGGGAGTAGATTTGAGCCGCGAAACTGCCGGCGCAACCGAAGAGCGGGCCACACGGCTCGACCCGGCCGAATTCATCAAGGCGAACATGGGCTTATCGCCGGTGCCGTCGCTGCCGGAGATCCGCCTCTACACGGCGCATCCCGGCAGCGGGCTGAGGCGGCTGCTCGAGCCGGACGATGATGCCGAGGGCTACGCGGCCGAGCCGCAGCCGCCTTACTGGGCCTATGCCTGGGCCGGCGGCGCGGTGCTGGCGCGCTTCGTTCCCGACCGGCCATCGATCGTCGCCGGCCGCCGCGTGCTCGATCTCGGGGCCGGCTCCGGCCTGGTCGGAATTGCCGCGGCAAAGGCCGGGGCGCGCGCGGTGATAGCGGCGGAGATCGATCGCAACGGTGTTGTCGCGCTCGGCCTCAACGCGCAAGCCAACGGCGTTGCCATCTCGATTGTCGGCGAGGACATTACCGCCGGTTCGCCGCCGGCGATCGACCTGGTGCTCGCGGGCGATATCTTCTACGCGAAGCAGGTCGGGCAGCGGATGATGCCATTCCTCGACCGCTGCCTCGCCGCCGGCATTGACGTGCTGGTCGGCGATCCCGGCCGCGCCTGGCTTCCCCGATCCCGGCTTCGCCTGCTGGCGGAATATCAGGTGGCAGATGTCGGAGGAAACGGCGGTAGGGAGGCGAGGCCAAGCGGGGTGTTTGCGTTGAGCAGCTAACCCGCCGCCACGCTCACCCGCGCCGACAAGAAATCCGGCAGGTCGGCAACCGAATCCAGAACGACATCGGCGATCGACGCCAACGAGTCGCGCGTGCCGGTTCCGGAGAGAACGCCGACCGCCAGTCCGCAGCCGCCGGCGCGGGCCATTTCGAGGTCGTGGCGATTGTCTCCCACCATGGCGATCTCCGGCGGCCTCAGCCCGGTCAGATCGCAGAACGCGAGGACGGTGTCCGGCGCCGGCTTGGGATTGGCGACCGAATCATAGCCGTAGGCGGCTTCGAAGAGCTGCGCCACACCGAGCGTCACCAGGGTCTTCTCGGCGCCGCTGGTCGAATCGTTGGTGGCGACGCCCAACCGAAAGGACTGCCTGTGCAGCAGCCGCAGCGATTCCACGACCCCCGGCAGCGCGACAGCCATGGACGAACCCTGCACCGAAGTGATCTCGTTGAAACGGCGAACCGCAAGCAGTTGATCCTCGTCCGAGAGGCGGGGGAACCAGAGTTCGACGACATCCATGTTGGAGCCGGAAGCAAAGATCGAATCGGGCTTGAAGCGCTTGCTGACGAAGTCGAAGCCGGCGGCGGCGAGCAGCCTGTCGGCCTTCCAGCGATCGCCCTCGGCAGCGTCCATGGCCATGAAGTCGGCTATGCCGAGCCAGGTTGCGTTGAAGTCGACAAGCGTGCCGTCCTTGTCGAACAGAATTCCCTTGATATCCGCCAATCTTTTTACTCCGCGCCGCGCAATTGGTGGATATGAGCCACCAGTCCGGCAGTCGAGGCGTCGCGGTTTGCGGCAGTCTCCTTGCCTTCAACGACAGGCAACAGGCCCGTCGCCAATTCCTTGCCCAATTCGACGCCCCACTGGTCGAACGAGTTGATGTTGAACAGCGTCCCCTCGACGAAGACGCGATGCTCGTAAAGCGCGATCACCCGCCCGAGCGTACGCGGATCGAGCTTCCTGTAGAGAATGGTCAGCGACGGCCTGTTGCCGGAGAAGACGCGGTGTGGTGCGATCTTGTCGACATCGGCGGGCTTCATGCCTTTGCCCAGCATCTGCGCGCGCGCCTCTTCCAGCGTGCGCCCCTTCATGAAAGCTTCCGCCTGCGCCAGGCAGTTGGCGAGCAGTAGGTCATGATGCTGCTTCAGCTCAGGCTCGTGGCTGACGGCGGCGGCGAGGAACTCGACCGGGATGAAGTCGGTGCCCTGATGCAGCAACTGGAAGAAGGCGTGCTGGCCGTTGGTGCCGGGATCGCCCCATACCAGCGGCCCCGTCGGCGTGGCCACCGCGCCGCCATCGAGCGTCACGCTCTTGCCGTTCGATTCCATGTCCAGTTGCTGCAGGTAGGCCGGCAGCCTGGACAGGCGTTGGTCGTAGGGTATGACGGCGCGGGCCGGATATCTGCAGACCACCCGGTGCCACCAGCCGATCAGTCCGAGCAAAACGGGCAGGTTCTCTTGCAGCGGTGCTGAGCGGAAATGCTCGTCCATCTCATGCGCGCCGTCGAGGAAGGCGCGGAAGTTGCGCGGGCCGATGGCGATCATCACCGGAAGGCCGATGGCGCTCCACACCGAATAGCGGCCGCCGACCCAGTCCCAGAAGCCGAAGACGCGATCGGAAGCGATGCCGAATTTCGCCACAAGATCGACCGCGGTCGAGACGGCGGCGAAATGCTTGCCGATCGCCTCCTTGCCCAGCGCCTTCTCCACCCATTTGCGGGCGGTCTCGGCGTTGGTCATCGTCTCGACAGTGGTGAAGGTCTTGGAGGCGACGATGAACAGTGTCGTTTCCGGGGAAAGCTCCTTCAGCGTGTCGTGAATATGGGCGCCGTCGACATTGGAGACGTAATGCGCGCTGGGCCCGTCATGGTAGGGCGCCAGCGCCAGCGTGACCATGGCTGGACCGAGATCGGAGCCGCCGATGCCGATGTTGACGATGTCGGTGATCTTCTTGCCGGTAGCGCCCGCCGCCTTGCCCGAACGGATGGCATCGGCGAAGGCACCCATGGCGTCGAGCACGGCTAGGACGTCGGCCTGGACGTCCTGACCGTCGAGCACGATCCCCTTGCCGGTCAGGTTGCGCAGCGCCGTGTGCAGCACGGCACGGTTCTCGGTGATGTTGATCTTCCTGCCTTCGAACATGGCGCTGCGGCGGCCTTCGAGATCGGCGGCGCCGGCCAGTTTTTCCAACATCGCCATCGTTTCGGCGTCGACCGCGCATTTCGACCAGTCGAGCAGGAGGTCTCCGTCGGTGGCGGAAAACCGCTCAAAGCGCATTGGATCAGCCGCGAAAACCTCGCGCATCGTGCCCTTGGCCGCCGCGCGCTGTTCGCGCAAGGCGGCGACTTGCTTGTCGAAGGAAGATTGATCCACTGTCGGGCTCCTGGCGGTTTTTGCGGCCATCTTAACAGGCTGGATGTTTCCGGCGCATGTCGTCGCGTTCGCGGTTGCGGCAAATTTATCCGACTGAATTCCCTTCGATTCAAGCGCGGCAATGACGCAGCGCGTCACGCTTTGTTTACGCAGTGCAGCATCGCTTGAGGCAATGGATCGCTTCCGCCACCAATGGATCATAAATCCCAGTGACCAATGGATCACTGGCATAAATCCCAGCGATCAGAAAAATTGATTGGCGCAACCCCTTGTGCCACCCATACACTCGACTGGTCCAGCCAAGTGAAAACAGCTGGCCATCCGAGGAACATCTCCCATGCCACAGCGCAATGACACGGCCATATGGTCCGGCCTGTTCCGGATTTCGGCCGAATCCGGACAAACCCTCCAGGCGCAGATCCGCCAGGCGATTGTCGCAGCCATCCTCGACCGCCAGATCGCCGCGTCGATGCCGCTGCCATCCTGCCGGATTCTGGCCGAAAAACTCGGCGTTGCCCGCGGCACGGTGGTGCTGGCCTTCCAGCAGCTGGTCGACCAGGGCTTCCTGGTGGCGCGCGAGCGGCGCGGCCATTTCGTCAATCCGGACGTGCTGGCGACGCCCGCCAAGCCGCACCAGAAGGCGCCGGACCAGCAGAACGAGATCGACTGGAAGGCGCGCCGGCAGATCGCAGCCAGCGACATGCCGCCGCCGGCCAAGCACGACAACTGGATCAAATCCTCCTATCCCTTCGTCTACGGCCAGTTCGACCCGGCGCTGTTCCCGACCGCCGAATGGCGCGAGTGCAACCGCATGGCGCTCGCGGTGCTGGAGATCCGCAATTGGGCGTCCGACATGGTGGACCGCGACGACCCGCTGCTGATCGAGCAGATCCAGGCCAGGCTTCTGCCGCGGCGCGGCATCTTCGCCAACCCGGACGAGATCATCGTCACCCTGGGGGCGCAGAACGCGCTCTACATGCTCGCATCGCTGCTGATGACCAAGGGCTCGAAGGTGGCGATGGAAGATCCGGGCTATCCCGACGCCCGCTCGATCTTCCGCCTGGCCGGCGCCGATATCCAGCCGGTTCCGGTCGACCAGTCCGGCATCGTGACCTCTTCGATCCCGCAGGATTCCGGCTTCGTCTTCGTCACGCCCAGCCACCATTGCCCGACCATGGTACCGATGTCGGCGGAACGGCGACAGGATCTCCTGGCGCGGGCCAACCGCAACAACCAGATCATCATCGAGGACGGCTATGACAGCCAGTTGCTCGACGAGGCGCCGCAGCAGGCGCTGAAGAGCCTCGACCGCTCGGGCCGGGTGATCTATGTCGGCTCGATGTCGAAGACGCTGGCGCCGGGCCTCAGGCTTGGCTACATCGTCGCCTCGGCAGGGCTGATCGCCGAACTTCGCGCGTTGCGCCGCTTCATGCTCAGGCATCCGCCGGCTAACAACCAACGCGCCGTCGCACTGTTCCTGTCGCTCGGCCATCACGAGGCGCTGGTGCGCAGGCTCTCCACCGCTTTCGACGAGCGGCGCAAGCGTCTGGTCCATGCGATTTCCGCTTTTCTGCCAGAGTGGCGCTCGACCGACTCGGCCGGCGGTACATCGCTCTGGCTGGAGGGTCCGCGCGGCACCGATTCACGCGGCCTGGCTGAAGCGGCCGCCTCGCGCAGCGTCATCATCGAACCCGGCGACCGCTTCTTCGACCGCAGCGAAAAACCCACGCGTTTCATGCGCTTGGGCATCTCCTCTATCTCCCTGCAGCACATTGAGCCCGGCATCCGGGAACTCGCCACGGCAGCCGGCCGCAGACCCGCCGCGGCCTGATCATAGGGACCAACTTCTTGAAAGGGAGGCGGCGCAAGCCGGCTCCCTTTGCTTTTGCACTCGCTTGTGCTTTAGCACCTTGGCATATCCGACGGCACAGGCTGGCTCATAGGCTGTACCAATGCCGGCGGCATAGTCGAGCAACAAAGGGGATGAGGCAGGCCGATGGTGGACCAACCGCCGCGCATCCTGCCCCGAAAAAGCTAAGGTGGAGTGCCTTCCATGTCAGTGGCTCTCGAGAAGCAGGAAGCGGCGGCGGACCAGCGTTCGCGGCGCTCCGGCGGGCGCGAAGCGCGCCGCGCGATGCGGGCGGCGCCCCTCGCCGACGACATCCGTCCGGTACGGGCCGGCCTCGAGGGCGGCAGCTACGGGCCATTGAGCCTGAACGATCGCGAGCGCATCCACGAGGCGGTGCTGACGCTTCTGGAGACGGTCGGCTTCGCCAACGCCATCCCGTCCTGCATCGAGGCGCTGACCAGGGCCGGTGCGACCTATGGCGATGACGGCCGCATCCGCCTGCCGCGAGCGCTGGTCCTCGACACGATAAAAACGGCGGCGCGGCACTTCACGCTGCACGGCCAGGACCCGAAGCATGACATGGTGATCCAGGGCAAACGTGTGCACTACGGCACGGCGGGGGCCGCCGTGCATCTGGTCGACGTCGAGAAGCGCGAATATCGCGAATCGCAGCTGCAGGACATCTATGACGCGGCCCGCCTCGTCGACGGACTCGACAACATCCATTTCTTCCAGCGCACCATGGTGCCGCGCGACATCCCGGATCCGCTCGAGATGGACTTCAACACGCTCTACGCCTGCGTGATGGGGACATCCAAGCATGTCGGCACCTCGTTCACCGTGCGCGAGAACGTCAAGCCGGCCCTGGAGATGCTCTATGCGATCGCCGGCGGCGAGGAGAATTTCCGCGCACGACCCTTCGTCTCCAACTCGAACTGCTTCGTGGTGCCGCCGATGAAGTTCGCCGAGGATGCCTGCGGCGTACTCGAAGCCTGCGTCGAGGGCGGCATTCCGATCCTGCTTCTGTCGGCCGGCCAGGCGGGTGCCACGGCGCCGGCGGCGATTGCGGGCGCTGTTGTCCAGGCGGTGGCGGAAGTGCTGATGGGCCTGGTCTATGTCAACGCGATCAAGCCTGGGCATCCGGCGATCTTCGGCACCTGGCCGTTCGTCTCGGACCTCAGAACCGGCGCCATGTCGGGCGGCTCGGCCGAGCAGTCGGTGCTGACCGCCGCCTGCGCGCAGATGGCGCAATATTACGACCTGCCGGGCGGTTCGGCCGCCGGCATGACCGACTCGAAACTGCCCGACATCCAGGCCGGCTACGAGAAGGGCATCACCAATGTGATGGCGGGTCTGTCCGGCCTCAACCTCGTCTATGAATCGGCCGGCATGCACGCCTCGCTGCTCGGCTTCTGCCTGGAAAGCCTGATTATCGACAACGACATGCTCGGCCACTGCCTGCGCTGTGTGCGCGGCGTCGAGGTGACGGACGATGCCTTGTCGATCGAGACGATTGCCGATGTCTGCCTGAAGGGGCCGGGGCACTACCTCGGCAACGAGCAGACGCTGAAGCTGATGCAGACCGAATATTTCTACCCTGCGGTCGGCGACCGCTTCTCGCCAAAGGAATGGAACGAGAAGGGCCGGCCCGACATATTGCAGCGGGCGATCGCCGAGAAGAAACGGGTGCTGGCCGAGCGTTTTCCGCGCCACATCTCAAGGCTGGTCGACGACAAGCTGCGCGCCCGCTTCGGCGAAATGATCAAGCTGTCGCGCATCAAGATGGGCGGCTGATCTTCAGGTGAGGCCGGCCTGCAAACGGCATCTTCCTGCGCTTCCGGTGCTCACGTACTTTAAGTACGCTCCGCTCCGGCCTTCGCCGGCCGAAGCCGTCACAAGTGTTTCCGCTCTATGAAGGCTACGGCCGGCGTAGGCCGGTTCTCGGAAAATGCCGTTTTCGACTCGGCCTGACCTGAACCTCAACGCATCCTACTCCGCGGTCAGTCCGTAGCGCTCGACGACCTCGGCATTGATCAGCTTTGCGTGCAGCGTCATCAGCACGATCTGCGCGTCGAGACTGTCGCCGGCTTCGAGCGCGGCCTCCATGCGGCGCTCGGCTTCCAGCGTCGCCTCGCTGCCATTGGCCTGCTCGAAGGTTTCCGGTCCGGCGACGCAATAGCTGCAGAGTTGCGCGACCGACGTGTAGGCGTGCGGCGGCGGGTCCTGCGGCCAATGATCCTTCATCAGATTGACGATGGTGAGCTTGACGCCCTCCGGCACCAGGGCCGGATGCAGGTCGGCCGCGCGCAGGGCGTCGTCGAGCTGACGCAGGTCGCCCGAGCGGCCGAACACGCCGAGGAAGCCGAGAGATGAGCGCCGCCTGGTCATGATGGTCTTGCCCCGGAGCCGGTCGAGATGACGCTTATCTGGATATCCGGCGCGGCCGAAGCAAGGCGAGATGAAGGGCGACCCGCCTGCCGGCAGGCCGCCCCGTTTGACCCTACTGAATACAGGTCAGTGGTTGTCGCGCGGCACGCCCCTGGTATGCGCGACGTCCTGGTACTTCACTGCCGGCTTCAGCACCATGCCGGCCGAGAACTGGTCGACCATGCCGCGCTGGATCTCCTGCCACGGCGTCTGGTGCTCGGGATAGTGATAGCCGCCATTGCCCTGCAAGGCTGCGCGCCGCTTGGCGATCTCCTCGTCGCTGACCAGGATGTTGGCCGTGCCCTTCTTGAGGTCGATGCGGACGCGATCGCCGGTCTTGAGCAGCGCAAGGCCGCCGCCGATCGCCGCTTCCGGCGAGGCGTTGAGGATCGACGGCGAGCCGGAGGTGCCGGACTGGCGGCCGTCGCCGATGCAGGCGAGCGCATGGATGCCCTTCTTGATGAGGTGGGCCGGCGGCTGCATGTTGACCACCTCGGCTCCGCCCGGATAGCCGACCGGACCGGCGCCGCGCATGAACAGGATCGTATTCTCGTCTATGCCTTGCGCCGGATCGTCGATACGGGCGTGATAGTCCTCCGGCCCGTCGAACACCATGGCGTTGCCCTCGAAGGCCTCCGGATCCTTCGGATTGGACAGATAGCGCTCGCGGAATTCCGGCGAGATGCCGCTGGTCTTCATGATCGCGGAATCGAACAGGTTGCCCTTCAGGTTGATGAAACCGGCATTGGCCTTCAGCGGCTTGTCGATGCTGCGGATGACATCGTGATTCTCGTTGACCGCGCCGCGGCAATTGTCGCCGATCGACCTGCCGTTGGCAGTGAGGGCATCGGGGTGGGGGAGCACGCCGCCCCTCATCAGTTCGGCGACAACCGCGGGCACACCGCCGGCATGGTGATAGTCCTCGCCGAGATACTCGCCCGTCGGCTGCAGGTTGACGATCAGCGGCACGTTGAGGCCGACCTTCTGCCAGTCGTCATTGTCGAGCGGCACACCGAGATGACGGGCGATCGCGTTGAGATGGATCGGCGCGTTGGTTGAGCCGCCGATCGCCGAGTTGACGACGATGGCATTCTCGAAGGCCTGGCGGGTCATGATGTCGGAAGGCTTCAGGTCCTCATGCACCATGTCGACGATACGCCTGCCTGTCTCGTAGGCGATCTGGCCGCGCTCGCGATAAGGCGCGGGGATGGCGGCCGAACCCGGCAGTTGCATGCCGAGCGCCTCGGCCAGCGAGTTCATGGTGGTGGCGGTGCCCATGGTGTTGCAATAGCCGGTCGAGGGCGCCGAGGAGGCGACGATGTCCATGAACTCGTCATAGTCGATCTCGCCGGCCGAAAGCCGCTGGCGCGATTCCCAGACGATGGTGCCCGAGCCGGTACGCTTGCCCTTGTGCCAGCCGTTGAGCATCGGCCCGACCGAAAGTGCGATGGCCGGAATATTGACGGTGGCCGCTGCCATGAGCAGCGCAGGCGTGGTCTTGTCGCAGCCGATGGTCAGCACGACGCCGTCGAGGGGATAGCCGTAAAGCACCTCGACCAGACCGAGATAGGCGAGGTTGCGGTCGAGCGACGCAGTCGGCCGCTTGCCGGTTTCCTGGATCGGATGACACGGGAACTCGAAGGGAATTCCGCCCATCGACACAATGCCCTCGCGCACGCGCTTGGCAAGCTCGAGATGGTGGCGGTTGCAGGGCGAGAGATCCGACCCCGTCTGGGCGATGCCGATCAGCGGCTTGCCGGACATCAGTTCGGCACGCGTCAGTCCGTAGTTGAGGTAACGCTCGAGATAGAGCGCCGTCATGCCCGGATTGTCGGGATTGTCGAACCACTCCTGCGAGCGAAATTTCTTCTTCTTGGTTGGGGCGCCGGCCATCATGGTCTCCGTATTTGTATGACAAATCGATATGACAACGCGTGCATGCAAGCAAGAGGCAGCCGCGCCACGAACCCGCACTTTGGTGCGATAGACATATAGCGGGGCCCGCGCTAGGACCAATCGGAGCCAGCAATCCGGGAGGTTTTGATGGCTTTGGTGATCGAAGGCGAGGAGCGCATCGCCGCACCCCTGCAAAAAGTGCGGGAAGGGCTCAACGACCCTGCCATCCTGAAGGAGGCCATTCCCGGCTGCCAAGGTCTCGAAAAGAAATCCAACACTGAGATGGCTGCTACCGTGGTGCCGAAGATCGGGTCGATCAAAAGGCGACGTTCAACGGCCGGTCACGCTGAAGAATCTCAAACCGCCGCATTCCTATACGATCCAGGGCGAAGGCAAGGGCGGTATCGCCGGCTTCGCCAAGGGCGGCGCCGATGTGACGCTGGCTGCCGACGGTGCGGACACGACGATCCTGAAATATGCGGCGATGGCCGATGTCGGCGGCAAGATCGCCCAGCTCGGCAGCCGGCTGATCCGAGTCGACGTCGAAGAAGCTTGCCGGTCAGTTCTTCTCGACGTTCGGCCAGAAGGTTGGCGCGTCGCGCTGAAAACGGATCCAGGCGGCGCGCTTGTCTTATGACTTTGCTTGCCGAATGGGCGAGAAAGAACCGCTGCACAGTTTTGCGCACATGCAGTAATGCTCCCCGAAAGCAGGGTCACTCGAACACGATCGACGGCACGGCGGCTTCCGCCGCGCCGCGCTCCTCCTGAACCCTGTTCCAGACCTTCGAAGCGATGTCGCGATAGATCCTGGCCTCGGCACCCTCCGGCTTGGAAGCAACAACCGGGGCGCCGGCGTCGGAGCTTTCGCGGATACCCATCTCGAGCGGCACCTCGCCAAGGAAAGTGACGCCGAGCCGTTCGGCCTCGCGGCGCGCTCCGCCATGGCCGAAAATGTCGTAGCGCTTGCCGGTGTCGGGGGCGAGGAAATAACTCATGTTCTCGACGATGCCGAGCAGCGGCACATCGACCTTCTTGAACATGTTGAGGCCCTTGCGGGCGTCGATCAGGGCGAGATCCTGCGGCGTCGAGACGATTACGGCTCCGGCAAGCGGCACCTGCTGCGCCATGGTGAGCTGGGCGTCGCCGGTGCCGGGCGGCATGTCGACCACCAGCACGTCGAGCTGGCCCCATTCGACTTCGCGTAGCATCTGCGTAAGCGCCGACATCACCATCGGGCCGCGCCAGATCATCGGCGTCTCCTCATCGACGAGGAAACCCATCGACATCACCTTGAGGCCGTAATTCTGCATCGGCTTCAGGATCTTGCCGTCGACGGTCTGCGGCCGGCCGCGGATGTTGAGCAGCCGCGGCATCGACGGGCCATAGATGTCGGCATCGAGCACGCCGACCTTCAGCCCGTTGGCGGCAAGGCCGAGCGCCAGGTTGACGGCAGTCGTGGATTTGCCGACGCCGCCCTTGCCGGAGGCAACCGCGATGATCGCATCGATGCCGGGCACGCCGCGCTTGCCGTGGCTCTGCGAAGCCGGCGCCTGCGGCACGGCACGCTGCGGCGCCGCCGGTGCAGCGGGCCGTGGCGGCGCTGCCTGCGACGACTGGCGGGGCGGGACCGGCGCCTCCATGCCGCCGCCCTTCTTCTCCGCGGTCAACGCGACGACGGCGTTTGCGACACCCGGAATCGCCTTGACCGCACGCTCGGCGGCTGCGCGCAACGGCTCCAGTTCCTGGGCGCGGGCAGCGGGCACGGTGATCGAGAAAAACACCTTGGAGTCGGCGATGAAAATCTCGGAAACCATTCCGAGATCGACGATGTTGCCGGTGAAGTCCGGCCCGTTCACCGTCTTCAGACGCTCGATGACGGATTCCTTGGTGACGGCCATGATCTTTCCTCAGCTTTATGCGTTCCAGATAGTGCAGTTTCCCGGCAGAACCAAGCCGTGGCGCAGCGGCGCACCCGGCGTGCCAAGGGAGAGATCGGCAGGTGCCCGAAGTGCGGAAGGCTCCGGCGAGGCAGGAGTTCCATGGCCAATCGGATCATGCGCCCTATGTCGATCCGTGAGCGACGTGGGCGCGACAATCCGCAGGAGGAGACAGCCATGCTCGAAAACAGCAATGCTACAGCCAACCTGGCGGTGAAGGACCTGGAAAGGGCCAAGGCCTTCTATGAGGGAACGCTGGGGCTCAAGAAGGTGGACGAGATGGGGGAAGAACTGGCCGTCTACAAAAGCGGCGACACCAACATCAACGTTTATCATTCGGAATTCGCCGGAACCAACAAGGCGACGGCTGTGACCTGGACAGTCGGGAGCCAGATCGACGCAATCGTCCAGAAGCTGAAATCGAAGGGCGTCGCATTCGAGCACTATGAGATGCCCGGCCTGACTCTCGCGGGCGACATTCATGTCGGCCACGGCATGAAGGTGGCCTGGTTCAGGGATCCCGACGGCAACATTCTGTGCCTTGCGGGCGAGTAGGTTCGGCGGGCGGTCCGCGTCAGCCCGCCAGGCGCGTGGCCAAATAGGTGAGAGCCGAAATGGCGGCGGTGGCCGGCAGGGTGATCACCCACGCCACCACGATATTGCCGGCTATGCCCCAGCGCACGGCCGAGACGCGGCGGGCGGCGCCAACGCCGATGATGGCGCCGGTGATGGTGTGCGTGGTCGACACCGGCACGCCAAGCCAGGTTGCGGCAAACAGCGTGATGGCGCCGCCCGTCTCGGCGCAGAAGCCCTGCATGGGATTGAGCCGCGTGATCTTGGAACCCATGGTGTGGACGATGCGCCAGCCGCCGAACAGCGTGCCCAGCGCCAGGGCTGACTGACAGGTGATGACCACCCAGAGCGGCACGTAGAAGCTCTGGCCGAGCATGCCCTGCGAATAGAGCAGCACGGCGATGATGCCCATGGTCTTCTGCGCGTCGTTGCCGCCATGGCCGAGCGAATAGAGCGAGGCGGAAAAGAACTGCAGGACACGGAAGGAGTTGTCGACGGCGAACGGCGTCTGGCGCACGAACAGCCAGGAAACGACGAGCACAAGGATGAGCGCCAGGACGAACCCCGTCGCCGGCGAGAGCACGATGGCGGCGATCGTCTTGCCGAGCCCCGACCAGACGATGGCGCCGATGCCGGCCTTGGCGACGCCGGCGCCGACCAGTCCGCCGATCAGCGCATGCGAGCTGCTCGAGGGAATGCCCGCGATCCAGGTGACGATGTTCCAGACGATGGCGCCGACCAATGCGGCGAAGATCACCGCCGGCGTGACGATGCTGGCGTCGACAATCCCCTTGCCCACGGTCTCGGCGACGTGCAGGCCGAAGAACAGGAAGGCGATGAAATTGAAGAAGGCCGCCCAGAACACCGCGTAATGCGGCCTGAGCACCCGGGTGGAAACGATGGTTGCTATCGAGTTGGCAGCGTCGTGCAGGCCGTTGAGGAAATCGAAGAACAGCGCGACAGCGACGAGGCCGACCAGCAGGGGAAAGGCGATCGTAGCGTCCATCGCCTATACGTTCTCGATGACAATGCCGCTGATCTCGTTGGCGACGTCCTCAAAACGATCGACCACCTTTTCGAGCTCGCCGTAGATCTCTGAGCCGATCAGATAGGCCATGGCATCGCTCTTGCCGTGTTTCCTGAAGAGATCCTTCAGCCCCTGTTCGTGCAGATCGTCGGCCCTGCCCTCGACGCGCATGACCTCTTCGGCGATGGCGTTCAGCCGCGCCGTGTTCGCCCCGACCTTGCCGAGCAACGGAATGGCCTCGGCCACCAGCCGCGCGGCCTGGACGATGACACTGCCCATTTCCTGCATCAGCGGATCGAATTCTCGCTTCTCGAACAGCTTCACCGTCTTGACTGTCTTGTGCATCATGTCGATGGCGTCATCCATCGATTGGATCAGATCCTTGATGTCGCCGCGATCGAAGGGCGTGATGAAGGATCGCCTGACGGCAAGCAGCACCTCGGCGGTGATGGCGTCCGCCTCGTTCTCGAGATCGATGATCTTCTGGCACCAGCGGTCGATGTCCTTGCCCTGGAGAAGCTGCTCGAGCGCCTCGGCGCCGCCGACCACGGTGCGAGAGTGTCGCTCGAACAGATCGAAGAAGCGGTCCTCGCGCGGCAGCAGTCTGCGAAACCAGCCCAGCATGTCCTTCTCCCGTCGCGGCAGATTCTATTCCCTGACATAACGCCGCAATGCGCCTTGGGAAACAGTGAGCCGGCTGAAAGATGTGGATGCGGCCGATTGCAGATGCGGCTTGCGGTGCAAGAGGATTTCCCCGACCTTGCGCGGAAGGATCGGATCAAAAGTCCACAACGGTCTCCGCAGCATGATCGACAAGCTGGAATTCTTCATCGCGCTCGCCAAGGAAGAGCATTTCGGCCGGGCGGCGGAAGTGTGCGGCGTTACCCAGCCGACGCTGTCGGCCGGCATCAAGCAGTTGGAGGAACAGCTTGGCGTCATGCTGGTGCTGCGCGGCTCGCGCTTCCAGGGCCTGACCCCGGAAGGCAAGCAGGTGCTGGTGTGGGCGCGGCGCATCGTCGGCGACTCGAGGACCATGCGCGAGGAGATGCGCGCGGCGCGCCATGGCCTTTCGGGTCGCATCCGCATAGCGGCGGTTCCCACGGCGCTCGCCATGGTGGCGCGGCTGACGACGCCGTTTCGCGAAAAGCACCCGGGCGTCACTTTCTCGATCCTGTCGCGCACCTCGATCGAGGTGCTGTCGCTGCTCGGCAATTTCGATGTCGATGCCGGCATCACCTATCTCGACAACGAACCGCTCGGGCGCGTCACCAGCGTGCCGCTCTATGACGAACGCTACCAACTGATCACGGCGATCGGGAACCCCTATTCCGACCGCGACAAAGTGACGTGGTCCGAAATCAGCCAGCTGCCGCTCTGCCTGTTGACGCCGGACATGCAAAACCGCCGCATCATCGATCAGCATCTGGCAGAAGCCGGAGTCCAGGTCCGGCCGACGCTGGAATCCAACTCCATGATCGTGCTGTTCTCACATATCCGGACCGGCAAATGGTCCTCGATCATGCCGCTTAACCTCGCGGAAACATTCGGTTTTTCCGAGCCGATCCGGGCCATACCGATCGTCGATCCGGATGCCAGCCACACGGTCGGGCTGGTGGCGGCCCCTCGCGAGCCGCATACACCTTTGGTGCAGGCGCTGCTGGACGAGGCGATGGCGCTGGCAGACGATATCCGCGCCCACCGCATGCGTTAGACAATGCAGGCTGAGCGAGCTCGATAGAAATTTTCTATCAAGCAACGAAACAGCTTTATTGATCTCGGAGGTTTCCTCTGATTTCGTAAGGGCTTAGCGAAGAACCAGGGAGGGCGCTGCATGCCGATGCAGCCTGCAAGTACCGAGATCGCGTCGCGCACAGCGGCGATCATCGAGGAATTGAAGGACCTCGAAGGTCCGCTGCTGCCGATTCTCCACGGCATTCAGGAAGAGTTCGGCCATGTGCCGCAGGCGGCCCTGCCGGTCATCGCTGACGGGCTGAACCTCTCCAGGGCCGAGGTGCATGGCGTCGTTACCTTCTACCACGATTTCCGCGCCCAGCCCGCCGGCCGCCATGTGCTGAAGCTCTGCCAGGCCGAAGCCTGCCAGTCGATGGGGTCGGATGCCGTCGCCGCCAAGGTCAAGCAACTGCTCGGCATCGGTTTTCACGAGACCACCCGCGACGGATCGGTTACACTGGAGCCGGTCTACTGCCTTGGGCTTTGCGCCTGCTCGCCATCGGCAATGCTGGACGGCGAAGTGATCGGCCGGCTCGATGACGAGAAGATCGAAGAGATCGTCGCGGAGGTGCGTTCATGATCCCGCGCATCTATATCCCCGCCGATTCGGGCGCGCTGGCGCTCGGCGCCGAAAAGGTCGCCATAGCGATCGAGAAAGAGCTCAAGGAGCGCGGCGTCGAGGCCAAGATCGTGCGCAACGGGTCGCGCGGCGCCTATTTCCTGGAGCCGATGGTCGAGGTAGCGACCGCGGAAGGCCGCGTCGCCTACGGGCCGGTCAAGCCGTCCGACGTGAAAAGCCTGTTCGACAGCGGCTTCCTCAAGGGCGCTCCCCACAAGCGCTGGCTCGGCGCACCGGACAAGATCCCCTTCCTCGCCAAGCAGACGCGGCTGACCTTTGCGCGCTGCGGCGTCATCGACCCGTTGTCGCTCGACAATTACAAGGCGCATGGCGGCCTTAGAGGCCTGCAGAATGCAGTCGTCATGGCGCCGGCCGAGATCGTCAGCCAAGTCACCGAATCCGGCCTGCGCGGCCGCGGCGGCGCAGGGTTTCCGACCGGCATAAAGTGGAAAACGGTGCTGGATACGGCATCGGAGCGCAAATATATCGTCTGCAACGCCGACGAGGGCGACAGCGCCACATTCGCGGACCGCATGATCATGGAAGGCGATCCGTTCGTGCTGATCGAAGGCATGGCGATCGCCGGCATCGCCACCGGCGCGACCAAGGGCTTCGTCTATATCCGCTCGGAGTATCCGCATGCGGTGGCGACGATGAACAAGGCTGTTGCGATCGCCCGCAAGGCGGGCGTCCTCGGCGTCAACGTGCTGGGTTCGCATCACGCCTTCGACATGGAAATCCGCGTCGGCGCCGGCGCCTATGTCTGCGGCGAGGAAACCTCGCTGTTGAACAGCCTCGAAGGCAAGCGCGGCGTGGTGCGCGCCAAGCCGCCGCTGCCGGCCATTCAAGGCCTGTTCGGCAAGCCGACGGTGATCAACAACGTCATCTCGCTGGCCTCGGTGCCGATCATCATGGACAAGGGCGCCGCCTTCTACAAGGATTTCGGCATGGGCCGCTCGCGCGGCACAATCCCGATTCAGATCGCCGGCAACGTCAAGCATGGCGGCCTGTTCGAGACGGCCTTCGGTCTGACGCTGGGCGAGATCGTCGACGAGATCGGCGGCGGCACGGCCTCCGGGCGCCCGGTGAAGGCGGTGCAGGTCGGCGGGCCGCTCGGCGCCTATTTCCCGCGCGCGCTGTTCGACACGCCGTTCGACTACGAAGAATTCGCCAAGCGTGATGGACTGATCGGCCATGCCGGCCTCACCGTCTTCGACGACAGCGCCGACATGATGAAGCAGGCGCGCTTTGCCATGGAATTCTGCGCCATCGAAAGCTGCGGCAAGTGCACGCCCTGCCGCATCGGCTCGACGCGCGGCGTGGAGGTTCTCGACAAGGTCGCCGCCGGCATCGAGGCGGAGAAGAACCTCGCTTTGGTCACCGACCTCTGCAACACGATGAAGTTCGGATCGCTCTGCGCGCTGGGCGGCTTTACGCCCTATCCGGTGATGAGCTCGATCACGCATTTCCCCGAGGATTTCAAGCCGGCGCCGGCGCGCGCGGCTGCTGAATAGGAGCTGGCAGATGAACATCAAAGCCGACTTCCCGACACTGATCGAAGAGATCGACTACGGCACTCCGCAATCGCGGTCCGAAAAGCAGATCACGCTGACCGTCGATGGCCAGAGCATCACCGTGCCGGAAGGCACTTCGATCATGCGCGCGGCGATGGAGGGCGGGGTGGAGATCCCGAAGCTCTGCGCCACCGACATGCTGGACTCCTTCGGTTCGTGCCGCGTCTGCCTCGTCGAGATCGAAGGCCGCGGCGGCACGCCGGCCTCCTGCACGACGCCGGTCGGCGAAGGCATGGTGGTGCGTACCCAGTCCGACCGCCTCGACGCCATTCGCCGCGGCGTCATGGAACTCTACGTCTCCGACCATCCGACCGGCTGGAACGAGAAGGCCGGAACCGGCGCCAGCGAGTTCGACGTGTTGGCGAAGTCCGTCGGTCTCGCCGAGAACCGCTACGGCGTCGAAGGCCGCAATCACGTCAAGGAAGAGAATGGGGTCGCGCCGGGCCATGGCTCTTTAGCCGTCGACTACATCGCCCGCGACGAATCCAACCCGTATTTCACCTACGACCCGGCGCAGTGCATCGTCTGCTCGCGCTGCGTGCGCGCCTGCGAAGAGGTGCAGGGCACCTTCGCGCTGACCATCGAGGGCCGCGGCTTCGAATCACGCATGGTCGCCGGCATGCACGAGGATTTCATCGCCTCCGAATGCGTCTCCTGCGGCGCCTGCGTGCAGGCCTGCCCGACTGATGCGCTGCGCGAGAAGACGGTACTCGAAAAGGGCATGCCGGAGCGCTCGGCCGTGACCACCTGCGCCTATTGCGGCGTCGGCTGCTCGTTCAAGGCCGAAGTGAAGGGTGACGAGGTCATCCGCATGATGCCCTATAAGGACGGCAAGGCGAACCACGGCCACTCCTGCGTGAAGGGCCGTTTCGCCTATGGTTATGCCACGCACAAGGACCGCATCCTGTCGCCGATGATCCGCGAGAAGGTCAGCGACCCGTGGCGTGAAGTGAGCTGGGAAGAGGCGATCGCCCACACGGCGAAGGAGTTCCGGCGCATTCAGTATCAGTACGGACGCACCGCGATCGGCGGCATCACCTCCTCGCGCTGCACGAACGAGGAGACCTACCTCGTCCAGAAGCTGGTGCGGCAGGGCTTCCGCAACAACAATGTCGACACCTGCGCGCGCGTCTGCCATTCGCCGACCGGCTACGGTCTGGGCCAGACCTACGGCACCTCCGCCGGCACGCAGGATTTCGATTCGGTCGAATTCACCGACGTCGCCGTGATCATCGGCGCCAATCCCGCTTCCGCCCATCCGGTGTTCGCATCGCGGCTGAAGAAGCGGCTGCGCGAAGGCGCCAAGCTGATCGTGCTCGACCCGCGCCGTACCGAGATGGTCAAGTCGGCGCATATCGAAGCGGACTATCACCTGCCGCTGAAGCCCGGCACCAACGTTGCGGTGCTGACGGCGCTGGCGCATGTCATCGTCACCGAAGGGCTGTTCAACGAGGCGTTCATCCGCGAGCGCTGCGACTGGGCCGAGTTCCAGGACTGGGCCTCCTTCGTCGCCCTGCCGGAAAACAGTCCGGAAACCGTCGGCAAGCTGTCCGGCGTCGATCCGGAACTGATCCGCGGCGCGGCGCGTCTCTACGCCAAGGGGGGCAATGGAGCGATCTATTACGGCCTCGGCGTGACCGAACACAGCCAGGGCTCGACCACGGTGATGGCGATCGCCAACCTGGCCATGGCCACCGGCAATATCGGCCGGCCGGGCGTCGGCGTGAACCCGCTGCGCGGCCAGAACAACGTGCAGGGCTCCTGCGACATGGGCTCCTTCCCGCATGAGTTGCCGGGCTATCGCCACATCTCGGGCGAGGCGGTTCGCGACATCTATGAGAGCCTGTGGGGTGTGAAGCTCGACGACGAGCCGGGCCTGCGCATCCCCAACATGCTGGACGCCGCCGTCGACGGCTCGTTCAAGGGCATCTACATCCAGGGCGAGGACATCCTGCAGTCCGATCCGGACACCAAGCACGTGGCCGGCGGCCTCGCCGCGATGGAGTGCGTCGTCGTGCACGACCTGTTCCTCAACGAAACCGCCAATTACGCGCATGTCTTCCTGCCGGGCTCGACCTTCCTGGAGAAGGACGGCACCTTCACCAATGCCGAGCGCCGCATCAACATGGTGCGCAAAGTGCTGGAGCCGAAGGCGCGCTACGCCGACTGGGAAGCGACGCAGGAGCTTGCCCGCGCCATTGGGCTCGACTGGAACTATCAGCATCCGTCCGAGATCATGGACGAGATCGCCAAGACGACGCCGAGCTTCGCCAACGTCTCGTTCGAGCTGCTCGACCGCGTCGGCTCGGTCCAGTGGCCCTGCAACGACAAGGCGCCGCTCGGCACGCCGATCATGCATATCGACGGCTTCGTGCGCGGCAAGGGCAAGTTCATCCGCACCGAATATGTGGCGACGGACGAGAGAACCGGACCGCGCTACCCGCTGCTGCTCACCACCGGCCGCATTCTGTCGCAGTACAATGTCGGCGCGCAGACCAGGCGCACCGAGAACGTCATGTGGCATGCCGAGGACCGGCTGGAGATCCATCCGCATGACGCCGAGAACCGCGGCATCCGCGAGGGTGACTGGGTGCGGCTGGTAAGCCGCTCCGGCGAGACCACGCTGAGGGCGCAGATCACCGACCGCGTGTCGCCCGGCGTCGTCTATACGACGTTCCACCACCCGGACACCCAGGCCAACGTGATCACCACCGACTTCTCGGACTGGGCGACCAACTGTCCGGAATACAAGGTCACCGCCGTCCAGGTATCGCCGTCCAACGGCCCGACCGACTGGCAAAAGGACTATAACGAGCAGGCGCGGCAGAGCCGCCGCATCGCCCCGCTGGAAGCGGCGGAGTAGTCGCTGACAACCTCGCCTTCGAAGGGTTGGGGCGAGGTTACACTTACGGAGTGGCACGGTGACGCGAAAGGATGCTTACGAGAGACTCCTTCACCTCTGCGAAAAGCAAGGGGCCGAGCTCGATGGCTTTCTTGGCGATATCCAAAATCAGGCGGCCAAAGACGACTTCGACAAATTGCGGCGAATAGTCGCTAACATAATGGGCAAGGGGCACTACGAAGCGTTCGAGTCCATTGCGCGCGACGTTCCTGAGCTGACACCCAGCTGGATGAAGCGGGTCTGATGCACAAGCGTCCGGCCATATCGCAGATCTCGCGGTTGGCGCATCGCGCCGGCGGCACTGCGGCTGCGAACCGGATGGTGCCGGAGGAAACGCCGGTGGCGTTCTCCTATGCCGGCACGACCCATGCAGTGATGATGGCAAGTCCAGCCGATTTCGAGGATTTCGCGCTCGGCTTCTCGCTGACCGAAGGCATCGTTGCTGACCGGCAAGAAATCGAAGCAATCGAAGTCGAGGATCTTGGCGCCGGCATCGACATCCAGATCAAGCTGAAGGACCAGGCCAACACGCGCTTCCAGGCGCGGCGTCGCAGGCTGGCCGGGCCGGTCGGCTGCGGGCTGTGCGGAATCGAATCCATCGAGGAGGCGATGCGCTCGGTCGACGAGGTCGGTTCGTCGAAACTTACGCTTGACGCGGAGGATATCACCCGTTCGGTCCGGCTGCTGTCGAAGCTGCAGCCTCTGCATAGCGAAACCGGTGCGGTGCATGCTGCGGGTTTCTACGTGCCGGGCAAGGGCATCGTCATGGCGCGCGAGGATGTCGGCCGCCACAATGCCTTGGACAAGCTCGCTGGCGCGCTGGCGAAAGCCGGCATCGACGGTGCGAGCGGCGCCGTCGTGGTGACCTCGCGCGTCTCGGTGGAGATGGTGCAGAAGACTGCCGCGATAGGCGCCGCCGTCATCATCGCGGTTTCGGCGCCGACCGCCCTTGCCGTCCGCACCGCGGAGGCCGCCGGCATGACGCTGGTGGCGCTGGTGCGCGGCGACGATTTCGATATTTTCACCCACCCCGACCGCGTGACTTCTGGAGTTGCCAAGCATGTCGCATGACGAAGACCACATCACGAGCACGCGGGAAAAGCTGGTGCGCATGGCCAACCAGATCGCCGCGTTCTTCCATTCGAAGCCGCGCGAGGAAGGCATTGCCGGCGTCGCGGAGCACATCAACAAGTTCTGGGAGCCGCGGATGCGGCGGCAGTTGTTCGAGATGCTGGACGGCGGCACCGAGCATTTCGACGACCTGGTGATCGCAGCCTCTGCCAAAATAAAGCGCCCGCCGACGCCGGAGCAGGCCGACAACAGTCTCGGCTATGCCGGGCCCATTCGCGCCGAGAGCACATCGCCGCAGCAATAGCCCCGGCGCCCGCCTCCCGAACGCCAAACTATTGTATTCCAGCCCCCTAAAGCGCATCGTCCTGAAACGGATCCAACGGATCCAGGTGACGCGCCTTAGGTCTTTGTTTTGATGCATGTCGTTTTCGCTAAACCGCTGCACACTTTTGCGCGACATGCAGTAACGCTTGGCTGCCGCCGACGGCCGGCCTCTGCTATGGTCGAAATGGAACCCTACGTCGTGTGGGGCCACAGCCTGTGGACTCATGGCGCCAGGCTGGAACACCCCCTCGTCCGTCTCGGCGTCTGCGCGCCGATCCACCGCGCCGGACTCCACAAGGGGAGAGGGGAGTCCGCCGCTACATCAGGCCAAGCTGCTTGTAGAAGCCGAGCGCGTCGTAATAATCGCTCTGGGTCGCGATCTTGCCGTCCTTGACCTGGAACATCGAGGCGCCGGTGAAGGAGAATTTCTTGCCCGTGGCGGCAGTTCCGTCGGCCCAGGCACCGGTGTTGGTGCCTGCGAACTCCCATTCGAAGGATACACGGTCGCCGTCGACCATGGGCCTGCCCTTCATCGTCCAGACCGCATCGGGCACGGCTTTGAGGAAGTTGTCGATGACGCCCGTCTTGGCGGCGTCCCTGCCCACGACCGGCTTGCCGACGGAAGCGTCATAGTAGGTGACATCGTCGGCGAAATAGCTGGCGGCCTTGGCCGAATCATGCGCGTTCCAGGCCGCGACATAGGCCTCGACTACCGATTGCGCGGTTTCCCCCGCGAAGGACGGTGCCACGGCAAGAAGCGTCGCGGCGATGGCTGCTGATGTCAGAAACTGGCGGCGTTGCATTGTCTTCCTCCCTCGGTTGAATGCTTTGCCTGCTTCTCCTTCTCCCCTTGCGGGGAAGGTGACCGAGCCAAAGCTCGGTCGGATCGGGATGTTTCCGGCTTGGCGCCAAGCCTTCCCCCTCACCCGGATTGCCAACCGGTTTGCGAAAAGCAAATCGGCGCAATCCCGCAAGGGAGGTAGAGTGGCTATCCGTGCGCCACCATCACATGGCGAACGGCGGTGTAATCCTCCAATGCGTAAAGCGACATGTCTTTGCCGTAGCCGGACTGCTTCACCCCGCCATGCGGCATCTCGTTGGTCAGCATGAAATGGGTGTTGATCCAGGTGCAGCCATATTGCAGGCGCGCCGCCGTCGCCATGGCGCGCGAGACGTCCTTCGTCCACACCGACGAAGCAAGGCCGTAATCGCTGTCGTTCGCCCAGTTCACCGCCTCGTCGACTTCCGCGAAACGGGTGACCGAGACGACCGGGCCGAAGACCTCGCGGCGCACGATCTCGTCTTCCTGCAGGGCGCCGGCAACAACGGTCGGCTGGTAATAGAAGCCCGAGCCCTCGCCCGGCTTGCCGCCGGTGGTGATCTCGATGTGCTTCAGTTCCGAGGCGCGCTCGACGAAGCTCGACACGCGATCGCGCTGGCGGCGCGAGATCAGCGGCCCGATCTCGTTCTCGGTGTCGTCGGCGTGATTGTACTTGATGGTCGAGACCGCCGAGGAGAGGTCGGCGACAAGCTTGTCGTAGACCTTCTTGCCGGCATAGATGCGGCAGGCGGCGGTGCAGTCCTGGCCGGCATTGTAATAGCCGAAGGCACGCAGGCCGTTGACCACGGCGCCAAGGTCGGCATCGTCGAAGACGATCACCGGCGCCTTGCCGCCGAGTTCCAAATGCGTGCGCTTGACCGATTTGGCCGCCGCCTGCAGCACCTTCTTGCCGGTGGCGACATCGCCGGTGATCGAGATCATGTTGATCTTGGCATTGTTGATCAGCGTGTTGCCGACGCTGTCGCCACGGCCGAGCACGACGTTGACGACGCCCTCGGGCAGAATGTCGGCGAGAATCCTGGCGAGTTTCAGCGCCGTCAGCGGCGTCTGCTCGGACGGCTTGAAGACGACCGTGTTGCCGCCGCCGATCGCCGGCGCCAGCTTCCAGGCCATCATCATCAGTGGATAGTTCCAGGGCGCGATGGAGGCGACGATGCCGATCGGGTCGCGCCGCACCATCGAGGTGTGGCCGGGCAGATATTCGCCCGCGACCTGGCCGGGCATCGAACGCACCGCGCCGGCGAAGAAGCGGTAGCAGTCGACGATCGCCGGTATCTCGTCATTGAGGACGGCGTTGATCGGCTTGCCGCAGTTGAGCGCCTCGAGTGCTGCGAACTCCTTCGCTTCAGCCTCGATGCGGTCGGCGATCTTCAGGAGATAGCCGGAGCGCTGCGCCGGCGTCGTGCGCGACCAGCTGGCCAAGGCTTTCCCGGCCGCCGCCACCGCGGCCTCGATCTGGGCCGGGCTCGCTTCCGGCAGATTGAGAATGGTCGCTCCGGTTTTCGGATTGAGGATCGGCTCCTCGGCTTCGGTGCCCTTGGCGAATTTCGAGCCGATCAGCATCTGGGTGTCCATGGGGTTCTCCTTGAAGAGAAGTGAATGGTGAATGGTGAGTAGTTAGTAGTGAGTAGTGAGCAGTGAGCAGTTGGTCGGATTTCTGATAGGTTTTCGACTGATTACTCCTATATCGCTCCACCACTTTCTACCAACTACTCACTAATCCCCACTCACTAGCCACCATTCACCACTCACTATTCACTATTCACCATTCACCATTCACCTGTTTCATTTCCCACCCCCCGCGATCTGGTCGCCGTCGCGGGTCAGGTAATAGGCAAAGAGGATCGGCAGCAGCGTCACCAGCACGACGACCATGGCCACGACATTGGTCACCGGACGCTGGCGCGGGCGGATCAGTTCCTCGAGCATCCAGATCGGCACGGTCTGCTGCTGGCCGGCGGTGAAGGTGGTGACGATGACTTCGTCGAAGGACAGTGCGAAGGCCAACATGCCACCGGCGAGCAGTGCCGTGGCGATGTTGGGCAGCACGACATGCCGGAAGGTCTGGAAGCCATCGGCACCAAGGTCCATCGAGGCCTCGATCATCGATCCGGAGGTGCGGCGGAAGCGGGCCACGGCGTTGTTGTAGACGACGACCACGCAGAAGGTGGCGTGGCCGAGCACGATCGTCCAGAACGAGAACGGGATGTCGGCGAGCGCGAAGGCCGAGCGCAGCGCGATGCCGGTGATGATGCCGGGCAGCGCGATCGGCAGGATGACCAGCAGCGAGATGGTCTCGCGGCCGAAAAAACGCGTGCGCGATACCGCGGCGGCGCACAGCGTGCCCAGCACCAGCGCGATCGCCGTCGAGATCGCCGCGACGCGGATCGACAGCGACAGCGCCTCCCAGACATCCGGCCGGTTCCAGGTGACGGCGAACCATTGCGTGGTGAGTCCGGGCGGCGGCCAGACGAAGCTCTTCTCTTCGGTGGTGAAGGCGTAGACGAAGATCAGGACGATCGGCAGATGCAGGAAGAGCAGGCCGCAGGCGGCGGCGATCTTCAGGCCGAGCGGAGCGGATTGGCCGCGATCAGAGCGCATCGAAGGCCCCCATGCGCTTGGCACCCCAGAGGTAGAAGCCCATGATGACTATGGGCACCACGGTGAAGGCGGCGGCTAAGGGTATGTTGCCGGCGGTGCCCTGCTGCGAATACACGGCTTGGCCGATGAACAGGCGCGAAGTGCCGATGATCTGCGGGATGATGTAGTCGCCCAAAGTCAGCGAGAAGGTGAAGATCGAGCCGGCGACGATGCCGGGCAGCGCCAGCGGGAACAAAACGTTGCGGAAGGTCTGGCCGGGCGAGGCGCCGAGATCGGACGAGGCCTCGACCAGATTGCCGGGCACGCGCTCGAGCGCTGCCTGGACGGGGAGGATCATGAAGGGCAGCCAGACATAGACGAAGACGATGAAGGTGCCGGTGAAGGACACCGACAGCGAGTTGCCGCCGACGATCGGCAGCGACAGCCAGGCGTCGAGCAGCCACAGAAGGTTGAGCTTGGCGAGCAGCCAGGTGAGGATGCCTTCCTTGGCGAGGATCAGCTTCCAGGCATAGATCTTAACCAGATAGCTCGACCACAAGGGCAGCATGACGCCGAGATAGAACAGCGCCTTCCAGCGGCCGCGCGCATAGCGCGCCGCGTAATAGGCGATGGGGAAGGCGATGACCGCCGAGGCGAACGTGACCAGTGCGGCCATCGTCACCGTGCGCAGGATGATGTCGAGATTGGCGGCCTGCAACAGGTCGCCGTAAGTCTTCAATGTGAACTCGCGGTTGATGAGACCGGAGAATTCGTCGATCGAAAAGAAGCTCTGCAAAAGCAGCGCGAAGAGCGAGCCGATATAGACGATGCCCAGCCACAGCACCGGCGGCAGCAGCATCAGCAGAAGCAGAAGCTTCGGCCGGCGCCAGAAGAGGTCGGACAGCGCGCCGCGCATGCCGCCGCTGCCCGGCAGGATGGCGGGGGCGGGGCTGGAATCGAGCGCGGCGATGGTCATGACGCCGCCCCGTCTTGGCGGAGGTGATATGAGGAGAAGCCGCGATCCTTCGCGCCCCCCTCTGTCCTGCCGGACATCTCCCCCTCTAGGGGGGAGATTGGCTGTCGCTTCTGCTTTCGCCAACCTCCAACGTGGCGGAATTGGCGAGGCCGAGAAACTGCTGATCTCCCCCCTTGAGGGGGAGATGTCCGGCAGGACAGAGGGGGGTGCCGCGCGCAAACCTTTGTCATGCCTGCTCGTCCATCAGATGCAGGCTCTCGCGATTGAAGGTGAGCATCACCGCTTCGCCCTCGGCCGGCAGCTCGGTACCGGCCGGCACCATGGCGTGGAGCCTGAGCCCATCGGCATCGAGCGCCAGCCTCGTCGTGGCGCCCAAATAGTTGGTCGCGACCATGCGCGCGGCGACGCCGTCGCCGCTCGTCGCACGCGTGACGCGAATGGATTCGGGGCGCAGGCTGCCCCAGCGGCGCTGGCCTGAATAGCGCTGGACGAAGTCCGGTGGCAGCACGTTGGAGGAGCCGACGAAATCGGCGACGAAGCGCGTCCTCGGCCGCTGGTAGATGTCCTCGGGCGTGCCGACCTGCATGATCCGGCCGTCGTTGAAGACGGCGACGCGATCGGCCATGGACAACGCCTCGCCCTGATCATGGGTGACGAAGACGAAGGTTATACCGAGCACCTTCTGCAGCGATTTCAGTTCCTCCTGCATGTTCTCGCGCAGCTTGAGGTCGAGCGCGCCGAGCGGCTCGTCGAGCAGCAGCACCTTGGGCTGGTTGACCAGCGCACGCGCCAGCGCGACGCGCTGGCGCTGGCCGCCGGAGAGCTGGCCGGGGCGGCGCGCGCCGTAGCCCGGCAGGCGCACCATCGACAGCGCCTCTTCCGCTGCCTTCAGCCTCTGCGCCTTGCCGATGCCCTTGACCATCAGGCCGTAGGCGACGTTGTCCAGCACATTCAGGTGCGGAAACAGCGCGTAGTCCTGGAACACGGTGTTGACGTTGCGCCGATAGGGCGGCACGCCTTCGGCGCGCTCGCCGAAGATCGAGATCGAGCCGGCGGTCGGCTGCTCGAAGCCGGCGATCAGGCGCAGGCAGGTTGTCTTGCCGGACCCCGAAGGGCCAAGCATGGCGAAGAACTCGCCCGGCGCGATATCGAGATCGACCGCGTCGACGGCACGCACGCTGCCGAAATGGCGCGAGACTTGTTTGAAGGAAACGGCGGCGGTCATGAGCTGCCCTGAAGGTTCAGGCTTTCAAATTCGGGCGTCTGCGCTGCTGCCCCTCATCCGCCTGCCGGCACCTTCTCCCCGTAAAGGAGGGGGAGAAGGGACAAACTCCAGCGTTGGCGACCCCCTCTCCCCGTTCTTCAGGGGGGAGAGGGTAGGGGTGAAGGGCAGCGCCAACTTTTGAAGGCTAGGCGAATCTACCGCCCGCCGATGACGCCGATATAATCCGACACCCAGCGGTAATAGGGCACGCACTGGCCGTTCTGGCTGGCGCATTTCGACACCGGCGTCTTCCAGAACTTGATCTTGTCGAAATTGTCGTAGCCGTTGGTCTTGCAGCCCTCGTCGCCGAGCAGTTCATTGCCCTTGCAGGCCGCCGGCACGACCGGCAGCGAGCCGAACCAGGACGAGACGTCGCCCTGGACCTTCGGCGACAGCGAGTGCTCGAGCCACATATAGGCGCAGTTCGGATGAGCGGCGTCGGCCTCCATCATGGTGGTGTCTGCCCACCCGGTGACGCCTTCCTCCGGCACCGTCGAGGCGATCGGCTTCTTGGCGGCGACCAGCGTGTTGACCTGATACGGCCACGAGCCGGAGGCGACCACGCCCTCGTTCTGGAAATCGTCGACCTGGATGGCGGCATCATGCCAGTAGCGCCCGACAAGCGTGCGCTGCGTGCGGAGCAGGTCGAGCGCGGCCTTGTACTGGTCCTCGCTGAGCTCGTAAGGATCCTTGATGCCGAGTTCCGGCTTGTGGAACATCAGGTAGTTGGCCGCGTCGGCAATGTGGATCGGCCCGTCATAGGCCTGCACGCGGCCCTTGTTCGACTTGCCGTCGGGCAGCTTCATTTCCTCGAAGACGACATTCCAGCTCTTGGGCGCTTCCTTGAAGACATCGGTGTTGTACATCAGCACGTTCGGGCCCCACTGATAGGGAACGCCATAATGCACCTTGTCGACCGTGAACCAGGGAGCGTCCTTGAGGCGATCGTCGACCGTCTTCCAGCTCGGGACGAGGTCGATGTTGATGGGCTGCACGCGCTTGCCGGCGACGAGGCGCAGCGAGGCGTCGCCTGAAGCCGTCACGAGGTCGAAGCCGCCTTCATTCATCAGCGAGACCATTTCGTCCGACGTGTTGGCGGTCTTCACGTTGACCTTGCAGCCGGTCTCCTTCTCGAAGGCGGACACCCAGTCGTAGTTCTTGTCGGTTTCGCCGCGCTCGATATAGCCCGGCCAGGCGACGATATTGAGCTCGCCTTCGCCCTTGCCGAGTTCCTTGACCTGGGCGACAGCCTGACCCGAGAAGGTCAGCGCAACCGTCAACGCCGTGCATGACTTCAGGAATGCATTCATCGTCGATCTCCCATTTTGGCGCATGACCCCGAAACCGGGCCGGTGTTCGGACCTGGCTATGCGCAACCTGAACGCTGGAGCAGCACGCGCTCCGGCAGCCGCGTTCCCAAGCAGCTTTGTTCCTGAACGGAAAAGTGCTGTGAAAAATCCGCTTTCGCAAATTCATTTATCAGAAAGCCGATATCGGTTTTTCCGATATGCGCCTGTCAGATCCGCTGCCGAACCATGCGCTGCGACTGGGCGAGGCCGATGAAATCGCGCGCGGCCTGCGGCAGGCCCGAGCCGCGGCGCCAGACGGTGCCGACCTGGACAACCGGCAGGGTGCCGGAGATATCGCGGGATTCAATACGGTCACCTTCCAGCGACCAGGGCCGGTAGATGAGGTCAGGCAGCAGCGCAACGCCGGCTCCGGTGGCGACGAGGCTGCGCACGGCCTCGACCGAACGGGTGCGGAAGGCGACATGGGGCCTGGCGCCGATCGCCGCCAGCAGCTTGCCGGTGTTCTCCTCGATCTCGTCGACGGTGAGCATGATGAGCGGCTCCGAGGCAATGTCGCTGATGCCGATGATGTCGGCGCTGGCGAGCTTGTGACTGAGCGGCAGCCACAAGCGGTAGGCGGAGACCTCGAGGATTTCGGACTGCAGCGCGGTGCGGTCGCGCAGGTTGGAGGTCACCATGACGGCGATGTCGAGCTTGCCGCCGACCAGCAGGTGCTCGAGATAGTCGCCATTGTCCTCGATGGCCGATACCTCGACGCCCGGATAGGCGCGGCGGTAGCGGGCGAGCAGGTCGGACAGCACATAGCCTGCAACCAGCGAGGTGACGCCGAGCTGCAGCCGTCCGCCGGCCGTCAGCTGATCGCCGAGAAAGGTCCGGCGAGCGTCCGAGACATCGGCCAGGATCTTAGTCGCGTGGCGCAGGAACTGATGGCCCTTGTGGGTGATGTTGAGGCCGCGCGGATGGCGCTCGAACAGTTCGACGCCGAGATCGCTCTCAAGCTCCTTGATCGCCTCGGTGACGGAGGATTGCGAGATGGAGAGGTTCTGCGCGGCGCCCGACACCGTGCCCTGCTCGGCGACGGCGACGAAGAACTGCAGCTGGCGGATGGTGAAGGCCATGGGCCGACTAAACCACGCTGACGAGTGCCGAGGGAAGTGCTCGGCCGATCGATTGCTGCTCCAGGCAAGCCAGATGTCGCTTCAGTCGGCCGCAATGCTGAGGCGCGCGCCGGCCTGGCTGAGCGCGGCGGCAATGTCGCGCGGCGGCGGCTGGTCGGTGGCGAGCTCGGAAAAGCCATCGAAGCCGCAGACCTGGACCAGCCCCTGGCGGCCGAATTTGCTATGGTCGGTGACGACCAGCGAGCGCTGGCCGCGCGACAGCACCATACGGGCGAACTCCGCTTCCTCCAGCTCGTAGTCGGTCAGGCCGGCGGCGGCGTCGACCGCGCCGATGGAGATCACCGCATGATTGACCGAGAAACGGCTGACGAAGTCTATCGCCGTGACGCCGAAGGCCGCGCCTGAATCGCTGCGCAGCTCGCCGCCGGCCATGTAGACCTTGTTGCCGTTGACCGTCGCGAGCGTGCGGGCGATGTCGGAGGAATTGGTGACCACCGTCAGCCGACGGTGGCCGAGCAGTTCGCGCGCCAGGAAGGACGTCGTGGTGCCAGTGTCCAGCATGATCGACTCGCCGTCGCGGATGGTTGCCGCGACCATGCGGGCGATGCTGCGCTTGGCCTCGGCATTCTCGCGCATGCGGCGCTCGAACGGCGCCTCGCCCGCCATGGACGGCAGGCTGATGGCGCCGTGCATCTTCAGGATCGCACCAGCGTCGGTGAGCGGCCTGACGTCGCGCCGCACCGTCTCCAGCGACACGCCAAGCCGGTCAGCCAGGCTGGCAATGGTGATCGTGCCCTCCTCGCTCAGGAGCCGCAGGATCTCGCCATGCCGTTTCGAATGGATCATCGGGAAGCCGGAGTTTTGCCCGATTCTAAGGCATTCCTAACGCTTTTAAAGGAAATGCTTATGTTTTCGGGCAGAACCCCCAAAAAAGGTCACAGCTTTCAGTTGACAGCCAACTCACACTGGCGTGAGATCATTCCTGCGCAGGCTCGGAACTGCCACGAGAGGGTGATGGTGGGGCCGCAACCGACTGACCAGATCTTCTGGAAGGTGCCTGGCGCAAACATTTTCGAATCCGCGGGGGCGGATGCCGGGATCCGAAAACCTGGCCAAGGGGCTCGTCGGTGCGGTGCGGGATATCACTCCCGACGTCCCGCACCGACGAGGCTTCTCTGTTCTTTCTCACCATCGCATCGTCGACGGCCGGCTGACGCAGGAACAAACTCGTGAGTGCCCCCCTAACTGCCGAAGATCGCATCCGTGCCCTGCCCTGCTGGACCGGCAGCATCGAGATCGAGCCGCTGCCGGGCGGACTCAGCAATGAAAACTATGTGGTCAAGGATGCCGCCGGCAGGCATGTCGTGCGCTTCGGCCAGGACTTCCCGTTCCACCATGTCTTTCGCGAGCGTGAGGTGATGACGGCGCGTGCGGCGCATGCGGCCGGCTTCGCGCCGGCCGTGCGCTATGCCGAGCCCGGAATTCTGGTGACGCAGTTTCTTGGCGCCAGAACCTTTCTCGCAGAGGACGTGCGCGCCAATCTCCGCGATGTGGCCACGCTATTGCGCAGCTTCCATCGCGAGATGCCGAACCATGTCTCCGGTGCCGGTTTCATGTTCTGGGTGTTCCATGTCATTCGCGACTATGCGCGCACGCTGGAAGAGGGCGGCAGCCGCAAGAAGGATGAATTGCCGCGCTATCTGGAACTGGCGGACGAGCTCGAGCGGGCGCAGAAGCTGCTACCGATCGTGTTCGGCCACAACGATCTGTTGCCGGCAAATATCCTCGACGACGGCAAGAGGCTGTGGCTGATCGATTTCGAATATGCCGGCTTCAACACCGCCATGTTCGATCTCGCCGGAGCGGCGTCGAATGCCGGCCTGAGCAATGACGAGTCCTTCGCATTCCTGACGGCCTATTTCATGAAGGAGCCGGACGAGGCAATCCTGCGCTCTCACTCGGCCATGCAATGCGCCTCGCTGCTGCGCGAAGCGATGTGGAGCATGGTGTCTGAACTCTACCTCCACGCGCCGGGCATCGACTACGTCGCCTATACCGAGGAGAACCTGAGGCGGCTCGATGCGGCGCTGGAGAACTACCAGACGAAGTACGGAAAATTGAAGCCATGACGAGCTTGCCAAGCCATGCCGGGATCGTCGTCATCGGCGGCGGCATCATCGGCTGCTCGACGGCCTACCATCTCGCGCGTGACCACAAGGCCGACGTGGTGCTGCTCGAGCAGGGCAAGCTGACCTCAGGCTCGACCTGGCACGCGGCCGGCCTGGTCGGGCAGTTGCGATCGTCGGCCTCGATTACGCGCGTGCTCAAATATTCGGTCGAGCTCTACAAGGGGCTCGAAGCCGAGACCGGGCTCGCCACCGGCTGGAAGATGACCGGGTGCCTGCGGCTGGCGACCAACGCCGACCGCTGGACCGAATTCAAGCGCCTGGCGACGACGGCCAAGAGTTTCGGCATGGACATGCAGCTTCTGTCGCCGGCCGAGGTGAAGCGGATGTGGCCGCTGATGGAGACCGGCGACCTCGTCGGCGCCTCCTGGCTGCCGACCGACGGCCAGGCGAGCCCGTCCGACATCACCCAGTCGCTGGCCAAGGGCGCGCGGATGCATGGCGCGAGACTCTTCGAGGAGGTGCGGGTCACCGGCTTCGAGATGAAGGACGGGCGCATCACGGCGGTGAAGACCGAAAAAGGCGACATCGCCTGCGACAAGGTGGTGAACTGCGCCGGCCAATGGGCACGCCAGGTCGGCGCGATGGCCGGCATCAACGTGCCGCTGCAGCCGGTCAAGCATCAGTACATCATCATTGAGAAGATCGAGGGGCTGGCCAGCGATGCGCCGACGATCCGCGACCCCGACCGCCGCACCTATTTCAAGGAGGAGGTCGGCGGGCTGGTGATGGGCGGCTATGAGCCGAATCCACAGGCCTGGACGACCAGCCTGCCCGGGGGCGACGTTCCCAGCGACTGGGAATTCCGCCTGTTCGACGACGACTACGATCACTTCGAGCAGCATATGGCGCAGGCGATCGAACGCGTGCCGGCGCTCGCCAATGTCGGCGTCAAGCAGATGATCAACGGGCCGGAGAGCTTCACGCCAGACGGCAATTTCATCCTTGGCGTGGCGCCGGAGTGTTCCAACATGTTCGTCGGCGCCGGCTTCAACGCCTTCGGCATTGCCTCGGGCGGCGGCGCCGGCTGGGTGCTGGCGCAATGGGTGGTCGACGGCGAAGCGCCGCTCGATCTGTGGGTGGTCGACATCAGGCGTTTTTCCAACCTGCACCGCGACCGCGACTGGGTCCGCGACCGCACGCTCGAAGCCTATGGCAAGCACTACACGATCGGCTTCCCGCACGAAGAATATATTTCGGGCCGGCCCCGCATCGTCTCGCCGCTCTACGAGCGGCTCAAGGCGCGGCGCGCCGTCTTCGGCTCCAAGCTCGGCTGGGAACGACCGAACTGGTTCGCGCCCAAGGAAATGGCTGCCGAAGACATCTACTCGATGGGACGGCAGAACTGGTTCGACCCGGTCGGTGACGAACATCGCCATGTGCGCGAAAGCGTCGGCGTCTTCGATCAGTCGTCCTTCGCTAAATATGAGGTGGCGGGCGCCGATGCGTTGAAGGCGCTGGACTGGATCTGCGCCAACGACATCAGCAAGCCGGTCGGCCGGCTGACCTACACGCAGCTTCTCAACACGCGCGGCGGCATCGAGGCGGACCTGACGGTGGCGCGGCTCGGCGAGGCCAGGTTCTACATCGTCACCGGCACCGGCTTCCGCACGCATGATTTTTCCTGGATCGGCGATCATGTCGGCAAGGGCCTGGACGTGGCGCTGAAAGACGTCACCGAGGACTACGGCACGCTGTCGCTGATGGGGCCGCGTGCCCGCGATGTGCTGGCCGCCGTGACGGATGCGGATGTTTCCAATGCGGCCTTCCCGTTCGGTCACGCGCGCGAGATATCGATTGCCGGCCACGCGGTGCGGGCGCTGCGCGTGACCTATGTCGGCGAGCTCGGCTGGGAACTGCATGTGCCGATTTCCGCCACCGGCGAAATCTTCGATGCGCTGATGAGGGCCGGACAACCGCACGGCATTCGGCCTGTCGGCTATCGGGCGCTGGAGTCGCTCAGGCTGGAAAAGGGCTACCGTGCCTGGGGATCCGACATCACGCCGAACGACACGCCACAGGAGGCCGGGCTCGGCTGGGCGGTGAAGCTCAGGAAGAACACCGACTTCGTCGGGCGGCGTGCGCTGGAGAAGCAAGCCGGCAAGCCGCTGACCAAGCGTTTTGCCGGCTTCACAGTCGATGATCCGCAGATCGTTCTCGTCGGTCGCGAGACCATCCTGCGCAATGGCGAGCCTGTCGGCTACCTCACCAGTGGCGGCTATGGCTACACGGTGACCAAGAACATCGGCTATGGCTATGTGCGCAACGCCGACGGCGTCAGCGACGATTTCCTCACCTCTGGCAACTATGAACTGGTGGTGGCGATGGATCGAACGCCGGCAAGGATCCATCTCCGGCCGATGTACGATCCGGCGGGAGAGAAGATAAAAGGCTAGTCCGAGAACGGGTCAGCGAACACGCAACACGAGGCAACGGCTTGGCACCGTATCGCCCTCGCCGGGCATCGAGGCGTAGGGCCGTGTCTCTTCGACCCGGGTCACGGCGCCTTTCGCTTCGAGGTCGGCGATTCGATCGGCAAAGCCGGCCTGCCAGAGCGTGTTCTTCACCGTCAGCACGATGATGCCGCCGGGGCGGCAGATGCGGATCAGCTCGTCCAGGCCCTCGCTGCCGACATGGCCGGAGGTGAAGACGCCCGCGGAGACGATGCCGGCATAGGCGCCGTCGGTAAAGGGCAAAGGCCCGCCCATGGCCAGGCGATGCAGCGCCGAGTAGACGCCCTTGGCGGCCGCGCGGTCCAGCATGCCCTGCGAGATATCGAGCGCCTCGACGTTCGGATAGCCGGTGATGGCCAGCCATTCGCCAATCAGGCCGGTGCCGGCGCCAGCGTCGAGCAAAGGTTCGGCGCCACGCGGGAGATGACGGGCAATCAGCGCCAGGCAGATCGTCGGATGGCGGTAGCCGGCCGCCGACATGTCGGCGTCATAGGTTTCGGCCCAGTTGTCATAGATCGCGGCTACTTCGTCCGGCCGCGTTGCCGCATAGGCGGCGTTCAACGCGCTGTTGTGCTTGCCGTCCGTCATTGCCGCTCCCGGGCCGAATCTTGTGCATCCGATGATAGCCAAGCGGCGAAAACTGTGGAACCGTTCCGCCATAAACATGGTGTGAAGGTTAAAATCGGGGGTGACGATGGACGAGGCGAGAGCGGCACTGGCCGCAATTCCTGCACTGGCCGGCTATAGCGGCCCGTTGGAGCGCCTCGGTGGCCTCACCAACCTCGTCTACAGGGCTGGCCACATCTGCCTGCGCGTCCCCGGCAAGGGCACGGCGGAATATATCAATCGCGCGAACGAGGCGGTGGCGGCGCGCGAGGCGGCAAAGGCCGGCGTCAGTCCCGAGGTGCTCCATGCCGATCCGGCATCGGGACTGATGGCGACACGCTTCATCGCCGGCGCCGAGACGATGTCGCCTCAGAAGTTCAAAACCAGACCGGGCAGCCCGGCGCGCGCCGGCGAGGCCTTCCGCAAGCTGCATTCTTCCGGCGCGGTCTTTCCCTTCCGCTTCGAATTGTTCGCCATGATCGACGACTATCTGAAGGTGCTGTCGACCAAGGATGTCGCCTTGCCCGTCGGCTACCACGACGTGGTGCGCGAGGCAGGCAGCGTGCGCGACGCTCTTGCCGCGCACCCGATCCAGCTCGCCGCCTGCCACTGCGACCCGCTCTGCGAGAATTTCCTCGATGCGGGCGACAGGATGTGGATCGTCGACTGGGAATATTCGGGCATGAACGACCCGCTCTGGGACCTTGGCGACCTTTCGGTCGAAGGCAGATTTGACGCCGCTCAAGACGAAGAGTTGATGCGCGCCTATTTCGGCGGCGACGCACGGCCGGCCGAACGCGGCCGCCTCGTCATCTACAAGGCGATGTGCGATCTGCTGTGGACACTGTGGGGGCTGATCCAGCTCGCCAACGACAATCCGGTCGATGATTTCCGCGCCTATGCCGACGGCCGCTTTGCCCGATGTAAGGCATTGATGGAGACGGCGGAGTTCTCGCGGCATCTCACTGCTGTGCGAGAAGGCTGAATTGCAAGATCCTTATCGTTAATTGACGCCCTTAGGCACGTTCTCCGGAGGGACCTCGGTCTCCACCACCTTCTGGCGGTGGAAGATGAACATGCCCGCGAGCACGACGATCGCCGAGCCGACCAGGATGCGCGGGCTGGGCACCTCGCCGAAGAAGGCCAGGCCGAAGACAACGGCCCACAACAGCAGGCTGTAGTGCAGCGGCGCCAGCGTCGAGGCGGGCGCCAGCTTCAGTGCCCTGGTGATCATCAGGTGGGCGGAGCAGGCGACGACGCCGAGCAAGAGCATGGCGCAGCAATCGAGCGCGGACGGCGTGCGCCAGCCACCGATGGTCAGCGCGCCGCCGACGAGCAGCGTGGCGATCGTCTGCCAGGTGACCAAAGTGGTGTCGCTGGTGCCGCGCAAACGCCGGCTGAGGATGATGGCCAAGCCAAAGGCGATGCTGCCGATCAGCGCGTAGGTCGACGACAGCGAGAAGGCAGCCGATGAGGGTTTCAGGATGATCAGCACGCCGCAAAAGCCGACCATGATTGCCAGCCAGCGGCGCCAGCCGACCTTCTCGCCGAGCAGAAAATGGGAAAGTGCGGCGACGTAGATCGGTCCGGCCATGTAAAAGCTCATCACATCGGCGAGCGGCAGATAGACGAGCGCGGCGTAAAAAAGTCCGGTATCGGTCGTGGTCGCCACCACGCGCAACAACTGCAACACCGGCCGTTCCATGTGGAACAACTTGCCCTTGCCCTGGGTCGCCATCATTGGGCCGAGCACAATGAAGGCGCCGATCGATCGGATCAGCATCACCTGGCCGACCGAGAAGCTGGCGACCATCCATTTGCCCATCGCGTCGTTGAGCGCGAACATGAAGTCCCCGGCCAGCATCAGAAGGATGCCGGCCAGCAGAGCGTTCCTCATCGTGAAATTGCGGGCAAGGGATCGGGCCATGCCGGCTCGTAGCCGTAAGCGGGCGCTTTGACGAGGGAAATTCGGGCCATCGGTAAGACCAGCGGCGGGAATCGGCTGGCTCTAGCCAGCATTATGCCGCCGGTTCACCTGCGCCGGACGGCCGGCGATCGATAGTCGCGTCTCTTGCCTTGTCCGCTCCGCCACCACCTTGCCGCTGGCGATGACGCAGAGGCGCTCCGGCCGAAGGCGAACGGCCTCGATCGGGTTGCCGGCATCGAGCACGACAAGGCTGGCGCGCTTGCCGACGGCAAGGCCGAGATGCTCAAGGCCCATGATGGCGGCGTTGACGTTGGTGACCATGTCGAAACATCGCGCCATGTCGGCCGGGCTCGACATCTGGGCGACATGCAGGCCCATGAAGGCGACGTCCAGCATGTCGGCAGTGCCCAGCGAGTACCACGGGTCGAGCACGCAATCCTGGCCCCAGCCGACGCGGATGCCGAGCGCCAGCATCTCCTTCACCCGGGTCAGGCCGCGCCGCTTCGGGAAGGTGTCGTGGCGTCCCTGCAGCATGATGTTGATCAGCGGATTGGGAATGGCTGAGACACCGGCCTCGGCGATCAGCGGCAGGAGTTTCGAGACGTAGTAATTGTCCATCGAATGCATCGAGGTGAGGTGCGAGCCGGCGACCCTGCCCTGCAGGCCGAGCCGCTGGGTCTCATAGGCAAGCTGCTCGATGTGGCGCGACAGCGGATCGTCGGTCTCGTCGCAATGCATGTCGACCATCAAGCCGCGCTTCTCCGCGATCTCGCAAAGCTCCGTCACGGATCGGGTACCGTCGGCCATGGTGCGTTCGAAATGCGGGATGCCGCCGACGATGTCGACACCGAGATCGAGGGCGCGGATCGTGTTTTCGCGGGCCGTGGGCGAACGGTAGAGCCCGTCCTGCGGGAAGGCGACCAGTTGCAGGTCGATATATGGCGCGACGGTTTTCTTGACGTCCAGCAACGCCTCGACGGCGAGCAGCCGGTCGTCGCAGACATCGACATGGGTGCGGATGGCGAGCAGGCCCATCGACACCGCCCAGTCGCAATAGGCGAGCGCGCGGTCGCGCACCGCTTCATGCGCCAGCAGCGGCTTCAATTCACCCCAGAGCGCAATGCCCTCCAGCAGCGTGCCTGACGCATTGATGCGCGGAATGCCGTAGGAAAGCGTGGCGTCCATGTGGAAATGCGGATCGACGAAGGGCGGGGAGACGAGATTGCCGCGCGCGTCGATTTCGGTGCGAGCCGAAACCGGCAACTCGGGTTCAATCGCCCGGATGGTCTCGCCGGCGATGCCGATGTCGGCGGTCCTGCCGTCCGGCAGCGTGCCGCCGCGCACGATGAGGTCGAAATCCATCAGTCGTCATCCTCCCATGAATCGGCATCCGTCGTGGCGCAAAAGACACCTGCTTCGCTGCCGCTTCATTCCGCCAGCGCGAAAGGTTTCCTCCGGTCCCAACTCGCTCTATAAGCCGCCTCTCGCCTCCGTGGCGAATCCGAAATTCGTGCAGCCAGCATGGGGGCGGTCGTTTGTTTCGCTTCTTCCGCTCGACGGAGAACCAGCGCCTTATCGCGAGGTTGGTGCGGGAATCCTTCCACGAGCATAAGTTCGGCTATGGCGCCGCCATAGTGTCGATGCTGGTGGTAGCCGCCATGACGGGGGCGAGCGCCTGGATCCTGAAGGAGATCACCAATGAATTCGTGGTCTTCAAGAGAGCGGATCGCGTCAACCTGATCGCTGCCGGGGTGGCCGCCATCTTCGTCCTGAAGGGCCTCGCGACATTCGTCCAGGCCTATTTCATGAGCCGGGTCGGCAACGCCATCATCGCCGACCGGCAGCGCAAGATCTATGACCGCATCCTCGCGCAGGGCATCGAGTTCTACCATTCGACCTCGTCGTCCGACCTGATCACGCGCATGACCAACAACGCGCAGGCCGCGCGCAGCGTGCTCGATCTCGTCGTGACGTCCTATGTGCGCGATCTGGTGACGTTGATCGTGCTGGTGCTGGTCATGATCTGGCAGCAGCCGGTGCTGTCGCTGATCTGCTTCGCCGTCGGGCCCGTGGCCATCTACGGCATCAACCGCATCCTGAAGCGCGTCCGCAAGATTGCGCAAATGGAGTTCCGCTCGCTCGGACAGATCGTGCATGTGATGCAAGAGACGGCGATCGGCGTGCGCGTCGTCAAATCCTTCAATCTCGAAGGCGCCATGCGCAAGCGAATGTACAAGGCGGTGTCCGACGTCCAGAACCGCGCCAACAACATTGCCACGCTGGAAGCCGCCACCAGCCCGGTGATGGAAACGCTTGCCGGCCTGGCGATCGCCGGCGCGGTCTTCGTCAGCGGCTTCCTGGTGCTCGAGGGCGGCCAGATGCCGGGGAACATCATGGCCTTCATCGCGGCGCTGCTGCTCGCCTATGAGCCGGCCAAGCGCCTTGCCCGCGTGCGCATTTCACTGGAGACGGGCATCGTCGGCGTGCGCATGATGTTCCAGCTCGCCGACCGCCCGCTGACGCTGGCCGAAAAGCCAGACGCAAAGCCGCTGCAGCCCGGGCCAGGCAAGATAGGCTTCGAGAATGTGAGCTTCGCCTATCCCGAAAGCCCGCCGGTGTTCGAAGGCCTCGATCTGACCCTGGCGCCTGGCAAGATGACGGCTCTGGTCGGGCCTTCGGGCAGCGGCAAGTCGACGATCCTGAACCTGATCATGCGCATGTACGACCCGCAGAGCGGCAAGGTGACGTTGGACGGCCAGGACATCGCTCAAGCGACGCTCGCCTCGCTCAGGGAAAAAATCGCCTATGTCAGCCAGGACACGTTCCTGTTTGCCGGCACGATCATGCACAATATCCGGCTTGGCCGCCAGGATGCGACCGAAGCCGAGGTGATCGCCGCCGCCAAGGCGGCCAACGCACATGACTTCATCAGCGCCATGGCCAAGGGCTACGAGACGGAAGTGGGTGAGAACGGCTCGCTGCTGTCGGGCGGCCAGCGCCAGCGCATCTCGATAGCGCGCGCCATGCTGCGCAATGCCGAGATCCTGCTGCTCGACGAGGCGACCAGCGCGCTTGACGCCGAATCGGAGGCGCTGTTCCGTGACGCGCTGCAGCAGCTCACCCTCGGGCGCACGACGATCGTGATCGCGCACCGGCTTTCGACCGTGCACCAGGCCGACACGATCGTGGTGCTGGAAAATGGCAAGGTGCTGGAAAGCGGACCGCACAAGACCCTGCTCAAGCAGGGCGGCCTTTATCAGAAGCTTTATGAATATCAGCTGATGCCGTAGGGCTGGCTCCCCCTTCTCCCCTTCTTGCGGGAGAAGGTGGGGAGCCTGGCTCACTCCGGCACGATCCGCACCGCGCCCTTGTCGGCGCTGGTGGCGAAGGCGGCGTAGGCGCGCAGCGCGGTCGTCACCTTGCGCTTGCGCTTTTCCTCCGGCTTCCAGGCGTCCGCGCCCTTCGCCGCCATCGCGGCACGACGCGTCTCCAGCTCAGCGTCGCTGACGGCAAGGCGGATGGTGCGGTTGGGGATGTCGATCTCGATCGTGTCGCCTTCCCTGACCAGCCCGATCGCACCGCCTTCGGCGGCTTCCGGCGAGACGTGGCCGATCGACAGACCCGACGTGCCGCCGGAGAAGCGGCCGTCAGTGATCAGCGCGCAGGCTTTGCCGAGGCCCTTCGATTTCAGGTAGCTGGTCGGGTAGAGCATCTCCTGCATGCCGGGGCCGCCGCGCGGTCCCTCATAGCGGATGACGACGATGTCGCCGGCTTTGATCTCGTTGCCGAGGATCGCCTTGACCGAGGCATCCTGGCTCTCGAAGACGCGGGCCGGGCCGGTGAACTTCAGGATCGACTCGTCGACGCCGGCCGTCTTCACGATACAGCCGTCCAGCGCCAGATTGCCCTTCAGCACGGCGAGGCCGCCATCCTTCGAGAACGGCGTCTTTGACGAGCGGATGACGCCCGTCTCGCGGTTCGTGTCCAGCTCGTCCCAGCGGCGGTCCTGGCTGAAGGCGACCTGCGTCGGCACGCCGCCGGGCGCGGCGCGGAAGAAGTCGCGCACGTTCTGCGCGGAGGTGCGGGCGATGTCCCAGTGGTCGAGCGCCTCGCCGAGCGTAGCGGTGTGCACCGTCGGCAGATCGCGGTTGATCAGACCGGCCTCATCGAGCTGGCCGAGAATGGCCATGATGCCGCCGGCGCGGTGAACATCCTCCATGTGCACGTCCGACTTGGCCGGCGCGACCTTGCAGAGCACCGGCACTTTCCGCGACAGCCGGTCGATATCCTCCATGGTGAAATCGACCTCGCCTTCATGCGCGGCGGCCAGAATGTGCAGCACCGTGTTGGTCGACCCCCCCATGGCGATGTCGAGGGCCATGGCGTTCTCGAAGGCGCCCTTCGAGGCGATGCTGCGCGGCAGCGCGCTTTCGTCCTCCTGCTCGTAATAGCGCTGGGCGAGATCGACGATGAGGTGCCCGGCCTCGACGAACAGGCGCTTGCGGTCGGCATGCGTGGCCAAAGTCGAGCCGTTGCCGGGCAGCGACAGGCCGAGCGCCTCGGTCAGGCAGTTCATCGAATTGGCGGTGAACATGCCGGAGCAGGAGCCGCAGGTCGGACAGGCCGAGCGCTCGATGACCTTGACGTCCTCGTCGGAAATCTTGTCGTCGGCGGCGGCGACCATGGCGTCGACCAGGTCGAGCGCCTGCGTCTTGCCGGCGAGCACCACCTTGCCCGCCTCCATCGGTCCGCCGGAGACGAAGACGGTCGGGATGTTGAGGCGAAGCGACGCCATCAGCATGCCGGGCGTGATCTTGTCGCAGTTGGAGATGCAGACAATGGCGTCGGCGCAATGCGCATTAACCATGTACTCGACGGAATCGGCGATCAGCTCGCGCGACGGCAGCGAGTAGAGCATGCCGTCATGCCCCATGGCGATGCCGTCATCGACGGCGATGGTGTTGAATTCCTTGGCGACGCCGCCGGCCTTCTCGATCTCGCGCGCGACGAGCTGCCCGAGGTCCTTAAGATGTACGTGGCCCGGCACGAACTGGGTGAAGGAGTTGACCACCGCGATGATCGGCTTGCCGAAATCCGTGTCCTTCATGCCGGTGGCGCGCCACAGGCCACGAGCGCCGGCCATGTTGCGGCCATGGGTGGTGGTGCGGGAACGATAGGCGGGCATCAAATTGTCCTTGCTGGCTGGCCGCGCCCAAGTCTGGCGCGGCGGCGCTGAATTCAATCGGCAGCGGTTATAGCGACCCCTGCCCGGCCTTGCCATAGTTTTGCGCTGCGCCAATTACCGCGGAGGTTACCAGCCGGCACGTGTCGAGAAATTTCCGGCGAGCTGTCGGACAGCGCCCGGTTGGGCCGTCCTTGGGGCACACGGCGAGGAATGAAGGCTCAAATGCTGCCTCGCCGTCCAGTTGAAGCGAATGCGACCAGCCGAGGAGCACGACATGCAAAAGATTACCACCTGTCTCTGGTTCGACGGCCAGGCCGAAGAGGCCATGAACCATTACATCTCGATCTTTAAGAATTCGAAGGTGCTGAGCGTTTTGCGTTGGCCCAAGGGTCACGCCGATGAGGGCAAAGTGCTGCTGACCACGTTCGAGCTCGACGGCGTGCCGTTCCAGGCACTCAATGGCGGTCCCAACTTCAAGTTCAACGAGGCGGTGTCGCAGTCGATCGACTGCGAGACGCAGGAAGAAGTCGACTATTTCTGGGAGAGGCTCACCGAGGGCGGCGAGCCCGGCCAATGCAGCTGGCTGAAGGACAAGTTCGGTGTCTCCTGGCAGGTCGTGCCGGAGCAGCTGCCGAGACTGCTTCTGGATCCCGATAGGGCCAAGGCCGGCCGGGTGATGTCGGCGATGATGAAGATGGGCAAGATCGACATCGCCAAGATCGAGGAAGCGGCGAAGGGGTGAGGATGAGGAGTGAGGAGTGAGGAGTGAGTAGTTAGTAGTGAATAGTGAGTAGGGTGAATGGTGAATGGTGAGGATCGGCACCCGCTCTTTCTGCCTACTACTTACTACTCACTACCTACTACTCACTACTTACTATTCACCATTCACTATTCACCAGAATCACGCCGCCTTGTCGCGTATCTGGTAGTCCTTGACCGCGGTGAAGCGGATCGCTTTCCAGCGCTCGGCTTCGTAGTTGAGCGAGAAGGCGTGCTGGGCCAGGAACACCGGATCGTTGTCGAGGTCGCGGGCGATGTCACCGCGATGCGCCTCGATGAAGCGCTGCACGTCCGCCTTGTCGTCGGCCGAAATCCAGCGGCAAACGGAAAAGCGCGACATCTCGAAATCCACCGGCAACGTGTATTCGATGTTGAGCCGCTCTTTCAGCACGTCGAGCTGCAGCGCGCCGACGACGCCGACGATGGCCGGCGAGCCGTCTTCGGGCGAGAATAGCTGCACGACGCCCTCCTCGGCCATCTGGTGCAGCGCTTCCTTCAGCTTCTTGGCTTTCATCGCATCGCCGAGGCGAACGCGGCGCAGGATCTCGGGCGCGAAGTTCGGCACGCCGCGGAACAGGATCTCCTCGCCCTCGGTCAGCGTGTCGCCGATGCGCAGCGTGCCATGATTGGGAATGCCGACGACGTCGCCGGCAAAGGCCTCGTCGGCGGTGACGCGGGTGCGGGCGAAGAAGAACTGCGGCGCCGACAGGCTCATCGGCTTGCCGGTGCGCACCAGCTTGGCCTTCATGCCGCGCTCCAGCTTGCCCGAGCAGACGCGGACGAAGGCGATGCGGTCGCGGTGGTTCGGATCCATATTGGCCTGAATCTTGAAGACGAAGGAGGTCATCTTCGCCTCGGTCGCCTCCACCGTTCGCTCGTCGGCTTCCTGGGCGCGCGGCGGCGGCCCGAAGGCGCCGAGCGCCTCGATCAGGTCGCGCACGCCGTAATTGCGCAGCGCCGAGCCGAAATAGACCGGCGTCAGATGACCCTCGCGGAAAGCGTCCACATCAAGCGGGCGGCAGGCCTCGCGCGCGAGCTCCAGCTCCTCGATGAAGTCGTTGCGATCGTTCTCCGGCAACAGACCGGCGACGCGATTGGAATCCGGGCCGTGGACCGGCGTGCGCTCCTTCTCGTCGTCGCTCTTGCGCACCGCGTTCAGCGCCAGGTGATAGGTGCCGCAAAAGGTCTTGCCGCGGCCGATCGGCCAGGTGACAGGCGCGGTATCCAGCGCCAGCTTCTGCTCGATCTCGTCCAGGATCTCGAACGGATCGCGGCTTTCGCGGTCCATCTTGTTGACGAAGGTGATGATCGGGATGTCACGCAGCCGGCAAACCTCGAACAGTTTCAGCGTGCGCGGCTCGATGCCCTTGGCGGCGTCGATGACCATGACGGCCGAGTCGACCGCCGACAGCGTGCGATAGGTGTCGTCGGCAAAGTCCTCGTGGCCGGGCGTATCGAGCAGGTTGAAGACATTGTCGTCATACTCGAAGGTCATCACCGAGGTGACCACCGAGATGCCGCGCTCGCGCTCGATCTTCATCCAGTCGGACCGCGTCTGGATGCGATCCTTCTTGGCCTTGACCTCGCCGGCAAGCTGGATCGCGCCGCCGAACAGAAGCAGCTTTTCGGTAAGCGTGGTCTTGCCGGCGTCAGGGTGGGCGATGATCGCGAAGGTGCGGCGGCGCGATACCGCCTGTTCGATGTCTTCTGCCAATTTTTTGGAATCCTGTCTGTGGCGCGGGCTTCTAGCAGCGCTTTCCCGGCCTGTCGACAGTTTCGGGCAGATCGGTTCGACGCCTGCGTTTGTCCTTCTGGATCTCGCAGTGGCAAACGAACGCTTCGTTTCAGACCCGACGACCGTGCCTACTGCCGTGGCTGGTCATCCACCGTATCTCGGCCCGTTCGATGCCGATGTCGCGCAACAGATAGTCCGGCAATTCGTCCAGTGTGGCCCGGTCCCTGCGGATGCGGACGATGCGCGCCACGGCGGACGCAAGAATGGTCATGGTCATATCTCCTCTGGTTTGCACAAGGATTGGGAGAGCCATCGGGCGGCCCTCCCAAAAGGCTGGTCGGCACTGCTCGCAGTTTCCTGCGAAGCGTCACGATGCCCCCATCACGCGGCGGCGTATGCCGTCGTCGGATCGAACAGGCGCTTGACCTGCGTCACCTTGGTCGCCGGGAAGCCGCTCATCTTGGCGTGGCGCTGGATGATCGCCTCGTCCTTGGCGAGATAGACGCAGAAGGTCTTGTCGTCCGCTACGAAGGATTCCACCCACTGGATGTCGGGGCCGAGTTCGGCGAGGACGGCGTTCGAGGCCTTTGAGGCGTCGCGAAGCTGTTCGCGCTCGAAGGTGCCGACCTTGGGGATTTCCCGTTCGATGATGTATTTGTGCATGTCGCAATCTCCTTGATCTGGGTTCAAATGCCTCCGGGTGAGCGATGATGTTGCTGCCGGTGACATTCCTGGGGCCGCTGAGCTAAACTGCACTTGGCCCGCCAGGCAGACGGAGAATTACGGATGAGGCGGCCGGCAGTCCTTATGCCGGCCTTATCTTCTTCTGATCCTTTGCCCATTGTCGTTACGGAGATTGCTGCCGATGGGGAATTATTGCTTTGGCGACTTCGAGCTCAACGAGGGTTCCCGCGCTCTTCGCCTCGCCGGAAGAGAGATCGAGGTGCAGCCCTTGGTCTTCGATTTCCTCGCTATTCTGTTGCGGCATCAGGAGCGGGCCTTGAGCAAGGAGGAGCTGCTCGAAACGCTGTGGCCCGGCGTGACGGTGACCGAGGCTTCGCTGCAGCGCGTGGCAAGCCTTGCCCGGAGCGTACTTCGCCAGGGCGGCATGGAGACGGCGCTGCGCAACCTGCCACGGTTCGGCTACCGCATTTGCCTGGATCAGCCGGCGGCTTTGGCGACCCGGCCGGCTCGTGCCGTTGCGGACAGCGAGCCGTCGCGCCCCGGCTCGCCAATCCTGTCCGCGCGCGCGGCCGTCGCAGCCAGGAAATGGCACGAGGCCGCGGCTTGCTTCGCCCAAGCGGATGCCGCGGACGAGTTGCTGACGGCCGACCTCGAGGAATGGGCATTGGCGCTGGAATGCATAGGGCGGCCGGCTGAAACCATTCCTTTCCTGATGCGCGCGGTAACCGAATACGGCGTGGCGGGCGAGCGCCTGCGAGCGGCATCCCCGGCGATCACCCTTGCGCGGATCCATCTGGAACGGGGCGAGCTGTCGGTTGCGAAAGGCTGGCACAAGCGCGCCGCGCAGCTTATCGCGACCGCCACGGACAGCAGGGAGCATGGCCTGTGGTGTTGGATGGGCGCGCGGCTGATGGGTGCGGAAGCCGAGCCCGAACAGGCGCTTGCCCTCGCCGAGCAGGCCTTGGAAGTGGGCAAGCATCTCGATGATCCGGTCGTGGAGTCCCTCGGCCTGATCTATCGCGGCTTCTTCAAGCTATGCCTCGGAGAAACCAAGTCCGGACAGGAAGACCAGGATTTCGCGGCCGCGCTCGGTCTTTCCAGCGACGTCGATCCGATCGTTGGCGGCATCCTCTATTGCAACATTCTCTGGGCCTGCCGGAATTTTGGCGACTGGGCGAGAGCCAACCAATGGACCCTTGGCTACGAAGACTGGTGCAGGGGCCACGGTCTGGAGGACCTGTCGGGTTCGTGCCGGCTGCATCGAGCCGAAGTGCTCGGCGTCCACGGCACGCTCAAGGAGGCGGAGGCATTGGTGCGCGCCGCGCTCGACCAGCTGGCCCGCGATGCGCCCTGGGCAACCGGCGATGCGCTTCGCGTTCTGGGCGACATCCATCTCGCCGCCGGCGATTTCGCCGAGGCCGAAACCGCCTATCGCGCGTGCCATGCCGCGGGCTGGGATCCCCAGCCCGGCCTTGCGCTGCTGCAGCTCGAGCAAGGGCAGGCGGAAGCCGCTTTCAGCGCGCTGGAGCGATCGCTCATCGGAAACGGCTGGCCGACCCTGCAGCGACGCGGCCTCGTGCTCGCCACTCTTGCCAAGGTGGCGGCGCGGACCAATCGGCTGGAGCGCGCGAAGGCGGTTATCGCCGAACTGGATACCGACCCGCAACGCTGGCCGATGGCCTCCATCCGGGCACTCACCGCGGAGGCCAAGGCCGAACTGTTCATACAGGAGAATCGTCTGGACGAAGCCGCGCGAGAGCTGCAGACGGCATGCGCCCGCTGGAGCGAGATCGGCTCGCCGATCAATGCCGCCGACGCCCGGCTGTCACTCGCGGGGCTGCTCATCCGGCTTGGCGATCGCACCGGCGCCGAGCTGGAGCTCGGCAGCGTCCTGGCGGCCGCGACGAAGGTGGACTCGCCACGCCTGATGCAGCGATACGAAGCACTGATGGGCCTGCTTGCCGGTGCGCAAAAGGTGGCGGTCGGCAGCGTGTAAGACCGGTTCCTGCTTGAGGTCAGGCCGGCGCGATGGCATGACGGGAAACAGTCCCGCCCAAGGCCTGAGCATGAGCAGCGCAAAACAAGTCATCGTCATCGGCGCCGGTATCATCGGCGCATCGATCGCCTGGCATCTGGCGAAGGCCGGCGCGAGCGTAACAGTCGTTTCCGAAAGCGGCGCCGGCGGTGTCGCGACTCCGAATTCCTTCGCCTGGATCAATGCCTGCTGGGGCAATCCTGAACCCTATTTCCGGCTGCGCATCCGGGCCATGGCGGAATGGCGGCGTCTGGCGCGCGAACTGCCAGAACTGCCGCTCGCCTGGTGCGGCAGCCTGTGCTTGAGCCTGCCGACAGACAAACTCGAAGCCTACGCGACCGAGCACGCCTCCTGGGGTTACGGCATTGAGCGGCTCGGCCGCGAGCAGGCGGCGCGGATCGAGCCCAATATCGCCGAACTTCCCGATCTGGCCCTCCATGTCGCCGAAGAAGGCGTAGCCGAGCCGGTCGCGGCAACAAAGGCGCTGCTGTCCGATGCCGAACGACGCGGCGCGCGGGTCGTTGCCGGGACCGTGGATGCGCTGGCGCTGTCCGACGGCAAAGTCACGGGAGTCATGGTTTCCGGCCAAGCCCTCACGGCCGACGAGGTGGTGATTGCCGCCGGCACCGGCGCCCCGGAAATTGCGGCGACAGCCGGCATCAAGCTGCCGATCGCAACGCCGCCCGGTCTTATCGTCCATTCGCGTCCATATACGAAGCTGCTCAACGGGCTGGTGCTCGCCGAGCATCTGCATATGCGCCAGACGGCCGAGGGACGCATCATCGCCGGTTCGGATTTCGGCGGCGGCGCGCCGGGCGAGGACCCGGAGACCACCGCGCGCGAGCTGTTCGGGGCAATGAAGGCAATGCTGCGCGGCGCCGAAGGACTGGAGTTCGGCTTCCACACGATCGGCTACCGGCCCACTCCGGCCGACGGGTTCCCGATCGTCAGCCGCGCCGACAATGTCGGCGGTCTCTATCTGGCCGTCACCCATTCCGGGATTACGCTGGCGCCCGCCGTGGGATTGTTTGCTGCCCGCGAGATCCTCTACGGCGAGCGCGATGCGCTGCTGACGCCTTATGCGATGTCGCGCTTCACCCAGTAGCCGCTGCCGGCCGGAAACCGTCGGTACGACGACGGCCAGAGGGACTTTAACCCGCGAGCGCCAACTGAGGCGTAGCAGGCGCAAACGGCCGGATACTGGTGCTGTCCCTGGTCATCGTTACGAAACTCGACTGTGGGATCTCGTGCCAAATGCGGCCATCGCGGTCGAACGGCTCGGAGACGATGCAGCGGCCGACGCCTTTGGCGAAGGCCGCGGTATAGAGCGTCGGGGCTTGATCGCCGGTGGCGTAGCGCACCGCGTGAAGCGCCTTTCCATCGCTGAAGGCGGCGGTCAGTTTCAGGGACGGCTCGATGCCGGCGCGGCGCGAAGCCTCGAGAACGAGGCCGGCGACGCGGGAAGCCGCGCCATGCGGGTCCTGCGACAGATCCTCGCCGATCATCAAGCGAAAGAATAATTCGGAATCGGTCGTGCCTTCGAGCTGGTCGAACAAATCGTCCGAGAGAGAATTCTCCAGTGCACGGCGGATCTTCTCGAAGCCCCCGATCTGGCCGTTGTGCATGAACGACCAGCGGCCGGAAACGAAAGGATGGCAGTTCATGCGGCTGGTGGCGCCGCCGGTCGAGGCGCGCACATGGGCAAGAAACAAGCCCGATTTTATCAGCCGGCCAAGACTTTTGAGATTGGAATCGGACCAGGCCGGCAGGATGTCCCTATAGAGGCCGGGCTCCGGCCGGTCGCCGTACCAGGCCACGCCGAAGCCGTCGGCATTGGTTGGCGATTTCGCCTCCATGGCCCGATGGCTTTGGACGATCAGGGAGTGGGAGGGTGCCGCGACGATCTCTTCCAGGAAGATCGGTTCGCCGAGATAGGCAGCCCATCTGCACATGGTTGTCATCCTCTCTTCGTACGTTGTCGCCGCTCGTGAGACGCACAGATGACAGAGGGACGGTTTGGCGTCCTTACGCCGCGCTTATGTTTTGCTGATGCCTTGGTTGAAACCGCCGGAAGACGGGCCGCCGTCGATCGCCGGGCTTTGAAGTCGATACCTGCTTAGCTGACCAGTGCCAGCTTGCTCGCTGCAGGCGCGAACGGCCGAATATTGGTGCCATCCCTGGTCATGGTGACGAAGCTCGACGGCGGGATCGCCTGCCAGTCGCCACCTTCGCGGTCGAAGGGCTCGGAGACGATGCAGCGGCCTCCGCCCTTGCGGAAGAGTGAGGTGTAGAGCGTCGGCGCGTGATCGTCGGTCGCATAGCGCACGGCATGGAGCGCCTGGCCGTCCGAGAAGGCTGCGGTGAGTTTCAGGGACGGCTCGAGGCCGGCGCGGCGCGAAGCCTCGATGACGCGGCTCGCCGCCCGCGACGCCGCGCCCTGCGGCTCGGACGACAGGCCCTCGTCGATCATCAGGAGAAAAAAGAGCTCTGAATCGGTGGTGCCCTCGCGCTGGTCGAAGACGGCGTCGGAGAGCGAATTCTCCAGCGCGCGGCGGATCTTCTCGAAACTGCCGATCTGCCCGTTATGCATGAACGACCAGCGGCCGGAGACGAAGGGGTGGCAGTTCATGCGGCTGGTGGCGCCGCCGGTGGAGGCGCGCACATGGGCCAGGAACAGGCCGGATTTGATCTGCCGGCAGAGGCTTTTCAGGTTGGGATCGGACCAGGCCGGCAGAATGTCGCGATAAAGCCCGGGCTCGGGACGATCGCCGTACCAGGCCAGGCCGAAGCCGTCGCCATTGGTCGGCGACTTGGCCTCCTGGGCGCAGTGGCTCTGGGCGATCAGCGAATGGCAAGGCGCGGTGACGATGTCTTCGAGGAAGACCGCTTCACCGAGATAGGCCGCCCACCGGCACATCGCATTCCACCATCTATCGGGCGCGGTCCAAGAGAGCCCCCGGCTCCTTCACCGCGTGTGAGCCTCTGTTGTGCGTGCGCTCATAGAGCTCGCGAACGATTCGGCTGGCCGTAGTCTCGAACAGAAATGGCAAGAAAGCGTGAACGAGGGCAGCGCCTGCGGCCAGCGACAGGCGGGAACAGAACCAGGCGGCAAAGGCCATGTGGCCGAAATAGGTCTCGCCAACCTTCTCGGGGTGAGCGGTGAAGAGCGCGGTAAGCCGTGTCGTCATGGTGGTTCCTCCTGCCGGGATGAGCCCCGATTCTGGGTAGCTTGCCATGAGACGAAGGTTCATCGGTCCTAGATTGTCGTTGTATTTTGCCACCTTTTGGGACATTCATCCCACCATGACCGTCGAAATCGATGAGATCGATCGAAGATTGCTGGCAGAGCTGCAACGCGACGGCACGCTTTCCGTCGACCAGCTGTCGGAGCGGGTGGCGTTGTCGCGCAACGCCTGCTGGCGGCGCGTCAAGCGGCTGGAGGAGGATGGCGTCATCACCGGGCGCGTGGCGCTGCTCGATGCCGACAAGGTCGGGCTCGGCCTTTCCGTCTTCATCCTGATCCGCACCTCCAACCATGATCCCGACTGGCTGCAGAAATTCCGCGCCGCGGTGACCGGCTTTGCCGAGATCACCGGCGTCTATCGCATGTCCGGCGACCTCGATTACGTGCTCAGGGCCCGCGTCGCCGACGTCAAAGCCTATGATCGGCTCTACCAGCGGCTGATCGCCAAGGTGGCGCTGTCGGATGTCTCGGCTTCCTTCGTCATGGAGGAGATCAAGGAGACGACCGTCGTTCCGGTGGAACTGCGCTGACGCGGAACCGCTTCGAAAGAAAGCCGTTGATAGCGCTGCGGTCGAGTTGACTGGACCGGCATTCGCGCAGATAGGAGTGGGCTCATGCGCACAGCCGTCCATCCTTCCTCCGTCATCGGCCCAACAGTCGGTTTCGTCAGGCTCCCGCATGGCGAAGGCCTGCCGCTGCCGGCCTATGAAAGCACTGGCGCCGCCGGAATGGATCTGCGTGCCGCGGTGCCGGAGGACCGGCCCTTGCTGATCCTGCCGGGAAAACGTGCGCTGGTCCCGACAGGATTGATCCTGGAAATTCCGGAAGGCATGGAGGGCCAGGTCCGGCCGCGTTCCGGCCTTGCTTTCAAGCATGGCCTCACCGTCCTCAACACGCCCGGCACCATCGACAGCGACTATCGCGGCGAGGTGAAGGTGCTGCTGATCAATCTCGGCGACGAGGACTTCGCGGTGACGCGGGGCATGCGCATCGGCCAGATCGTCTTTGCCGCGGTCACGCAGGTCGGGGTCGAAGAGCGCGCGCTTGCCGGCGGCACGGCGCGCGGCTCCGGCGGTTTCGGATCGACCGGCACCGCTTGATGTCTGCAGCACGGTCTCTGACAAAGCTGGTCATCTTCGACTGCGATGGGGTTCTGGTCGATACCGAGAATCTCGCCAACCGCCGCCTTGCCGAATGGCTTTGCGAAGCCGGCTTTGCGACCACTTTCGAACATTGCCGCAAGCATTTCTCCGGCCGCAGCATGGCTTCGGTTCAGAAGCAAATCGAAGAGGAGACCGACGCCAGGCTCGGCGCGGATTTCGTCGACCGCTGGAATGCGGGGCTGCCTGATCTGTTCGCGCATGGCGTCGAGGCGATCCCTTATGTGCGCGAGTTCGTCGACAAGGTGCGGGCCGCCGGAATCGCCTACTGCGTCGCTTCCTCGGCGCGGGTCTCGAAGATGCACATCACGCTCGGCCAGACCGGGCTTTTGCCGCTGTTCGAACACGCCATGTTCTCCTCGACCATGGTCGGGCGCGGCAAGCCGTTTCCAGACCTCTTCCTCCATGCCGCCTCGACGATGGGCTTCGCGCCGGCCGACTGCATCGTCATCGAAGACAGCGTCGCAGGCACCCAGGCCGGCATCGCAGCCGGAATGCGCGTGTTCTCCTATCATGCCGATCCGTTGTCCGACCGCGATGGACTGGCCGAAGCCGGCGGCATCCTGTTCGACGACATGCGCGAGCTCGCCGGACTGGTGCCGATCCACTGATCGCCGACCGGCTGAGCGCCGCAAAGCTCCGAGCTAGAGTGGGCGTATCGGAGGGACGCTTTTCATGAATTCCATATTGTCGCGTCTCGTGCTTGCCTGCGTGCTGCTGCCATGTCTATGGACGGTGGCGGGAGCGCAGGCCGTCAGCTTTCCGGAACCCGGCGCCGCCATTCCCGGCCACCCGGACGTGACCTATCTCGACCTGGCGAAGATGATCGTGCCGGACGGCGGCAGCCAGCCGGTCCAGATCCGCCATATCACCGGCGGTGACGAAGGCGGCTCGCCGCCCCCGGCCGCAATGCCGGCCGCTGCGGTGCTCACCATCTGGGCCGGCGGCAAGGACCGGCTGGTGATGCTCTACGACCTGGGCCAGTCGTCCGACAGTGCCGAGGGTTTCGCCGTGCTGGCGCTCTATGATCTCTCGGGCAAGCCGAGACTGCTCGACGCCGCGAACGTCGCAGTCGACAGGAGCACCTCCTTCCGCGAGCCGGCCAAGCTCCCGCTCGGCGCCGGCGACGATGCCATCGTCACGATGAGCACGCATTTCAATTCGAACCAGGGCTATGTCGGCACGCTGCTGATCATGGTCCGGGAGGACCGCTTCGAACTGATCGACGCAATCTATACGTTCGACGAGAATTACTGCGCCTACAGGCGCACGCAAAGCCTCGCCTTCCAGACGAACGCGAAGAAGCGGCCCTATGCAGCGATCAAGGTCACGGTGACGGACGCGACCGAGCCAAGCGACGAAAGCTGCGACGACACGCCCCCCAAGGCTGCCTCGCACGATATTTCCGTCACCTATCGCTGGGACAAGGCTGCCTCGCACTACAAGGCGGATTCCGACGCGTTCGAGCGTTTGTCAGCAGAGAACGAGAAACGCTTCTGAGCCGAAGGCATTCGTTTGCCCGGACCGGGCGCCCGCGATAAATTCCCCGAAGCCTGATCATGATTTGAGGACCGCCATGGACAAGGGCAAGATTTTTCGTGACCTGCATGCCTCCACCTTCGTCATGCCCAATCCCTGGGATGTTGGCACCACCAAGCTTCTCGCCTCCTTCGGCTTCAAGGCGCTGGCCACAACCAGCGCCGGCTTCGCCTTCTCGCGCGGCCTGCCCGATGGTGGGGTGACCTTCGAAGCGATGATCCACCATTGCCGCGACGTGACCGCGGCGACCGACCTGCCGGTGTCCGCCGACCTCGAACGCGGCAAGGGCGACAGCGCCGAGCAGGCCGCCGAAACCATCTTCGCGGCCGAAGCCGCCGGCCTGGCCGGCTGCTCGATCGAGGACCACACCGGCGATCCGGACAATCCGATCTATGATTTCTCGCATGCGGTCGAACGCGTCGCCGCGGCCGTCGAGGCGGCGCGTGCCCTGAAGCATGATTTCGTCTTCACCGCGCGGGCCGAGAATTTTCTGTGGGGCAGGACCGATCTCGACGACACGATCAGGCGGCTGCAGGCCTTCGAGAAGGCAGGCGCCGACGTGCTCTATGCGCCGGGCTTGAGCGACGTCGAGATGGTGCGCACGGTCTGCTCGGCGGTGACGAGGCCGGTCAATGTGATGGCGCGGCCCAGCTTCACCGTCGCCGACCTGGCTGCGGCCGGCGTCAGGCGCGTGTCGCTCGGCCCCTGGCTGACCAACTTCGCCTTCGGCATGCTGGAGACGGCGGCGCGCGAGATCCAGCAGGACGGCACCTTCGGCTTCACCCGCGCCGCGATGCCGTTCGGCAAGCTGCAGGCGCTGTTCCGCGAGGGGGCTGCCGAGCAGGACTAGACCGGCTCCCGCGCGGAAACAGCCTTGTGCAGATGCACCATCAGGGCGGCGGCAAAAAGCGGTGTCAAAAGATTGAGCAGCGGCACGGCAAGGAAGGCAGCTACGACCAGTCCGGCCAGAAACACCGTGCCGGCATATTTGCGGCGCAGAGCCTTCGCATCGGCCTCGGGACGAAAGCGCATGGCGGCGAATTCGAAGAACTCGCGCCCCAGCAGATAGCCGTTGACGACGAAGAAGGCGGCGATGTTGATGCCCGGCACCAGGAGCAACAGCAGCGCGACGATGTTGCCGAGGATAACCACGCCGAAGAATTTTACCGCCAGCACCAGCGAGCGCAGCGCCGGCACGGCACGGCCGGGCGGATCGCCGGGATAGTCGGTGCGCTCGACGACGTCGGCGACATCGTCGAGGAACAAGCCGGCGATGATGGCGGTGACCGGCGCTATGAGCAGCGCCAAGCCCAGTGCAAGGCCGATGCCGGCAACGATGAGACCAAGCAGTCCCGCCCAGGCCGGCAGGCCAGGCAGCAGCGCATCGATCCACGGCAGCGCCAGCCATTCGAACAGGCTGCTGATCGCGAACCAAAGCGCGGCCAGCGCCAGCAAGGTCAGCCCAAGCGTTTTCAGAAAGACCGATCGGAATTCGGGCGAGAACAGCCGGCTGGCGGCGGCGCGGGCGGCGTCGAGGATCACGGCGGTTTCCAGGTCCTGATATCGAACGTCTCCGAGATAGGCGCAGACCAACCCGGTCACAAGACCAGGCTCTACTGGGCAAGCTTGGCTTGCCGGGCCGGGATGGTCATGGCGGCTACGCCAGCGACGACGAAGCCCATGCCAAGCCAGGCCGTCGGACCAAGGCTTTCGCCGAGGAAGACGGCGCCGATGCCGACGCCGATCGGCACGCGCAGATAAGCCTGCGACGTGGTGCCGACCGAGCCGAGCGTGTGGATAAGCCGGAAGAAGATCGAGAAGGCGAGCGCGGTGGAGAAAACCGACAGGCCGAAGAGGGCGAGGACCGATGCGGTCGAGGGCGCCAGTGTCCACGGCCGGTCGAAGACAAGGCTCAACGGTATCAGGATCACCGCGCCGCAGATCATCGAGCCGGCCGCCGGGAGCATCGGATCGAGCCCCCTGAAATTGCGTCCAAAAATGGCCGCCCCCGCATAGCTGACGGTGGCGGCGATGACGGCAAGCTGCGCCCAGAGCTGATGGCCAAGACCGCCGAGCGCCTCGGTGCCGACGATCAGGCATATGCCCGCGATACCGGCGCCGACGCCGATCAGCTTGCGCAGCGTCACCGGTTCGTGACGGGTGATGAGCGCGGTCAGCAGGAAGGTGAAGATCGGCGATGTCGCGTTGAGGATGGTGGCGAGGCCGGCATCGATCGAGCGTTCGGCGGCGGCGATCAACGTGAACGGGACGACGCTGTTCAGGCAGGCCTGGAACATGAAGCGGCGCCAGTTGACGGCGTCGCGGGGCATGGCAAGGCCGCGCCAGCGGATGAGGCCAAGCAGAATGGCTCCGGCGATCAAGGTGCGGCCCGCGATGAAGGTCACCGGCGGGATCGTCTCGACGCCGATCTTGATGAAGGTGTAGGAGGCGCCCCACAACACCGCCAGCAGGCCAAGCAGCGCCAGTTCAGTGCTCATATTCGTCTTTGTCGGCATTGCCGGCGCGCCTCGCAAACTTGGATCGGTCCGCTTGTAGCTCAAGGCTAAACGGAGATGTTTCGATGTGGATGCAACCATAGTCGCCGCGGGTGTGGCCGATATGGTCCAGTTAGACGCGAAAAGTCAGGCAGGGCGATGGCCGTGATGAGGGAAAGCGCGCATAGCGGAAAGGCTGCCGATTTTGGTAGGCAAAGTGGCTGCGACCCGCTAGACCCGCGCCCGGCCGGCGTGGCAGAAAGCCGGCGGGTTCCCAGGCGGAGATATTGATGCCGGAATATGACGTGCTTTGCATCGGCAATGCCATTGTCGACATCATCGCGCAGTGCGACGAGGCCTTTCTCGAAACCAACGGCATCGTCAAGGGCGCGATGAACCTCATCGACACCCGGCGCGCCGAGCTGCTTTACAGCCGCATGGGGCCGGCGATCGAGGCCTCCGGCGGCAGCGCCGGCAATACGGCAGCAGGCGTCGCCAGCTTCGGCGGCCGCGCCGCCTTCTTCGGCAAGGTGTCGAACGACGCGCTCGGCGACATCTACATCCACGATATCCATGCCCAGGGCGTGGCCTTCGACACCAGGCCGCTCAAGGGCGAGCCGCCGACAGCGCGTTCGATGATCTTCGTCACGCCGGACGGTGAGCGTTCGATGAACACTTATCTCGGTGCCTGCGTCGAGCTTGGCCCGGAGGACGTCGAGGCCGACAAGGCGGCCGGCGCCAAGGTGACCTATTTCGAGGGTTATCTGTGGGATCCGCCGCGCGCCAAGGAAGCGATCCGGCAGACGGCGAAGCTGGCGCATGCCGCCGGGCGCGAAGTGTCGATGACGCTGTCGGACTCCTTCTGCGTCGATCGCTACCGCGACGAGTTCCTGGAATTGATGCGCTCGGGCACCGTCGACATCGTCTTCGCCAACAGCCACGAGATCAAGTCGCTCTACCAGACGTCGTCGTTCGAGGACGCACTCGCCGCCATCCGCAAGGATTGCAAGATCGCCGCCGTTACGCGGTCCGAGAAAGGGTCCGTGATCGTGCGCGGCGAGGAGACCGTGACCATCCAGGCGACCACCATCAAGGAATTGGTCGACACGACCGGCGCCGGCGACCTCTACGCCGCCGGCTTCCTCTATGGCTACACGGCCGGGCGCAGCCTCAAGGATTGCGGCGATCTCGGCTCGCTGGCCGCCGGGCTGGTGATCCAGCAGATCGGGCCGAGGCCCAGGCAGAATTTGCGCCGCGAGGCCGAGCAGGCGGGGCTGCTTTAATCGCCGACACGCATCAAACCGACGGCGGCCGTCGGCAGTGGTTCAGTTTGATTGGATTGCTTCATCCGGCTGTCATGAACATGCCGTACATTAGCGATGCCGAATACGTTGATCCGATCGGCTCCTGAGAAAGACCTCCTGCCCGGTTTCAGCCGGGCGTTTTCTTAGCCTCCGACAAGTGCCAACTTCGACCTGATAGCGCCAATCGCATTCACGATGGCATCGGCGGCGTGAAGGTCGAGCGCGATATCCAAAAGGCCTTCGGTTGTATGGATCGACAGGATGCCGAGAGCGCCCTTGTCATCCTTCACAGTGCCGACGTGGATTTCAGTTGGCACGAAAGGTGACGCTTTGTCCCTGCGGTTCATCGTTCACCTGTGTTAACGGGGGCGGATGACAATCGCGCATTCCGGTCATTCGTTCAAGCGTGCTTACCGCGCACATCCATCATGCCTTGTCGCGTGACTGTCATAGACCGCACCTAAGGCACTTTTGGGGCTGGCGTGGCTGACATTTGGGAGCGCCCGCAGCAATTGGGGTGCCGAGAAATGCTAGACAGAGACCTGTCCGGACACTGTGTCCGTTGCCATTGCGATTGCCGCTTTCCCTTGTAGCCGTTCTACCGTGGCAGTTGGGCAGAGAAGCGCGTCGCGCAAGGCAGATGCATGACCAGATTTCAGAATCCGCCTGAAGGCATTTCGCAACACGCCCTGGCGCGGCTGGTGGCCAAGGCTGTGCAACAGGCATTGATGCAACATGGCTTGCTGCTCGATATCGAAGTCCTGGTTGCGGCCGGCGCGATCGCCGGCGGCGTTGCGGCCGCGCTTCCCTTCCTCCCGCAGGCGGAGCAACTCACGATCACATCCTTCAAGGGCGGCTGGACCGCGCTTGTCTCCGAGTTCTTGCAGACGATTGCGGAAAGGAGCGGCGGTGCGGCTGATACGCATTGTGCCAACGAAACCCCGCCGCCGGCGCCAGGACAGCCTGGGTTCCCGCAAATACCCGTGCGGGTTTCAGACTTCCAGGCGATGCTGATAGAGGACTGGGCCGGTGAGGTTGCCGGATCGACCTTTCTTGAGGAGAAATTCGGCATACCGCGTTCGACGCTGCACCGCTGGCAAAGGCGGGGCGAAGTCGTTGCTTTGCGCAAGGGCGCCAGCAAGCATGTTTTCCCGCTGGCTCAGTTCGTCGACGGCAGGCCGGCACCGGGCATAGGCGAGGTGCTGGCGGCAATCACCAATCCGAGGCTGGCCTGGTTCTGGCTGACCCGACCTTCGCCCGAACTCGACGGCCGTATTCCCATCGACTTGCTCCGCGACGACATGATCGAGGACGTGGTCCGCGTTTCCCGAAGCGTTTCCCAAACCTGATTTGAAAACGGTTCGCTGCCTTCAGTCCGCATAGCGTATCAATATTTTAGCGAGATCACTTTCTGTCATAAAACTATCATATTTGGCACGTCCGGCACATTTTCTGCTTAACTGCCTGTGCTGACCGTATATTTTGTACAATATGTGCCAATATCTCAAATACATGACGTGATATTTGTGCAACAAGACTTTTGTAAGGTTCGAAAAGTCTGTTTTCAGGCACAATCTATGTTGTACGCGACACTCAATTGCGCCATGTCGAACGCGAAGAAGAAGCGCTGGGGTGCGCGGCTTTTTCATCGATGGGGACGGGGTGGCAGAGCCTGTGGGGCATGCTGAAACCTGTCTTGAACCTTTGACTGGAGATTCAAGAAAATGAACATCAAGAGCCTTCTTCTCGGCTCCGCTGCGGCGCTGATCGCAGTTTCCGGTGCCCACGCCGCCGACGCGGTCACCGTCGCAGAGCCGGAACCGGCCGAATATGTCAAGATCTGCGACGTTTACGGCGCGGGTTATTTCTACATCCCCGGCACCGAGACCTGCCTGCGCATCGGCGGCTATGTCCGCTATGACATCGGCGCTGGCGATATTGGCTCGTTCGACGGTGCTCATGCGACCGATCGCCAGGACGGCGATGTCCAGGACACTTGGAAGAAGAATACCCGCTTCACCTTCAAGACCTGGACCGGCCAGGAGACCGAACTCGGCACCTTGAAGACCTACACCGAAATGCGCTTCAACTTTGGCAACAGCGCAACTAGCGATGTTGCTTTCGACAAGGGTGTCTCGGTCAAGTTCGCCTGGATCCAGCTCGGTGGCCTCCGCGTCGGTAAGGACGAATCCGCCTTCGACACGTTCATCGGCTACGCCGGCAGCGTCATCCAGGATACGCTGGTTCCCTATGGCGATTTCGACACCAACGTCGTGCAGTACTATTTCGACGCAGGTAACGGCTTCTCGGCCGTCGTCTCGCTCGAAGAAGGCTCCGGCACTGTTGGCACGATCGACAGCTATGTTCCGCATGTGGTCGGCGGCGTGAAGTACACACAGGGCTGGGGCGCCATCACCGGCGTCGTTGCCTATGACAGCAACTACGAAGAGGTGGCCGGCAAGGTTCGCTTGGACGTCAAGCCGGTGGACAACTTGTCGTTGTTCATCATGGGCGGCTACGGCACCGACGACAACCTCAACGATGATGCAGGCAACGTCGTGGATGCCCACGGTCGCGGCTTCTACAAGCAGTGGAGCGGCAACTGGGCGGTGTGGGGCGGCGGCACCTATACCATCAACGAGAAGACCTCGTTCAACGCCCAGCTTTCCTATGACGAAGGCAAGAATTTCGGCGTCGCGGCGAACATTGCCTATGAAATCGTCAAGGGTCTCAAGGTCACCGCCGAAGTCGACTATCTGCACGTTGGCGAAGACACCGTCACCAATTTCACCAAAGCCGATAAGGAAAACAATATCGGCGGCATCCTGCGCTTCCAGCGCTCGTTCTGATCGCTCTACGATCTCAAACGGAAAGGCCCGCGGCATCGCCGCGGGCCTATTGTTCGTCCCTACCGTAGTTGGCGTTCGTCAATTCCCCGCCGTGTAGGCCGCGATCGCCGCCATGTTGACGATGTCTGAGTCCTTGGCGTTAAGCGAGACGATCTGCACCGGCTTGTTCAATCCGACCAGCAGCGGGCCGATGACGGTCGAGCCGCCGAGTTCCTGCAGCATCTTGGTCGAGATCGACGCCGAGTGGAATGCCGGCATGATCAGCACGTTGGCCGGACCGGTCAGCCGGATGAACGGATACTGCGCCATGGCGCGGGCGTTGAGCGCGACGTCGGCGGCCATCTCGCCGTCATATTCGAAATCGACGCGGCGCTTGTCGAGGATGCGCACCGCCTCCTGAACGCGCTCGGAACGCTCGCCCTGCGGATGGCCGAAGGTGGAGTAGGCGAGCATCGCAAGCCTCGGCTCATAGCCCATGCGGCGGGCAAAGCCGGCCGCCTCCTCGGCGATGTCGGCGATCTGCTCGGCATTCGGCATGTCGTGGACGGCGGTGTCGGCGACGATGACGGTGCGGCCGCGCGCGAGCACGATCGAAACGCCGATGACGCGGTGGCCGGGCTTGGCATCGATGATGCGACGAACATCGTCCAGCGCGGTGGAATAGTTGCGGGTCACGCCGGTGACGATGCCGTCGGCGTCGCCCAGCGCCACCATGCAGGCGGCGAAGTGATTGCGATCGTTGTTGATCAGCCGCTGGCAATCGCGGAACAGGAAACCCTTCCGCTGCATGCGCTCGTAGAGATAGTCGGTGTAGATGCCGTTGCGGCGCGACAGGCGGGCGTTGATGATCTCGAGGCCTTGTTTGTCGAGATCGATGCCGGCATGCCTGGCGTTCTCCTTGATGACGTCGTCGCGGCCAAGCAGGATCGCCGTGCCGAGCTTCTGGTTCACATAGGAGACGGCGGCGCGCATCACCTGCTCTTCCTCGCCCTCGGCGAAGACGATGCGCTTGGGCTGGCGGCGCACGCGATCGTAGATGCGCTGCAGGGTCGAGGCGATCGGATCGCGGCGCGCCGAAAGCTCCTGCGCGTAACGGTCGAGGTCGAGGATCGGCTTGCGGGCGACGCCGGACTCCATCGCGGCCTTGGCCACGGCGAGCGGGATGGCCGAGATCAGGCGCGGATCGAACGGCACCGGGATAATGTAGTTGGGGCCGAATTTCGGCCGGTTGCCCTGGTAGGCGGCGGCGACGTCATCCGGCACGTCGCGGCGTGCCAGCTCGGCCAGCGCGCGGGCGGCGGCGATCTTCATCTCGTCGTTGATGGTGGTGGCCCGGACATCCAGCGCGCCGCGGAAGATGTAGGGGAAACCGAGCACATTGTTGACCTGGTTCGGATAGTCCGATCGGCCGGTTGCCATGATGGCGTCGGTGCGGATCTCCGCCACTTCCTCCGGCGTGATCTCCGGATCGGGATTGGCCATGGCGAAGATGATCGGGTTCTTCGCCATCGACTGCACCATGGCCGTGGTCAGCGCGCCCTTGGCGGAGAGCCCGAGGAAGACGTCGGCGCCCTCCAGCGCTTCGGCGAGCGACCGCGCCTCGGTCTTGACCGCATGCGCCGACTTCCACTGGTTCATGCCCTCGGTGCGGCCCTGGAAGACGACGCCCTTGGTGTCGCACAGGATGACGTTCTCCGGCGAGAATCCCATCGCCTTCATCAATTCGATGCAGGCGATGCCCGCCGCGCCCGCGCCGTTGCAGACCATCTTGGTGTTCTTCATGTCGCGGCCGGTGATCTCCAGCGCGTTGATCAGCCCGGCGGCCGAGATGATGGCGGTGCCGTGCTGGTCGTCATGAAAGACGGGTATGTCCATCAGCTCGCGCAGGCGCTGCTCGATGATGAAGCATTCCGGCGCCTTGATGTCCTCGAGGTTGATGCCGCCGAAGGAAGGTCCAAGGAAGCGCACGCAATTGATGAACTCGTCGGCATCTTCGGTCGCGACCTCGAGATCGATGGAATCGACGTCGGCGAAGCGCTTGAACAGCACCGCCTTGCCTTCCATGACCGGCTTGGATGCGAGCGCGCCAAGATTGCCCAATCCAAGAATTGCAGTGCCGTTGGAGATGACGGCGACCATGTTGCCGCGCGACGTGTAGTCGAAGGCGCGGCTCGGGTCTTCCGCGATGGCGCGCACCGGGACGGCGACGCCCGGCGAATAGGCGAGGCTCAGATCGCGCTGCGTGGCCATCGGCTTGGTGGCGACGATCTCCAGCTTGCCGGGCCGCCCCATGGCATGGAATTCCAGCGCCTCCTGCGCGCTGACGGAAGGGCCGCTGCTTTCGGTTTTCCTGGCCATGATGCTCTTGATTTCCTCGCCGGTGCGGCACCCTTGAGATGGATGCCCGTGTTTTGTTGTTTTTTCCGATTAAGGCCAGAGGCCGCCGCTGTAAACCGCCAAGCCATGGGCAATCGCCGTTCCCGGCGCGAAGCCGCCAGGATCGCACGTTAACGCGGTCCGGCGATGCTGTGGCAGGAATGGCATCATGACCGGCGCTTTCCCCTGCTTTTCGAGCACTCGGCATTAAACCGCCTGCCCACATCTGCTAGCGTCCGGGCATGAACATGCACATGCCGACCGACCCCGACGCCCAGGAAGCGACGACGCCGGCGCCCGCCATCGGCGGCGTCACGCCGATGATGGAGCAGTATATCGAGATCAAGGCCGCGAACCCGGATTCGCTGCTCTTCTACCGCATGGGTGATTTCTACGAGCTGTTCTTCGATGACGCCGAGAAGGCCAGTCAGGCGCTCGGCATCGTGCTCACCAAGCGCGGCAAGCATCAGGGGCACGACATCCCGATGTGCGGCGTGCCGGTGCATGCAGCGGACGACTATCTGCAAAAGCTGATCGGGCAAGGCTTTCGCGTCGCCGTCTGCGAGCAGATCGAGGACCCGGCGGAAGCCAAGAAGCGCGGCTCGAAATCGGTGGTGCGCCGCGACGTGGTGCGGCTGGTCACGCCCGGCACGATCACAGAGGACAAGCTGCTGGCGCCTTCCGAATCGAGCTTCCTGATGGCGCTGGGGCGGGTGAAGGGCAGCAGCGCGGGCAACCAGGGCAGCTTCGCGCTGGCCTGGATCGACATCTCGACCGGCGCGTTCCGAGTGGCTGAAACCACGGCCGAACGGCTGCTTGCCGATATTTTCCGCGTTGATCCGCGCGAGCTGATCGTCGCCGAGCCGGTGTTCCACGACCCGGAGCTGCGGCCGGTTTTCGACGTTCTCGGCCGGGTCGCCAACCCGCAGCCGCCGTCGCTCTTCGACTCAGCCTCGGCCACGGGCCGCATCGCCCGCTTCTTCGAGGTGGCGACCCCCGACAGCTTCGGTACGTTCTCGCGCGCCGAGCTCTCGGCGATTTCCGGCGTGATCGCGTATGTCGAGAAGACGCAGAAGGCCGAGCGGCCGCCGCTGTCGCGCCCCGAGCGCGAGGAGAGCGGATCGACGCTGTTCATCGACCCGGCGACACGGGCCAATCTGGAGCTGTTGCGCACGCTTTCCGGCAGTCGGGACGGCTCGCTGTTCAAGGCGATCGACCGCACCGTGACCGGAGGCGGCGCCAGATTGCTCGCCGACCGGCTGATGGCGCCGCTGACCGATCCGGCGGCGATCGCGGCAAGGCTGGACTCGGTATCGTTGTTCCGTGCCGAGACGCGGTTCTGCCAGGGCCTGCGCGTGAGCCTCAAAAGCGTCGCCGACATGCCAAGGGCGCTGTCCAGGCTGGCGCTCAACCGCGGCGGTCCGCGCGACCTCGGGGCGCTGCGCGCCGGCTTCGAAGCGGCAGGCGCGATCGCCGCATTGCTGGCAACGGCAGACCTGCCGGCCGAGCTGGCCGCTGCGCTTGCCGCGATCAACGCCCTGCCCGAGGCGCTCGCCCGCCACCTCAGGGAGGCGCTCGACGACGAGCTGCCGTTGATCAAGCGCGATGGCGGCTTCGTGCGCAGCGGCTATCACGCCGAGCTCGACGAGATGCGGGCGCTGCGCGACGAATCGCGCAAGGTCATCGCCGGACTGGAGCGCTCGCTGATCGAGGAGACCGGCATCCGCTCGCTGAAGATTCGGCACAACAACGTGCTGGGCTATTATATCGAGGTTACCGCCAACCATCACTCGATCATGACCGGCAGCGATGAGGCCAAGGCGCGCTTCATCCACCGCCAGACCATGGCCAATGCCATGCGCTTCACCACGACCGAGCTGGCGGAGCTGGAATCGAAGATCGCCAATGCCGCCGACCGGGCGCTCAGCATCGAGCTCGCCGCCTTCGACAGGCTGACGGCAGAGGTGGTCGGCGAGGCGGAGCGGATCCGGGCCGGCGCAGAGGCGCTCGCCGTGCTCGACGTTTCGTCGGCGCTGGCCGTGCTTGCCGAAAGCGAGGGCTGGTGCCGCCCGCTTGTCGATGCCAGCCTCGCCTTCGAGGTTGCCGGCGGCCGTCATCCGGTCGTCGAACAGGCTCTGCGGCGTTCGGGCGAAGGCCCGTTCGTCGCCAATGACTGCGATCTCTCGCCCGACGCCGGGGCCAAGGCCGGCGCCATCTGGCTGCTCACCGGCCCGAACATGGGCGGTAAATCGACCTTCCTAAGACAGAATGCGCTGATCGCCATTCTCGCGCAGACCGGCTCCTTCGTGCCGGCGCAGAACGCCCATATCGGCGTCGTCGACCGGCTGTTCTCGCGCGTCGGCGCCTCGGACGATCTGGCGCGCGGCCGCTCGACCTTCATGGTCGAGATGGTCGAGACGGCGGCGATCCTCAACCAGGCCGGCGAACGGGCGCTCGTCATCCTCGACGAGATCGGCCGCGGCACGGCGACCTTCGACGGGTTGTCGATCGCCTGGGCGGCGGTCGAGTATCTGCACGAGAAGAACCGCTGCCGGGCGATCTTCGCCACGCATTTCCACGAGATGACGGCGCTCGCCGGCAAGCTGCCCCGGCTTCACAACGTCACCATGCGGGTCAAGGAGTGGGAAGGCGACGTGGTGTTCCTGCACGAAGTCGGCAAGGGCGCGGCCGACCGCTCCTACGGCGTGCAGGTGGCGCGGCTCGCAGGCCTGCCGGAAGCGGTGGTGGCGCGGGCCAAGGAGGTGCTGCACCAGTTGGAGGAGGGCGAGGTCTCGGGCAAGGCCAACCGCCTGGTCGACGACCTGCCGCTGTTTTCGGTTGCGGTGAAACGAGAAGCGCCGAAGCCGGCGAAGAACGACGCGCTAAGCGAAGCGCTCGGCGGCATCAATCCCGACGAGATGACGCCGAGGGAAGCGCTGGAGGCGCTGTATCGGCTGAAGGGATTGGCGCTGCGTTGACGGCTGGCGAAAGCCGCGATGACGGCTGATCTCCCTCCTTATGGGGGAGATCGGCAGCTTCCCTCACTCAAATCATCTCCAGCCCGCGCTTGCGCGTCGGCGGCGGGAAGGCGCGGTCGAGGTCAGCGAAATCTTGCGCCGTCAGCCCGATGTCGAGCGCGGTTGCGTTCTGGCGGACATGATCCTGACGGCTGGCTTTCGGAATGGCGATGACGCCTTTGTGCGCCATCACCCAGGCGAGAGCGACTTGCGCGGCGGTGGCATCATGGCGGGCGGCCACAGCGTCCAGCCTGGCGTTGCGTGCCAGCGCGCCCTGCTCGATCGGCGAATAGGCCATGAGCGGAATGCCGCGTTGCAGGCTCCAGGGCGCGAGATCGAATTCCGGGCCGCGCCGCGAAAGATTGTAGAGGATCTGGTTGGTCTGGACGTTGCCGCCGGAGGGCAGGCCGACGAGTTCCTCCATCTCGTCGGTGTCGAAATTGCTGACGCCCCAGTGGCGGATCTTGCCGGCCGACTTCAAGTCCTCGAAGGCTGCGACGGTTTCAGCCAAAGGCACGCTGCCCGGCCAGTGCAGCAGATAGAGATCGATGCGGTCGGTGGCGAGCCGCGTCAGGCTGTTCTCGCAGGCCCGCTTCACGCCGGCACGCGAGGCATTGGTCGGCAGCACTTTCGAGACCAGGAAGGTCTCGTCGCGGCGCCCGGCAATGGCTTCGGCCACGACTTCCTCGGCGCCGCCGCCGGCATACATCTCGGCCGTATCGATCAGCGTGATGCCGAGGTCCAGTCCGAGCTTAAGCGCCGCGACCTCGTCGGCGCGGCGGCGCCGATCCTCGCCCATTTTCCAGGTGCCCTGCCCCAGCACAGGAACGGTTTCGCCGGATGGGAGACTGGTGGTCCTGATGGTAGAGGGCATGGCTTGCTCCGCTGAATGCCGGATCGCAGCACAGTCGCGATTGGAAATCCAGAGTTCAAGCCGTGCGCTTTGGTCGGGATTTCCGGCGACGGCCTGCTAGTTGACCGGATGCCTTTGGAGCCAGTCCTGCATTTCCTTGATCTCGGCTTCCTGCGCCTTGACGACAGCTTCGGCGAGCTTGCGGATTTCCGGATCCTTGCCGTTGGCGATCACCACCTTGGCCATGTCGATGGCGCCCTGATGGTGCGGGATCATGCCGCGGACGAAGTCGACGTCGGCATTGCCGGTGTAGTTGATCATCATATCCTGGTGCATCTTGTCCATCGCCGCCTTGAAGCCAACGGTGGCAGGGCTCTGCGCGCCCATCGCCATGCCCGACATGTCGTGCTTCATCTCGTCCGATTGCGCAGGCACGCTTTCGAGGAATACCGCGATCAGCATTCCTGCCGCCATCAACAGCAGCACGATTTTCTTGGCCAAGGTCATTCAACATCTCCTTTTGACTTGATTTCGTATCTGGGGACTTCGGTCAGAGTTTCAACGTTCTCAGCCGCAGCGCGTTGGCAATGACCGAGACCGACGACAGGCTCATCGCCGCCGCCGCCAGCATCGGCGAGAGCAGCGTGCCGGTGAGCGGATAAAGCACGCCGGCGGCGATCGGCACGCCGAGCACGTTGTAGAGGAAGGCGAAGAACAGGTTCTGGCGAATGTTGCGGATGGTCGCCCGGGCGAGCGTGCGCGCTCTGACGATGCCGTTGAGATCGCCCTTCACCAGGGTGATGCCGGCGCTTTCGACCGCGACGTCGGCGCCGGTGCCCATGGCGATGCCGACATCGGAGGCAGCCAGCGCCGGCGCGTCGTTGACGCCGTCGCCAGCCATCGCAACGCCGGCGCCCCTGGCGCGCAGTTGGTCGACCAGCGCGCCCTTTTCCTCCGGCAGGAGGCCGGCGCGCACCTCGTCGATGCCGAGCCTGGCCGCAATCGCCTTGGCGGTACGTTCGTTGTCGCCGGTGGCCATGACGATCTTCAGCCCGCTGTCATGCAGGGCCTGGATCGCCTCGGCGGTCGTTGCCTTGACCGGATCGGCGACGGCGACGATGCCGGCCGGCTTGCCGTCTGTGGCGACGAACATCGCCGTCTTGCCGTCGATCTGCAGCGCTTCGGCCTTGGCCGACAGTGCGGAGGTGTCGACGCCAAGATCGGCCATCATCGCCGCATTGCCGAGCGCGACCCTCCTGCCCGCCACCGTGCCGGAGACGCCCTTGCCGGTCACGGCTTCGAAATTGCCGGCATCGGCAATCTTCAGTCCGCGTTCGCCGGCCCCCGCAACGATCGCTTCGGCCAGCGGATGCTCCGAGCCCTTTTCGAGGCCCGCGGCCAGGCCCAGCAGCTCATCCTCATCGACGCCGTCGGCAGCGACGACATCGGTCAGTCTTGGGCGCCCCTCGGTCAAGGTACCGGTCTTGTCGACGATGAGAGTGTCGACGGAAGCGAAACGCTCGAGGGCGGCGGCTTCCTTGATCAGCACGCCGGCCTGCGCGCCACGTCCGGTGGCAGTCATGATCGACATCGGCGTCGCCAGGCCCAGCGCACAGGGGCAGGCGATGATCAGCACCGACACCGCCGAGACGATGGCGAAGATCAGGCCAGGCTCGGGCCCGAGGACCGCCCAGGCGGCGAAGGCAATGACGGCCACCACCACGACGGCCGGAACGAAGTAGAAGGATACGCGGTCGGCCAGCCCCTGGATCGGAGCGCGCGAGCGCTGCGCCTTGGCGACCAGTTCGACGATGCGCGACAGCGTGGTCTCGGCGCCGACCTTCTCGGCGCGCATGACCAGCGAGCCGTTCTTGTTCAGCGTGCCGCCGGTGAGAGGTGCGCCTTCGGTCTTTTCGACCGGGAGCGGTTCGCCAGTGATCATCGATTCGTCGATCGCCGAGCGGCCTTCCAGCACGACACCGTCGACCGGCACGGCATCGCCGGGACGAACGCGGAGCCGGTCGCCCGCCTTGACGCTGTCGAGCGGCACATCGGTTTCGGAACCGTCGGCGCCGATCAGGCGCGCCGTCTTCGGCGCGAGATCGAGCAGGGCGCGGATGGCAGAGCCGGTGCGTTCACGGACTCTGAGTTCCATCACCTGCCCCAGGAACACCAGCGCTACGATGACGGCGGCGGCCTCGAAATAAACGGGCACGGCGCCGTCATGGCCTCGAAACTGATGCGGGAAGACGCCCGGGAACAGAGTTGCGGCGACGCTGTAAAGAAAGGCAGCCGCAACGCCGAGCGAGATCAACGTCCACATGTTCGGGCTGCGGTTCAGGATCGACTCCCAACCGCGGCGGAAGAAGGGGAAGGCTGCCCACAGCACCACGGGGCTCGCCAGCACCAACTCTGCCCATGTCTTTGTCCTATCGTCGACGACGTGCTCGAAACTCAGACCCAGCATCGGCGCCATGGCGATGATGAGCAGCGGCAGCGAGAGCACGGCGCTGATCCAGAACCGGCGCGTGAAATCGACGAGTTCCGGATTCGGGGCCTCGTCGCCGGTAGGCAGGCCCATCGGCTCCAGCGCCATGCCGCAGATCGGGCACGAGCCGGGCTTGTCGCGGATGATCTCGGGATGCATCGGGCAGGTGTATTGCGTGCCCTTCGGCATCGGCTGCGGCGCCGGTCGGCCCGCCAGGTATTTTGCCGGATCGGCTTCGAACCTCTCCTTGCAGGTGGCCGAGCAGAAATAGAGCCCCTGCCCTTCATGGCGAGCAAAATGCTTCGCGCTTGCGCGGTCGACATTCATGCCGCAGACGGGATCGACAGCCGTCAGATAGGGCTGCGGCTCGGCCTGGAATTTGGCGCGACAGCGCTCGCTGCAGAAATGGAACGTCCGAGCGGCATGCTCGGCCGTCGGCTTGCCGGCGGCAGGATCGACCGTCATGCCGCAGACCGGGTCGCGAGCAACCGCCTCGGCGGCGGGCGCGGCCGCCTTGGCGGAGCAGCAGCGCGCGCCATGCGCGTGATTGTGGTGATGGTCGGCCATGAACAGCGCCTCCGGCGTTTCGAATTGAAGTGGAGGTAGTCCTTCCAGTTACTGGAAGGTCAAGGGCTGCTTCTGACTTTTTGAGCCGCCTTGCCTCAAGGCCCGCGGCAGAGCCGAAAAATACACACCAAACCAAGGCAACATGCTATGCAGCCGCCAAGTTGGCGCGCGGCGATACCCCCGATGAAATGCCTTGTCATCAACCTTGACCGGTCTAGCGACAGGCTTGCCCATGTCGCGGCCCAATTCGACCGGATCGGTGTCCCATTCGAGCGGGTCGCGGCCGTCGAGGGGATGAGCCTGCCCGATCTTGCCTCAATGGCGCGGCCGGCAAACCATGCTTCCAAACTGCGTATGACCGAGGGTGAGATCGCGTGCCTGCTCAGCCACAGGGAGTGCTGGTCGCGGATTGCTGCCGGTGACGATGCCTATGTCGCCGTGTTCGAGGATGACGTGCTCGTTTCGGGCAATGCAGGGGCACTGCTTGCCGATGCCAGCTGGATCCCGGCCGATGCCGGCATCATCAAGCTCGAGACCTTCTTCCACAAAACGACCGTTGCGCGCAGGCGCCTCGCCGTCCGTCGCGGATTTTCGGCAAGCAGGCTGCATGGTGTCCATCTCGGCAGCGCCGGCTACATCGTGTCGAAACGAGCCGCCGGAGCACTGCTCGAGGCGACCGAGGTGATCAGCAGACCGGTCGACCACGTGCTGTTCAATCCGCGATTCAAGCCCCCTTCCGTCGAGGCGATCTACCAGTTGCGGCCGGCGCTTTGCGCCCAGGAGCATTTCATCGCGCAAGGAATGATCCGGTTCCCAAGCCTGCTCGTGCAGGATCGCGAAGAGCAGCTTGAGCTGAGAGGCATCCACAGAAAGCCGAAGGGATCATCCGGCGACAGGATCAGGCGCGAATTCCGGCGGATATGGCAACAGCTTGCGGATCTCTGCCGGCTGCGGCGATCGTTGATCGTGCCCTTCGAACAGTATCGAACACGCGTCCGGCCGCCCCATACACAGCGCGAAAAAAACGCGCTATAGACGCCGCCGAATGGCAAAGATCTCCCTGAAACTCGACGAAATCATCGACGGCGAGGCATTGCGCCGCGACATGACCGCGCTGACCGCGGCCCATGCGGGGGACGGTTCCCGCCAGGCGACACGCGCGGCCGTCCTGCAGTTGCTCAAGGCCCGCCTGGCCGATGGACGCAAGATCGCGGAAGCCATGCTGAAGGAAGATGGCGGCGGCAACGCCTGCGCCGAGCGGCTCTCGCATCTGATGGACGAGCTGATCCGGGCCCTCTACGACTTCGCCGCGACGCATGTCTACAGGGTCAAGAACCGCTCGGCGGCCGAGCGCATGGCCATCGTCGCGGTCGGCGGCTATGGCCGCGGCACGCTGGCGCCCGGCTCCGACATCGACCTTCTGTTCCTGCTTCCCTACAAGCAGACGCCCTGGGGCGAGCAGATCGTCGAATACATGCTCTATATGCTGTGGGACATGGGGCTGAAGGTCGGCCACGCCACCCGCAACATCGAGGAGTGCCTCAGGCTTTCGCGCACCGACGTCACCATCCGCACCTCGATCCTGGAAGCGCGTTTCCTGTGGGGCGAACGCAAGCTCTATGACGAGTTGCTCACCCGGTTCGACCATGAAGTGGTGCGCACCACGGGGCCGGAATATGTGCAGGCCAAGCTCGCCGAGCGCGACGAACGCCATGCCAAGGCGGGCGAAAGCCGCTATCTGGTCGAGCCCAACGTCAAGGACGGCAAGGGCGGGCTGCGCGATCTGCAGACGCTGTTCTGGATCGGCAAATATTTCTACCGCGTCCGCACCGGCGAGGAGCTGGTCGAGAAGGGCGTCTTCACCGGGGCCGAATATCGCGAGTTCCAGAAGGCCGAGGATTTCCTGTGGGCCGTGCGCTGCCACATGCATTTCCTCACCGGCAAGGCCGAGGAGCGGGTGCATTTCGACATCCAGCGCGAGATCGCGGAGCGGCTGGGCTACACCACGCATCCCGGCCTGTCGGCGGTCGAGCGCTTCATGAAGCACTATTTTCTCGTCGCCAAGGATGTCGGTGACCTGACCCGCATCTTCTGCGCGGCGCTGGAAGAGGAGCAGGCCAAGCATGTGCCCGGCTTCAACCGCATCTTCCTCACCTTCTCACGGCGCAAGCGCAAGCTTGCCGGCACGTCCGACTTCATCGTCGACAACCACCGCATCAACATCGCCGACGACATGGTGTTCGAGCGCGATCCGGTCAACCTGCTGCGGCTGTTCTGGTTCGCCGACAAGCATGGGCTGGAATTCCATCCGGATGCGCTGAAGCTGCTCACCCGCTCGCTCGGGCTCGTCCACAAATCGCTCCGGCGCGACGAGGAAGCCAACCGGCTGTTCCTCGACATCCTCACCTCCGACCGCAATGCCGAGCTCAACCTCAGACGCATGAACGAGGCTGGACTGCTCGGCAAGCTGATCCCCGACTTCGGCAAGATCGTCGCCATGATGCAGTTCTCGATGTACCACCACTATACGGTGGACGAGCATCTCATCCGCTGCATCGGCGTGCTGGCCGAGATCGAGCGCGGCGACGGCGCGAAGGTTCATCCGCTGTCGCACTCGCTGATGCCGGGACTGAAGAAAAGCCGCGAGGCGCTCTATGTCGCGGTGCTGCTGCACGACATCGCCAAGGGGCGGCCGGAGGACCATTCGGAAGCCGGCGCCAGGATCGCGCGGCGCATCTGCCCGCATATGGGGCTGTCGGCCGCCGATACCGAGACTGTCGCCTGGCTGGTCGAGAACCATCTCGTCATGTCGATGACGGCGCAGACGCGCGACCTCAACGACCGCAAGACGATCGAGGATTTTGCCTCGATCGTGCAATCGGTGGAGCGGCTGAAACTGCTTTTGATCCTCACCGTCTGCGATATCCGGGGCGTGGGGCCGGGCGTCTGGAACGGCTGGAAGGGACAGCTGCTGCGCACGCTCTATTTCGAGACCGAACTGCTTTTGACCGGCGGCTTCTCGGAAGTCTCGCGCGCCGAGCGCACGGCGGAAGCACGCGAGCAACTGGCGGAGGCGCTGGCTGGCTGGCCGGCCAAGGAGCGCAAACGCTACGTCGCCCAGCATTACGAGAATTATCTGCTGACGGTCGACCTGCCGGACCAATTGCGCCATGCCGAGTTCGTCCGCGAGGCGGATGCCGCCGGCAAGAAGCTCGCCACCATGGTCAAGACGCATGAGTTCGAGGCAGTGACCGAGGTGACCGTGCTGGCGCAGGACCATCCGCGCCTGCTCTCCGTCATTGCCGGTGCCTGTGCCGCGGCCGGCGGCAACATCGTCGATGCGCAGATCTTCACCACCTCGGACGGCCGGGCCCTGGATACCATCCTGATCTCCCGGGAGTTCGACCTGGACGAAGACGAAAGGCGACGCGCAGAGCGCGTCGGGCGGCTGATCGAGGACGTGCTGTCCGGCAAGAGCTGGCTGCCCGAGATGATCGAGAAACGCACCAAGCCTAAGCGCGGCGCCAAGGCGTTCCGCATCCCACCGCGCGCCGAGATCCGCAACACGCTGTCGAACCGCTTTTCCGTTATCGAGATCGAGGGGCTGGACCGGCCGGGCCTGCTCTCCGAGATCACCCGCGCGCTGTCCGACCTGTCGCTCGATATCGCCTCGGCGCACATCACCACATTCGGCGAGAAGGTCATCGACACCTTCTACGTCACCGACCTCACCGGGCAGAAGATCGACAGCCCGACGCGCACGGCCACCATCCACAAGCGGCTGATCGACACGCTCGAAGGCAACGCGGCCGAACGCAACGGCAAGGCCAAGGCAGCGGCCGCCGAGTGATCATCACCATCCATTTGACGCAATTGCGCAGGCAGTCATTCACCGCATGAGCCTTGTCAAGAAATTCGCCACGGTCGCTTCCGGCACGCTGATGAGCCGCGCGCTGGGCTTCGGCCGCGAGATGCTGATGGCGGCGGCGCTCGGCACCGGGCCGGTCGCTGACGCCTTCAACGCGGCCTTCCAGTTTCCCAACACATTCCGCCGGCTGTTCGCCGAGGGCGCGTTCAACGCCGCCTTCGTGCCGCTCTTCGCCAAGGAGATCGAGACGCACGGCACCGACGGCGCCAAGCGCTTTTCGGAGGAAGTGTTCGGCGTGCTGTTCTCGGCGCTGCTGGCGCTCACCATCGCCATGGAACTGGCGATGCCGCTGATCGTCCGCTATCTGGTGGCGCCGGGCTTTGCCGACATCCCAGGCAAATTCGAGACGACCGTCCGGCTGGCGACGATCATGTTTCCGTACCTGATCTGCATGTCGCTCGGCGCCATGATGGCCGGCATGCTGAATTCGCTGCGCCGCTATTTCGCGGCGGCGATCGCGCCGGCCTTCCTCAACATCATCCTGATCAGCGTGCTGGCTTACGCCTGGTATCACGGTCTGGACGCCCATGATGTCGGCTTCGGGCTCTCATGGGGCGTGCTGGCGGCGGGGCTGGTTCAGCTCGCCATCGTCTGGGTGGCGGTGCGCCATGCCGGCATCTCGATCGGCTTCCGCCGGCCGAAGATGACGCCCAACGTCAAGCGGCTGCTGATCCTGGCGCTGCCGGCCGCGATCACCGGCGGCATCACCCAGATCAACCAGCTTGTCGGCACGGCGATCGCCTCGGGGCAGAACAGCGCCGTGTCCTCATTGGCTTACGCCGACCGCATCTACCAGCTGCCGCTCGGCGTCGTCGGCGTGGCGGTGGCGATCGTGCTGTTGCCGGAACTGTCGCGGGCGTTGAAATCGGGGAACCTGATCGAGGCCGCCAATCTGCAGAACCGCTCGGTCGAGTTCACGCTGTTCATGACGCTGCCGGCCGCAGCCGCGCTCTGGGTGATGTCGGAGCCGATCGTGCGGCTGGTCTATGAGCGCGGCGCCTTCGCCGCCAACAATTCGACGCCGGTCGTCGCCTCGATCCTGGCGATCTTCGGTCTCGGCCTGCCGGCCTTCGTGCTGATCAAGGCCTTCACGCCCGGCTATTTCGCGCGCGAGGACACGCGCACGCCGATGATCTTCGCCGCCATCTCGGTCGGCGTGAATGTCGCCATCGCCTTGTCCCTGTTCCCGTCGATGGGTGCGCCGGGCATCGCCGTCGCCTCGGCCATCGCGGGCTGGGTCAACGCGCTGATGCTGCTCGGCATGCTGATCCGCCGCGGCCATTGGGGGCGCGACATGCCGCTGTTGAGGCGGATTCCGCGGCTGGTGCTTTCGGCCGTCATAATGGCGACAGCGCTTTACTTCGCCGAGCACTATTTCGCCGCGAAGCTCGGACCCGGCTCGCCGCTGGTGGTCAAGGCGACGACGCTGCTCACGCTCGTCGGCGGGGGTGCTGCGCTCTACTTCATCACCGCCTTCGGCACCGGCGGCGCCGATTTCGGCATGATCCGGCGCAACGTCAGGCGTGGCTCGGCAAAGGCCACGCCGCCGCCAACGGAATGACGACCAGCGAGCCGCCGGCGCTTGCCCGCGCTCCAGCGCCAGCTTGGCTCCGAACAGACTGAGCAGGCCGCCGGCGATGCGATCGATAGCACGGCGCAGCCGCTGGTAGCCGTTGGAAACCGCTTCGGCGGAGCAGCCAGACCACGCAGGCATACCAGCCGACCGAGATCGCCACCCTGAGCGCGACCGCGAGCGAAGTCCCCAGGGCAAGCGAGGGCTGCGCCGGCAAGGCGACGGCAAAGATACTGGCAACCGAAAGCGCCGACGCGGATTGGCAAGGCTCGTTGCAAAGCCGATCCAGAAGGCCCTGCTGGTCCGGAAATTCTTCGCACCGGCGGGCAATATAGCATCGGCTGCGCTGCGTTTCTCAACCAGGACGATAAGCCTTACGCCCGAATAGATGAGGTAGCCGGCGCCGGCCAGTTTCGACGTTGCATAGCCCCACGGCGCGACCAGGAAGGGGTCGGTTCGGTCTAGGGGCAAAATGACGCTCTAAGCATCTGAACGCCGCTGAGTTGTCACGATACCCCACCTTCCAGGCGATCATTTCTATCGGCGACTGTAGATGAGCCAAAGATCGAAACGGCAAAAGAAATGAAACTGCGTAGTCTGGGCGTCATGCGTCTGTCGCGATAGTAGAGCAGCCACATGGGGCGCTCTCCAAGATGCCAATCCGGGAAAAGCCGGATCAAGCAGCCTGCTTCGATGTCGCGCATCAGCAGTATTTCAGGCTGCATGATAATGCCGAGGCCCGCTCGGGCTGCTGCAAGGACAGCTTGACCATTGTTCACGGTTATCATTCGCCTCGGCGAGACTCGTAGGTCTTCCTCTCTGCCGGTAAATCTCCAGGCCGAGTGCGCTGATGGTGTGAACGCCACAATTTCGTGATCTACCAGTTCCTTGGGATGCGAGGGGACTCCCCTGTCCGCGAGATATTCTGGCGCGGCGCAGATCGCCATTCGATAGGGCTTTAAAGGTCGAGCGATCATGCTGCTATCCGACATCACGCCGATGCGGAAAGCAACGTCAAACCCTTCTTCAATGAGGTCTACATTCCGATCAGTCAAAGTGATGTCGAGTTCTACATCAGGAGCTAGAGTTCGGTAGCCGGAGAGCGCAGGCATCAGTGCTTGCGCGCCGAAAGTCGTCGGCGCGGTTATACGCAGTATCCCTTGTGCCGTCGTCTGCTGCAGTTCGGCTGCCTCTTCTGCGATTGCAATCCGGTCCAGAATATCGCGGCATTGCTCATAATAGCTGGAGCCGAAGTCCGTCAGGCTCTGCCTACGTGTTGTTCGGTTGAGGAGACGGGTTCCGAGGCGCTGCTCCAGCGCAGCAATGTGCTGCCCAACCATCGCGGGCGACTGCCCGAGCTCTACCGCGGCCGCGCTCATGGAGCCGGCCTGCACAGTTGCAACGAACGCCTGCATAGAGCGAAGAAGGTCCATTTAATGGAAATGCTTTCAAATTATCCAAAAAATTGGGTTATTATCAGCTACCGAGAAGATAATTACAACTGCGCGGACACCTTCAGGAGATTCAAGGATGGTCAAGCGGTTCAGTAAGAAAACAGTCGTCATCACTGGCGCGGGAACGGGTATTGGGCGTTCGGCTGCAATTCGCCTCGCTGCGGAGGGAGCGCAGACCGTCCTTGTCGGGCGACGCCTAGAGCTGCTCGAACAAGTGGCTGCTGAAATCACGGCCACCGGCGGGGTAGCCAGAGTGATGGCGTGCGACATCGGCAATTCGGACCAAGTTTCTGCACTGTTCGGGCAAGTCGCTGACACAGCAGGACACATAGATGGCCTCTTCGCCAATGCGGGAATATTGGGACAATTCAAGCCGCTAGCCGAGGCGGAGGTTGCGGATTTTGCGGACCTGATGTCAACGAACGTGCTGGGCACATTTCTCTCAATCAAACATTGCTTGCCGTTCCTAGAGGGCGGCGCGATCGTCATCAATGCCTCGTGGACAGTCGACAGCGTGATGCCCGGCGCAGGTGTTTATGCTACGACCAAAGGGGCAACTGTCACCATGACGCGTACGCTCGCAATGGAGCAAGGACCGCGAGATATTCGGGTTAACAGCATCAGCCCTGGGATCATTCTCACGCCGATGGCTGAAGAGGCGCTCGATCCATCCTTGGCTGGCAAGCTGGCTGCTCACGCGCCACTCCGGCGTAACGGGACACCCGAAGACGTAGCCGGGACGGTTGCCTGGTTGCTATCTGATGACGCGCGTTTTGTCACCGGCCAGGACATTCTGATCGACGGTGGATTTACGCTCGGTGGGCCGCGGCTTTAAAAAAGAATGTTTACGCATGCAACAGTTCCTCTAGCGAGCGGCACGCGGTCACTCACCTTGCGCGCGCCTGTGTTTGGCGATCTCAGCAACAGTGTTTTTGCTGATGTCGAGATCGCGAGCAATCCAACGGTAACTGCGGCCTTCGGCGATCACCCCCACGACCCTTGGCGCGAGCCGATCTGACTTCGGTCGCTCTCCCATCTCACGGCCGAGTTTCTTGCTGCGTGCCTTGCTTTGGCAAGCCTGGTCTAAATCTGACGGTGGCGATGCCGATGCCGCAGACGGCGGCAAGCCCGGCGCCGCGCGAGCGCGCCACGGCGATAGACGCCGTCATCAGGAAGTTCGGTCCGGGCGAAACAGCCGCGACCAATCAGAAAGACGCTAGGGCACAGCAATTCAATTCTGGCTGGCTAGAGCCAACCCAAGCCATGGATCGCGCCTCTTGATCCCGCATTCGCCTTCGTCCATAAGCGCGCCGTCGCAAGACTTTCGCCGGGCGGTTTCCAGCCGCATGATTGGCTCCAAAAAGTCTGCAACTTTTTGGAATCATGCTTATACGGCCCTCCACAAGCCATGGGGAAATCATGTCCGCCTTCAAGCCACTCGTCTTTTCGGGGGTCCAGCCGACCGGCAACCTGCATCTCGGCAACTATCTCGGCGCCATCAAGAAATTCGTCGCCCTCCAGGAACAGTCCGACTGCATCTACTGCGTCGTCGACCTGCATTCGCTGACGGCGCAGCTCGTCCATCAGGATCTGGGCGACCAGACGCGCTCGATCACCGCCGCATTCCTTGCCTCCGGCATCGACTCGAAGAAGCACATCGTTTTCAACCAGTCGCGGGTCATCCAGCACGCCGAGCTCGCCTGGATCTTCAATTGCGTGGCGCGCATCGGCTGGATGTACCGCATGACGCAATTCAAGGACAAAGCCGGCAAGGATCGTGAGAACGCCTCGCTCGGCCTGCTCGCCTATCCGAGCCTGATGGCCGCCGACATCCTGCTCTACCGTGCCACGCATGTGCCGGTTGGCGAGGACCAGAAGCAGCATCTCGAGCTCACCCGCGACATCGCGCAGAAGTTCAACAACGATTTTTCCGAGCGCATCGCCGCTCTTGGCGTAGGCGTCGAGATGGAGGTCGGCGAAGAGACCGTGAACGGCTATTTCCCGATCACCGAACCGGTGATCGGCGGCCCCGCGGCGCGCATCATGAGCCTGCGCGACGGCTCCAAGAAGATGTCGAAGTCGGACCCTTCGGACCTTTCGCGCATCAACCTGACGGACGATGCCGACACCATCTCGAAGAAGATCCGCAAGGCCAAGACCGATCCCGCGGCGCTGCCGAGCGAGGTCGACGGGCTGGAGAGCCGGCCGGAAGCGGAGAACCTGGTCGGCATCTATGCGGGGCTCGCCGAAATCTCCAAGGCCGACGTGCTGAAGGAATATGGCGGCCAACAGTTCTCCGTGTTCAAGCCGGCGCTCGCCGACCTTGCCGTGGAAAAGCTCGCGCCGATCGCTTCCGAGATGCGCCGCATCGAGGGCGACCGCGCCTATGTCGACGCCGTGCTCAAGGACGGCGGCGATCGTGCCCGTGCGATCGCCGAGGGGACGATGAAGACGGTACGCGACATCATCGGCCTGCTGCAGGACTGATCGGTCCCGCCTTCCATCGCCCTGTCGGCCGGCGGCTTGCCGCCGGTTCGTGGCGGTGGCAGATTGCGCCGAGTCTCATACCGAGCAGACAGACATGGTTTCCAAACGCCTTAGCCGCGAAATCGGCCATCGCCGCAAGTTCCTGGCGATCATCGACGACACGCCGGAATGCGAGCGCGCCGTCGCCTACGCCTCGACGCGGGCGCAAAGCACCAGCGGCGTGCTGGTGCTGCTCTATGTGATCGAGCCGGACGATTTCCAGCATTGGCTGGGCGTCGAGAAGATCATGCGCGAGGAGGCAAACGCGACCGCGCGCGCGGCGCTCGACACCTACGCCAACAAAGTACGCCAGAAGCTCGGCATCGAGCCCGAGCTGGTGGTGCGCGAGGGCAAGCCGACGGAAGAGATCCACAAGCTGATCGAGGAGGACCAGGACATCGCCATCCTCGTGCTGGCGGCCGGCGCCGGCAAGGAAGGTCCCGGCCCGCTGGTGAGCGCCGTGGCCGGACGGGGGGCCGCGTTCCCGATTCCGGTCACCGTGGTGCCGCAGAATTTGTCCGATGAGGAGATCGAGAGCCTGGCTTGAGATGTGCAGGTATTCCGGTGAGGCCGGCCTGACCCGAATACCAGTACATCTCAGCGTGAGTGCAAAGGGCCGAAAAAACATTCCGCCAGCCAGCCATTCGGGCGACGCGTTTCGCTTGAATGTCCAGCCGATAGAGCCTATTTAGAACTATTCCAAACTATCGGCCCGGCAAGGGCCTGGAGATATCCATGTTCATCCAGACCGAATCGACGCCGAACCCGGCGACGCTCAAGTTCCTGCCCGGCAAGGAAGTGCTGCGCGACGGCACCGCCGATTTTCGCGACGCCGCCAGCGCCGGCGAAGCCTCGCCGCTGGCCGGTCGGCTGTTCGAGATCCCCGGCGTCACCGGCGTGTTCTTCGGCTATGATTTCATCACCGTCAGCAAGGACGGGCCCGACTGGCAGCATCTGAAGCCGGCCATCCTCGGCGCCATCATGGAGCACTTCATGTCCGGCGCGCCGGTGATGGCGTCCGCGGCTCCGGCGAGCGACGCCGGCCAGGCCGGCGAGTTCTACGACAAGGCTGACGAGGAGCTGGTTCTGACCATCAAGGAACTGCTCGACACCCGCGTGCGCCCGGCGGTGGCGCAGGACGGCGGCGACATCACCTTCCGCGGCTTCGAGAACGGCACCGTGTTCCTGCACATGAAGGGCGCCTGCGCCGGCTGCCCGTCGTCGACGGCGACGCTGAAGCACGGCATCCAGAACCTGCTTCGCCACTTCGTACCGGAGGTGCAGCAGGTCGAGCAGGTCGCCTGACGCCCATTGATAGTTCTACCCTGCTGACCATCTGGCTCGGTTTCCTGCGCTTCCGGTGCTCACGTACCAAAACGTACGCTCCGCTCCGGTTCTCGAAAACCAAACCATATGGATTCAGCAGGGCGAACTCTCAAAAGGGCGTCGATCCGCAACACGCCAAAAACAAAAAACCGGGCCGAATTGCCCGGTTTTCTGTTTTTGGACGTCTTGTTGTTGCCTAGACGGTCCGCCCACTAAAGCTTTTGGCCGCGGCCATCGCGATCACATCACGATGACCTTGGCACCGACCGAGGTCCGGTCGTAGAGGTCGATGATGTCCTGGTTCATCAGGCGGATGCAGCCCGAGGACATCGCCTTGCCGATCGAGAACCACTCCGGGCTGCCGTGCAGGCGGTAGCCCATGTCACCGCCCTTGTTGAACAGGTACATGGCGCGCGCGCCGAGCGGGTTCTTCAGGCCCGGCTCCATGCCGCCGGCGAATTTGGCGAGTTCCGGCTGGCGCCTGATCATCTGCGAGGGCGGCGTCCAGGTCGGCCATTCGCGCTTCAGCGCGATACGGGCGGTGCCGTGCCATTCGAAACCCTCGCGGCCGACACCGATGCCGTAGCGCATCGCCAGGCCGTCGCCCTCGACGAGATAGAGGAACTTGTTCTGGGTATCGACGATGATGGTGCCCGGCTTTTCCTTGGTGTCGTAGTCCACCTCCTGCCGGTGGAAGCGCGCCGGAACCTTCTCGATCGGGATGCGCGGCAGCTGATAGCCGGCATCGGTCATCGCGCCATAGTTGTTGGTGAACAATCGCGAGCCGATGGTGCTGCAGCCGCTGATCGCGGTCGACAACGCCAGAGCCGCGACGATTGCAAAAGACTTCAAGCGCATGAAGATGTCCGACGCCCTGCATAATAGCGGCGGCACGAATTGGCCGCCTTTCTTAACCATCATTCATGCTGTCATTTCTTTTGCTTGCCAAGCTCGCGCTGCCTATATGCATGGTCTTCCCTGACGGTATGCGCCGAACTGCGGCATTTCGGCAACATGGCTCTCGGGATTGTGAAGCAAAATCAATGAGGCTGTCCGACGGCTCGCCGTCAACAAGGAGAGAGCGCATGAATGTCGGCGATGCGGCGGAGCGTTCCGGCCTGCCGGCCAAGACCATCCGCTACTATGAAGAGATCGGCCTGATCCGGCCGGCGCGGGCCGGCAACGGCTACCGCGACTACTCCGGCGACGACGTCCACAGGCTGGCCTTCCTGCGCCGCGCCCGCAACCTCGGTTTCTCAATCGACGATTGCAGGCAGCTGATGGCGCTTTATCAGGACCGCGACCGCGCCAGCCATGACGTGCGCGAGATCGCAGCAGCCCATGTCCGGGCGATCGAGGAAAAAGTGCGCGAACTGCAGTCGATGCGCTCGACACTGCAGAAGCTGATCCACGCCTGCCACGGGGACGGCCGGCCGGACTGCCCGATCCTGGACGACATGGCGGGGACGGCGGAGGACGACAGGGTTGTAGGCGCTTAAGGACTGCCCGACAGGCCAGGTGCGCGTCATACGAAGGTGAAGCTGGACAGGCGCTCGATCCCGGTCTTAGCTCGCAACAACCACCACTCAGCGGCAGGAGCGCTTAACTGTGAAGGGATACTGGCTCATCATCGGCACCGAGATTTCCGATCAGGAAGCGCAGGCCGAGTATGGACGGCTGTGGAAACCCATCGGCGAGAAGTATCAGGCGCGCACCAACCCCTCGAAAACGCCGCCCTTGCTTAAAGAGGCGCGCGATGCCGGCCGGGTGCTCGTCGTCGAATTCCCGTCATTGGAGGCTGCCAAGGCCTGCTACGATGACCCGGCTTACGAGGAAGCGAAGCGGTTCGCGCTGCAGGCGTCGAGCCGCGTCTTGCTGATCTTCGAAGGGGACCTCGGGTAGCTGGAGTGAAGGGCCCTGCAATCGACCGCATAACCGTTTGACAAAACCAGTTGGCACTCGGCCGGCGGGCATGGACACATTGCTTTAACCGCTGCTAATCAATGCTCCTCGCAAAAAGGGGGATTTGGCAGATGAAGAAATATGAGAAGCCCACACTGGTCAAGGCGGCCCGCCTGCAAGCGCTGACGGCTCAACAAGTGAGCTCCCAGCCGCCAGTGGATGATAATAGCGATGGCTCCGGTACCGACGTTAACTAGGCCCCTGTCAAATTCGGATTTGTCAAAAATAAAGTCGCCTACTGATATCGCGCAATGAGACCACTATCGGTCAATGCAGGACTCGTACGGCGCCGTTGAAGTCCGTGCGGGAGATCACCGGGAGGGACGCCGCATTCATCCCCTGTTTTGGGGCTGGGTCGCGCTAGCGAATTTGCGTCGCCCACTCTCGAAACTTCTCAAGCAGGGAACGAAGCTGGAGCGGGCCGCCGGCGCCGTGAAACACGTTGCCCTCTGTCCAGCACGTCCACCAGTCGGTTTCATGCTCATAATTGTGCGAGACTGGATCAAGGGTCCGTCCGTCGCAGTCTGTCCCGGCTAGGTCGATTTTTAATGACCAACCCGGGTTATCGATGGTGTTGATTGAAGGACCAGCCCCGTGTTCCCAATCCCCATCGCATTGGGCTTCGTACCAGTGTGCCAACCAATCCAGAACATCCATCAGACTAAGCTAGCGAACTGCCCCAGCATGGAAAGACGGCCTTCAACCAAGCCGGATTTGTCGAATATGACGCCCACAACTAGGATGATCCTATATTTGACAGGTCCGGATAACGGGCTGATGATTTCAGGTGCGGAGGGCGATGGTTCTTGCAAGGGAGGGGAATACCATGGTCCGCATTTTTGCACTATCAGTCGCTTTCGCCACGCTTGCTCTTCCGACCTTCGCCGAGGACACGGTCGATACTGCAAAAGTCACCTGCAAAGAGTACCTCGACAGCGATCACAATTTGATGGTGGCGATGGAGACGGCGTTTCACGAGGCAATGAAGAACGATCCTAAGCTCGGCTCGCTCAATCAAGCCGAATTATCCCTTGTGATGTGGGACAATTGCACCGGCAAGCCAGACACGAAGGTAATCGACGCCCTGCAGGCGCAGTGATCGTTCCGGCGCAGCTTTGCAGAGCGTGGAAGGCTAGAAGGCCGTCGAGAGAGTTGGCGACTGGGCGATTATCTGGTTGACAAACCCAACGGGAACTGCGATAACGATTCCAAGGAGTTATCGCTATGTCCGTTTTGTCCCGCCCCGAATTCCATGACGAAGCCAAGGCTTTCGAGCATGTCGAATCCATACTGTGGCCGAACGGTCCTGTTTGCCCGAAGTGCGGTAGCGTTGATCGCCACTACGCATTGAAGGGCGTTCGCACCAAGCCTTCCAAAACGAACCCTAACGGCGTCGAACGTCATGGCCTGTACAAGTGCAGCGCCTGCCGTTCGCAGTTCACTGTTCGCATGGGCACGATCTTCGAGGAAAGCCATCTGCCGCTCACCAAGTGGCTACAGGCCATCCACCTTATGTGCGCCTCGAAGAAGGGTATCAGCGCCCACCAGATGCACCGCATACTCGAATGCACCTATGAGGCCGCTTGGTTCCTGTGCCATCGCATTCGCCTTGCTATGGCCTCTGGCGCGCTTGCCCCGATGGGCGGCAATGGCAGCACCGTTGAAGCCGACGAAACCTATATCGGTCGTTTGCAAGGCTCGCCCCTCAAGCGTGGCGGCAGCGCCCACAAGAACACGGTCGTTACGCTGGTCGAGCGCGGTGGCCGTGCCCGTTCCTTCCATGTCGATACGGCGCGCATGGGCAACGTCATGCCTATCGTCCGCGCCAACATCGCCAAGGAAAGCGCATTGATGACCGACGAGAGCGGCATCTATCGCCGCGCGGGCCAGGATTTCGCCTCGCATGAGTTCGTCACGCACTCCAAGGACGAATATGTTCGCGGCAACGTCCACACCAATACGGTCGAAGGCTTCTTTTCGATCTTCAAGCGTGGCATGAAGGGCGTCTATCAGCATTGCAGCGAACACCACCTGCACCGCTACCTTGCCGAATTTGATTTCCGCTATTCGAACCGCGTTGCGCTTGGCGTCGATGACGGCACCCGCGCTTTCATCGCGTTGAATGGCGTGAAGGGTAAGCGCCTTACCTATCGATGAGATCACTTCGGCCAAGCACCAGCACTATCGGAAACCTGTACAGCTAGAGCTACCGCTTTGGCCGAAGAAAAGGCGGCGCAAGTAGTTGATTTCGTTTGACTAACCCCGAATCGGCGGCGCCGCTACATTAAAAATGTTGGCATGTCAACGACCGATGGGTTACAATCCAAGGGCAATAAGATGATTCGTAATCATGCATATGCCGTCGAAGAATAGTCTGAATTTTTCCTATCCCGTTGAGAGAGGTCTCCAACGGTTTCGGGAGCTTATTATCTATATCTCGGAGAAGTCTAAGGACGACCCTGATTTTGGATCCGTTAAGCTTAATAAGATTCTCTATTTCGCAGACTTCATTGCCTATGAGCGCTTCGGCGTGCCTCTTACTGGCATGGTCTATCAAAAGCTGGAAAACGGCCCGGCACCGCGCGCCTTTCTCCCGGTTCGCGCCGAACTCATTGAGGAAGGCGCGATCAGGATTGAATCCGTCCCCTCGTTCAGCTTTGTGCAGTTGCGAACGATCGCTATGCGCAAGGCAGTGACCGACTTGTTTTTTGCCGATGAGATAGCCGTTGTGGATGAGGTCATAGCCGATCTTAAGGGCCACAACGCTACAGATGTCAGTCTGCGAAGCCACGATTTGCGCTGGAAGGCGGTGCAACTGTACGACTCCATCCCTTACGATTTCATCTACCTCGATACCAACCAGCCAACCGACGACGACATACGCCGTTCGAAGGAGCTAGCGGGTGAATTTGGCTGGCGATAGTTGCGCGAGGAAGATTGGGAAATCATAGAGGAACGGGCCTACACTGACTCTCTGTCGAGATGCGGTGACATTCAGGCCGTGGAAGCCGCGCTTTGTGGCATTGACTATGGGCTTCGGCGCAACCCGATGAACTTCCCACTGGTTCCGGGTCTGGTGGAAACTCATTTCGCCAAAACCCGGTTGCGGGTAATTGAGGGGAGCGTGGTTCCCTCCTTGCGAATGTGGTTCAGGCCAAGGCCGCAGGACCGGGTTGTTTTCAAGCTCTATGTCGAGCCATGCCCGCCCCGGGAAATGAAGTTTGGCGAGAACTTTTGGGACACAAAGGATGACGATGGCATCCCCTTCTAAATCACAGATCGACAAGTTCCGCGAGGCCGCTCGCGACCTCGAAACCGACCAGTCGGACGAAGCCTTTGAGTCCGCTCTAGGCAAGATCGCCCACGCGCCCAAGCTCACCAATGAGCAGATAAAGGAACTGGCGCGGCGGAAGAAGGATCACGCCAAGGACTAGCGCCGATCCCTAGCCTTGCGTTGAATTCAAAAGCCGATCCCGGTGAGCAACGTGCAAAATCTGCATCTGCTCGAACAGGTCCAAAAGCTCTTCGGCTAGGTCAGTCCGGTAGCCCCTGTGGCGGAAGTCAGCAACGATCTCTCGCTGGCGCTCTATGTGGCGCTCTCCCAAGAGAACGTGGCGCTCTAGCATCTCAAGCGTGGTTTTGGGCATAACCATCTCGTCCTAAGAGGGGACCGTACACCTTTACGCCGTAGAAAGTCGAATGCCGGCTAGTGCTGATCCCCCTCAGCGCCGGGGCTTTTCGATTCGACCTGACCTGATATCAGTTCCCAGCGGGCGACGTTCTCCGCTTGGGTTTTGATGAACTTGCGCAGAAATTTTTCGGCCTCCTCTGTCGGATGCCCATCCTGTGCAAGCTTTTCGATGAGAGCGCGCTGGCGGGCGATTATTGCCTCGCCTTCGACGAGTGCCGCAGCGAAGTCCCGCCATTTGCTCTCGTGGAGTTTGCCGTCCTGAGCTTCGTTTGTGACCGATCTTGGGGTTTCGACATCCATTGCCGACAAGGATTCTGAATTCGCCATCTTCCCCTCCATTTGCGGGGGCGAAGACCCTTCCCCGCGAACGGGCAGATTATAACTCTACACGCTTAATTTCGCGAGTCCTTATGAATGCCGGCCTGTCTGGATTATATTCCTATCGCATTCGTGGTTTGTCAACCAGATAATCGCCGGCGACTGGAGGGTTCAAACCGTGAACAAAATCTGGCATGGTACCGGCCATGCCGATCGTTTCCCCGATTCCCCTCAACCCTCTGATCGACGGTCGCCAGTCCGAGCGCGCCATGCTGGTGAGGCGCGGCGTGCAGCGGCTCTTGAGCCAGATGGGCGCGCATGTGCTGCCGGAGCTGTCCCTGGCCACCGGACGTCGCGCCGATCTCGTGGCGCTGACGCGGCAGGGCGACATCTGGATCATCGAGATCAAATCGTCGATCGAGGATTTTCGGGTCGACCGCAAATGGCCGGATTATCGGCTCCACTCCGACCGCTTCTTCTTTGCCACCCATCCCGGCGTGCCCGCGGAAATCTTTCCGGAGGAATGCGGCTTCATCCTCTCCGACGGCTACGGCGCCGAGATCCTGCGCGATGCGCCGGAGCACCGCATGGCGGCGGCGACGCGCAAGGCGCTGATGCTGCGGATTGCTCGTGCGGGCGCCGCGCGGCTGCTGGCGGCGGAACTCGCCGGTGTTTCGGTGCCGGTGCTGGACGGCGAGAGCGAGTAGCTGGCTGCTTGGGCTTGCAATAAATTTCCACCCGTCGGCGGCCCTATTCAATTTCCTCCTCGACCCCACCCGCCTCCGGCGCCAGCAGGAGCACCGCCGCGCCGGCAAGCGCGGCAATCAGCGAGCCGGCGAGGATGCCGACCTTGACCGCGTCCTGAAGGGCGGCGTCGTTGGCGAAGGCGAGCAGGCCGATGAACAGGCTCATGGTGAAGCCAATGCCGCACAGCAACGAAATGCCGATCATATGCAGCCAGCCGGCATTGGCCGGCAGGTCGGCGAGGCCGAGGCGGATGGCGAGCGCCGAGGAGCCGAACACGCCGATCAGCTTGCCGAGCACCAGGCCGGCGGCGACGCCCAAGGTCAGCGGCTCGACCAGAGCGGCGAGGCTCAGGCCGCCGAGCGAGACGCCGGCATTGGCGAAGCCGAAGACCGGGATGACGATGAAGGGCACCAGCCGGTGCAGGCCGTGCTCCAGCCGGTGCAGCGGCGAATGCTCGGCATCGTGGCCCGTGCCGGCGGAGCGTTCGAGCGGAATGGTGAGCGCCAGCGCCACCCCGGCCAGCGTGGCATGCACGCCCGATTTCAGCACCAGCACCCAAAGCAGCGCGCCGAGCACGAGATAAGGCATGAGGCTCATCACCCGGATGCGGTTGAGCACGACGAGCGCGGCGATGACCGCGAAGGAGGCGCCCAGATAGGCGAGCGACAGGCCGCCGGTGTAGAACAGCGCGATGATGATGACGGCGCCGAGATCGTCGATGATGGCCAAAGCGGTGAGGAACACCTTTAGCGAGGCCGGGACCCGGCTGCCGAGCAGCGACAGCACGCCGAGCGCGAAGGCGATGTCGGTGGCGGTCGGGATCGCCCAGCCGGACAGTGCTGCCTGGTTGCCGCGGTTGATGAGGACATAGACCAGCGCCGGAACCACCATACCGCCGGCGGCGGCGATGCCCGGCAGCATGCGGCGCGGCCAGGTGGAGAGCTGCCCGTCCAGCACCTCGCGCTTGATCTCCAGCCCGACCAGCAGGAAGAACACCGCCATCAGCCCGTCATTGATCCAGTGCGAGACGCTGAGCGGCCCGAGATAGGCATGCAGGAGCGCGAAATAGGTTTCGGCGAGCGGCGAGTTGGCGACGATCAAGGCGAGCGCCGCAGCCGCCATCAGGACGATGCCGCCGGCCGCCTCGCCGTCAAGGAATTCGCGAAGCATCGATTTCGGCCGCTGGTCGCGCATGTCCCCTCCCTACCCAACCTGTTGGCCGGATTCATTCATGATGATGGGCATGATGATGGGCAAGCCTTGTCGGCGACGCAAGTCGCCCAGGGCCTTGGAGAATGGCCGAGACGACCGTCGCTTCGTTGGGGAGGCCTTCGCCAACAGTGAGCTTGCGACGGCTCCCCAAACGACGCGCTCAGCGCGGCGCGCGTTTGGCCAGTATGCGCTGCAAGGTGCGGCGATGCATGTTGAGCCGGCGTGCGGTCTCGGAGACGTTGCGATCGCACATTTCGTAAACGCGCTGGATGTGTTCCCAGCGCACACGGTCGGCCGACATCGGATTTTCCGGCGGGGCCGCGCGCTCGCCTGAGGTGCGGGTGAGCGCCGCGAAGACGTCGTCGGCGTCCGCCGGCTTGGAGAGATAGTCGACGGCGCCGAGCTTCACGGCGGTGACCGCCGTGGCGATGTTGCCGTAGCCGGTCAAAATGATGGTGCGGGCATCGTCGCGCTTCTCGCGGATGGCGGCGACGACGTCGAGCCCGTTGCCGTCGCCCAGCCGCATGTCGACCACCGCATAGGCCGGCGGATTGGCGCGCGCCTTGGCCACCGCCTCCTGGACGCTCTCGGCGGTGTCGACGGTGAAGCCCCTGGTTTCCATGGCGCGGGCAAGCCGGGTCAAAAACGGCTTGTCGTCGTCGACGATCAGCAGCGAGGTGTCCTCGCCCTCTACCATTGCACCGGTGCTTTCGTCTGCGCTCATCGCTTTCAGAGTTCCTGCTGGCTTAAAGCGCGTCGCCCTACTCGCTGATCAAGCAATGCGCCTTAAAGTCCTTTTCCCCACGCCTGCCTTCCCCAAAACCGCCGCACACTTTTAGAGCGACATGCGTTAATTTTACGCAGATACAATTCCGCAACAGCAATGTCCAATTTTTAGAGCCGGCAACAGAGCTGCCATGCGCAATGCGCATGGGTGCTCAGGCATTGTCGAACATGGAGGCGGAAGCCTGCTCGGAATTGAGGAAGGCGCCGCGCGGCCAGGCGATATGCACGATCGCGCCTTCGCCGAGACCGCTCGAATTGCGGAAATCGAGCGTCGCGCCCGACCGCTCCAGCAAGGTCTTGGCGATGAACAGCCCCAGCCCGAGGCCGCCGCCGGCCTCGGTGCCCTGGCGCGTCGACATGTAGGGCTCGCCGATGCGGTCGATGATCTCGGCCGGGAAGCCCCTGCCGTCGTCGATGATCGAGAAGGTGACGGTGGTCTCGTTCCAGCTCCAGCTCACAGTGACGGATTCGCGGGCGAAGTCGACGGCGTTCTCGACCAGATTGCCAAGCCCGTAGATGACGCCCGGATTGCGCTGCCCGACCGGTTCGGGACCGATGCGCTCCCCGGGCCGCAGGCGGATCGCGATGCCGAAATCGCGATGCGGCGCCGTCACCTCCTCGACCAGCGAGGTCAGCGGGAGGCGCGACAGATGCGCCTCGCCTTCCGAGGACAGGCTGGTCAGCCGCTTGAGAATCTCGCGGCAGCGCTCGCTCTGCGAGCGCAACAGCTTCACGTCGTCGGCAAATTTCGAATCCTTGCCGATCGCCTTTTCCATTTCCTTGGAGACGACGGTGATGGTGGCCAAAGGCGTGCCGAGCTCGTGCGCGGCGGCGGCGGCAAGCCCGTCGAGCGCCGACAGATGCTGCTCGCGCTGCAGCACCAGCTCGGTAGCGGAAAGCGCGTTGGCAAGCAGGCGAGCCTCCTCGGCGACGCGGAAGGCATAGATGGCAGTGAACGCGATGGAGGCGAACACCGCCATCCACATGCCCGCGACATAAATGAAAGGCATCTGCAGCGGCGAGCCCTCATACCAGGGCAGCGGCAGATGGAAGAACACCAGCAGGCTCGCCATCACCATGACGAGCGCCCCCAAGATTGCGGTAAGGCGCAGCGGCAGCGACGCGGCGGAGATGACGACCGGCACGGAGAGCAGCACCGAGAAGGGATTGGTGAGGCCGCCAGTCATGTAGAGCAGGCCGGCAAGCTGCAGGCTGTCGAAGGTCAGGATGGCAAAGGCCGAGAGCGGCGCCAGCCGGTGCGCCGCCGGATAGCGGAAGGTCAGCCACAGATTCATCCAGGCCGAGCAGGCGATCAGCGCAAAGCACATCGAGACCGGCAGCGGGAATTTCAGCCCATAGGCGACGACGAGAACCGCCAGGCTCTGACCGACTATGGCGAGCCAGCGCAAGCGGACCAGCGTGTTCAGCCGCAGACGCTGGCTCTGCTGGAAATCGGGCGTGCGCAGGATCTTGATCATGGACAAGGATTACATCCGCTCGCGCGGAAGCGATAGAGCATGACTCTCTCAGGTTCCGCGGGGCTTGGCGCGGGCGGTGGCGGCCGCCAGGAGCGGGTTTTCCGGCCAGACATGCTTGGGATAGCGGCCGCGCATGTCGGCGCGCACATCCGCCCAGGAGCCGCGCCAGAAGCCCGGCAGGTTCCGCGTCGTCTGGATCGGGCGATGCGCCGGCGACAGGAGCTCCAGCGTCAGCGGCACCGTGCCGTCGGCGATCGCAGGATGGCGGTCGAGGCCGAACAGTTCCTGCACGCGGATCGCCAGCACCGGCCATTCGCCGTCATAGCGGATCGGCACATGGCTGCCCGACGGCGCATTGAAATGGGTCGGCGCCAGCGCGTCGACCTTGCGCTGCAGCTCGTGCGGGACCAGCGACATGAGGGCGGCTGTGAGCGTTGCCGGCCTGATCGCCGCAAAAGAGGCCTCGCCCTGCAGGAAGGGCAGCAGCCAGCCGTCAAGCCGGTCGAGCAGCGCCTGGTCCGAGACATCCGGCCAGGACACGCCAAGGCCGCGATGGAGCCAGCCGAGCCGCTGGCGCAGCGCCTCGGCCTCCTTGCCCCAATCGAGCAGCGATAGGCCATGCTGGCGCAGGGCGTCCAGGATGGCGCGGTCGGCATCGGCGCCGGAGGGCGGCGGCAGCATGCGCTCGGATAGCGTGATGGCGCCAAGCCGCGCGGCCTCGCGCACGCGCACGGCGCGACGCTCGCGGTCGAAGCTCGTGTCGCGCCGGGTCTCGATGCGGTCGGCAAGAGCCGCGCGGATGTCGGCTTCGTCGACTGGAGCCGCCGCGGTGATACGGGCGTTCTGCGCCTTGCCCTGCAGGTCGGCCACGACCAGCCAGGTCTCGTCTGCCAGCGGATCGGCGGCGTCGACCATCGCGCCCGAACCGTTGGCGAGCACGAAGCGGCCGCGCTCGCCGCGCGCCCTGGCGACACGATCCGGCCAGGCGTGGATGAGGAGAGCGCCGGCGTTCTTACCCTCCCCCTTGAGGAGAAGGGTCGGTCCGGGCACGCGGCCGGCGACCCCGCCCCTTGAGGTGGCCTGCTTCGCAAGCCGCTCGGCCAGCTGCCGCGCGGCATTGGCGCGGGGCGATTTCTCGGCGCGAAAGCGTATCAGCCGGCGTTCGAGGTCGGCGCTGTCGCCGCCCAGGCCGCGCTCGGTGAGCAGCAGCGCGAGCGCTGCCGCTTCGAGCGCATGACCCGTGGTCGATGCTTCCGCCACCATGTGAGCGAGCCGCACCGGCAGCGCCAATCCGCGCATCGCGGCGCCCGCCTCCGTCAGCCGGCCGGTGTCGTCTATGGCGTGCAGTGCCTGGAGCAGCGTCCGCGCCTCGTTGAGCGCCGGTGTCGGCGGCGGATCGAGAAAGGCCAGGCTGGTCGGATCGGCGACGCCGAAGGCGGCGCAGTCGAGGAGCAGGCCCGACAGATCGGCCTCGAGGATTTCCGGCGGCGTGAAGGCGGGAAGCGCGGCCGTCTGCTCGGCCCGCCACAACCGGATGGCGACTCCTTCTTGAGTGCGCCCGGCGCGGCCGGCGCGCTGATCGGCCGAGGCCTTGCTCGCACGCACCGTTTCCAGCCGGGTCAGGCCGCTCGCCGGCTCGTAGTGCGGCAGCCGCGACAGGCCGGAATCGATGACAACCCGCACCCCGTCGATGGTGATCGAGGTCTCGGCAATCGAGGTCGCCAGCACCACTTTGCGGCGGCCGGGCGGAGCCGGCCTGATCGCCGCGTCCTGCATCCTGTTGTCGAGCTGGCCATAGAGCGGAACGATATCGGTGTCGGCAGCGGTGTTGCCCTGCAACCGCTCGGCGGTGCGCTCGATCTCACGCTGTCCGGGCAGGAAGGCGAGCACGCTGCCTGGCTCGGTGGCCAAAGCCGAACGCACCGCCCTCGCCATGGCATCCTCGATCGCCACACCCGCCGGCCGTTCGTCGTAACGGACCTCTACGGGGAAGGCGCGGCCCTCGCTTTCGATCACCGGAGCCCCGGACAGAAGTCTGGCGACGCGCGCACCATCGAGCGTCGCCGACATGACCAGCAGACGCAGGTCCGGCCGGAGCGCGCCCTGCACGTCGAGCGCCAGCGCGAGACCGAAATCGCCGTCGAGCGAGCGTTCATGGAATTCGTCGAAGATCACCGCCGACACGCCAGGCAGTTCCGGGTCGTCGAGGATCATGCGTGAGAGCACGCCTTCGGTGACGACGAGGATCTTTGTCCGCGCCGAGATGCGGTTCTCCATGCGCATGGCATAGCCGACGGTGCCGCCGGGCTCTTCTCCGAGCAGCTCGGCCATGCGGCGCGCGGCGGCGCGGGCGGCCAGCCGGCGCGGCTCGAGCAGCACGATCCTGCCCTCGCCCAGCCAGGGCGCGTCGAGCAGCGCCAGCGGCACGAGCGTGGTCTTGCCGGCGCCGGGCGGCGCCACCAGCACGGCGCTATTGCGCGCGGCGAGTGCCTCAGCAAGTACCGGCAGCACGGCAGTTACCGGAAGCTCCGGCAAAGGTCTTGTCTTCATTGCGCCCGCATATCAGCGGCCATGGCCGGGGCGCAATGACGGCGTCACTGCACGAATAGCTTGCACAGGCGGCCAGGCCGGGCAGAATCCCGTTCGGCACATTTCATTCCGGGAGAGGCAAGTGAAGATACTGGCGCTGGGCGCTCATCCGGACGACATCGAGATCTTCATGTTCGGCACGATGACCGCCTATGCCGCGCTGGGCGCCGAGCTGAGCTTTGCGATAGCCACGGATGGCGCCAGGGGCGGCACGGGCGGCGACCCAGCGGCGCTCGCCAAGGCGCGGCGCAGTGAGGCGGCCGCGGCGGCCGGGCTGCTTGGGGTCACGCCGCGCTTCATGGATTTTCCCGACGGGTCACTGGTCGCGGATGCCGCTCTCATTGCCGCGCTGAAGGCACTGATCGGCGAGATCGAGCCCGATCTCGCGATCACGCATGCGCCGAACGACTATCACGGCGACCACCGCGCGCTGTCGGACGGGATGCGCATCGCCGCATCCTTCGCGGTACCGGTGCTGCATGCCGACACGCTCGGCGGCACGGGTTTCTCACCGACACACTATGTCGAGATTTCCCATCATTGGGACGTCAAGGCGAAAGCGATCCGGGCGCATAGATCGCAGGGTCCGGAGCACTATGTCGACAGGGCGCGGATACAGAATGAATTCCGTGCCGGCCAGTGCAACGGCGGGCCCGGCGCGCTGGCCGAGGCTTTCCGCTTCGAGCCTGTCTTTCCTTTCGCCGACATACGCGCATTGCTGCCGCCGGCGCCGCCGCTCCGGCCGGTGATGGGAAGCACCAAACCGGTCGGCTAGTTCTCTGCCGCCGGCAGTTCGACATGCTCTCTCTGGCCTAGGCGCGGCTTTTCTGCGATATCCGGGCGGCCAATTCGCGACTTTACCAGCTGATGCTGCCATCACTTTCGCCTGCCGAAGAGAAATTGCTGCTCGATTTCGCCGACCCCGAAGCGCCGGCCGGCGGGGGCCAGACCGTTTCGGCGAGCCGTTGGATGGCCTTGCTAACAAATGCCGAGTTCCACGGCGTGCTGCCGATCATGCTGCGCAAGCTCGGCGAGCGCGGCGACGCCAACCTGCCGGACGATGCCGCCTTGCGGCAGAAGTTGGTTGAATTGCGCGACCAGACCACACTGGCAACCGGCCAGTCCATGCTGCTGCAATATCATGGCGACCGCGTCATGAAGGCTCTGGCGGCAAGAGGCGTTCCGGCGCGGATCGTCAAGGGACCGGTCTTCGCGCGCAAGCTCTATCGCCATGCCGCCGACCGGCCGTTCACCGACATCGACATCCTGGTCGACCCGACCAGCATCGGCGAAGCCAACAGCGTGATCGCCGAATGCGGCTTCAAGCTTGCCAGCGGCGAGGCCAAGTCGCACGACCTGCAGGAATTCAAATGGCTGGAGAACGAGAATTCCAGCCTGCTGATCGAACTGCATGGCAATCTGGTCCATGATTCAGGCATGCGCCGACGCTTGTCGCTCGGCTTTCGCGAGCTGCGGATCATCGACGGCGACGAACCCGACAGCCCGGCTTCGCTGCTTACCATCGCCATCGTCCATGCCGCCGGGGGTCACAAATTCCATCGGCTGCAGCTTTGCGTCGACGTGCTGCAGGGCGTGCGCGCGCTGCAATCGCCGGAAGCGGAAGCGCGCCTGCTGGAGGCGGCGTGGATGACCGGCATCGAGCTCGAGTTGGCTACCGTGCTCAACGTGACCGGACATCTGTTCGACATGCCGCGGGCGATCGAGCTAGCCGGCCGCATCAAGCCGGATCTGGCGATACGTGTGGCCAAATGGCTGATCACGGGGAACATGCTGCTTCGCGTGAATTCGAAAGAGAAGATGCGCTCCCGTCTGAGCCGCGATGCGTTCCGCTGGGTGCAGAGGCTGGCCCGGCCAAGGCCCTATTTGGCCTCAGGCCGATAGAGTTCGCCGGAAACGTCGCGCTGAAACGGCTTCAGCCGACGCGCTTTTCGGCTTTGTTTCTACGCATGTCGTCGCCCCAGAACCGCTACACACTCCTGGACGACATGCATTAACGAGCCAGCGCAGCAAGGATCAGAGCCGCTGCGTCCGCCGGGCTTGCGCCCACTTCGAGTGTGAAGGTCGGCACGGCTTTGACAAGCGCGGCGATTGTCGCCATCCGCCGTTTCTGCATCGCCAGCAGGCCGGTCATGCCGGTCCTGACATTGTCGGCGGCTAAAGCCACCATGGCGTCGGTCCTCGCCATGGGTATGAGCCTGGTCTGGCCGTCGGCGGCGCGGGCGAGATGAAGCAGTGCCGCGACCGGCCGGGCACCGGCATCCTCGATGCGGATAATTTCCTTCAGCCGCTCCAGTGACACGGCCTGCTCGCCGTTGCCGTCCCATTGGCCACCGAGGCAGGGCAAGACGAAGGGCAGCATCGCGGCCGTGTTGCGGTGGATTTTTGCCGCGCGCGGCAGCCCCCAGGCCAAAGGCGCTGATGAGGCGGCGTCGACGATCATGGCATCGTCGGAGCAGAGGCCAAATCCTTGCGACGTCAGCGCCAGCGATGTCGTCGATTTGCCGGTTCCGCTCGGCGCATGGATCAGGATCACGCCGTCGCGATCCGGCAGCGTCAGGCCGGCAGTGTGCAGCATATGCTGGCTACCGGCGTCGAGGGCGGCGTCGAGCGCCAGCATCCCCAACGTCCAGAGGACCCTCGCGCCTGCCAGAACCCGGATCTCGGCCTTGGCATCGGCGGCGTGAATCGCGGCGGCCTGCCGACCCGGGAAGATCAGATGGAGGGCCGAGCCGGCATCGATCATGCGGCAATGGCCGTCGAGCGGCACCTCGCCGTCGAAGGCGAGCGAACCTTCCGGCGCTTCGTCCAGGGATTGCGTCTCGCTGATGCTCAGCCTGAAGCCCGGCTTTGCCGGCGCCGCCAGCCGCAAGCTGCCAAGCATGGCCTCGAAATCCCGCCAGAGCTCGGGGCGCGGTGCATCGACGCCAAAGACGCGGCCATTGAGATCATAGCAGACGGAAGCGGCCGATGCGGTCAAGCTGGCTTCGCCCTGGCAGTGCCGGCGTGGTGGCGGTAGATCTCCACCATGCCGGGCAGGCTGTCGCTGACCACCGGCTTATCGTCCAGACAGACCCAGCAATGCGCCGACAGGCGCGGTTCCTGCATCGACTTGGCATCGACACCGAAACGCAGGTCCGGATCAAAACCCGCCATGCGCAGGAAACGGAACCCGAGCAGCCCTTCGCGCAGACATCTGCGGTCGCGCATCAGCCAGGGGTGCCGGACCGTGCGGTTGACGCTGGCGACGATGTAGGCCGACGGCAGGCCACGATAGGGCGTCGGCGCCTGGAGCGGCGCCCATTTGAGCACCGTCTCGAAGTCACGCTGGCCAATCAGGACCGGCATCAGCCGCGCGCTCAGCCACAGATGAAGGCGAAACAGCGCGCGCAGGAACGGTCTGTCGGCCATCAGGCGCCCGGGTCGGCGAGGATGCCTTCGGCCACCAGTTCGGCCGCCAGTTCGGCCATATCCTGGTCGAGCGTGTCCCTGGCGACTTCGAATTCATCCGACAGCAGGCCGACGATCTGGTCGAGGCTGCGTGCGCCGTCGACCTTGTCGAGAAAGGCCTCGGTGGTGCCGTTGCAAGTGTAGAGCTGGCCGCTGCGCGCCAAAAGCACGACCGCGCCGTCTCCGACATGCTGAACGGACGCGTCGTCCGCCAGGCGCAGCACCGTTTCAGAGGCGATTTCGACCAAGGATGCGCTCCAGACCCAATTGCCGGAGAGGAATTAGCGCGACGATGCGGCGCTGTCCATCGCCTGCATCAGGCCGTCAGGGCATCGGCCCGGCGACGGCCGGAACGACGGCTGGTTGCGGTGAGCGCAATGATACCGCCAGGGTTGCCATCCTTCCCCAAAGTAAGCTAAGAGTCCGCCGGGTTCCGCGGAGTGAGTTGTATGCGTTACAATTGGGATCGGGCTCCGACGACTTTCGAGCGCCATCGGAAAGCCTTGGCGGCTGCCATTTTGATCGCCGGCGGGGTCGGGCTGATGCTTGCGGCACTGCCTATCTAAAAGTAAGCGACTTTCGACCCGGCTTGTGTAACGGCGCTCCGCCTGGAAGCGTCGCTCGGATCGGTTTGGCGGCGATGTCGGCCAAAATGCAGGAAGACTGGCCGGCAGAAGCGGCTTAGGCTATTCGCCATACGACGAAATATTCCGAGGAGGAAGGTCGATGGCCTCACGCTACCATGAAGTCTATGAGGGCTGGAAACGCGACCCCGTAGGGTTCTGGGCCGAGGCCGCCAAGGCGATCGACTGGTATTCGCCCTACGACAAGGTCTTCGATGCCGAAGCCGGCGTTTATGGCCGCTGGTTCGCGGGCGCCAGTTGCAACACCTGCTTCAACGCCATCGACCGCCACGTCGCGGGCGGGCGCGCCGACCAGCTGGCGCTGATCCACGATAGTGCGATCACCGGCACTGTTCGCAAATTCACCTATGCCGAATTGAAACGCGAAGTGGTGGCGCTCGCATCCGTGCTCAAGAACCGGGGCGTCACCAAGGGCGACCGGGTGATCATCTACATGCCGATGGTGGCGGAAGCGGCCATTGCCATGCTCGCCACGGCGCGCATCGGCGCGATACATTCGGTGGTGTTCGGCGGCTTCGCCTCGCATGAGCTTGCCACCCGCATCGATGACGCCAAGCCGAAGCTGATCATCTCGGCATCCTGCGGCCTGGAGCCCGGCCGCGTGGTCGCCTACAAGCCGCTGCTCGACAAAGCAATCGAGATGTCAAGGCACAAGCCCGACGCCTGCCTCATCCTGCAGCGCGACCAGTTGCGCTGCGAGATGAAGGACCATTACGACATCGACTATGCCGACGCGGTCGCCCGCGAGCGGGCCGCCGGCGCCAATGTCGACTGCGTCCCGGTAATGGCCACCGATCCGCTCTACATCATCTACACGTCCGGCACGACCGGCCAGCCGAAGGGCATCGTGCGCGACAATGGCGGGCACATGGTGGCGCTGAAATGGACGATGGACAACGAGTTCGGCGTCAAGCCGGGCGAAGTGTTCTGGGCGGCTTCCGACGTCGGCTGGGTGGTCGGCCATTCCTACATCGTCTACGGCCCGCTGCTGCATGGCGCGACAAGCGTGCTCTTCGAAGGCAAGCCGATCGGCACGCCGGACGCCGGCACCTATTGGCGGGTGATCGCGGAGCACGGTGTGGTGGCGCTGTTCACCGCGCCGACGGCCTTCCGCGCCATCAAGGGGCAGGATCCCAAGGGCGAGTTCGTGCCGAAATACGACCTGTCGAAATTCCGCACGCTGTTCCTTGCCGGCGAGCGCGCCGACCCCGAAACCATCAAATGGGCGGAGCAGAAGCTGAACCGGCCGGTGATCGACCATTGGTGGCAGACCGAGACCGGCTCGCCGATGACGATCAACCCGGCGGGGCTCGGGCTGCTGCCGGTCAAATACGGCTCGCCCGGCGTGCCGATGCCCGGCTATGACATCCAAATTCTCGACGATGCCGGCCATGACGTGCCGCGCGGCACGCTGGGCAACGTCGTGGTCAAGCTGCCCCTGCCGGCAGGCTGCCTGCCGACGCTGTGGAATGCCGATGCCCGCTTCCGCCAGGCCTATCTGGAGGAGTTCCCGGGCTTCTACAAGACGGCCGACGCCGGCATGATGGATGAGGACGGCTACCTCTATGTCATGGCCCGTACCGACGACATCATCAATGTCGCCGGTCATCGGCTGTCGACGGGCGCCATGGAGGAGGTTCTGGCCGCGCACCCCGATGTCGCCGAATGCGCCGTCATCGGCATCGCCGATGCAATGAAGGGCCAGGTGCCGCTCGGCTTCGTGGTGCTCAACGCCGGCGTCTCGCGGGATGTCGCCGCCATCGAGAGCGAAGTGGTGGGGCTGGTGCGCGAACGCATCGGTCCGGTCGCCGCCTTCAGGACGGTGGTCACGATCAAGCGCCTGCCCAAGACGCGCTCCGGCAAGATCCTGCGCGGCACGATGCAGAAGATCGCCGACAAGGAAGAATGGTCGATGCCGGCGACCATCGACGATCCGGCAATTCTCGACGAGATCACGGCGGCGTTGAAGGGACGAGGCATCGGGCTCTAGCACGATACCCGCCACCGTTCGGGATGTTGCGACGTGGCGATTTTTGTGATTGCCGCAGCGCCCAATCTTTATTGTGCGACGCAGCAGGCCACCCTAGAGTTGCGGCGGGGGGCCATCCGGCGGCACGGCATTGGCTCAGCAGAAAATAACATTCGGCGGCGTGGACATATTGCGTTTCCTGGCGGCCGTCATGGTGATGTTCTATCACTACGGCTTCTGGGTATGGGCATTCCCCGACGGCGTCTCGGCTTGCGCAAGCGGCGGCGTCCCTGCCCATCCCGAGATGGCCTTTGTCGGCTCAGGCTGGGTCGGCGTGCAGGTGTTCTTCGTCATCAGCGGCTTCGTCATCGCCTTCAGCGCCGAGAACTCGACGCCGCTCAAATTCTTCGAGGCGCGCGTCAGGCGACTGGCGCCGGCAGTGTGGATCTGCGCGCCGATCTCGGCGATCGTGCTGTTGCTGGCCGATCTTTCCTGGCCGACCGACGCCGTGGTGCGACTTGCCCGCACGGCGTTGTTCGTGCCGTTCGAGCCGTGGGTGGACAGCGTCTACTGGACGCTCGGCATCGAGATTGCCTTCTACGCTATCGTTTGGGCAATGCTGCGCCTTGGCCGCTTCGACCTGATCGAGACGGTCGCGATTATCATCGGGCTCGCAAGCACGCTGTTCTGGTGCCTCTTTTTCGCCTTCGGCTGGACCGACCTTGCGGAGACGCGCTGGCTGCAGCTGACGCTGGTGCATCATGGCGCGTTCTTCGCGGTGGGCGTGCTGCTGTGGCTGATGCGGTTCAAAGGGTTGACCGCGGCGCGCCTGGGCTTCTGCGCGCTGTGCCTCGCCGGCGGCGTGCTGCAGATCGTGAGCTCGGTGGACGTCCATAGCCTCAAGGTTGGAGCCACGATGCCTTATGCGCCCCCGATCGTCATCTTCCTGGCGGCGGTGGCACTGATGGCCTGGTCGCTCAGGCTCGATCTTTCCTGGCGCGGCTGGCGCCGGCTGGGGCTGATGACCTATCCGCTCTATCTGATCCACGACGTCGTCGGCGCGGCGATGCTGGGCAGCCTGATGCGGACGGGCGTGCCATATCTCGTTTCGATTCCGATCGTCGGCGCAACCATGGTCGCGACAAGCTGGCTGGTGGCGAGCGAGGCCGAGCCGCGTATCCGGCTTCTGCTCGACCACACGCTTTTCCGCTACCGGCTGAAGCCCGCCTGAGCGCGAACCTTGCCTGACACCAGGTCGGTTCCTGGCCGGGGCGAGCCTGCGCTGGTGTGGAATTGTTTGCATTCGGCATGATATCGAGGCTTGGTCTGCGCCGGTGTGGCGCAGCGCCTGTGCGAGCACCGAGCCAATCCCGTGAGCCTGTTCCAGCGATCGAGACGACCCCGACCCTTACCGCGCGAACGCCTGATCCTGGATATGCGGGACACTGTGGTTTACGCGATCGGCGATGTGCATGGCTGCTATAACGAACTGCTCGCGCTGGAGCAGAAGATCCTGCTCGACGCGCTGCAGTTCCGCGGCCGCAAGATCATCATCATGCTCGGCGACTATATCGATCGCGGGCCCGACTCGCGTCGCGTGATCGAGCATCTCATTGCACCGTCGCCAAAAGGTTTTCTGCGCGTCTGCCTGGCAGGGAACCACGAGGTGGCGATGCTCAACTATCTCGACGGACTTCTGTCACGCGAGCCCTGGCTGCGCGTCGGCGGACGCGAGACGCTGTTCTCCTATGGCATCGATCCGGACCGGCTGGCCGAACTCTATGGTTCGAGCGACGATGTCGACGCGCGCATCCGCGAGGTCATCCCGGCCAGCCATGTCGGCTTCATGCGCACGCTGCCGGTGATGGTCAGCTCGGAGAGATTCGTGTTCGTCCATGCCGGCATCAGGCCGGGAATCGCGCTCGAGACGCAGGACGAGGCCGACCTGCTCAATATCCGATCAGAGTTTCTCTCAGCCGCTAATCGCCTGGATCACTGGGTCGTGCATGGGCACACGATCGAAGACGCGCCGCACCCGGACGGGCGTCGACTCGGCATCGATACCGGTGCCTTCCGGACCGGCCGGCTGACCGCCGTCCGGATCATCGGCAAATACGGCCGGTTGCTGTCCTCGGGGGACTGAGCGCAGCCTTGGAGCGGTTCAGCTTTCACAGAAAACGCCAACCCACTCCGCCGCCGCAGTGTCCTGGAACGCAATCAGGCGGCCTGCTTGGCGCGCGTCTCGGGCTTCTCCAGATAATAGCTCGAATAGCGGTCGAAGAATTTTTCCGAGCCGCCGAAGGACCCATATTTCGCCAGCTTCTTCAGATCGACCTTGTTGAGCACCGCGCCGACGATCTTGTCGGCGAGGTAGGTTTCCGATTCCAGCATCGACCGGACCATGGCGCGCGGGGTGCGACCCCATTCGGCGACCAGGACGAAGCCGTCGACAAACGGCGCGAAGGCCTTGGCGTCGACCACCGGGCCGAGCGGCGGCAGGTCGACGACAATGTACTCGAATGTCTCCTTGGCATTGTCGAGGAAGCGCCGCATGCCGGCCGAGCTCAAAAGCTCGCTGGTGTGGGAGAACTGACCGCGCAGCACGGCCGGAATGATCGCCAGCTTGGTCTGGCGGTCGACCTTGCCGACGGACTGCCATGTCTGCCCGCTGACCACGGCTTCCATCAGGCCATGCTCGGCCTCCATGCCGAGGCTGCGGCTGAGGCCCGGATTGCGCAGGTCGCCATCGATCAGCAACGTCCTGGCGCCGTTGGCGGCCAGCAATCCGGCAAGGTTCGCCGCCACGGTCGACTTGCCTTCTCCGGGCAGCACCGAGATGACGCCGATGACCCGGCTGCCCTGGCCCTCCATAACGACATCGAAGGCGATCTTGGCGTTACGCAGCGTCTCGGCGAACATCGAGGCCGGCGCGTCGATGCTGACTCGCATTCGCGCCCGTTTCTCCACGGCCGAAAGGCTGGCGACCTTGGCATCCGCCGGCGAGTCGTCCGACTTAGCGTCCTTGGGCTTGCCGCCGCCGATCATCGGCAGATAACCGAGGAACTTGAGGCCGACGCGGTCGCGAATGTCCTCGCCCGTCCGGAAGAAGCGCTCGTTGAACTCGTTGAGACCGCCGAAGCCCACTCCCAGCATCAGGCCTAGAACGAGCGACAGCGCCAGCACGCGCAGGGTGCGCGGGCTCGACGCGGCCAGCGGCATGTTCGCATCCGAGATGATGCGGACCTTGCCGACAGGGAAGGTCTGCTGCTGCGAAGCTTCCTGGTAGCGGCTGAGGAAGGTCTGGTAGAGGGTGGAGAGCGCCTGCGCCTGCTGGTCGAGTTCCCTCAGCCTCACCTGCGATTCATTGTCGATCGAGCTCCTGCCGGCAGCGGCCGCGATCTTTTGCTTGAGTTCGGTTTCGCGCGCCTGCGCCACCTGGAAGTCGTTGCGGTAGCTTTCGGTGATCTGCTTCAATTGACCGAAGATCTGCGCCGCCACATCGGCCTTTTCCTTGGCCAGCGCCACCGCCTGGGGATGATCCTTGCCGAAATTCGCCTCGACATCCTGCAGCCGCTTGGAAACGGCGAGATAGCGGGTCTTGAGCCCGATGATGACCGAGCTGCTCGGCTGATCGGCGGCGATCGCCGAATCGTTGAAGGCATTTTCGGAGCCGCTGTCGACGATCGCCTTGTATTGCTGGTAGCGGGCGCTGGCGCGCGCGGTGTCGGCCTGCGCTATGATGAGCTGGGCGTTGAGGTCGGACAGTTGCTTGCCGCTCATCAGCTGGCCGTCGCTGTTCGCTGACAGCCCATGCTCGGCCCTGAATTTCTCGACTTCCATCGCGGCCTGTTGCGAGCTCTGGCGGAGCTCGGTCAGCCTGCCCTGCAGCCAGACGGCCGCGCGCTCGGTGGCGTCGAAGCTGGCATTGAGCTGATCGGCGAGATAGGCCTCGGCATAGGCCTTGGTGATCGACGTTGCGAGCGCCGGATTCGTCGACTGATAACCCAAGGTGATGACGTTGCTGCGGCCGACGCGATCAGCCATCAGCTCCGTCTGGAGCTTGAGCACCGCGTAGTCGTGACGCGCTGCGGTGATCATCGCCTCCCGCGTCGCTGCGTCGACATTCTGGATGCCGGGAATGTCATCCGTTCCGGAGCCGCCGCGAAAATAGGCGACCACGCCGCGCAGAAAGCCGATGCCCTTGGCAAGGGCCGATTGCGGCGGGTTCATGAACTCGTCGTTCTGGTCGAGCTTCAGCTTGTCGACCACCACCGACGCCAGCCGCGCCGACGACAGGATTTCGAGTTGGCTGAGGATAGTCGCGTCCGTCTGCACCGTGGCGCTGGCGGCCGAGATGTCGTCCACGACCTTGTTCAGGCCCTCGTCGATCAAAACGCTCGAAAGCGAGGTGAACTGCTTGGGCGTGGTCTGAAGATACACCACGCCCAGGAACAGGCCGATGACGGCGCAGACCGCCACCACCTTGACCTGCCGGGCCGCCATGCCAAGCAGGCGCTCGACGTCGATGAAGTCGTCGCCCTTTTCCGCTTCGGTATTGGGCAATGGCATCCTCTTATCGAGAGGGAAGTTGGCATAGTTCATCGTCGGTCCAATTCCAGGTTGCAGGCTCTAGCGGCCTTCGAAAAGTGGCGTCGTCACCAGAAAAGACCACGCAACATTCGTGCCATGGGGCACCCGGCCAGGAAGGCCGGGCGCCAGCGTCGATGTCGCGCCATCGCGATTTCGCATATGCACCCAAAATTTGGGCATTATGCGGCTACTTCCCGGCGCTCATGCGACCGGACGAACTGCTGCAGCATCTCCATGACTGGCCCCTTCATGTCGTCGCGCGCGAGCGCAAAGGCGATCGTGGCCTCGATGAAGCCTTCCTTGGAGCCGCAATCGAACATGCGGCCGTTGAAAGGCTGGGCATGGAACGATTGGCTCTGTGCCAGGCGGACCATGGCGTCGGTGAGCTGGATTTCGTTGCCGGCGCCGCGCTGCTGGTTGCCGAGCAGCGCGAAGATCTCCGGCTGCAGGACGTAGCGGCCGTTGATGTAGAAATTCGACGGCGCGTTGGCCGGTGCAGGCTTCTCGACCATGGCGGTGACCTCGAAGCCGGAGCCCACTTCCGCGCCGCGCCCGACAATGCCGTATTTGCTGGTTTCGGAGGGATCGCAGCGCTCGACGGCGATGACGTTGCCGCCCGTCCGCTCATAGAGATCGACGGTTTCGGCCAGGCATCCGCGCGCGCCGAACGACACCATGTCGGGAAGCAGCAGGGCGAAGGGTTCGTTGCCGATCACCTCGCGCGCGCACCACACGGCATGCCCGAGACCCTGGGGCGACTGCTGGCGGATGAAGCTGGTGGCGCCCGCTACCGGAAGCAGGCTTTCCAGCGACTGCAGCTGCGCCTTCTTGCCGGTCTGTTCGAGGGTTCCGACCAGTTCCGGATGGAGGTCGAAATAGTCCTCGATGACCGCCTTGTTGCGACCGGTGACGAAGACGATGTGCTCGATGCCGGCCTCGAAGGCTTCGTCCACCGCATATTGCACGACAGGCTTGTCGACGACGGGCAGCATTTCCTTCGGCATCGACTTGGTCGCCGGCAGGAACCGTGTTCCGAGACCTGCCACCGGTATGACTGCCTTCCTGACTTTCTGCATCGCATATTCCTTCTGCGGAGATCGATTTCATCTGTTGCTGGCTATGAAAAACACATTCCATCTGCCGGCATGCTTCACCTCCCCGCCCCCACGGCAAACTGTGCCGTAACCCTTCTCAGCCGTACCGCGATCGGCATGCTGAGATGCTTGATCGCGGCCGGATCGCGGAGCGCGGTGCGTATCGCCTTGAGCGGCGCGCGCGCCTTGATGTGCTGAACCAGCGACAGGAACGATGCCGCCTTGCGCAGGCTGCGGCTGCGCCTGGCAAACGCCGCCTGGGCCTCGCTGTCCATGGCATGGGAAGCGGCGAAAGCGGCGTCGGCGCACGCCATCGCCTCGACATGATGCAGTTCGAGCACGCGCGAGATCGAGCCGGTGCGGATGTGGTAGATATAGCCAGTGGTCGGCTCGACCACGCAGCGGCCACCTCTCGCCAGCGCGCTTGCCAAGAGGATGTAGTCTTCGCCGATGCGCAGTTGCTCGTCGTAGCGCAACCGATTCTCGTGGAGGAAACGGCGCTGGAAGATCGGCTTCAGATAGCCGAGGTTGAAACGGGACTCGAAGACGAGATTGCCGGCTATGTAATCCGCGAGCGATATCTCCCGCAGCCCTTCCAGATAGCCGGCAGGGAACATGGTGTCGTCAGGCGTGCCGTCCTCGCGCACCACCTGAACGTTGTCGACCGCGATCTCAGCGCCGGCGTGCTCTGCCCTTGCGATCATTGCCGCAATCCGGCCGGACAGGACGGCGTCGTCGGAATCCAGCACCGCCACCCAGCGGCCGCGCGCCACGTCGATGCCGGCATTCCTGGCGCCGCCCGGGCCGCGATTGGCGGGAAGCGCGACCACTTTGACGATTTCCTCGGGATAGGCGCGCGCCACCTCCAGCGTGCGGTCGCGCGACCGGTCGTCGACGACGATGACCTCGACGGAGACGCCGCGCTGCGCCATCGCGCTGGCGATCGCCCGATCGAGCGTGGCCTCAGCATTGTAGGCGGCGATAACGAAGCTCACGTCAGGCTGCACGCTTGTCCCCTTCCTGCGGGGTCATGCCGTATTGGCGGATTTCGCGGACGCCAGCCAAACCGCTGACGACACCAACGTGCATAATGCCGCGCAGCACGCTGCGGTTCCGGCGCACCGGGCTGACGGCGGTCAAAACGGCCATGCCGAAGCAATATGCGGCCTTGGCCGATGCGAGGCCGATCTGACCGACCCGGCGCAGACCGCTCGTGTTGCGCCCGATGAGGTGGCCATGCGTCTGGCCAAAGCGGAAACGACGGCGGCGCAGCCAGTCGAAGGCGGCCCTCGAGCGCGGCACCACCTCCTCGACCACGGCCTGCGGGGCAAAGGCGATGCGCCCGCCGGCTTTGACCATGTGATCGAAGAACTCGGTATCCTCGCCGCCGGTCTGGCCGCGTGCGAGGCTGAAGCGGCGGTTGCGCAGGCTTTCGTGGGTCGTTCTGAGCAGGACATTGCAGGTGTAGCCGGTGCGGATCTCGCCGCGCACCCAGACCGGAAAGGTCGAGTGGAAATCGCCGTTTCGCATCCAGTCGGGCGCGTCTGGGCGATAGCTGGCGCGAACCGGCCCAAGCACGGCCGCCGCGCCGGTCACCGCCGCGATTCGGGCGAGTTCTGCGAGCCAGCACGGCGACGCCGTCTCGTCGTCGTCAATGAAAGCAACGAAGTCCGCTACGCTGGCATCGAGGCAGGCATTGCGCGCGACCGAGATGTTGCGCGCCGGCGCATGGCAATAGCGGATCGGCAGCTTCAACTCCTGCGCCAGCGCCTTGACCAGTGGCTGCGCCGTCGGCTGGTCGTCATTGTCGGCGACGACGACGCCGATCTCGAAGCCCGCGGGCTTCTCCAGCGCGGCGATGGAGCGCAGCGTGTCGGCCAGTTCGGGCCGGCGGAAGGTGCAGATGCAGATATCGATCGAGCGAGTCGCCATCACGCCACCCCGCGCCGCGCTCGGGACCCGAGCAGTTGCTGCCAGAAGCCGACCGACCAACCCAAATGCATGACCATTGCCGAAACACCGGCGAGCGCTATGCCCGGGTTGCGCTGGCGGACAGCCGTCAGCACGCCGTAGGCGAGGCATACGGCCGCCCAGATCACGAAAGGCACCACTGCGAGCCAATGCACCAAGGAGAAGAACGCCAATAGAACGACGGGAGCCACCAGCAGCGGAATCATCTGCCGCACCTTCGGCACCATGCGGTGCTTCAGCACGTTCTTGGCGCGGCCACGGCCATAGCCGAGATACTGGAAGTAGAGGCCTTTCAGCGTCGCGCGCGGGTAGTAGATCATGTGCGTGCTGCCGCTCATCCAGATGCGGTGGCCCGCCTGGCGAAGGCGGTGGTCGAGTTCGGCGTCCTCGTTGTGGCTGAAGCTCTCGTCATAGCCGCCCACCGCCTGGAAGGCGGCGATGCGCATCAGCGCATGATGGCCGTGGTCGACCCATTCGCCGTCCGACATGTGACGATGCTTCGAACCGCCGGTGCCGAGCTTGGAGTTCTGCGCGGCAGCCACCGCCTTCTGCACCGCTCCGGTGCCGCTGGTCAGCATTGAGACGACAACCGAATCGGCACCCGTAGCGAGCGCCTCCTCGACCAGCCTGTCGCAGTAGTCGGCAGGATAGCCGCCATGCGCATCGATGCGGATGAGAAAATCCGCGCCCGCGCCGAATGTCGCCACGGCAAGGTTGATGGCCGCGCTCTGGATGCGCTTCGGATTGGGGAGCAGGACAACCCGCGCGTCCTCGGCCGCCACCTTCTCGACGATGCCCTGCGTGCCGTCGTTGCTGCCACCGTCGGCCACGACGATCCTGGCGCCCAGCCTAGCCGCAGACGGTTGCAGTTGCGCGAGCAGCGCACCGATATGGTCTGCCTCGTTGAGGCACGGAATGACGATCAGCGTCGATGCCGGCGTTGCCTTCTGCGTCATCGACTTCGTTCCATCTTCTGCACTCATGCGTTCTTTGGCCATGCTATGCCAGCGCCTCGCTCGGGAAGGCCGCGGAAACGGTGACCAGACGTCGCAACTTTTCGACGAAGGCCAGGCAATCGCTGCGGTCGTAGCTCCAGGTTCTGGGATTGCGGGCAAGAACGCGGGACCGCAGCCCGCCGAAGCGCTCCTGGTCCATCCCTCCCAGCGTGGCCTCGATGCCCCCCGGCGTTGCCTCGGACAGAAGCACTCCGATGTCCTGCCGCTTGAGGAAGCGACCGGTTTCGGTGGCAGCCATCGAGATGGGCACGGCGCCGAAACGGCAGCCCTCGTAGAGGCGGTTGGGAAGCAGCCATTCGGAATTCTGGCCCTGCTCGAAGAAATCGATCGCCCAGGAGAAATGCACCTCCCGGTAGATGGCCGCCATATCCTCAGGATTGCGGTAGGCGCCGCGAAAGGAAAGCCAGGGTTCGGCCTCGACGAAGCCGTGGAAATCCGGAAACTCCGACAGTGCCGGGCGTCCTCTCAGCACGACTTCGAAACGTCCGTTTTGACGGCGGGTGAACGCGGCCAGCAGCTCCAGCGAGCGCCGGCATCGCAGTGCGCCGAACCAGCCGATTCGCCATGGCGGCTCCATCGCGGCACCGGCCTGGGAGGGATCGTGCGGTGGCGATGGCGTGACGTCGAAGTGTTTGTTCTCGATCAGTTCGACCGGTGCGGCGATTTGCCCGAACAGCTCGAAGTAATTGGCGATGAAGGCCGGGGAACTGGTCACCAGCAGCTTGACGTCGCGGGCGAGATGGCGTTCGGCGCCGCGCAGCAACTTGCCGACCAGATCGTTGCGCAGCACCAGCCGATGGATGTCCAGGCATTCATAGACGGTCGGAATACTCGCGCCGAAAGCTCCGTTGGCGCGGCGAGCAAGCGCCAGCATCTCGAGGTTGCGCGCGATGATGAGATCGGGCCGCGGCACGGCGGCAAGCTTGGCGCCGATCGACATCGCAGCCTTGGCCACCGCGCCGATGCGTTGCGCAAAGCGGGCGTCGCGCGTGGGACCGAGATCGATCGGCGCGGTCCCCTCGATGTCGGCGACCGGAGTGGTGGTGCGGCGGAAGCCCGCCAGGGTGATCCTGGCACCGCCTGCCTTGAGCATTTTGACCCTGCGGCGCACTGCCGGGTCGGAGACGTCATGCACAAGGTACAAGACATGCAGCATATAACTCGACCGCCGTTGGGCCCGCCACCCATTCGGGATGCTAGTACAGCTTTTGCTGCATCGCAACATTTTTGGTGCAGCGTAGCAAAGATCCAACGATTTTTGTTGCGCTGCAAAAACGACTTGCGGTAGTTTGCCCATGGCGGCGGGCGCCGGTCACGATCATGTCGGACCGGCGCAAAACAGGGATCCTGAATTTGGAAACCAGTGCATTCGATCCGCCCGAGGGCTCATTGCGCAAATCGGTCGGGCGCGGCGCCATCGTCACCGCGATGGCGCAAGGCGTGCGGGTGGCGACCCAGATCGTTTCTGTCATCGTGCTGTCGCGACTGCTGTCGCCGCAGGATTTCGGCGTCGTGGCGATGTGCGCTCCGGTGCTCGCCTTCATCGCGCTGTTCCAGGATTTCGGCCTGACCCAGGCGACGATCCAGAAGACGGGGATCCGGCATGAGGAAGTCAACACGCTGTTCTGGATAAACACGGCGGTGAGCGCGGTGCTGGCCTGCGTGCTTGCCGGAGCCGCGCCACTGGTGGCCGGCTTCTATGGCGAGCCACGCGTGGCTGGGCTGGTCGCCGCCTTCGGCCTGCAGATCATGGCCTACGGCCTCGGCGCGCAGCATCTGGCGCTGCTGACGCGGCGCATGGAATTCACGCGGCTCGCCGTCATCGATGTCGCCAGCGCCGTCTGCGGCCTCGCCGTCTCGATCGGCTGGACGTTCATCGATCGCTCCTACTGGGCGCTTTTCGCAGGCACGCTGACCGGCGCCGTGTTGCCAACGCTCTGCTATTGGGCGTTCTCACGCTGGCGCCCCGGCCTGCCGCGCAAGGTCGAAGGCATCGGCCAAATGATTCATTTCGGCGCCGGAATCACCGGGTTCAACTTCGCCAATTTCTTTGCCCGCAACCTCGACAATGTGCTGATCGGCAAATTCTGGGGCGAGGCGCAGCTCGGCCTCTACGACCGCGCCTACAAGCTGCTGCTGTTCCCCCTCAGCCAGATCACCAATCCGCTGTCGAAGGTCATGGTGCCGGCGCTTTCCCGGCTCAAGGACGAGCCCGACCGCTACCGCAGCGCCTATCTGCGGGTCATGCCGCTGATCCTCCTGGTGGCGCTGCCGGGTGTTGCCTTCGCAACCGCCATGTCGGACAGGCTCATTCCGTTCGTGCTCGGCGAACAGTGGCGGGCGAGCGCCGATATCTTCGTGGCGCTGGGCTTCGCGGGCCTGCTGCAGCCGCTCAACAATCCGGCGGGATGGCTGTTCGTCAGCCAGGGCCGCTCGGGCGACTTCATGCGCTGGGGCATCGTGACGGCGGTGACCTCGGTGCTGGCCTTCGCCATCGGCCTGCCCTACGGCGCGCTCGGGGTGGCGATCGTCTATGCCATCAGCGAATATCTGAGGACCCCTTTCCTGTGGCTCTATGTCGGCAGGACCGGGCCGCTGCGCGCCAGCCATGTGCTGCATGCGGCGACGCCGTTCGTGCTCGGCGCGCATCTGGCCCTGGCTCTGGTCTGGCTGGCCAAGCCGATGCTGCCGCCGCAGCCCATCGTCGCGCTCGCCGGTGGCGCGGTGCTTTCCTACGCCATCACCATCGTTGTCGCGTCGGCCTTCGGCGCCGGCCGCGAGGCACTTCGCGAGGCCGTGAAGCTGATCCCGGCGCGCGGCTTTTCCGCGGCACCCAGCGGGGCGAAATGACCTAGTGCGGCCAATTGCAACCGCATCTCGGCCGCCGGCGCAACCACTGACTTTTGAGGGTAAGGCAACGCCATGAACTACCGATCGATCTCAGACATGAACGACGCGATCATGCGCAACCTGCACCGGCTGCCGCGCGATATCGACCTGGTGGTCGGCGTGCCGCGAAGCGGCGTCCTCGCCGCCACGCTGGTCAGCCTGACGGCGAACATTCCGATGACCGACCTCGACAGCTTCCTCGCCGGCAGGATCTACACGTCGGGAATCACCAAGCGGCGCGCTGCGCTCGACCGGCAGGCCGCGGAGATGCGCAGGATCCTGGTGATCGACGACAGTGTCAGCGGCGGCAACGCCATGCGCGACGCGCGCGACAAGATCGAAGCCGCCGGCATCAAGGGCAATTTCGTCTTCGCCGCGGTGTTCGGGCTGCTGCCGCAGCACGAGGAGACCGACATCGTCTTCGAGGTCGTGCCGCATCCCAGGATGTTCCAATGGAATTTCATGCATCACATCTTCCTCGAGCAGTGCTGCGTGGACATCGACGGCGTGCTTTGCCTCGATCCGACCGAGGAAGAGAATGACGATGGCCCGGCTTACGAGAAATTCCTCGGCGAGGCGCGGCCGCTGCTCGGCCCGACCCGCAAGATCGGCTGGCTGGTGACGAGCCGGCTGGAGAAATACCGCAAATTGACCGAAGCCTGGCTCGCCAGGCACGAGATCAAATATGATCAACTCATCATGCTCGATTTGCCGAGCAAGGCCGAACGGCAGCGGCTGGGCGCCCATGGCAGCTTCAAGGCCGAGTTCTACCGCAAGTCGAATGCCATTCTGTTCATCGAGAGCGAGCACCAACAGGCGCTCAAGATCGCCAAGCTGTCGGGCAAGCCGGTGCTGTGCGTCGAAACCAACATCGTGAGCTTTCCCGACGCGCTGTCACTGCCTGCCCTGGAGCAGAGGGCGCGTAACCTGCCTGCACGACTCAGGGAGACCAATTCGCCAGAGGGACGCAAGAAGGTCGCCAAGGCAGCAGCGCGCGCCCTGCTCGGCGAACGCGGCTACGAGATGCTGAAAAGCCGCGTCAAACGCACCGCGTAAGCATAAGCTTACGGACCGGGTTAGGCGGCGCGACGGGCGCGCTGCCTGGCGGCGCTGTCGAGCAGGGTGAAGAAAGTGGCGAACTGACGCTCGGGATCGAGTTCCGGGCGCTGCGAGAAGGCGTGCGCCGCTTCCGAGACCCGTTCATATTGCTCGCGATCGTTCCACAGCCGCTTGATCGCCGCGACCCAATCGTTGAGCGGCGCGTCATAGTCCAGAACCACGCCACCGGAGCCGATCGCCTCCGGCAGGCCGCCCCGGCGCGAGCCGACGACGGGAATGCCGCTGCAATGAGCCTCCGAGGCGACGCGGCCCCACGCCTCTTCCCACTTGCTCGGCGCAAGCAGGATCTTGGTGCGGCCGTAGAGGGTCTTCATGTCGTCGGTGCGATTTTCCAGCTTGATGTTGGAGAAGGGCGCGATCGTCCGTCCGATGCTGGCGCGATGATCGTCCTCGAGCTTCCAGCTCTCGACGAAGAGGAAGGGTATTTCCGGGCATGCCGCGGCGATGCGCACGGCAAGCTCGAAGCCTTTTTCCTCATACGGGTTGATGAACGTGATGTACTCGCCAGTCGTCGGCGTGCTGTAGGCGGCGGGATTGATGGTCGGCGGGATGACCGTCGATTCGATGCCGAACTCGCGCTTGTAGGTTCGTGCGGTGAATTCGGAATTGGCGATGTAGAACGCCGAGTTCAGCTCGCGCAGGTCGCCGCCCAGTTCGTGGAACTCCACGTTTCTCAGATAGACGACCAGCGGCACGCCTTCGGCCTGCAGCGCCTTGCCCATCGGGACCGACTTGTGACACTGCACCACGGCGACGTCCGGCTGCAGCTTCTTGACGGCGAACGCCGCCGCTTCCCAGGGAAACCAGGCCCGCACCACCGGGTAGCCGGGGAAATTGTCGATGACGGCGCGCTGGCCGAGCAGCTTCATCTTGGCGCGCGCCTTATAGCCGAACATGCCCTGGCCGAACAAAGCGGCGAGCACCGATGCCTCATGGCCGTGCTCGATCAGTTGCTCGGCAAGATGATGGGTGCTGGACTGAACGCCGCCGCTGAACTGGGGGGCATAACCGCTACCGCCTGCGAAGAGAACTTTCATGAGCTCGGCTCCTTGTCACATTCTTCTTGGCCATTTTCCTTGGCTTGCGGGTGAGCATGTCCGCCGGCGGTTTCAGGCATTCTGCTGCTCAAGATTGGCGAAGGGGTTGGTGCATGGATGCCAGCCGGTGAAGCGGATCGGGTCGCCCGGCGAGCCGCGCCAGGCATAGTCGGTCAGCATGTGGAACTCGGCGATCACCCAGCGCTCGAAATTCCCGACATCCTGCTGCTTGCGGCTGGGCAGGAATTCGCGCGCCTTGTCGAGCCTGACGGTCTCCAGAAGCGTCATCGCGTCCGCCAGCTTGGCGCTGGGAAAGACCCAGGGATTGCGGTTGCGGAATTCCAGCACGAACTGCTGCAGATGCTCGATGCGCATGTTGAGCGGCCCGAAGTATTTCTCGAGCGTGACGCGGACCAGGTCCTCGTCCGAAAAGGAAGAAACCGCAGCGGCCGCGATGCCGGTCGAGGCAACCCCGCCGGCAACGATGGCCAGTGCCGTGCGTCGCGTTATCTTCATCGATCCCTCCTTCACGCCAGCCGGCTCGCCGCGCGCAGGGACAGTGCCGCGGCGGTCAGGCTGGGATTGGCGCAGGAACAACTCGGATAGGTGCTGGTGCCGACAACGACGAGGTTCCTCAGCTGGTGATGGATCATGTCGCGATCGACCACGGAATCGGCCGGGCCGGTGCCCATGCGCAACGTGCCCTGCACATGCGATTCGGTCGGCCGGATGCCGCGATCGAAGATCTTTTCCACCGGCAGCGGCGCGAGCAGCGCCGGCAATCTTTCGAGCGCCTTGGCCATGCCGTTGACGGCGTAATCGGACGCGCCTTTGAAGCTGACGAAGGCGTTCTCGTCCTTGTCGAGGATCACGCGGTTTTCCGGATCGAGCAGGTTTTCGGTGACGATGACCAGCGGCAGCACCTGCCGCAGCCGTTCCTTCTCGGCGCGCATGCCATGCTGCCACCGGTTTTCGAAATAGACCAGCGCCGCCGCGTGCTCGGCGCGATGCGGACCGTCATAGAGGCCGAAATTCAGGCCGGTGGTGATGGTGCTGCCGTCGAAATTGTCGACGCCGTCGAGATAGACCTCATAGTTCCAGCCGTAGGATTCATGCAGGCCGAGGCCGACGAACTCGCCGCCGAGCCCGGAGCGCAGCATGATCGCCGGGCTCTGGATGGCGTTCGCGCCGAGGATGAACAGGTCGGCGCTGACAGAATATTCCTTGCCGTCGCGCATGAAGGCGACCGATCGCACTGAGCCGCCCGAATAATCGAGCCGGCGTACTTCGGCGCCGAGGCAGACCGACACGTCGGGATGCTCGAAGACATGCATGAGGCCGTTGTTGACGGTGAACTTGGCATCGACCGGGCACAGCCAGCATCTCAAATTGGCGCAGCATGAGGTGCGCTGCGCCGTCGCCACGCGAGCGCGGGCGGTCGGCATGACGAAGTGTTGACCGGGCTGAGCCGCCTTCATCATCCGGTCTGGCGTCGACATGCGGTGCGGCGGCTGCGGGAAAGGCCGCGAGCGCGGCAGCATGCGGGCCATGTCGGGATCGCCGGAGATCGACATGACCTCCTCGGCGTCGCAGTAGTACGGTTCCAGCTCGTCATACGAGATCGGCCAGTCGTTGCCGACCCCATAGGTGCTCTTCAGCTTGAAGTCGTTGGGGTGGAAGCGCGGTGTCTGCGCGAACCAGCAGTTGGTGCCGCCGCCAAGGCCGATCGTATAGTTCCAGGGCTTGTCGGCATTGTCGGTCTTATAGGTGCTCTCGTCGTCAATGTCGGTGTTGGCGTTCTGGTCGAGCTGCCATTCATGCGTGTTGTGGCGGCCCCATTCCAGCACCAGCACGCGGGCTTTGCGCCGCTTGCCGAACTCATGCAGGAAGAAGGCCGAGCCGAAACCGGAGCCGACAACGACGAGATCGAAATGTTCATTGGCGATTTGTTCGGGCCGAACGTCCAGCACCATCAGATCGAGCCCTTTTCAAAAACGCGCACGGTCACGGTCGGCCCCGTCGTCGTTCCGCGGAGCCGCCCGGCGGGCAGGTAGCCGTGGACGCCGTCATGCCGCTATCCTGCCGATCGAATGATATTCGATGCCGTAGCGCGCGATCACCTTCGGGTCGTAGAGATTGCGGCCGTCGAAGATGACCGGCGTCGTCAGCGCATTCTTGAGCGCGTCGAAGGACGGCGCCCGGAAGCTCTTCCACTCGGTGCAGATCAGCAGCGCGTCGGCGCCGCGCAGAGCCGCCTCCTTGGTGCCGCATAATAGGAGATCGTCGCGCAGGCCATAGAGGGCCTGGCATTCCTGCATCGCCTCCGGATCATAGGCCTGAACCTTGGCCCCGGCGTTCCACAGCGCTTCCATCAAGGTGCGCGACGGCGCCTCGCGCATGTCGTCGGTGTTCGGCTTGAAGGCGAGGCCCCAGACGGCAAAGGTCTTGCCCTTCAGGCTGCCCTGGAAGTAGCGGTCGACCTTGTCGAACAGCACCGACTTCTGAGCATTGTTGCGATCCTCGACGGCGCGCAGCAGCTTGGCGTCGAATTTGACGCTTTCGGCGGTCTTGATCAGCGCGCGCACGTCCTTGGGAAAGCAGGAGCCGCCATAGCCGAGGCCCGGATAGATGAAATGGTAGCCGATGCGCGGGTCGCTGCCGATGCCCTTGCGCACCTCCTCGATGTCGGCACCGAGCTGCTCGGCGAGATTGGCCATCTCGTTCATGAAGCTGATCTTGGTCGCCAGCATGCAGTTGGCCGCGTATTTGGTGAACTCGGCGCTGCGCACATCCATCACGATCATCTTCTCGTGGTTGCGGTTGAACGGCGCGTAGAGCTCGCGCATCACCGCCTCGGTGTCCTCGCTCGACGTGCCGACGATGATGCGGTCCGGCTTCATGCAGTCGGCGACCGCCGACCCTTCCTTAAGGAATTCCGGGTTCGAGGCGACGTCGAAGGTCAGGTCCTCGCGCCCGCGCGCCTTCAGCGTTTCGGCGATCCTGGCCTTGATCTTCTCGCAGGTGCCGACCGGCACGGTCGATTTGCCGACAATGATCTTGGGCGCCTCCATCGCCTTGCCGATGGCCTCGGCCACCGCGAGCACATATTTCAGGTCGGCCGAGCCATCCTCGCCGGGCGGCGTGCCGACCGCGATCATCTGGATCTGGCCGTGCTTGACCGCGGCGGCGGCGTCGGTGGTGAAACGGATGCGGCCGGCGGCGTGGTTCTCCTTGACAAGGCTTTCGAGGCCGGGCTCGAAAATCGGGATGAGGCCCTGGTTGAGCCGTTCCACCTTCGCCTCGTCGATGTCGACGCAGACCACTTCGTGCCCGACCTCAGCGAGCACCGCGGCCTGGACGAGACCGACATAGCCAATTCCAAACACCGTCAAGTTCATTCGGTTCTGTTCCTGTTGATGGCCGGGCCGCCTGCGGCCCGGACCGGGTTCGGGTGTCCCCCAGGGCCGTCGCGGACCTAGTTGCTGTTAGTTATGGTGCATGCCAGCGATTCCGGGAACTGGCATGGCTGGCCCAGCGCCGTGAAAGCCACACGCTTAACCTGCATGGTCAGCTTGCGGCCCGGATCCGCGAAGGGTCCCATCCAGTTGGCCAGCTTGTCGCTGCCCCAGAGGCTGAAGAAGATTTTCTGCGGATGGGTCGGCAGTTCATCCGGATTGGTCACCTCATGGACGAGCTTGCCATTGACGTACCAGCGCAGCCGATCCTTCTCCCAGACGAAGGCATAATCGTTGAAGCCCTTGTCGGCGCCGCCTTCGACGTCCACGAGCTTGCCGTTCTTCGGCTTGCCCTGGATGTAGCTGTTCACCTGGACCTTGGAGGGATCCTTGGTGAGAACCTCGAAGTCGATCTCGTCCCACGGCTGTTTGTCCTGCGGGCCGATATAGGTGAAGAAGGCTGCGTTGAGGCCCGAACCGATGTCGGTCTTCATGCGCGCCTCATAGACGCCATAGCCGTAGCGCTGCTTGGTCTGAATCTCGGCGCAGGCAAACTCGCGGTCCTTCAGCTTGCGCTTCTCGAATCCGAGCGACAGCGCGCCGTCGGAAAGCTGAACCAGGTCCTTGGACCAGATGCAGTTCTGGTGAGCGCCATTCGACCAGCCGTCGGACACATACCAGCGCGAGCGGTCAAGATTGGTGAAATTGTCGACGAAGGATGGCGCGCTCGTCATGTCCTGGGCACGCGCCGGATGCAGGAATGCGGCAAAAGTGGCCGCCACGGCGAAGAGCGCGCTGAAGAGCCCGCGCCGCAGGTTGCTCGGCCCATTCGATCGGGCGCGCGCCATATCGGAAACCACCGCAGTGGAGGTGTTGTTCGGATCTGCGTTCATAACCAACTAACCTTTGTGCTGTCCGCCCCAACCCAAAGACGTCCGTGGCTCGCGTCGAGCGAGCCGCTTTTGATCCTCCGCCCTATGATCTCCTTTTGCCTCGCACCGATCACGGCGCCTGCTGCACAGTCAACCTCTTCCCGCCGTCCTTGCCGAACCGGCCGGCGAACTCTCATCCACAATCGCGTCCAGCGAATGGCGCAGCTCCTTCATCAGGCCGTTCTGGCGCGCCAGTTCGGCTATGCGCCGCTCATAATTCAGGATCGTGTCCGTCATCGTGTTGACATCCGAGGACTTGCTTGACGAGGCCGAACCGTTTTCCATTGCTTCCATCAGGAAGGCGGCGTTGGTCGCCGTCGACCGATAACGATTCTCCAGTCCAGTCTTCTCCGCCTCGATCTCAGCACTGATTTGGTCGAACATCTTCGCCAGACGGTCGAAACGCTGCAGATCAGTCTGCCGGTCGCGCCCCGGGTTCCTGGTTCTGAAGCCAAAAATCGAAGCCATCCGATCGGCCCTTCGCAATTGCTGCACCGCAACATAGACTGCCATCCTCGGGGCGAGTAGGCAACCTTGTAGTTTCGAAACGCGGCTTTTTTTGCGATGGCACGGTCGCGGCGGTGTGGTTATTCCCTTGCCGCGGCGGCCGTTGCGGCGCCGGTCGCCGCCAGCAGGAAACGCATCGCCGGCACGGGCTGGCTGCGAACGATGCCGGCCTTGCGGAACAGCGCATCGAGCTTGTCGGCGGCGACCCCGCGAACGATCGGAACCAAATTCGATTGGCTTGCGAAAGCGTAGGCGGCAGCCGACGCCAGTCCGCGCTCGGCCTTCACGTCGAGGAAATTGCGCAGCCGATATTTGTCGCGCACATGGCGTTCGTGCCGCCGCAGCGCGGCCTTCGAGGCTTCCGGCAGGTCGCGGATCGCAAGCAGCGCCAGGTCTGCATCCGCGAGGCGCTGCAGATCCTGCGTCCTGTGGCGGCCGCTCAGCGAATCGGCGCGGACGATCGCGCCGTAGCCGCAGGACTTGATGACCTTGAAGCGCGCGCCGCAGGCGACAGCGCGAGCATAGAGCTCGTAGTCCTCGCCGAGCCGCAGGTTCTCGTCGTAGCTCAGCCCATGGCGGTCGAGAAAGGCCCGACTGATCACCGGCTTGAGGAAGCCCAGTTCGCCGCGCAGGACCCGGCGCCGCGAGATGTTGCCGTCAACGAACCGCTCGAAGTCGAGAAATTCCGGATCAGCCGCAAAGGGCGGCGCGGCAAGCCCGGCAACGTCGGTCGCGGCGTCGTCCCTGATCAGCATGATGTTGTCGGCCGCAAAATCCCAGTCGGCAGCGGCGAACAGCCGGCGAAAGCGTCCCTCGAGAAAGAAGTCGTCGGCATCGAGGATGCTGATGTAGGGCGATCGGGAAGCCTTGATCGCAGCGTTGCGGGCAAAGGAAGGCCCTCGGTTGACGTCGAGACGGATGACCGAGAGCCGACCGCTGCCATCGTCGGCGGCGCTCGCCGCAGCTTGCGTATCGTCGGTGGACGCATCGTCCACCACCACGACCTCCGCCACTTCCGCTTCGCGCAGCGCCGAAGCGATGGCGACCGGTATGGTCCGCGCCGCGTTGCGGGCAGCGATGATGACGCAGACCCTGGGGGTCGTCACAGGCATGAATTCACCTTTCAATCTGCATGTGTGACTGCCAATCCCGCCCGGGAACAATGCAAGAGATCAATAGCCATCAGCGGCCTCGCGTCGGTTCGGCGGCGGGCCGCTCAAAAATGCGGCGGCTGAGGTCGGCAGAGGCGGCCCAGCCTGCCTCGGCCAGGTAGCGGACCGGCTCGCGGCCGCAGAGCTCCCACAGCATCGTTCGCCGCTGCGGCCAGCGCAGCGATGCCAGCCAAGGCGCGATCACCATGTGGAAGAGGTCGGCATTGTCGATGCGCGCCAGTATTCGCTTAGCGCGGTCCGAGAGCAGCGTGTCGGCGGCGCCGAGCAGCACATCGGCTGCGCGCAGGCCCAGCAACAACGTGTCGGTCAGACCCTGCGCGGCCGCATGGTCGAGCACTTCCTGTTGTTCAGCCTCGCTCAGTCGGCTGGCGCTGGCGCGGACATCGCAGACATAGCCCGCGCAGGGCTCGCGATTGAAGAACGCCTTGGCGACGCTGATGCAGGACAACAGCAAGGTGTCGCAGGCCGAGATGACCGGCATGGAGGCGCCTGCGACCTCCACCTGGCGCCTGCGGCGCAGGAAGCCGTCGGTGTCGCGCGGGCTCGGCGAGCCCGGCTGCTGCAGCCGATGGTGAAGGTCCACCGTCGACGGCCGCGCCCCATCATGGCGCACCATGTGCTGCTCGCCAAGGAAACGCACCCACCAGATCGAGCGCGACTTGCCCGCGATTTCATAGCCCGCCGATCGAAGCGCTTGCCGGGCTGCGATAAAGCCGGCCGGCGGCACCAATATGTCGACATCGCCTGACGGTTTCATGAAATGATCGCCATAGAGCAACTGCTGCTGAAACGGACCTTTGAGGAAGACAAAGTCGACCTGCCGTTCGCGCAGCACCTGGTGGATGGCTATCGAATCGCCGATGCATGCCGCGTTCATCGAAACGGTGCGCCGGCGATAGCGATCGAGCCAGGCAGGGAGCTCCGGCGGCGTCGCGGCAGCCGGAGCGCGCGCGAGCGCCTTGAGCACGAACACAGCCACCTTGTTGAGCCTGGCGACGTCGGCGACGCGCGTCGCCGAAATGGCCGGAGCCGGCATTTCGGCACTGCCTGCGGGGCCGGCCCCAGGCGTGAAGAACAGCCTCAGGCAGGCCTGCACAAAAGCGACTTCGTCGGCGCAGCCGGCGACGCGGAGCCTTTCATACGATTCATCCTGGACGGCCATGCCTGTCCTAGTCTCCGCAACAAAAATGCAATATCGCAACTGCGAAGAAGCATCGTAAAAAACGGCCCGGCCGTCCAGTCATTCCGTCGCCACACCCGTCTTTTGCAACCGCCGCGTTCAAAATTACCCGTAGCGCGATCACATTTGAAAACAGGCCGGCGGGCTGACCCGGCTCAGCAGCAATTCTTCTCGCGCATGTAATCAAGCCAGGCCGCTCAAAAGGATTACATTAGTTAAATCAGCTAATTGGCCCCACTGCCAATGCGGGGCCCTGAACTGCCGACTGGCGCAGGCCTGGGATAAGAATATGAACGGATCGGTCGCCGTCCCAGAGCGAATGCAATCGATAGTTGACGGATAAATGATCAATCAGACTTGACTCATAAATGCTGCCGTGCAGCAATCGCGCTGCAGCATAGCGATGTGCTGGCGACAGTCAAAACCCGCTTCCAGTCGGAGTTGGAGACTAAAATGGAACAGAATGTGGAGAAGCAGGAGTACGAGACTCCCAGCCTGACGGTTCATGGTTCGATCGAAACCATCACCCAGGGCGGCGCTGGCACGACGGCGCTCGACGCGGCATTTCCCGCGCACACGCCGTTCGACCAGCTCACGTTCTCCTGAGCTGCTTGCGCCCGGGGTGCGACGTTGGGGCTCCGGGCGCAGTTTTCTGGAACTCCGGGGAGTCCCCGGTTTTCTGCCCCGGCTCCTCGACGGCAACCGATGGTCGCGGTTTCGGTCTGACGACATAACAGCGTTCAACGAGCGAGGTTTTAGGATGCACTGGAACCCATCGGACCATGATCTCGTGAGCGCGACCGGGGATGCGGTGGCCTGCGAGTTCGGCAACGGGCTGGCGCTGCTCAACCTGAAATCCAACATCTACTACAGCCTGAACAGCGTTGGAGCCTACATCTGGGAATTGATCCAGGAGCCGCGCTCCATCCTGGATATCCGCAATGCGGTGCTGACGCGCTATGACGTCGACGTCGAACGCTGCCGGGCGGATGTCGAGGGCCTGCTGAAGGGACTGACCGAAGCAGGGCTTGCGAGGCTCCATCATGAGGAACTGGTCTAGGCTCCGCACGCTGAGCCGGCCCGAAATGCTGTTCCTGGCGCACTGCCTTGCCGTGGTCGCGGCGGTGCGGATCGGCTTGACGGTGTCTTCCTACAACCGCATCCGCGATCTGGTGATCCGGCTGGACGCGCGGGGGGCGGCCAGCGTCGCCGACCTAAGGCGCGTCGCCTGGGGCGTCGTCGCCGCCGCACGGATCGTGCCCGGCGCCAGCTGCCTCACCCAGGCCCTGGCCGGACAATACCTGCTGGCCCGCCAGGGCAGCGCCTCTAATATCCGCATCGGTATCGAGCGCGATACGGGCGCCGAGTTCAGGGCGCATGCGTGGCTGATCAGCAGCAACCAGATCGTGCTTGGCGGCTCGATCGCCGGGTTTGCGCATCTCGCCGACCACGGGCAATAACGATGAGCGGGCTGGCCGGAATTCTGCTGAGGCGGGACGACAGGTCGGCGGTGGCGGCCGATATCCAGCGGATGCTGGCCCGCCTGCACCATCGCGCGCGGGACGGCAGCTCATGGTGGACCGATGCAGGCGTGGCGCTTGGCAACGCCTGGTTCAACACGACGGACGAGCCAGGTCCCGGCCCGCTGACGATGGCCGCGGGCAAGCTCGCCGTCACCGCCGATTGCCGGCTGGACAACAGGGACGAGCTGGCGGCGCGGCTCGGCCTTGGCGATGGCTCGACCGGTGACACCATGCTGGTGATGCAGGCCTATTTGCGCTGGGGCGAGGATTGCCCCAGCCATCTGCAGGGCGATTTCGCCTTCGCCATCTGGGACGGCGAGCGCCGGGCGTTGTTTTGCGCGCGTGATCATTTCGGCGTCAAACCGTTCTACTACCATTCAAGCGGCGAGCGCTTCGCGTTTGCCTCCGAAATCGGCCCCATCCTTGCCCTGGAGGGTGTCGGGACAGGTCTCAGCGAGCATCAGATTTCCGGCTTCCTGGCCGGTCTGCCCGATGACCCGCAATCGACGCATTATGCCGACATCTTCCGCCTGCCGGCGCGCCACAGCCTCACGGCGATGGAGGGCCGACTGACGCTGCGCTGCTACTGGCAGCTCCAAGCCTCGCCAAGGCCGCCCCGCGCGGATGCGGCGGAAGAGTTCGCGCATCTTTTCTCGCGGTCGGTGCAGAACCGAATGCGGGGCACGCCGGCCGTCGGCGCGATGCTGAGCGGCGGCCTCGATTCGTCCTCGATCGCCTGCGTCGCGGCGGAACGCAAGCCAGGGCTCCGGACCTTCTCGCTGGTCTTCGAAAAGGGCTCGCCGATGGACGAGAAGCCGTTCATCGACGCCGTGCTGGACCAGCGCCCGGTCGACGGCACGCTGATTGGCGTTGGCGACTATGCGCCCTTCGCCGAATTCGAACGTATCCTGGAAGAGCAGGAGGGAACGTTTTTGGCGCCCGGCCTGTCCTTGACCCGCAGCATTTATCGCACCGCCGGCTCCAAGGGCGTCAAGGTGCTTCTCGACGGCCATGGCGGCGACGAGGTCGTTTCGCAGGGCCATGGCCTGCTGCACGAACTCGCCGATGCCGGCAGATGGACGGAGCTGTGGCGGGAACTGCGTGGCGCCTCCGCCACCTATGGCGAGGGCATGCTCGCCATGTACTGCAAATTCCTGGCCAGATACGGCCCGGCGCGGCGGATTGCGAAGCTGAAAGGCCGATCGAACAGAGCGCTGGCGAGGCTGCTGGGGAGGCCGCCGCAGCCGCGCGAGCCGGCGTGGGGCAGACTGGTCAATCCGGACCTTGCCCGGCGCACCGATCTTGCCGACCGTTTCCACCGCGCCGGCGCCATGCCCGCCGGCGTCAGCGCCAACGAGGCGCTCACGCATCGCTGGATCCTGTCCAGCGGCCTGGTGCCGCACGCTTTCGAGGTGCTCGACAAGGCGGCGGCCAATTTCGGCGTCGAACCGCGCTACCCGTTCTGGGACAAGCCGCTGGTCGAGTTCTGCCTCGCGCTGCCCGGCGAGGAAAAACTGCGCAACGGCTTCGGCCGCTACGTGCTGCGCCGGGCCATGGAGGGCGTGCTGCCGCCGGTGGTGCAATGGCGGCGCGACAAGATCGACTTCACCGCCAATCTGGTGAACGGCATGCTCGGGAACCATCGTGAGCTTCTCGACAAGGTGCTGGTGTGCGACGGCGGCCGCATCGCACCCTACGTCAATCTGCCTGAGGTCACCGCGGCCTATGCGCGCCTGCTGCGGCAGCCCGAGCGGGCCTCGCCGCGCGACGTGCAATATGTCTGGCGCTCGACCTCGCTGTCGCTCTGGCTGCGCCAAATCCAAAACAGCGGAAACGTTGCATGACCGCCTCGACCGCTGCTCTCACCGCCACGACCGCGCAGGATGCCGCGCGCGGCAGCGGGCAGCGCGCGCGAGTCCGCCGCTTCTACAAGGCCTATGGGCTGACGATCGGTTCGGAGATGGCGCTGCCGGAGCTCGAACCGACGCCGCCGGCGGCGCCCGATATCGTGATTGCGGTCGGCCCGGTCGACGTTGCCAGGCCTGACGCAGAAGGTGGGTTCGCTTTCCGATTCGGGCCGACGCGCCAGTATCTCTCGTGGCCGGCCGTCGGCAGCTTCATGATTACCGATGCCGCCAGGATCGACGTCGACCCTGCGCCAGGCATTGATGATCCGCTGCTTGCCTTTCCGCTGCTCGGGCCCGTGCTGGCGCTGCTGCTGCACCAGCGCGGCCTGCTCATCCTGCACGCCAGCGCTATCGCCGTCGGCGACGGCGGCGTGATCTTCATGGGCGACAAGGGCGCCGGCAAGTCGACCACGGCAGGCGCGATGATCCGCACCGGCCACCGGCTGCTGAGCGACGATGTGGTGGCGCTGGATCTGTCCAGCCCGGGACGGCCGATGATCCTGCCGGGCTTTCCGCAACTGAAGCTCGCCGCAGAGGCTGCCGACGCTATCCGGATCGGCCAGGCAGAGGTGCGGCCGCCGGTGCATCCGCAGATCGAAAAGACACAGCATCGCTTGCGCGAAGGATTTTCGTCAGCCCCGGTTCCGGCGGCCCGGATCTATATCCTGCAGCGGGGTGAAAGGGCGGAGATCTCGCAGCTGCCGAGCGCCGGCGCGCTGCCGGCGGTGATCAAATTCTCCTATGTGACGCGGTTCGGCCGGCTGGCGCTGGGCGGCGATCTTGCGTCCACTCATCTGCACCACTGCGCCCAGCTCGCCGGCACCATCGGGATCCGTCGTCTCGGAGTGCCGACCGGCCTCGAGCGACTCGAAGAGGCCGTCGCTCTGATCGAAAGCGATGTGGCGGCCGGCGCGAGGAAGGGGTGAGCAAGGGCATGGCCTGGCCTCCGAAGCTGCGCCTGTCGGTTTTTCGGGATGTCGCCGGTCTCGGCGCCGTCGTGGCTGAGATCGGCGGCCGGCGCACCGCAACGGCTCTGATCTTCCTGATCCTCGGCAGCCTGACCGAAGGCATCTCGATCCTGCTGCTCATTCCGCTGCTGCATCTGATCGGCAATGCGGACCGGGACTTCGCAGTGCGAATGCCCGACATTCCCGTCTTGCGATGGCTGACGCCGGAGGGAACGCTCTCGCTCGCGACGGTGCTGTGTCTGCTGGTCGGACTTGTCGCGCTGCAGGCGATGTTCAACCGCTACAAGTCGCTCTACATGGCGCGGCTGCTCTACGACTTCGTCAATCGTGTGCGGTTGAACCTGTTCGAAAGTATCGGCAGGGCACGCTGGGGCGTCTTCATCCGCATGCGGAGCTCCGATCTCGATCACGCGCTCACCGGAGACATCGACCGCGTGCAGGCGGCGGCCTTCTCCCTGCTGATGCTGGCGCAGACCGCACTGCTGCTTAGCGGCTATCTCCTGGTGTCGCTGTTCATCTCGCGGGTGATGACCTGCTTCGCCATTCTCATCGGTATCCTGCTGTTCATCGCGCTGCAGCCATTTCGCGCGCGCGCCAGCGCTTACGGACGGATGCTGACCAGCCGCCGGCAGGATCAGTACCGCACGGTCTCCGAGTTCCTGGGGGGCATCAAGGTGGCGAAGAGCCTGAACGTCGAGGCCAGTTATTTCGCCGAGCTGCGCGCAACTCTGGACCGGATGAAGACCGACAACATCGCCTATGCCCGCAACAGCACCGTTGCCACCGCCTTGTTCCAGGTGACATGCGTGATCGGCCTCAGCCTGTTCATCTACGTCGCGCTTGTCCGCGTCCGCCTGTCGCTGGCCGACATCGTCGTGCTGCTTCTGGTGTTCATGCGGATAGCGCCGCGCTTCATGGACATCCAGACGCAGGCGCAGCAGTTGCTGATCAACCTGCCGGCCTACGCATCCATGCAAAGCCTGCAGGCACATTTCGATGCCGAGCGCGAGCCGCAGGATGGCGGAGCCGCACCAGGCGCAGGGCTGTCGCTCGACAGCGGCCTCGAGCTGCGCGGCGTTTCGTTCGCCTACGGCGACAGCAAACCGGTGGTGAAGGGCATTAGCTTCAGCCTCCCGGCCGGTAAGGTGACGGCGCTGATCGGCCCGTCCGGATCTGGCAAGAGCACAATCGCCGACATGCTGCTCGGCCTGCTCGAGCCGACGGAGGGAATGATCCTGGCCGACGGCACCGAGATTACGACGGAGAACCGCAGAGCCTGGCGCGAACAGGTCGCCTACGTGCCGCAGGATGTCTTCCTGCTGCATGACACGATCGCTGCCAATCTTCGGCTGGCGTCGGCGCGTGCCAGCGACGACGAACTCTGGGCGGCATTGCGCAGGGCGCATGCGGCGGACTTCATCGGGCGGCTCGAACGCGGGCTGGAGACGGTGGTGGGCGATCGCGGCGTCAGGCTCTCCGGCGGCGAACGCCAGCGGATAGCGCTGGCGCGGGCGCTGCTGCGCAAGCCGTCGCTGCTCATCCTCGACGAGGCGACGAGCGCGCTCGACTGGCAGAATCAGTCGCTGATCGCCGAATCGATCGACGGGCTGCGCGGCCAGATGACAATCCTGACCATCGCCCACCGGCCGTCGATGATTGCCTTCGCCGACTGGGTCGTGGCGATCGACAACGGCAGCGTCGTCGAAGTCGGTCAGTATCGGCAGCTGAAAGCCGAATCCGACAGCCGGCTGGCCAGGATGCTTTGGGGCGAGCGGACCGACCGCCAAGCCGCCACCGGCGCCGAGAGCGGGCCGGCACCGAAACCTACCAGGCCATCAGTGGAGGCTGCGCCTGGCGCCTAGAGCATCTCACCGTTTCAGGGAAACGGTGAATGCCCTATCTCCTTATGTTTTAACGCAATTTCGGGCGGAAAACCGATTCACACTTTTCCTGAAATTGCTCTAGGGCTTCTCGGCTTTGGCCGGTTCGTCCAGGACGAGCCTCCGTTCGGCGCCGCGCACCTTGTCGGCGGGCGTCGGCGTGCTCCTGGCGATCATGGCATAGACCAGCAGGATATAGCCTGCCTGAATGACAAGGCCACCGATGATGGTCCTCACCACGATAGTACCGGCCGACGCACCGCCCACGTACGACCAGCCGATGACGATCGCCAGAGCGAACGTCATTCCGATCATGAATTTCGGCAGAGACATGGCGTCGGTCCGTCACCCGAACCGAATATGCAAAAGCTGCGACTTACCCAACCCGCGTAACTCCCCGTTTCGCCAAAGAGATGCTCTTCCGGCTGCCCAATTCGGCCGGTTGCTTACGGCCTTGCTGTCCCACGCAAACTATGACGGAAACCATTTGCGACTCTATTAAGGCGACAGGTCGGCAGCAATGCCGATTGCAGGAGATTTCCAATGATTTCGCGCGATCGACTCCGCCATGCTGCGACGCACACTCCTGTGCTGCCGCGTATTCAGGATAGCCAAATCCATGATAGTAAAACTTACAACGTTAACCAGTATTTTACCGGAAAAACTTACCTGCGCGAGTGATTCTCAGGCTATGCAACCGCGAATCGTCTGCAGCGAAGAATGCACTGTCCAAAAATCGCCCAAAATCGGCACTTCATTTTCCTGATTTTCTCAGACCTTGTCATAAACGTGCCACAAAGGCCAAAATATGGGCAAGGCAGGTTTATTATTTAGTCAATTCATGACGTGAACATTTCATCCGGATGGGAAATTGTGTGTTGCGCTGCAACATTTTTTTGATATCGTGCGGTAAACCATCCGTTCAACGTATGGAGCTTTTTGCATGAGGGACGTCGCCAAGTCGGCCAATGCGGGCTTTTCGCATGCCGGCATTGATTTTCCACCCCCTATCGGCGGCCTGCTCAAACGCAGTTTCGATATCGTCGGTTCTCTGGCCGGCCTGGTCCTGCTCAGCCCGCTGTTCCTGATGGTCGCCCTGCTGGTCAAGCTTTCCGACCGGGGCCCGATCTTTTATGGCCATAAGCGAATCGGCCGCGGCGGAAGGATTTTCGCCTGCCTGAAATTCCGCACCATGGTGCAGGATGGCGAGCGGGTGCTGGCCGCGCATCTGGCCGCCAACCCGGATGCCAAAGCGGAATGGCTCGCGACGCGCAAGCTGAAGAACGATCCGCGCGTGACGCGTGTCGGCCAGGTGCTGCGCAAGCTCAGCCTCGATGAACTGCCGCAGATCATCAACATCCTGCAGGGCGACATGAGCCTGGTCGGACCGCGCCCTGTCGTGCGCGACGAGCTGGAGATCTACGGCAGCGCCGCGGTCTATTACCTGAAGTCCCGGCCGGGCCTGACCGGCCTTTGGCAGGTGAGCGGCCGCAACGACGTGTCCTATGACAGCCGCGTCGCGTTCGATCGCCACTATGTCGAGAACTGGTCGATGGTCGAGGACATTCGCATCATCGTAAAGACCGTGCCTGCCGTGTGGATGTCGCGCGGCAGCTATTGACCGACGGGCCTGCTCCGCTGCTTCGGGGCAGGCATCCGGCATTGATCTCATCGGGCGGATGGGGCCAACACGGATCGGAAGCGTTCATTTGAAAAACCATCCCTTCGGAATTCTTTCCAAGGCGCCCAGCCGATTCGCGGCTGCGGCGCTTGCGATGTCTCTGCTGACGCCGCAGATGGCGGCGGCCGGGGAATATCGCCTCGGGCCGCAAGACAAGCTCAACATCCGCGTCGCCGAGTGGCAGACGGTCGACGGCACGTTCCGCGACTGGTCGGCGATCAACGGCGACTACTCCGTCGGCCCGGGCGGAACGCTGTCAGTGCCGTTCGTCGGCGACATACAGGCGGCCGGCAAGACGACGTCGGAAATCGCGGCGGCGATCGGCCTGTCGCTGCAGCGCAAGCTGGCGCTGTCCGACAAGCCGGAAGCCTCGGTCGAAATGGCGCAGTTCAGGCCGTTCTACATCTCGGGGGAAGTGCAGAACCCCGGCCAGTTCCCCTATGTGCCGGACCTGACGGTGCTGAAGGCGCTCAGCATCGCCGGCGGGATCCGACGCAATGTCGACTTTGGTCCGCAGGTCGCCAAGGACCTGGTCACCGCCAAGGGCAGTTTCGATATCTATGACGACCAGCGGCTGCGGCTGCTCATCAAGCGCGCCCGCATCGATGCGGACCTCGCCGGCAAGGCGAGCTTCGACGTGCCGAAGGAGGTCGAGGGCGATCCGAGAGTGCCGGCGATCGTCGCCGACGAAATGCAGATCCTGACGGCTGACCAGAAGGCGCTGAAGCTGAAGCTGGACGCGCTCGACGACCTGAAAGCGGTTCTGCAAGGCGAAGTCGAATCGCTGCAGAAGAAGATCGTCAACCAGCAGCAGCAGGTGGATCTCGCGCAGCAGCAGCTCACCAGCATCGGGCCGCTGGCGCAGAAGGGCTTGGTCGCCAATGCGCGGCTGCTCGATTCGAAACAGTCGGTGGCCGACCTGCAGGGCAAGATCCTGGACTATGAGACGGCTGTCCTGACCGCCAAGCAGTCGATCAGCAAGGCCGAGCAGGACGCGATCGATGCCCGCAACACGCTTAACTCCAACCTGGCCGCCAGCCGGCAGCAGGCCGAAGCCGACCTGAACGAAGCGACGCTGAGGGCAAGCATGCAGAAGGGCCTGATCGCCCAGGCATCGGACCCCGCCACCACGGCCGCCATCACCGGCAGCGAAGAACCGGCCCTGCTTTACTCGTTGGTGCGGGTTGCCGACGGCAAGACCAGCGAAATAGACGCCAAGGAAGACACGCCGGTGCTGCCGGGCGACGTGATCAAGGTGAAGCTGGCGCCGACGGCCAGCCAGTAGCCAGGTTGCCGTCGCCCTGCGCAGGAGGGCGGGCGAAGGAGGGGAGGACGAAGGAGAAGGTCGCTTGCGCGAGGAGCGCGGGCGACGATTTGTTAGAGCGCCAAAGGCCTGGAATGCAGCCCGCCGCCCCGCGTCACGTCTATCTCAATCTCGATGCCATCCGCGGCGTGGCGGCGATCAGCGTGATGCTCTATCATTTCTCGCCGTTCCTTGCGGACGGCAAGGTGCTGCCGTCGAGCTATCTGGCGGTCGACCTGTTCTTCCTGCTCAGCGGCTTCGTCATTGCGCATGCCTATGACCGCAAGATCGAGAACGGCATGGGCTTCGGCGCCTTCGTTGCCATACGCCTGATCCGCCTCTACCCGCTCTACCTCGCCGGCACGCTGCTCGGCTTCTTCTATCTGATGGTGAAGAACCGGCTGATGCCGGGCGAGTATGTGCCGATGTCAGAGATCGGCTTGCAACTGACGACCGGAATGTTCTTCATCCCGCTGGTCGGCGAGGCCTATCACACGATCTTCCCGCTCAATCCTGCTTCGTGGTCGCTGTTCTTCGAGCTGATCGTCAACATCGCCTATGTCGCAATCTTCTTCCTGCTGTCGAAACGTGTCCTGACGGCATTGATCGCCGTCAGCCTGGTGCTGCTGATCGTCGCCTCTGTAGTGGCCGGCACGCTCGACTTCGGCATGACCGGCAAGACCATCATCAGCGGGCTGCCGCGCGTGACGTTCTCGTTCTTCCTGGGCGTGCTTCTGTGCCGGTCGATGGGGCGCTTCCAGGGCAGTCTCGGCTTCCTGAGGCGCGGCTTCTGGGTCGAGGCCGCTATCCTGCTCACGCTGGCGGTCTTTGCCATCGCACCAGCTGGCGGCACGCGCGTCGCCTACGACCTCGCCTGCATCGTGCTGGTGTTCCCGGTGATGGTCGTCACTGGCGCCCTGGGGCCTACCGCTTCGCTGCTGTCTGGCTTCTATGGCTGGCTGGGACGGATTTCCTACCCGATCTACATCATCCACACGCCAATGCTGATGATCATCGCCGGAGCCGGCAAGGCGGTGGCGGTCGACCCGTTCGCGCACCATCCCTGGTTCGGCATCGTCATGGCCGGTGCGGTCATCGTCATCGCCGACATCGCCACACGTCTCTATGACGAGCCGGTGCGGCGCTTCCTGCAGCGGCAGATGCAGCGCTCGCGAGCGGTGGCCTAAAGTGCGTCACGCTGAAACGGATCCAGGCGACGCGCTTTAAGCATTTGTTTGATGCATGTCGTTGTCTCCGAACCGCTGCACACTTGTGACCGACATGCATCAGAACGAAAGCCGCTGCTCAGACAGCCGCAGGCATGCGGCCGTTGGCGGCCTTTTCCTCCTGCACAGGAACATGCATCCGCCGGCGCCGGATGACCGGCATCGGCGCAAGCTTGAACAGGCCGTAATAGACAATGAAGGAGGCCGTGAAATAGGGGCCGAGGAGTTCGACCTCGAAGAAGGAGCGGATCAGCATCAGCCCGATCGCGCCGGCAAGCACCACCGAATCGGCATTCCAGTCACCGAACACCACCTTCGACACATGACCATAGAAGGCGCGCAGGATGACAAATGCCAGCATGGTGACGCCGATGAAGCCAAGCTCGACCAGGGTTTCAATATAGGTGTTGTGGAAATGGAAGCCGGTGCGGGTCGTGATGTAGAACTCAGCCCACAACCGTTCCGGATCGGCGAAACCCTGGACCCAGTAGGCGGCATAGCCATAGCCGAGCAGCGGGCGTTGCTGCGCCGCCTGCCAGCCCTGCTCCCAAAGATAGGTGCGGCCGGTGAGCGTCGAATCCTTGCCGAACAGGCCGAGCACGAAATCCAGCAGGCCAAGGTTCAAGGCAGCCGTAATGCCGGCGACCAGCGCGCCGGCGCCGACCACGAACAAGACGCGGCGGTAGCGGCGCGAGAGGACCTTGCTCATGGCTAGCAATGCGACGATGCCGATCACCGCCGGCAACGACGCGACGGAGGTCGCCGAGTGGGCGATCGCAAGCATATAGACCGACAGGAGAATGAGCGGAGCGGTCCAGAAGAAGCTCATCCAGTTGCGCCGGTAGAAGGCAAGGAAAACGAGGCTGAAAAAAATGCCGAGCGAAGAGAAGAAGCCTACCTGGTTCTTGGATCCGAAGGCGCCGACAAAATTGAAGGTGCCGTCCATGATGTCGAGCGCGTAAGCGCCGACTTTCAGTGAGTAGAGCAGCACGAAGAAAATTCCGATCAGCGAACCGAGCACAAGCGTACGGACGCTGATGGTGCGAGCGGTGACGAAGGCGCAGAGAATGTGGGAGGAATACTGCACCGCCGCCCGCGCGCTGGTGCCGGCCGCCTGCGACCAGAAGACCGACATGCAGACATAGACCGCGAAAAGGATCGGCAGCCAGGCGCTCGACAGATTCCAGGTAAAGCGCCGGTAGTCGACGAAGAGGAGCGGCAGCCAGACCGCATAATAGGCCAGGATGAGGATCTGGCCGAAATTGCTCGAATAGGCGAAGGCGAAGACAGAAACCGCAACGGCGAATGCCGCGTAGGCCTTGTTTGCGTCCGGGTCGATCAGAATGGATTTCGGAATTTTCATGCCGGATCTTTGTCCGTTGGGCCTCGAACGAGGGCGCAAGCTGGCGGTCGCCCCCCATTCATTGTGCACTGCAACATAACCTATCGCGCTATCGCCGGCGGCTCAACCGGGAAATGTGCTCGTGGCAAAAGGAACGCCGAGATGCTGTGTTGCACAACGAAACGGCCGGAATGGGGCAGGAGCGTTGCAATGGCCCCGGAGTGCGGCGAACTCTATTGCATTGCTTGATGCTGCTGGTGGGATCAAGAATACAGTGGTGAAGGATCGGCGGCGCAGGCTTCGCGCTCCGGTTTGCGATTGGAGGGAAACAAATGGCCAAGCCGCGAATCTTCTTGGGCTCTTCGGGGAAGCAGAAAAAGCTGCTGCAAGCGCTGGAACGAGGGCTTGGGGACATCGCCGATGTCGAACCCTGGACGACCTCCTTCAATCCCGGGACGACCACGCTGGAACGGCTGATCGAGCTTACTCGCGAGGTAGACTTCGCCGCGTTTGTGTTTGCCCAAGACGACTGGACAAGCGCAAGCCTGCCGGCATCGCCTGCCGCGGTACCCGCCCAAGCTTCTCCGCGAGACAATGTGGTGTTCGAAGCCGGACTGTTCGGTGGCGTGCTGGGAATGCGCCGTACCTTTATCCTGCATGCCAATGGCGCCAAGCTGCCCACCGACCTCCTCGGCCTGACGTCGGTGCGTTACGGCGAAGCAATGACCGCCGCGGAGATGAGAGCGATCAACCAGAAACTGCGGAACGCCATCGAGGCCGAGGGCCGCCTTGCCGGCATACAAGGCTTCTGGTGGCAATTTTCGCTGTCGGAGCGGACCACAAAGGAACCTTCCGCCGTAAGCCTTCTGCGGGTCTCGCGAGACCGCTCCGGCTCGCTGGAGCTGGCCGGTCGTTCGTGGCAGGAGAACGGCGCTCTGTCGGCCAGGTACTGGAGCGAAGCGTCGAAGGAGAGAAAGGACCCTTCCGGCATCTTCTACTATTGGAACGGGGAACGTCCGATGGACGTGAACGCAACCCAATTGTACGGAACAGGCGAGATAAAACTGGAGTCTGTCGATCGCGCGTCCGGCTACTTCACGACGCGTTCGGGTAAAGACCCGAAGATGGACGCGCGAACCTCCGGTACCTACCTGCGCGCCGATCCGGAAGATCTGACCATCCTGGACGGACCGGACAACCAGCGGCGCGTGGACCTGATCGCGGAGCGGCTCAGCCACTGGAAGTCAATCAAGAACGTCTGAAACCTCCAGGTTCATCAATATCCCATTCGATGGTCAGATGCGGCCTTGAACTCGTCCGCCGTTGACTCCACAGTCGCCGCCCATCAGGGAGGAATAGCCATGCCGGGTTTCGCGGGACGCTTTGCCGGACGGAGGGCGATCATCACAGGCGGTGCCTCGGGCATCGGCTTGGCGGTGGCGCAACGGATCGTCGAGGAAGGCGGCCGCGTCTCGGTGTGGGATCGCGATCCGGCCCTTGTCGAAGAGGCAAGAGCAGGCGGGCTGGAGGCCGCCGTCGTCGACGTCGCCGATGCAGCCGCGGTCGACGGCGCGGCACGGGAGACGATCGCGCGCCTCGGAGCCGTCGACATCCTCGTCACCAGCGCGGCGATCACCGGGCCGAATCTGACCGCATGGGACTATCCGCTGGAGGACTGGCGCCGGGTCATCGACATCAATCTCAACGGCGTCTTCCACTGCAACAAGGCCCTCGTTCCGCACATGATCGAGCGCAACTATGGCAGGATCGTCAACATCGCCTCGATCGCCGGCAAGGAAGGAAACCCCAACGCTTCGGCCTACAGCACGTCCAAAGCGGCGGTGATCGGGTTTACGAAATCGCTGGGCAAAGAACTGGCCAAGACCAATGTAACGGTGAACTGCGTGACGCCGGCGGCGGTGCGAACCGCGATCTTCCAGCAGATGACGCAGCAGCACATCGACTTCATGCTGTCCAAGATACCTATGGCACGGTTCGGCGAAGTCGCCGAAGTCGCGGCGCTGATCACGTGGATCGCGTCGGAGGAATGTTCCTTCACGACTGGCGCGGTCTTCGACATCTCGGGCGGTCGTGCAACGTATTGAAGTTCCAGGAAACCGCTGCGCAATTTTCCTGGATAACGCAATTTCGGGCGGAAAACCGCTTCACGTTTTTCCTGAAATTTCCTAGCCGTGCAGGTTCTTGGAGATCGGTGGACCGACCGAAAACTCGGAGAACGTGACTTCGAACCCTTCGCGCTGCGGCGAGCAGCACATCACGCCGACATCGATGGTCCTCGAGGGTGGAAAATAGGCAAGCCGCACCGGCTTCCAGTGGGCGTCCGCCGCATCGAGGTACTGAACCCGCACCGCCTCCGCGTGGCGGGTCAGGCGGATGCGGACGCCGTCGGGACCGCCGGGAATGCTGACCAGCGACCAGTCGGAATTGTCGTTGGTGACCACGACGGAGACATAGGCCAGGCCGTCCGAGTATTCGATGCCGGCCTTGATCCAGTGCGTTTCGCTCAGGCGGACCATGAGGCCGGCCTGATCGTAAAGGACCCTGTACTCGCCTTTCACCGTGAGCTCGGCGCTGAAATCGCCTTCGGCCGGCCGGCAGAGAAAGTGGCCGCTGTCGCGGCGGAAACCATAGAAGGTTTCGCGCCAGAAATCGGTTTCCTTGCCGGTGCGGACATGGAGCGTCCCGTCGCCGAACACGTGGTGCGGCGGCGGGTTGAGCCATGTCATGCCGCCAAAGCCCGACAGCATTACGCTGATCCGTTAGCCGGCGAAGGTGTAGGCCGTCTTCACCGTGGTGTAGAACTCCATGGCGTAACGGCCCTGCTCGCGCGGGCCGTAGCTGGAGCCCTTGCGGCCGCCGAACGGCACGTGGAAGTCGACGCCGGCCGTCGGCAGGTTGACCATCACCATGCCGGCCTCCGAATTGCGCTTGAAGTGGGTCGCGTGCTTCAGGCTGGTCGTGCAGATTCCGGAGGTCAGGCCGAAAGGCGTGTCGTTGGCCACAGTCAGCGCCTCGTCGTAGTCCTTGACGCGAATGACGTTGGCGACCGGGCCGAAGATCTCCTCGCGCGAGATGCGCATGGCATTGGTGGCGCCGAGGAAGAGCGCCGGCCTGAGATAGAAGCCGGGCGTCTCGCGTTCCAGCCGCTCGCCGCCGAAGGCGAGTTCGGCGCCTTCCTGGCGGCCGATGGCGATATAATCCTCGTCCTGCTTGAGCTGGCTCTGGTCGACGACGGGACCGATCTGGGTCTTGGCGTCCAGCGCGTCGCCAATGACCAGCTTGTCCATACGCTCCTTGAGCGCGTCGACGAAACGGTCGTGAATGCCCTCGGTGACGACAAGGCGCGAGGATGCCGTGCAGCGCTGGCCGGTCGAGAAATAGGCGCCGTTGATTGCGCAGTCGACGGCGACCGCGAGGTCGGCGTCGTCGAGCACGACGAGCGGGTTCTTGCCGCCCATTTCGAGCTGGAACTTGCGCATGTGCTCGACGCTGGCGGCCGCCACCCGCTTGCCGGTGCCGACCGAGCCGGTGAAGCTGATAGCGTTGACATCCGGGCTGTCGAGCATGGCCTGGCCGACCACCGAGCCCTTGCCCATGACGAGGTTGAGCACGCCCTTGGGCAAGCCGGCCCGATGCAGGATATCGACGATCGTCCAGGCGCTCTCGGGAACCAGGTCGGCCGGCTTGAACACGATGGTGTTGCCGTAGGCGAGCGCCGGCGCGATCTTCCAGGCGGGGATGGCGATCGGGAAGTTCCACGGCGTGATGATGCCGACGACGCCGACGCCTTCGCGGGTCATCTCGACGCCGACGCCCGGCCTGACGCTCGGCACGAGCTCACCCGACAGGCGCAGCGTCTCGCCGGCGAAGAAGTCGAATATCTGGGCAGCGCGGATGGTCTCGCCGACGCCTTCGGCCAGCGTCTTGCCTTCCTCGCGCGCCAGCGACCGGCCGATCTCATCCTTGCGCGCCAGGATTTCATCGGAGGCTTTCTTCAGCACGGCGTGGCGGGCCAGCGGGCCGGAGCGCGACCATGCCGGGAACGCGGCCTTGGCAGCTGCGATGGCCTGCTTCGCCTCCTCCGGTCCGGCCGAGGCGTACTCGCCGACCACATCGTCGGTGTTCGACGGGTTGATGTTGCGCGAGCCGGCTTCGCCCAGCCACTCGCCGTCGATAAGGTTCTTGCGGAGCACGGTCATGTTGATTCCTTCGAGACTGGCTGGACGGCGACGCGACCGTCATTTGTCAGACAATTGATATAGCACTGCCTGCGAAAAGGTCTACCCGAGACCTTCGATAAACGTAGGCGCGAAGCGGTGGAAGTCCATCAAGCGCGACCGCGACGACCTGTCACGACCAAGGCGCGTCCCGCTGAATGCATGCCGTTGCCGAAAACCGCCGCGCAGGCCTTGGGCAACACGCGGCGCCTCAGATGGAAAAGGACCAGAACAGGCAGGCCAGCGTGGCCGCGGCGAAGATGACGAAGAACAGGCTTCTGAGCAGGATGTTGCGGCGAAGCTCATTCATGGTGAGATGCGCACCTGCGATCGCCGCGACGAACAGGAAGCGCCAGTTGACCAGCGTCCAGACCGCGTCGTGCTGGCCGAATGCCCAGCGGGCGAGAAGCGAGCCGACGATGGTCGAAAACAGCACGATCGTCGCCCAGAAGATCGCGTCGGCGGCATGAGTGAGCACAATGCCGGCGGCGCGGATAGGCAGGATCATCATCAGCAGCGCGCTGAAGAAATAAATCGCCGCGATCGCCAGGAAGGATCCCGCCTCGGCGATGCCGTCGAGGCGTTTCATGCCGAAGGCGCCGTATGGATAACCATGGCGGGCGACCGCCAGCGAAAGCGCCATCAGCAAGGCGCTCAGAACCGTAACCAATGCGAATGTGCCGAGAGCCTTGCTCATGCCGTTCCCTGTCGAGACGAATCAACGGGAGTCTAGCAGAGCGCGGCTGCCGAACACCGCAATTCACCTCTCGGCAGCATCGAAGCGTCAGGGCTTTTGCGATGCCCGGACGAGTTCGGCCTTGTGCCGGGCGGTCTCCATGCCGACGTCGATGAACCGGCGCGCATGGCGGGCTAGCTCCATGTTGTCGGTCCACAGATTGCGCCAGATCGCCGTCTTCCTCGACAGGTTCTCGTCGACGATCTCGGAAGAGAAGGATTCGAAGCTGAGGTCGTCCCTATAGCCGATCGCCGTCAGCGCATCGAAGATCGCGGCGAAATCGATGCTGCCGGTGCCGAGGAAACCGCGATGGCTCTCGCCGATATGGACATAGCCGATCTTCTTCGCGGCATGACGGATGGCCAGCCCGGCATCTGCCTCCTCAATGTTCATGTGGAATGTATCGAGATGCAGGAAGATGTTGTCGGAGCCGGTGTCCTCGATGAAGGCAAGCCCCTGCGCGGCGGTGTTGAGCAGGTTGCTCTCGAAGCGGTTGACAATTTCGAGGTTGAGCGTGACGCCGGCTGTCTTGGCGGTCTCCGCGACCTCGGCGAGGGTCGCAGCGCTGCGGTTCCACTGCTCGCGCGTGGGCGGCTCTGTCTGCAAACCGTGGCTGGCCGAAAGAATGCCGCCGACCTTGCGGCCGCCGAGATCGCGCGTGAGCGCGATGGTGCGGTTCAGGATTTCGACGCCGCGCGCGGCGACCGTCTTGTCGGGGCTTGAAATGTCGCCATCTGCGGGCAGGCCGATGCTGATCGCAACTCCCAGACGATGATCGGCGATGCTTTTGGCCAGCTTGGCGATATCGACGTCGGCCGGGTCGAGATAGGAGAACTCGATCAGGTCGAAGCCGGCTTCCTTTGTGTTGGCCAGCGTGCGCTCGAGGTCTTTCTGCGCCGAGCTCGCCGACCAGACGAAAGAATGGATACCAATGCGCGACATGTTCGTCTCCGTCTGCGGGGATGAGGCGCGGCCGGGTCGACCCGGCCGCGCCAGCCTTTGGCAGCGCTAGCGGGCCGCGGTCCAGCCCTTGTAGTCCTTAAGGTTCTCGGCGGTGATCAGCTTCGGGTCGAGCAGGACCACGGGCTCGGCCGGCTTCTTGCCGGCAAGCACGTCTGCCGCCATCTGCAGCGACTGACCGGCCATCACATAGGGATCCTGCGAGGCGGACGCCTTGATCATCGAGGTGCCGGAGGCGAACTCCTTCTCGATGTCGGGAGCGCCGTCGACCGCGGTGAAGATGAATTCCGAGCGGTTGAGCTGCTTGGCCGCGAGCTGAGCGCCGATGGCCGTCGGATCGTTGATGGCGAACACCGCGTCGATCTTGTCGAAGCGGGTGAGCAGCGACTGGAACACCTTCAGGCCGCCGTCGCGGGAGCCTTCGGCGTTCTGGTCGTCGGACAGGATCTTGATGTCCGGATGCTGCGAGAGAACATCCTTGCAGCCCTTGACGCGCTCCAGGATCGAGGACGATGCCGGGCCGTTGAGGATGACGTAGTCGCCCTTGCCGCCGGTGTGGTCGACCAGATACTGGCAAGCTTCCTCGCCCGCCTTGACGTTGTTGGTCATCACGGTGACGTCGGCGCCCGGTGCCGAAACGTCAAAGGCAGCGACCACGATGCCGGCCGCCTGCGCCTTCTTGACGGCAGGCGCGATCGCCTTGGCGTCGACCGCGTTGAGCATGATCACGTCGACGCCGGCGGCGATGAAGGAATCGATCTGCGAGACCTGCTTGTTGAGATCGTAGTCCGCCGATACCGACGTCACCTCGACCTTGGGATTGATCTTCTTGGCCGCGTCCTCGATGCCCTTGATGGTGGCGACGAAGAAGGGATTGCCGAGCAGGCCGACCGAGATGCCGACCTTGTTGAGGTCCTTGGCCGATGCCGGCGCGACGGCGAGCGCCGCGATGGCTGCGCCGCAGAGCAGTTTGGCGATGGTCTTCATTTACTTGCTTCCTCCGATTGCGCCGCGCCTCTCACGGTGCGTTACAAACAATCCGGCTCGTCCGAGCCGGCGACCAAGGTCAATCACGTTCTTGCGCCGGCCTGGAGCCGGTAACGGTCGAGGGCGACCGCCACGATGATGACCAATCCCTTGATGATGTACTGCCAGATGTCGGAGACACCGGCCAAAATGAGTCCGTTGGAGAGCACCGCGATGATCAGGCCGCCGATCAGCGTGCCCCAGATCGAGCCGACGCCGCCGACGCAGCTGGTGCCGCCGAGGATTACGGCAGCGATGGCATCGAGCTCGTAGGATTGGCCGAGCTGCAGACCGTTGGCGGCATAGAGTCGGGCCGCCGACATCACGCCGCCGAGGCCGGCAAGCAGGCCGGAGACCCCATAGACGAAGAGCAGCACGAGCGGCACCTTGATGCCGGTGAGGCGCGCCGCCTCGGCATTGCCACCCACGGCATAGATCCAGGTGCCGAGCACCGTGCGCTTGAGCACCATCCAGGACAGCACCACCACCGTCAGCGCGATGATGACCAGCCACGGAATGCCGAGCAGCGAGCCATTGCCGATGAAGTCGAACGGCAGGTCGGAATTGAACACGGTGGTGTCCTCGCCGAGCAACCGGGCGAGGCCGCGCACCGCGGTGAGCGAGCCCAGCGTGACGATGAAGGGCGGCAGCCTGACATAGGCGACGAGCAGCCCATTGATGACGCCGAAGCCGAGGCCGACCAGGATGGCGGCGGGAATGCCGAGCATGCCCCAATCCGGCACCAGCGACACCAGCACTGCCACCATCGCCGACGCGGCCAGGACGGAGCCGACGGAGAGGTCGATGCCGCCGGTGAGAATAACGAAGGTCATGCCGGCGGCGAGCACGATGTTGATCGACGATTGCTGGCTAACGATCAGCAGGTTGGTGCCGGTGAGGAAACGCGGGTTGATCAGCTGGAAGGCGGCCGCAAGCAGCACCAGCACGGGCAGCATGCCGAGCGCGGCGAAGGCCGTGCGCAACCGCCGACTCCTGAGCGCCGCCTGGTCCGCTGTCGTCGTTGCCGATGTGCTGTCGGTCATCGCTTCGGTCCTTCCTGGGCCGCTCCCGTCGCAAGTTCCATGATCGCTTCCTGACGAAGCGGCTCGCCGGCCGACGCCGTCACCTCGCCGACGATGGCGCCGTCGCGCATCACCAGCACGCGGTCGGCGACGCCGATCACTTCCGGCAATTCGCTGGAGATCATCAGGATGGCGATGCCCCTGCTGGCGAGATTGTCGATCAGCCGGTAGATCTCCGACTTGGCGCCGACATCGACGCCGCGCGTCGGCTCGTCGAGAATGACGACCTTCGGCTCGGTTTCCAGCAGGCGGGCGAGCAGCACCTTTTGCTGGTTGCCGCCCGACAGCGAGCCGGCATTGGCCTGCGCCGACCTCGTGCGGATCGACAGGTCGGCGACCGCCTTGGCGGCGCGCCGGTCGGCGGCGGCGAAATCGCGGAAGCCGCCGGCGCGCGCATCCCTGGGGAGCACGCCCATGTTGATGTTGTCGGAAATCGACATGTCGAGGAACAGGCCGAGCTCCTTGCGGTCCTCAGTGAGATAGGCGATGCCGGCCTCGAGCGCCTCGCGCGGCGAGGCGATGGCGAGCGGCTTGCAGTCGAGCTTCAGCTCGCCCGCGCTGCGCCGGTCGGCGCCGAAAATCAGTCTGGCGAGCTCGGTGCGGCCGGAGCCGACCAGCCCGGCAAGCGCCAGCACCTCGCCGTGATAGAGGTCGAACGAGCAGTCCTTCAACAGCCTGCCGTCCGACATGCCGCGCACCGACAGCGCCACCTTGCGCTTGCTGTCCGGCGGGCGATGATCCTTCTTGTAGAAGGCCGAGAGGTCGCGGCCGACCATCATCGAGACAAGGCGCGAAGCGTTGAGATCGGCGCGCTCCAGAGTGCCGACATAGCCGCTGTCGCGCAGCACGCTGACGCGGTCGGCGAGCTGGTAGACCTCCTCCATGCGATGGCTGATGTAAATGATGGCGATCCCTTGTGCCTTGAGCGCGGCAATGACTTCGAACAGCCTTTCGGTCTCGCGCGAGGTCAGCGAGGTGGTCGGCTCGTCCATGACGATGATGCGGGCGCTGGTCGACAGCGCGCGGGCGATCTCGACCAGCTGACGCTCGCCGAGCGACAGGCTGGAGACCAGGGCGCGCGCCGAGAAGGAAACACCAAGCCGGCCGATGATGTCCCGGGCACGCCGGTTGCACCGATCGCGGTCGACGATGCCGAACCTGCGCGGCTCGTTGCCGAGGAAGATGTTCTGCGCGACGGTGAGGTTCGGCGCCAGCGATAGTTCCTGGTAGATGACGGCAATGCCGTGGGCGCGGGCCTTGATCGGATCGCCGGTGGCAATCGGCGCGCCGTCGATGAGGATCTCGCCGCCGGCATCGGGCCGGTAGGCGCCGGACAGCACCTTCATCAGCGTCGACTTGCCGGCGCCGTTCTCGCCCATCAGCGCGTGCAGTTCGCCGGCGTTCACGGCGAGCGACACATCCTGCAGTGCGCGGATAGGGCCGAAGGTCTTGGAGATGTGACGCATCTCCAAGACCGGCCTCTGCGTCGCCTCGACATGGGCGGCGGAGCTCATCGCGCACCTCCCGCCGACCGGGCGACGCCGCGCTCGGCAATGAGGCCGCGCCATTGGTCACGGTAGCCGGTCAGACCCCGGAAGCTCGCAGCACGCGCCGGCTGCGGCTTCTCGGCGGCGAATTCGCGGCCGACGCTCTCGAAGGCGAGCGCGGCCGCACCGGTGGCACTGCCTTCCAGCGTGGAGCCCTGCAGGAAAGATTGGCCGGGGCGCAGCGCGGCCAAAAGACCGGCGAGCAGGCCGCCCGCATTGAGGCCGCCATCGACGATGACCGCGCCCAGCGAACGGATCATGTCGAGCGAGAGGTCGACCATCAGCGCGACATAGAGCAGCGCCATGGCCGCGCGTTCCTCGCCATGGGAAACGCTGCCTATGATTTCACCTGCCCGGCCGGGCATCGGGCCGCCCGGGGCAAAGCTCGGCAGGGCCATGACGCCGGCATCGATTGCCTGCTGTATGGAAGCCGGAGCAATGGTGCCTTGCCAGTTGCCGCTGATGGCCGCGAACTCGCGCCCGCCCATGAAACGGATGGTGGGCACCGGGCCGCCGTCTACATCGACATTGACCAGCATGTCGCGGTCGCGGTCGAGCGCCTCGAGCGGGCAGTCCGGGTTGAGGACGATCACCCAAGTGCCGGTCGACACCACGGTGAGCGGCCCGAGTTCCTGCCGCCGATGGACATGGAGCGCGGCGTTGCTGTCATGGACGCCGTTGTGGATGGCGACGGACTTGCCGGCCTTGCCGAAACGCCGCTCCCCGATGACCGCGCCGGCACGGGCGAAGGCCGGCATCCGGCCGCGCCATCCTTCGGCGTCGACCAGCGAGGAGAAGTCGCGCCGACGCGGCGCCCACAGATGCGAATGGCAGCCGAGATAGGACACTTCCGAAACGGCGCGGCCGCCGAAGCGCCAGCTCCAATATTGCGAATAGCCGAGGATCGACGTCGCCGCCGCGAAGGCGCCGGGCTCAACCTCCTGCAGCCACAGCATGTGACGGCCGTAGTTGAAGCCGAGCGGCAGGCGCGGCGAGAAGGTCTCGGCGAAATCGGGAATGCGACGATCGATCCGCGCGGCGATTTCGGCCGGCGGTTCCTGCTCGTAGTCGAGGATCGGATGCGTCAGCGCCATTTCGTCGACCAGGGCGAACGTGCAGCCATGGCCGGACACCATCAGGGCTTCGATGCCATGGCCGTCGACGGCCTCGTTGACCGCAGCGAGCGCCCAGTCATGAAGCGCCGCCTCGTCGAGCACGCTGAAACCATCTTTGCGTATCCAGTCGGGCCTGGTGCGCCGCTCGTCGAGGATGTGCCCGTCCTGTCCGAAGACGAACAGCTTCGAATTGGTCTTGCCGAAATCAAGCACCGCCACCTTCACTGGACGGCTCCCGAGGACGGCGCGATGCGCACCGCGACGCCGGCGTCCTCCAGCATGCGCGCGTCGGCATCGGAAAGACCGTCGTCGGTCACCAGCGTGCCGATGCGCGACAGCGGCAGCGCGACATTGCGGGCGTGGATCGACAGCTTGCGGCTGTCGGCCAACACCACGATCTGGTCAGCGCAGAGGCTGAGATCGACGATCGAGCGCACCAGGAGAGGATGCGATTCCAGCACGCCTTCATGACCGAGACCCTGCGCGCCGAGGAAGAATTTCGAAGCGTAGAAAGGCACCGATTGGGTGAGCGAATGGATGATGCCGGGTTCGCGGTGCAGGTCGCCGCCGGCGATGGTGAGGCTGCAGTGGCCGTGATCGCAGAGATAGGCCGCGAGCGGCATGGAATTGGTGAAGAGGCGGATATTGCGCTCGGCAAGCCTGACGCCAAGCTGGAAGCAGGTCGAGCCGCCATGGACGATGACGGCATCGCCGTCGCGCACCATGGTCGCGGCGACGGCGGCGATCTGCCGCTTGGCGTCGACCGCCAGATCCCGGTTCTCGTCATAGGGCCTGGCATAGGCGACGCTGGCGTGGGCCGCGCCGTCGAGAGCCGATATGCCGCCGTAGACCTTCCGCGCCTCGCCGGCCTCGTCGATCTTGTCGATGTCGCGCCTGACCGTCGCGGCCGACACTCCAAGACGCTCCTGCAGTTCGCGCACCGACGCGAAGGGGCGGTCGCGCAACAGCTCGACGATCTGACGCTGGCGGCCGGAGTCGCTCAAGTCTTTCCCTCCCGAGATGCCATTTTCCACGGCAATTGGCGCAACTTACTCAACACCAGGCGGAATGCAAGTTATTTTGACGATACTAGATCACTGTTGACGTAAGTCGCTCGCATCTGCGATATCAGCGCCGAACGCTCCCCGACGGGAGATGATGCCGGACCCGATCAAGCCATCGGAGGACAAGCGCCATGGCGACTGAAGCTGACGCGCAGGAACTGGCCGCCTTGCGGGCGCTTTCGGCAAGGATCGGCAGCAATCCGCATCTGACCCAGGCGGCCGGCGGCAACACTTCGCTGAAAGCCGGCGATACGCTGTGGATCAAGGCTTCCGGAACCTGGCTGAAGGATGCCCTATCCGACGACATCATGGTGCCGGTGGCGATGACGCCGCTGATCGAGGCCGTCAAACGGCACGATCCGGCCGCGGACAAGCCGCAGGCCTTCGCCATCGATGCGCTCAATCCGCGCGGGCTGCGCCCGTCGATCGAGACCACGGTGCACGCGTTGATGCCGCAGCGGGTCGTGCTGCATGTCCATTGCGTGGATACCATCTCGCTCGCGGTCCAGGCCGATTGTGAAAGCGAGGCCGCGCGGCGTCTCGAGGGCATCGAATGGGCCTATGTTCCCTATCGCCGGCCGGGCCTGCCGCTTGCCCAGGGCATTGCCGAACGGCTCCGGCCCGGAGTCGACGTGCTGATCCTCGGCAATCACGGGCTGGTCGTGGCCGCCGAGACCGTGGCCGAGGCGGAGCGTCTGCTGCATCGGGTCAGGTCGCTTCTGGCGCGCCCGGCGCGAGTGATGGCGAGACCGGATGTCGAGGCCCTGACGGCGCTTGCCGGAGACAGCGGCTACAGATTGCCGGCAGATGCCGAGGCGCATGCGGTGGCGCTCGACGTGGACAGCTGCCGCATGGCCGAAGCCGGCAGCCTCTATCCGGACCATGTCATCTTCCTCGGCCAGGGCTCGGTGCTGGCAAGACCCGGCGAGCAGGTTGCCGATGTCGCCGCGCGGCTGGGCGAAGACCCGGTCGCGGTCCTCTTTCCCGGCGCCGGCGTGCTGATGCGCGGCGACGCCAGCTCGGGCGCGGACGCCATGCAGCGCTGCCTTGCCGACGTGACTGTCCGGATCGACATCACGGCGCGGCTGAATTACCTCACCGCCGCCGAGAATGACGAACTGATCAACTGGGATGCCGAGCAGTATCGCCAGAAACTCAACGCGGCGGGCTAGGCGCATGGCGCCGCTTGCCATAGGCATCGACGTCGGCACCTCCGGGTCGCGGGCTGTCGCGATGCGGCCGGATTTTTCAATAGCAGCGCATGCCGCAGCACCGCTCGAACGCTTCGGCGCGAACGGGCGCGATCCCGCCGTCTGGTGGGCCGCGGTCGAGGCGACGCTGAAGGAGCTGCTCTCCGGCATTGACCGCGCGGCGGTGCGCGCGATCGCCGTCGACGGCACGTCTGGCACCCTGCTGCCGGTCGACGGCGCCGGGCTGCCGCTGGCCGAGCCGCTGATGTACAACGACAGGGTTCCGGACGACGCGGTCCTCGCCGCGATCGCCCGTTGGGCGCCGGAAACAAGCGCCGCGCATGGGGCGACATCGGGCCTCGCCAAGGCGCTCTGGTTCCAGCGGCTGCCCGGCGTCCATGCCGTGCTTCACCAGGGCGACTGGATCGCCGGGCAATTCTCAGGCCGTTTCGACGTCAGCGACGAGAACAACAGCCTGAAGACCGGCTATGACGCCGAGGCGCGACGCTGGCCAGACTGGATCGCGGCGACCGGCATGCGCATGGCGCTGCTGCCCGCGGTCGTCAGGCCGGGCAGCGTCACCGGCACCCTTACGGCCGCCGCCGACCTGTTCGGGCTGCCGCGCGAGGTGGCGATTGTTGCCGGCACCACGGATGGCTGCGCCTCATTCCTGGCGACGGGCGCCACAGGCGTGGGCGAGGGTGTCACCGCGCTCGGATCGTCGCTGACCATCAAGATCCTGTCCGGCCGGCCGATCTTTGCGCCGCGCTATGGCATCTACAGCCATCGGCTGGGCGACGCCTGGCTAGCGGGGGGCGCCTCGAACACCGGAGGCAAGGTTCTTGCCCAGCATTTCACGCTGGACCGCATCGTCGAGCTCAGCGCCGCGATCGATCCCGCAACCCAGACCGGCCTCGACTACTATCCGCTCGGGGTACCCGGCGAGCGTTTCCCAATTGCCGATCCTTCGCTGCAGCCGCGCCTGCTGCCGAGGCCGGCATCCGACGCCGACTATCTCAAGGCGATGCTGGAAGGCATCGCGGCCATCGAGGCGCTCGGCTATCGGAGGCTTGCCGAACTCGGCGCGCCGAAGCTCACCTCGGTGCGCAGCGTCGGCGGGGGCGCCGCAAATGCCGCCTGGACCGCGATCCGACGGCGCAAGCTCGGAGTCGATTTCCTGCCCGCGCTCTCAAACGAAGCCGCCGCCGGCACCGCGCGGCTGGCCCTGATGGGCGCAAAGGAAGCGGGGCTGCTTTGAGCGCGAAACAGGCCAAACATCTCGACGGGATCGCAGCGCTGGCCGAACGCTACGGGGTCTTCCTGCTCGACCAGTTCGGCGTGCTGCATGACGGCAGAGAGCCTTATCCCGGCGCGGTCGAAGCCTTGTCGGCGCTGAAGCGCGCCGGCAAGGCGGTGGTGCTGATCTCGAATTCCGGCAAGCGGGCGGCGCCCAACGAGCGGCGGCTGCTCAAGCTCGGCTTCGAGGCCGGGAGCTGGGACCATTTCGTGTCGTCCGGCGAGGTGGCCTGGCGAAGGTTCAAGGGCATGGTGGGCTCGGGCGCCTTGAAGCCCGGCACAAGATGCCTGCTGGTCAGCCGCGACGGCGACCGTTCGGCAATCGAAGGCCTCCCCCTGACCGTAACCGACAGCGGCGACGACGCGGAGCTGGTGCTGCTCTCGGCCAGCGAGGGCGATCGCTACGATCTCGATCATTACAGCGCGCTGCTTGGCCCGGCCGCAGCGCGGCGGGTGCCGTGCTTCTGCACCAATCCCGACCGGATCATGCTGACCGCGGTTGGCCCGCGTTTCGGCGCCGGCGAGATCGCCGGCCTCTATGAGCGCCTCGGCGGCAGCGTCAGCCGCATCGGCAAGCCTTACCCGGCGATCTTTGAAGCGGCGCTGGGGACGGCCGGAAATCCGGCGCGCGACAACATTGTCTGCGTCGGCGACAGCATCGAGCACGACATCGCAGGCGGGGCCGGTGCAGGCGTGGCGACCGTGCTGGTCTTGTCCGGGATATTGGCCGATAGCGGCGATCTGGCCGGACTGTACCGAGAGCTTGGCGCGTGGCCCGATTACACTCTCGACGCCTTCCGCTGGCGCTGACCTATCCGATGCGAGCGCCGCTTTCCGGGTCGAACAGATGCAGCGCGGCCGGATCGGCTGACAGCCGCACGGTGTCGCCCGGCCTGACATTGCTGCGGCCCATGACGAAGACGCAGACCTGCTGATTGGCCAGCCTGACATAGAACTGCGTCGAGAGGCCCAGTGGCTCGACCACCTCGACCTCGGCCTTCAGGGCGCCGTCGTCGATCAGCTTGATATGCTCGGGCCGCAGCCCGACGGTCAGCGCATCGCCATCCGTCAATGGCAGGCCGTCCGGCAGCCTGAGCTTGTGGCCGTCGGCCAGCACCGCATCGACCTTGCCGCCCTTGGCGACCTTGGCCGGCAGGAAGTTCATCCCCGGCGAGCCGATGAAGCCGGCGACAAAGGCATTGGCCGGGCGGTCGTAGAGCTCCAGCGGGTGGCCGACCTGCTGCACATAGCCGTCATGCATGACGACGATACGGTCGGCCATGGTCATCGCCTCGACCTGGTCGTGGGTGACATAGACCGAGGTGGTCTTGAGCTGCTGGTGCAGCGCCTTGATCTCGGCGCGCATGTGGACGCGCAGCTTGGCGTCGAGGTTCGACAGCGGCTCGTCGAACAGGAACACTTTCGGGTCGCGCACGATGGCGCGGCCCATGGCGACGCGCTGGCGCTGGCCGCCGGAGAGCTGGCGCGGGAGGCGGCCGAGGAAGCTATCCAGGCCCAGACGCTTGGCCGCGGCGCCGACCCTGCCATCGATCATGGTCTTCTCGGCCTTCTTCAGCATCAGGCTGAAGCCCATGTTCGAGGAGACGTCCATGTGCGGATAGAGCGCGTAGGACTGGAACACCATGGCGATGTCGCGGTCTTTCGGCGCGACGTCGTTGACCAGGCGCTCACCAATGCGGATCTCGCCGCCGGTGACCTCCTCAAGCCCGGCAATCATGCGCAGCAGCGTGGACTTGCCGCAGCCGGACGGACCGACGAGGACGACGAACTCGCCGTCAGCGATCTCGAGATCGACGCCGTGCAGGATGCGCAGCGCGCCGTAATCCTTCTCGACATGTTGCAGGGTGACGGAAGCCATCTTTTATCCTTTGACCGCGCCGGCGGTGAGGCCGGTGACGAGATAGCGTTGCAGGAAGGCGAAGAAGATGCAGACCGGGATCAGCGCCAGGATCGAGGCGGCCATCATCTGCCCCCAGTCGACGGCGAATTTGCCGATGAAGGTGAGCAGGCCGACGGCAAAGGTCTTCTGCTCATCGCTGGAGATCAGCATCAGCGCGAACAGCAACTCGCTCCAGGCGGCGGTGAAGACGAAGCCGAGCGTCGCGCCCATGCCGGGCAAAGTCAACGGGACGATCACCCGGCGCATCGCCTGGGCACGCGTGCAGCCGTCGATCATCGCCGCCTCCTCCAGATCCTTCGGAATGCCGTCGAAGAAGGACTGCATGAGGAAGGTGGCGAAGGCGGTGTTGAAGGCGGTGTAGATGATGATCAGGCCGGTCAGGCTGTTGGTGAGGCCGAGATCGCCCATGATACGATAGATCGGCGGAATGACCATGACGAGCGGGAAGGTCTGGGTCAGCAGCAGCAGGATGGCCAAGGTAGCCTTGCCACGGAAGGCGAAGCGCGACATGGCGTAGCCAGCCAGCGTGGCGATGACGGTGACCAGTGCCGCCGTCGATACCGAGACGATGACGCTGTTCAGGAAATAGCGCGGGAAGTCGGAGGCTTCGAGCACGGTGTCGAAGTTGCGCAGCGTCATCTCAGACGGCCAGAAGGTGATGCCTTCGGAGTAGAGCAGCCGCTCCGGCGTCACCGAGATCTTCAGCGTCCAGAAGATCGGGAACAGCGCGAAGATCACGTAGGCGGCAATCGCGCCGTAGAGACCGATGCCGCCGGCAATGCGCGAGGAGGTGGAGCGTCCGGCGATCATCAGACGTGCCTCACCAACGTGCGGCGGATGGCGATCAAGCCGATCGCATAAGCAATCAGCAGCACCAGCAGCAGCACCGCGACCGCCGAGGCATAGCCCTTATCCAGCGATTTGAAGGCGCTGACATAGATGTAGACCGGCACCGTGCTGGTCGAGCCCGCCGGTCCGCCCTCGGTCATGACAAAGATGAGGTCGGCGAAGGTGGCGATCCAGATGGTGCGCAGCATGACGGTGATGACGATGGTCGGAGCCAGGAAAGGCAGCGTCACCTTGGTGAAGCGCTGCCAGGGCGAGGCGCCGTCGATGGCGGCGGCCTCGTGCAATTCGGACGGGATCGACTTCAGCGCCGCCAGCAGCGTAATGGCGAAGAAGGGAATGCCGAACCAGATGTTGGCGACGATCGGCCCCCACATGGCGGTGGCGGGATCGGACAGCACATTGGTCGGCTCGGCCTTCAGCCCGAGCGCGAAGAGCCAGTGCGGCAGCGGCCCAATGATCGGGTTGAACAGCCACGCCCAGGTGAGGCCCGACAGAAAGGAGGGCACCGCCCAGGGCAGGAACACCACCGCCTGCACTATCCTGCGGCCATGGAACGGCTTGTCGAGCAGCAGCGCCAGGCCGAGCCCGAGGAAGAACTGGAAGAACAGGCTGGCGACCGTCCACCACAGCGTGTTGACCAGCGCCTGGCCGAGCACGGCGTCGGAGAGCATCGCCTCATACTGACCGAGGCCGACATATTCCGATTTGAAGGCAGAGAACTTACGGAACGAATAGCCGATGCCGATGATCAGCGGCACCAGGAGCACCACGACCAGCAGGACGATTGCCGGCGACAGATAGAGCCAAGGCTCGATCGCCGCCTTGCTCAGCCGCTTGTTGCGCGGCCTGGCGGCGGATCGGATTTCGGACACGGCGTAGGTCATGCGGTGCTCGCGGTAAGTAGTGGGTGCCGGCGCAGACGACAGCGCCCTTCTCCCCGTTCACGGGCAGAAGATGCCGGCAGGCAGATGAGGGGCGGAGCCAGCTTCTCGGAACTCGGCGCTGCCCCTCATCCGTCACTTCGTGACACCTCTCCCCGTTGAACGGGGAGAAGGCAGAGTGGGCGTCACTTCTTATTTTTCGCCAGCCAGGCCTGCTGCTCCTTGGTCAGGAACGCCGCCCATTCGTCGGCCACCTGCTTGGCGGGCTTCTGGCCGAGCAGCACTTCCTGGAAGTTCTTGATCGCCACCTGGTCGACGAAGTTGCCGAGGTTTTCCAGATGCGTCGGCGGCGTCACCATTTCATATTTGGAGCTGTCGCTCAGCTCGGTGAACCAGCCCTTGAACTGCTCGGTCTTGAAGTGAGCGTCCTGGTCGGCGCCGTTGTGGATCGGGACGACCCCGACTTCCTTTGCCCATTCCAGATTGTCCTTGGGCGACAGAAGCGTCGCCATCAGCTTCCAGCTCTCTTCCTTGTGCTGGGAGTTGGCGAACATAGCCCAACCTGCATAGCCCAAGGTCGGGTAGGACTTGCCGCTCGGTCCGACCGGCAACGGCGCCACGGCGAAGTCGTCGGCGCTCATCTTGTCGGCGATGCCCAGCAGCGCGTCGGGATCCTGGTTGAGCATGGCGCAGGTGCCGGAATAGAAACCGGTCACCGTCTCGTTGAAGCCCCAGCTCACGGAATCCTTCGGCGCCAGGCCGTTCTTGTACATGTCGGCCAGCATCTGCAGGCCCTTGACCGAGCCCTCGTCGTTGATGGTCGAGGTGCCGTCCTCGGTGAAATAGCCGCCCTTGCCGTCGGCGATGTTCATGAACATGTGCATGCCGTTGAAGGCGCCGGGGCCGCCGCGCAGGCAGTAGCCGTATTTGCCGGGGATGGCGGAGATCTTCTTGGAGAACTCGACGAACTCGTCGAGCGTTGCCGGCGGACGGTCGAGACCCGCTTCCTTGAACAGCTTCTTGTTCCAGAACAGCGCGTTCACATAGTAGCCGTAGGGGATCATGAACTGCGTGTTGTTGACGGTAGAGCCGAATTGCTTGGCGCGGTCGCCGAGCGTCTTGGCGTCGTCCCATTTGGCCATGTAGGGGCCGAGATCCTCGAGCTGGCCGTTGTTGGCGTAGAGGCCCATCCAACGTTCCGGCATCTCGACCACGTCGGGCGTGTCGCCGGCCTGGACCATGGTGAGAAACTTCTCGAACGCCTGGCCCCAGGGCAGCGAGACGAGCTCGACCTTGATGCCGGGATTGGCCTGCTCGAACTCGGCGATCTGCTTCTTCAGGAATTCGGTGCGCGGCGGACTGGTGATGACCTCGACCATCTTAATGGTGGTGTCGGCCAGCGCGGCCCCGGCGGAGATCGCCAGGCCGGCAACGGCGGCAAGCATGAATGTCAGTCTTTTCATGTTCGAAACTCCCATTTTGTACTCTGGTTATCTTCTTGCCTTGTCGAAGGCCTGGGCGATGTCCGTCCAGAGGTCCTCGACATTCTCCAACCCGACATTGAAGCGGATGGTTCGGGGGCTGACGCCGAAGCGCGCCATCGAATTGAGACCCGGCGTCTGCTCGAGCGAAGCCTTTGCCGGCACGACCAGGCTTTCGTGGCCGCCCCAGCTGACGCCGATGCGGAACAGCCTGAGCGCATCGACGAAAGCCGGAATGTCGACATCCTCGGCGACCTCGAAGGAGAACAGCCCGGCATAGCCGGCAAGTGTCTGCTTGCCGGGATGGTTGGAATAGGCAGGGTGGTTGACCCGCTCAACCTTGCCATGTGCTTTCAGCCGCTCGGCCAGCATGAGCCCGCTCTTCATATGATGCGGCAGTCTGAGCGGCAGCGTGCGCAGCCCGCGCAGCAAGAGCCAGCCCTCGAAAGGCGACAGCTTGCCGCCGAGCGAGGAATAGGTCTGCTCGTTGATGTGCCTGATATGCGCGGCCGAGCCGGCCACCACGCCGGCAACGGTGTCGCTGTGGCCGCCGAGGTACTTCGAAGCCGAATGCAGCACCAGATCGACACCGTGCGAGATCGGCTTCTGGAAGACAGGCGTGGCCCATGAATTGTCGAGGGTGGTGACGATGCCCTGTTCCCTCGCCAGCCGCGTCAGATGGGCGATGTCCTGCAACTCGAACATCATCGAGGTCGGACTTTCGAGATAGAGCAGCTTGGCGCCGGGAAGCGCCGCCGCCACGGCGTCGGGATCGGAACCGTCGACATAGTCGACCTTGATCTGCAAGCGCGGGAACAGCCGTTCGAACAGCCGGTAGGCATCGCCGTAGCAGTTACGTACGGCAACCATGCGCTGGCCGGCGCCGACGAAGGCGAGCACCGTGGCGCTGATGGCCGCCATGCCGCTTGAGAAGCCGCGCGCGGCCTCGGCGCCTTCGAGCGCCGCGACACGCGCCTCGAACTCCATCACCGTCGGATTGTCGCCGCGCGAATAGATCGGCTGGCGGCGACGGCCGGCGAAGGTGTCGGCCATGTCGGCATAGCTGTCGAAGGTGAACAGAGACGTCTGGTAGATCGGCGGCACCACCGCCCCGCCGGGAAACGGATCGTCATGGGCGAGAAGCGTGGCGGCCTCGCCGAGATAGTCGCTGGCCAGAGAAGCCGGGTCGAAACCGGTCGGGTGCTCGTTCATCTGCGGTCCGAAAGTTTGAGGTTGGCGGCGCCGCGCTTCAGGTCGTCCTCGACGGTGGCGATGAGCTTCAGCGCCTCGTCGCGGGCCCCGTCCGGATCGTGCGCGGCGATGCAGTCGAAGATGGTGCGGTGATAGGGAAAGCTGGCATGGCCGAAGTCGCGCACGCCGAGCGGATGTTCCCAGAAGCGGTGGAACATCTCGTACATGGCGGCGATGATCTGCTCGAACAGCGGATTTCCCGAGGCACGGAAGACCGCCTGATGGAATTCCCAGTCCTCCTCCGACGACATGCCGGCGCGGGTGTGGAAGGCCTCTTCCATGATGTCGAGCTTGCGTTCGATCTCTGCGATCTCGGCCTTGCCGGCGCGGACGGCGCAAAGGGCGGCGGCCTCGGCCTCCAGCGCGCGGCGGATCTCCAGCGTGGACATCAGGCCGGCGAAATCATTGCCGCCGGCCAATGTCAGCGGCATGTGCAACATATCGGGCGAGACGGCCGCCTTGAGATAGGTACCGCTGCCCTGCCGCCGCTCAACCAGGCCCAACCCTTCCCAGCGGGTGAGCGCTTCGCGCACCGTGTTGCGGCTGACCTTGAGACGCTCCGCCAGGATGCGCTCGGTCGGCAGCTTTTCACCCGGGCCAAGGGCCTCCTGCCTGACGAAGCCCGCCAACGCCTTGAGCACCGCGTCGTCGCGGGCCGTGGTCTGGATGGGCGGCAGGAGATCGGTCACGCCAAAACCTAAAGTGGTTCAATGGTCCAACCAATTTCTGCACGCACTACGACATGAGTCAATCATTTTTTCTGGAGTCGTCACCTGATGTAGTGACCGTGAAGTTCAGATCGGTCACGGCTGAACCGGTCAGGTCGCCGCCGACCGCGCCTTCTCGCGCCAGTTGGCTGGGCTGAGCGCGGTAACGCGCCGGAACTCGCGGTTGAAATTCGATTTGGTCTGGAAGCCGGATTCCAGCATCGCAGCCGTCACGGACAGGTCGGTTTCGTGCAGCAGCCGACAGGCTTCGGCGACGCGGAAATCGTTGATGTATTGCGAAACGTTCTTGCCGGCGAGCCGGTTGACCGCGCCGGATATGCGGCGGGCCGGAACGCCAGCGCGCCGCGCCAGGCGCGACAAGGTCAGGTTTTCGTCGCGCGAGAGTTTCTGCTCGACCAGCAGCTTGTCTATGCGGTCGAGGACCTCGCGATCCTGCGCGGCGATGGATGCGGCCTCAGTTTCGATGGGAGGCATCGGAGTTGCCCGTGCGCGGGCAGCGACAATGGCAGTGATACCGAAGAGAAAGAGACCGAGAAGGTTCGCATTGCTGACCAGGAAGGCCGCGTTCTTGCCCCTGCTCCATTCGAAATCCAGGAGCACCACCAAATCGAACAGGGCCGACAGACAAAGCGATGCGGCTGCGATGACGAGCGCGCGATGCGCGGCTATTGCGCCGTCGAAGCGTGCCTCGTCCAGCGCGTCCGGGCCGGCGCGGCCAAGGCTGAGCACAGCCAATGCGTAGCCGACGAAGATCACGATCAAGGCAGCATCTATCAACGCGGGAGCCAGCAGCAACAGCCCGACGATGACCACCGGGGGTGCGGCATGAAGCCAGCGGACACCGTCCGCTTCCGCCGCATCGTGATGGATCAAGCTGCGAAAGCTCGCCAGGACCAGCGGCGGCAGGCAGCTCGCCACCACAGGCATCAAAAAGCGCAAATCCAGGACATCATAGCCCCAGCGCAAGCCGACGAGGATAGATTGCACAGCGCACAACCCCACAAGGGCCAGGAATGGACGGTTGGCTTGCGACGACTGCTCGCCCTGCAGGATCCTGACAAGCAGGATCAGCAGCAGCAGGGCGACGACGAAGGGCAGAGGAACGAAAATCACGGCAGTCTCGAGACAAATCGGGAGGCACGGATAATGGCCCAGATCGCGATCGAGAACGACCTCGATCGCGATCGAGGACGCAGCTTAGGGACATTATCGGCAAATCATCGCCGGTCTTTTCAACCGAGCGAGGTTTTCATGACACTCTCCCGTTTGCTTTCCGCGGTAGTGCTTACAGTCGCGTTCTCCGCAGCCAGCCAGGCTGCCGAGATCGGCATGCGCGAAATCTTCGTGGCCGCGCCAGAACGCGGCCGCGACCTCCAGGTGTTTGTCTGGTATCCGGCCGAGGCCGGCGGCGAAGCCGTTCTGCTGGGCGACAACAAGGTATTCAAGGGCGTGCCGGCCCTGAAGAATGCGCCGCTCGTCAAAGGACGCTTTCCACTCGTCGTGCTGTCGCACGGGTCGGGCGGCCGTGTCCAGGGAATGGCCTGGCTGGCAACGGAACTCGCCAGGGCGGGCTTTATAGTCGCCGGTCCCAATCACCCCGGCACGACCAGCGGTGACTCGACCCCAGTCAACACGCCCAAGGTGTGGGAACGCACGCAGGACCTTTCCGCGGTGATCGACACGATGACGACCGACCCGACCTGGAGCAGCGCCGTCGACAGCGGCAAGATCGGTGTCCTTGGCTTCTCGCTCGGCGGCGCGGCGCCGATGGAGATTGCCGGCGCCCGCGCCAGCCTCGACGCCTATGCCCAATATTGCGACGAATACAAGAAATGGGACTGCGCCTGGTATGCCGGCGGCATCGGCTATCTCAACGACGTGGTCGTGCATGTCGACAAGCTCGACCTGCGGACGATCGACAAGACACGCTTCGATCAATCAAACCTCGACCCCCGCGTCAAATCGGCCGTGCTGATCGATCCCGGCCTTGCCCTGGCTTACGATGCCGGAAGCCTGAAGGCGGTCACGATCCCGATGGATTTCATCAATCTGGGCAGCGCCGACACGATCCCCGACGGGGTGATTGCCGATAAATTGGCGGCGCTGACGCCGCGCGGGACCTATGCCACCGTCAAGGGCGCAATCCACTTCAGCTTCCTGCAGGAATGCAAGCCGGGCGGCGCCGAACTGCTGAAGGAATCCGGTGAAGTCGACCCGATCTGCGCCGACGGCGGCAGCCGGTCACGCGCCGACCTTCACGCCGAGCTGGTCGGCCTGATACGGAGCGACCTGCAGCGAGCCTTCAAGGACCCGATGTGATTGGATGGCGGCGTGGCCGGCTTCGGTCAGCGCGTAGATGCCGCGCTCGGCCCTGGCGAACCAGCCATAATAATTGTGCAGCAGGATGCTGGCCGCGCGTGTTGAAATGCTTTTCAGATCGCGCGGCCGTTTGGGGCCGTCGGCCATGGCGGCGGCGCAGGCGATCGCTTCCTGCCGGTAAGCGGTCATGATCGGCTTTCGCGTGCTGCCGCCGGTAGCCGGATCGCCCTTGCGGCGCTGATGCTCCTCGACCAGACGCGAGCGCCGTCGCGGATCGCGCCGTGGCGGCAGGGCTGCGGGGCTGAGCAGCAGCTCGACCTCGCCCTTGCCGCCGACGCCAAGCAGGCCGAAGCCGAGCCGCCGGCAAAGCGCGCGAAAACGGCGGTCGTGCTCGCGACCTTTGCCGCGCGCCGACATGCGAGCAGCGAGCCAGACCTCGTCGCAGGCCGCCGCGCGATCGACGCCCTGTAGCACGAGCTCGAGATTGAACTGCAGCTTCAGCTCGCAGATGACCACCACCGGCGGCTCACCACCGCGCAGCCCAACGACGTCGCAGCCGCCGATCTCGCCCTTGACGGTGAAGTCGAGGCTCTCGAGGAAGCGCTTCACCGGGGCGTAGAGGGACGTCTCCTGCATTGCAGAGGCATAGCCGATTCGCCTTCACCCGGCACAGGTTGAAGCGATCAGGTGAGGCTGGACGAAACTCGATTCATGAGGGCGGCCGCAGGAAGTCGCGGGCGGCGGCGGAAAGCAGGGTAGCCCCAATGGAGAGCGCCGCCTCGTCGACGCGAAAGCGCGGATGATGGAGCGGATAGACCGCGCCGGCTTCCTCGTTACGGATGCCGAGCCGGAAATAGACCGACGGGCACTTCTCGCTGTAGAAAGCAAAATCGTCCGCGGCGGTCCAGCCCGGCGCGCCGACCACGCCCTCTTGTCCCAGCAGATCGGCGCCAGCCTTGCGGATGATCTCGACCATGTCGGGGTCGTTGATCACCGGCGGCTCACCGCGCTGCAGGTTCACCTCGGCGCTGGCGTTATGACATGCCGCCACGCCCTCGACGATCTGGCGCAGCCTCCTCCAAGCATACTGGCGGGTCGCCTCGTGGCCGCTGCGGATCGTGCCTTTCAACCTGGCCTCGGCCGCGATCACATTATAGGCGCCGCCGCCCTCGATGCCGGTGATGGAGACGACCAGCGGATCGTAGGGATCGATCTCGCGCGAGACGACCTTCTGCAGCTCCGTCACGATCGAGCAGGCGACGGCGATGGCGTCGACGCCCTCCGACGGCTTGGCCGCGTGCGCGGAACTCCCGGTCACCCTGATGTCGAACGTGTCGCAGGCGAGGGTATACGGCCCCGGGCCCACCGCGATCTTGCCCGTCGTGGTGTAAGGATCGACATGGATGCCGATCGCGGCGTCGATATCGTCGAGCAGCCCTTCCGCCACGACGCGCCGACCACCCAGCGGCTCCGCCTCCTCGGCAGGCTGGAAGATGATCCTCACCGTGCCGCTGAAGGACTGCTTCTGGCGCTCCAGCATAGCGGCGGCAGCATAGCCCATTGCCGCGTGGGCGTCATGGCCGCAGGCATGCATGACGCCTGGACGCTCGGAGCTGAACGGCACGCCGGAGGCTTCCGTGATCGGCAGCGCATCGATGTCGGCCCGGATCACCACCTTGCGGTTCGAAGGCGCCGCCGTGCCGACGATCTCCACGGCGAGACCGAAGCCGGCCACCGGCCTCACGCCATGCAATCCGGCTTCCTCCAGCGCATGCTTGAGATAGGCCTGCGTCTCGCGCTCTTCGTTGGAGAGCTCCGGGTTGCGGTGGAGATGGCGCCGGATCTCGATCATCCGGCGCTCCAGAGCGGGGTCCATCAAGCCATTGCCGGCTTCAGCGCTTGACATGGATTTCTCGCGGGAAGCTGGTCAGCGTCTCGCAGCCATTGGCAGTGACGAAGATCGTTTCGCTGATTTCGATGCCCCAGCCGTCCATCCACATGCCGAGAATGGAATGAAGCACGTTGCCAGGCTTCAGGATGGTCTTGTCGCCCTGGCGCAGGCTGATCGTGTGCTCGCCCCAGTCGGGCGGATAGGCGGCGCCGATCGAATAGCCGATGCGCGACTCCTTCTTCAGGTCGTAGCGCTGGATGACCTTGCGCCAGCTTGCCTCGACGTCTTCCGCCACCGCGCCGGGCTTGATCGCGGCGAGCACGGCGTCCATCCCTTCCAGCACGGCCTTGCCCGTGTCGCCGACCTTGGCGGGCATGGCGCCCAGCTGAAGCGTGCGCGCGAGACCGGCGGCGTAGCGGCGCACGACACCGGCGAGTTCCAGCGCGACGGTTTCGTTCTCGCCGAAGCGGCGGTCGCTCCACATGATGTGCGGGGCCGAGGCGTTCTCGCCGCCAAGGATGGTCGGCGGCAAAGCGGTGATGTCGCCGGCGAAGTCCGGCGAGCCGGCTATTTGTGCCGCCTGGATCTTGGCGATGGCGTCGCATTCGCGGACGCCCGGCGCAATCACCTCATAGGCCGCACTGACCGCCGCCTCGGCCAGGCGCGCGGCCTTGCGCAGGTAGGCGATCTCGGCCTCCGACTTGACACTGCGGATCCAGTTCACCAGGAGGTCGGCGTCGTGGAACATCGCGTTGGGCAGGCCGGCGGTCAGGCGGGCATGGGCTTTCGGCGAATAGTAATAGGCCTCGAGCTCGATGCCGATATTGCCGCGCCCCCAGCCCTTCTTGTCGATCCAGCCGGCAATCCAGTCCATCGGATGGCGGTCCGGGCGCTGGACATGGTCTTCAGGGAAGCCGACGACATTCTCCGGCTTCATCCAGGCCGTCAGCAGCCCGCCCGCCGCGTCCATGGCCCGGCCGATCCAGACCGGCTCCTCGTCGCCAAGCGGCACCAGGACCACCTGCGGCGTATAGAACGACCAGCCGTCGTAACCGGTGATGTAGTGCTGGTTGGCAACGTCATTGACGATCAGCAGATCGAGACCGCGCTGCGCCATCTCGGCGCGGATGGCGGCAAGCCTGCTTCGATACTCGGCAAGCGCAAAAGGCAATTGGATCATGCGGATTCGTCCTGTGGCCGGCGGAAGTTCGCTCGACAGTAAAGCGAAGCCCGGCGAGCGTGCTGAACCATGACCGACAAACCGAGGGGGCCATGCGCCAAAGCGCGTCGCGCTGACACGGATTCAGACGGCGCGCTTTTGCCGTTGTCCCAGAACCGCTGCACAATTCTGGTCCGCCTGCATCAGGAGAGTTCTGCCTATTGCTTTGCGAACTGGCCCTTAAAAGTCTGGCCGGCAAGCGCATAGGTGGCGGCCAAAGTTCCATCGGGCAGCATGGTGAAGGTGGCGTCGGCGCCGTTCGGAAGGCGCCCGAGCTTCAATGTGTTCCCGACAATTCTGCCGGCGCCGTCGGCGACCCCCGGCTTGTTCTCGGCCACGTCGCCCCAGGCGTAGCTTACCGTCGCCTGCCCGCCTGGAGACACCGTCAGCACGGCGAGCTTGCCTTCATACAATCCATCCAGCCGTCCGGCCCATATGCCTGAAAACGCGGCATACTTGGCCGGAACGCCCTTGCCGGGAGGAGTGACCGTCAAGGATTGATCCAGCACCGCCGTATCCGGGGAAGCCGGGGCCGCAACGGCAGCCAACGGAGGTTGGGACGGAGGAGGTGGTGGTGTCTCGGAGGCCGATTGGCAGGCAACGAGCGCGAATGTCGCAAAACCAAGCGTCAGAGAAGAAAGTCTGTGTGCCGGAGCCAATCGAGACCAACCCAATTGCGAAATGTAACAACAACAACGCTTAGCTGCGCATATCGCGCATAGTGTACTTCAATTGTATAGCATCCCTCGGTCGCGAAACTCAAGTTTCGCCGACGTCAGACGCGATGAAAAACAGATAGCAGTTTCGTTTGGGGGCCGCTGGCGGCTGTTCGACGAAAGTGCCGGCCGCCACGGGTTTTGGCTGGTGGCCGCTCCGTGCGGCAATAACTGAAGAGCGCCCGCCGCGACGGCGGCTTGCGGGAATGTCGAGAGCGGTCATTGCATCATCCAGGCTTGGCGTGCGGTCTAGGCACGAATGGCGTGCTTGCGCTTGTCCAGGTGAAACCGTTCCCCTCGACGATGTTCGGCCGTTTTGAGGGTATGCACGATTTCGAAAACAAGCGTCGCTCGGACCAGCATTCCGACCGCCGTCGGCCCGGTAAAGGGCAATTCGATTCATGCATGTATGAGCGTGGGCGCACCAACGGCCGCCGGTTCAGCAACGCCCCCACCGTCACGGAAAGTGTTTGGCGAGCATCCGCTCCGGCGCGATGCCGGCCTGGCTTCAGGCGGAAGATCTTGCCGAAAGCCAATCCCTGAACTGCGCTACGGCTCTTCTGATTCCAGGACCCGAAGCGATCACGGCATAGTGGTGACGACCCGTTTCCAACGTCCGGGGAAAAGCAATGGCAAGCCGTCCGGCAGCAAGCGCATGGTCGACGATCGGTCGCCAGCCCAGCGAAATCCCCTCGCCCATCTCGGCCGCTTTTTGGGCAAAGAGCGAATCGTTGACCTCCAGTGCGACGGGCAAATTCGCCGGCACCGGCAATTCAAGAGCTCGCAACCATTCGGCCCAGCCAATCCTCAATCGGTAAGGGTCGACATAGTGGATGAGCGGATGCGACAGCAATTCCGCGACAGACCCGAACGGTCCGTGACGTTCGAGAAACGCCGGGCTGCACACCGGAACAATCTGCTCGGCCCACAACTGGGTGCTGCTGCAAAAAGGCCAGTTGCCGTCGCCCAGTCGAATGTGAATATCGATCCCGGACGATGCGAGCTCCGGGTCGCGATCAAGACACCGGATCTCGATCTGCAGATTGGGATGCTCCTGCCGAAGCCCCGCCAGCTTCGGAAGCAGCCATTCGGTGGCGAGAACCGTGGAAGCGCTGGCAACGATCTTGTCGCGATGCGCCGAACCGGAAATCTCCGCGAGCGTCTCGGAAATGGTGCCAAAGCCGCTTGCCACCGCCGCGTACAGGCGCAGGCCCTGGGTGGTAAGGCTGAGCGTACGGTGCTCGCGCACGAACAATGGATGGCCGAGCGTCACTTCCAGCTGCCTGATGCCATGACTGACCGCAGGCTGGGTTATCGAGAGCTCGCTGGCGGCGGTGGAAAAATTGAGATGGCGCGCTGCCGCCTCGAACAAAATCAAACCGTGCAGCGAAGGGACTGAATGGCGGATCGTGCGGCGGTCGTGGCTCATACGTCCATGAATCTAATTGCTCTTTACCCAACCCGGCCGCGACGGAATTTTGATGTGATCGAAGGCCACCATTCGAGCGCTCCTGCCAACAATCCGATCAGAGAGATTCCAGAGTGTCAACTGATCCGCTTCTTCAGCCCTTGCAGCTCAAGCACCTGACGCTTCGCAACCGACTCATGTCGACCGCCCATGAGCCGGCTTATACGCAAGAAGGCCTGCCGAAAGATCGCTACCGCCTCTACCACGCCGAGAAGGCGAAGGGCGGCATCGCCCTGACGATGATCGGCGGCTCTTCGGTGGTCGACATCGACAGTCCCCAGGCATTCGGGAACATCCAACTCCACAGGGACGATTGCGTGAAATGGCTCCGCGAATTGGCCGACGACGTTCACGAGCACGGCGCAGCCGTCATGATCCAGATGACGCATCTGGGCGCCCGGACGAATTGGAACAAAGCTGACTGGCTGCCCATGATTGCTCCGTCCTCCATTCCGGAGCCAGCGCACCGCAGCTTTCCCAAGGCCATGGAGGATTGGGATATCGAACGGCTCGTCAAGTCGTTCGCGGACGCCGCGGAGCGCGTCAGAGACGCCGGGCTGGATGGGCTCGAACTGGAGTGCGCCTCGCACATCATCGCCCAGTCATGGTCGAAAGGAACCAACAAGCGCGAGGATGAGTATGGCGGCTCGCTGGACAACCGCATGAGGCTGGTGCGCGACATCCTGTCGGCAATCCGCGACAGGATCGGACGTGAATTCGTCGTTGGCGTGCGAATGGTCTGCGACGAGCAATGGGAAAAGGGCCTCTCGGCGGATGAAGGGGTGGAGATCGCCCGCAGGTTGAATGCAGACGGCATGATCGACTTCATCAACGTCATTCGCGGCCGGGCTGCCACTGACGAGGGATTGAGCCGGGTCATTCCGACGATGGGATCGCCGTCGGCGCCCCATCTCGATTTCGCCGGTTACGTGCGCTCGCAGATCAACCTGCCGACCTTCCACGCCGCCCGGATCCAGGACGTCGCAACGGCGCGCCATGCCATTGCGAGCGGGAAGCTGGATATGGTTGCGATGACACGCGCGCACATGGCGGACCCGCATATCGCGAACAAGCTCATCGAGGGACGCGAGCATCAGATCCGGCCCTGCGTCGGCATGGGTTACTGCATCGACTCCATCTATTCCGGGCAGGCTGTCTGCATCCACAACGCCGCAACCGGGCGTGAGGAAACCCTCTCGCACACCGTCGGCCGAAGCTCCAACGGCCGGAAGAAGGTCGTGGTTGTCGGTGCGGGTCCCGGTGGCCTGGAGGCGGCACGCGTCGCCGCCGAGCGAGGCCACGAGGTCGTGGTCTTCGAGGCGGGTTCCAAGGCCGGTGGTCAGGTAGTGCTTACAGCCGCCCTAAAGCGCCGACGCGAGATCATGGGGATCATCGACTGGCGGCTGGAAGAGTGCGCAAGGCTCGGGGTGCAAATCAAATACGATCACTATGCAGGCGTGGACGACGTTCTGGCGGAACAACCGGATTACGTCGTCACCGCGACCGGCGGCATACCCAATCTCGAACTGCTGAGCGGTGGCGAGGATCTCGCAACGACAAGCTGGGACGTGCTCAGCGGCGCCGTCACGCCGACGGGATCGGTGCTCATCTGCGACAGCAACGGTTCTCACCAGGGCATGACCATAGCGGAGTTCATCGCCGCGACCGGCGTCGATCTGGAGCTTGTGACGCCTGAGCGGACGTTGGCGCCGGATATCGGCGCGACGAACTATCCGGTCTATCTCCGGGCCTTGAACGCCGCCAACGCCAGGATCACCCTCAACCTGCGCCTGGAACGGCTCGAACGCAGGGGCAACAAGATTGCGGCAATCTTCGAGGACGAATATGCGAAGCGGCGGATTGAGAAGGAAGCCGACCACGTTGTGGTGGAGTACGGCACGACACCGCTGGACGAACTCTATTTCGGCCTCAAAGACCACTCCATCAACCGCGGCGAGGTGGACCATAAATCTCTTGTGGCGGCCATGCCTCAGACCGTTTCAAGAAACCCCGAGGGAAGATTCCAGCTTTACCGGATCGGCGATGCGGTCGCCAGCCGCAACATTCACGCCGCCGTCCTCGAAGGCTACCGCCTGATGGCGCTGGTGTGATCACCCACTGCACTGGCGGCGAGGTTCGGTAGTTTTTGCCCACGGATGCGAGCCGCATTCGTGGACATCAAAGAAACATTAATCCGGAAGGATGACTGGTGGAGCCAATCGGAATCGAACCGACGACCTCTTGAATGCCATTCAAGCGCTCTCCCAACTGAGCTATGGCCCCACTCCCGGCAGTCGGCCGGCGCCGTTTCCGGCGAAGAGATCCGGCGCAGATGGGAACCGCGCCGTCGTTTAGTGCTGGCGGCTTCTAGCGCCGCCTTCGGTCAAGATCAAGCCTTGTAAGCCGCTTTTTCGTCACAGGCCGAAATGGCCGGCAATCGATCGCGCAGAGGCTGAAACTCAGACCTCGTCCTCGTCGTCGCCGACGCCGATCATATCGGAAACGTCGTCGTCCTCTTCCTCCTCATCGGCAAGGAAGGTGTCGTCGTCATCGTCACCGAGGTCGACATCCTCGTCGTCGCCGAGATCGGGAAGATCGTCGCCGCCGCCCTTGGTTTCGTCGTCCGCATCTTCCAGCGAGACGAGCTCGGCGCCTTCCTCCTCGTTCTCGTCCACTTCCTTGTCGGCGACATCCTCATCTTCCTCGATGGCGGAAATCTTGCCTTCCTCGAAATAGGAACGCGGATAGCTCTTGCCAGTATAGGGAGAGACGATGGGATCTTTGTTCAGGTCGTAGAATTTCCGACCCGTTTCGGGGTCGATGCGTTTGGTGCCAAGTTCGGGTTTTGCCACGGCAAGCCTCGTCAAAAAAAGAATGGTCCCCTTAACCGCAGTTTACGGCGCTGTCAAAGCCAAAAGCCGGCATCGCAAAACCTTGCATTCGAAGGCCTGCGCGAGGGGATGACCATCGCCGCGCGCCGTGATACGAGACCGCCGCAACATGACGAATTGAGCCGGCCCGCCGGCATCTTGCTTGGAAGAAATCATGTCTCACGCTGCCGCTCCGAAGCCGGCCACGGCCCGCAAATCCCCTGCCCTTGCCGGCGTGGCCCGGGTGCCGGGCGACAAGTCGATCTCGCATCGTTCCTTCATGTTCGGCGGCCTCGCTTCCGGAGAGACGCGCATCACCGGCCTGCTCGAAGGCGAGGACGTGATGCGCACCGGCGCTGCGATGAAGGCGATGGGCGCGCACATCGAAAAGAAGGGCGACGAGTGGGTGATCCGCGGCACCGGCAACGGCGCGCTGCTTCAGCCCGAAGGGCCGCTCGATTTCGGCAATGCCGGCACCGGCTCGCGCCTCACCATGGGCCTGGTCGGCACCTATGACATGGAGACGACCTTCATCGGCGACGCCTCGCTCTCCGGCCGGCCGATGGCCCGCGTGCTGGAACCGCTGCGCCAGATGGGCGTGCAGGTGCTGAAGGCCTCGCCGGGCGACCGCATGCCGATCACGCTGCGCGGCCCCAAGCACGCCGCGCCCATCACCTACCGCGTGCCGATGGCGTCCGCCCAGGTGAAGTCGGCGGTGCTGCTCGCCGGCCTCAATACGGCGGGCATCACCACCGTCATCGAGCCGGTGATGACGCGCGACCACACCGAAAAGATGCTGAAAGGCTTCGGCGCGAACCTGACGGTCGAGACCGATGAGCGCGGCGTGCGCCACATCTTCATCGAGGGACAGGGCAAGCTTACGGGCCAGACCATCGCCGTACCGGGCGACCCCTCCTCCGCCGGCTTTCCGCTGGTTGCGGCGCTCATCGTGCCGGGCTCCGATATTGTGATCGAAAACGTGCTGATGAACCCGACGCGCACCGGCCTGCTGCTGACGCTGCAGGAAATGGGCGGCCGCATCGACATACTCAACCCGCGCAATGCCGGCGGCGAGGATGTCGCCGACCTGCGCGTGCGTTCCTCGAAATTGAAGGGCGTCGCTGTGCCGGCGGAGCGGGCGCCGTCGATGATCGACGAGTATCCGGTGCTGGCCGTCGCCGCCAGCTTCGCCGAGGGCGAGACGCTGATGCAGGGGCTGGAGGAGCTTCGGGTCAAGGAATCCGACCGGCTGTCGGCGGTCGCCAATGGGCTCAAGCTCAACGGCGTCGACTGCACCGAAGGCGAGGCCTCGCTCGCCGTGCGCGGCAAGCCGGGCGGCAAGGGACTGGGCGCTCATCCCAACGGGCTGGACACGGCGGTGAAGACGCATCTCGACCACCGCATCGCCATGAGTTTTCTGGTGATGGGACTGGCGACCGAAAAGCCGGTGACCATCGACGACGCCAACATGATCGCGACGAGTTTTCCGGAGTTCATGGGATTGATGAAGGGGCTGGGCGCGGAGATCGAGTGACGGGAGATGGGCTGGAACCAAACTGAAATGCTGGCGGGACAGCGGCGCTCGTCTTGTTCATCGCGCCTCATGGGCGGCCAATGAGCGCAACCTTCACCATCGCCATCGACGGCCCGGCCGGCGCCGGCAAGGGCACGCTGGCCCGGCGGCTCTCCGACCACTACCGGCTGAATCTGCTCGACACCGGTCTCACCTATCGCGCGGTTGCCCACAAGCTGCTCGAGCTCGGCCTGCCGCTCGACAATGTCTCGGCGGCCGAAACCGCGGCACGGCAGGTGGACCTCTCGAATCTCGACCGCACGGTGCTTTCGGCGCACGCGGTGGGCGAAGCGGCTTCCAAGGTCGCGGTCATTCCCACTGTGCGGCGCATCCTGGTCGACAAGCAGCGCGCCTTCGCCAAGGCGCCCCCAGGCGCCGTGCTCGACGGCCGCGACATCGGCACGGTCGTGTGTCCCGACGCCGACATCAAGCTCTATGTGACGGCAAGTGCTGCGGTGCGGGCGCAACGCCGGCTGGCCGAGATCGAGAGCATGGGCGGCAGAGCCGATTTCGCCACGATCCTGGCCGACATCGAGCGCCGCGACGAACGCGACATGGGCCGAGCCGACTCGCCACTCAAGCCCGCCCCAGACGCGCACTTGCTTGATACGTCCGAAATGGCTATAGAGGCCGCGTTCCTGGCGGCCATGGCGATCATCGACGACGTCCTGGCCAAGAGAAACAAGGCCTGAGCCGGGTTTCCCATCGCTGCCGATTGTCGGCGGCGCAAAAGATACCCATATCGGGCACGAACCAGCCTGCCAGCATTCTTCATGCGCCGGACTTGCCGCTTTGAGCGGCCAAGGGCTCTTAGCCCGGAACGCCGGCAGGCTCACGCAATGCTAACCCACGGCGCCCGTCCCGCTCGAGATGCGGGGCACTTCAGGAGAAACAATGTCTGCTGCAAATCCCTCTCGCGATGATTTCGCGAGCATGCTCGAAGAATCATTCACCGCCGGCCATTCCGGCGAGGGCCAGGTTGTCCGGGGCACGATCACCGCGATCGAAAAGGACATGGCCATCATCGATGTCGGCCTCAAGGTCGAAGGCCGCGTGCCGCTGAAGGAATTCGGCGCCAAGGGCAAGGAGTCCTCCCTCAAGGTCGGCGACACCGTCGAAGTCTATGTCGAGCGCATCGAGAACGCGCTTGGCGAAGCCATGCTGTCGCGCGAGAAGGCGCGCCGCGAGGAGAGCTGGGTGCGCCTGGAGGAGAAGTTCACCAAGGGTGAGCGCGTCGAAGGCGTCATCTTCAACCAGGTCAAGGGCGGCTTCACCGTCGACCTCGACGGCGCCGTGGCGTTCCTGCCGCGCAGCCAGGTCGATATCCGCCCGATCCGCGACGTCTCGCCGCTGATGCACAACCCGCAGCCCTTCGAGATCCTCAAGATGGATCGCCGCCGCGGCAACATCGTGGTGTCGCGCCGCACCGTGCTCGAGGAGAGCCGCGCCGAACAGCGTTCGGAAATCGTGCAGAACCTCGAAGAGGGCCAGGTGGTCGAAGGCGTGGTCAAGAACATCACCGACTACGGTGCGTTCGTCGACCTCGGCGGCATCGACGGCCTGCTGCATGTCACCGACATGGCATGGCGCCGCGTCAACCATCCGACCGAGATCCTTAACATCGGCCAGACGGTCAAGGTGCAGATCATCCGCATCAACCAGGAAACCCACCGCATCTCGCTCGGCATGAAGCAGCTCGAGAGCGATCCGTGGTCGGAGATCGGCACCAAGTTCCCGATCGGCAAGAAGATTAAGGGCACCGTCACCAACATCACCGACTACGGCGCGTTCGTCGAGCTGGAGCCGGGCATCGAGGGCCTCATCCACGTTTCGGAAATGTCGTGGACGAAGAAGAACGTGCATCCCGGCAAGATCCTGTCGACGACCCAGGAAGTCGACGTGGTGGTGCTCGAGGTCGATCCGGCCAAGCGCCGCATCTCGCTCGGTCTCAAGCAGACGCTGGAGAACCCGTGGGAAGCGTTCGCGCGCAACCATCCGGTTGGCAGCCAGGTCGAGGGCGAGGTCAAGAACAAGACCGAGTTCGGCCTGTTCATCGGCCTCGAAGGCGATGTGGACGGCATGGTCCACCTCTCCGACCTCGACTGGACCCGTCCGGGCGAGCAGGTGATCGAGGAGTACAATCGCGGCGACATGGTCAAGGCGCAGGTGCTCGACGTCGACATCGAGAAGGAGCGCATCTCGCTCGGCATCAAGCAGCTGGCCAGGGACACCGTCGGTGAGGCGGCAAGCAGCGGTGAGCTGCGCAAGAACGCCGTCGTCACCTGCGAGGTCATCGGCGTCAAGGACGGCGGTCTGGACGTGCGGCTGGTCGACAGCGGCCTCGAGACCTTCATCAAGCGCTCCGACCTCAGCCGCGACCGCGACGAGCAGCGCCCCGAGCGCTTCACCGTCGGCCAGAAGGTCGATGCCCGCGTCATCGCCTTCGACAAGAAGACCCGCAAGCTGCAGGTCTCCATCAAGGCGCTGGAAATCGCCGAGGAGAAGGAAGCAGTCGCCCAGTACGGCTCGACCGACTCCGGTGCCTCGCTTGGCGACATCCTGGGCGCGGCGCTGAAGAAGCAGGGCAACTAAGCTCCACTTCGCAAGGCCAAAGAAAACCCCGCCGGAGCGATCCGGCGGGGTTTTTCTTTACGGCAAGATAAACTTCCTGGCGTATTGCCTTGGGCCCGAAGGGAAGGGCTTCCATGGACATGGGCGACTATCGTCCCGCTACGCCATCTTCGCGGGTGCTGCATCTCTACGGCAAGTCGCCGGCCCTGTTCTGCTACTGTGCAACGGCATTGGTGATGATCGCCCTCCGATCATTGGGCTTCAGGCTCGATGGCGATATGGACGACTACATCAAACTCTATGAAGTCCGCACCTTCCTTGAGACGGGAAATATCTTCGACCGGACCCTGCCCGGCATTGTCCAGCCGGAGCCCTATATCTCGCATTGGCCGTGGATCGTGGACTTGCCCTATGCCGCCTTCGCGTGGCTGCTCGCGCCGTTTTTGGGCGCCGAGCCGGCGTTGGCGGCGGCAAGCTTTGTCGTGCCGGTGCTGCTGTTTGCGCCCGCCTTGTATCTCTACAGGCGGCTGATGATTGCCGTGGACATCGGCAGTCCGGCCGTTGCCTTGCCGCTGGGGCTGATCCTGGCCTCGAGCACGTTCTGCGAATACGCCCCAGAGCGCATCGACTATCACAATCTGCAAATATTGCTTCTACTGGCTGCGTTGGTGCTGCTGCTGTCGCAGAAACGCGCTGCTCCGTTGATCAACGGGCTGCTCACAGCCCTGGCGTTCGCGATCAGCGCCGAATTCGCGCCTTTCTATGCGCTGTTGATGGCCGTCTACGCCTTTGACTGGATCACGGACCGTGAACAGGGCGCAGCCAGGCTCACCGGTTTCGGCCTGAGCTTGGCGATGGGAGCAATCGCGCTGCTCGCCGCAGTCCAACCGCCTTCGGCCTATGCCGCGGTCAAGTGCGACACCTATTCGGCGCCATATGCGACGGCGCTGGTCGCCGCCGGGCTTTCCTTTGCCGTTTCACCGTTGCTGGCCGGCCGGCGCAGCAGGTGGGCAATGCGGGCCACGATCCTGGCGGTGTTCGCGGCCGCTAGCGTGGCGACGCTGACGATGCTGTTCCCGCAATGCCTGCATGGCCCCTATGCCTCGATCGACGCCTATGTGCGCGACAACATGCTCAACAGAATCCTTCAGGAAATGAGCCTGTTTCGGCATCCGCGCTTTCTGTCGTGGACATTCTCCGCCGCAGTGCTGATACTTGTGGGCGCGCTTGCCCCGGCCGTCATCTGCCTCGACGCCGAAAGCCGAACCCGGCCGCGCGTCATCCTCGCCTTGTTCTCGATGCTCGCCCTGGTGCTGGGGATCGGCTATCTGCGCTACTTTCGCTATGTTCCCCTCTTTTCCAGCATCGGCCTGGTTTTCGCGGTGGCGAAGTTCCTGCCGGCAGACTCGCGACTGGCACGCTCCCTGACACCTGATGTCGCCGTGGTATCGCGCAAATACGCCCTGATCCTGCCCGGCCTGATCCTGTCGGCGGCAATTGCGCTATACCACCTGTCGGTGCGAACGTCCCAGGCAGCCATTCCCGCTGGAGAGGTGGCCGACAGCTGCGATCTCAGCCGTCTGGAACCGCAGCCGGGGTGGCCCGCCGGCGCCATCGTCCTCTCGCCACCGCTGATCGGAGGCCATCTCGTCGCCCTCGCCACAGGTCCCAGGGTGGTGACGATCCCCAACCATCCGTCGGCAAAGGGTATCGAGCGGAGCTATCGTTTCCTTGATCCGTCGACCGCCGACCCGCGCATGTATCTGGATGCGTCCAGGGCGACGCATATAGCGGTTTGCGCCTGGCGAGGTCCGCCATTGCCGAAACTGGAAACCAACTATCCATTCGCGGCAGCGCTGATCGAAGGCAAGCCGCCGGCATGGTTGAGGGAGTGCCCCACCGATCCTTCATCGCCGCTGCGAATCTACAGCTACCGCAATCCGGACGGTTCCCAAGCCGCCTGCCCCGCGTCGGCGGTATCCGATCAGGCCCTGCCGTAGAGCGGCACCAGCGTGCCGCTCATCGCCTGGTTGGCGGGCGAGGCGAGATAGGCGATCGCCTCGGCGACGGCTTCGAGACTCACCCATTTGGCGAAATCGGCATCTGGCATGTCCGCTCGGTTGGCCGGGGTGTCGAGCGTCGACGGTGCCACGGCATTGACCAGGATGCCTTTGTGCTTCAGTTCCTCGGCCATCGCGACCGTCATCGCGGCCACGGCTGCCTTGCTGGCCGCATAGGCGACCATGCCGGAACCACGTCTCGGATCGAGCCCGGCGCGCGCGCTGACGTTGACGATGCGGCCCGCGGTTCCCGATGTCAGCATCGAGCGCACCGCCGCCCGGCTGCAGAGGAAGGTCGTGCGGGCGTTGGTGTCCATCATCTCGGCAAAGGATGCCGATTCGATCTTCTCCACCGGCGCCATGGTGAACCCGCCGGCGAGATGGATCGAAGCCCAAAGGTCGGGGAGCTGATGGTAGAAAGCCTCGACCTTGGCGGAATCCGACAGGTCGACATTGTGCGCCAGATGGACGCTCGCATGGGCGGAGTAGGGGAAGTTCGGCGGAGCGGCTGCATGGGCGTTGGGCACATGGCAGATGGCGCCTTGCTCCAGCAACCTGCCGACAACCGCGCCACCAAGGGCACCGGTGCCGCCGGTCACCACGACATGCCTGCCATTCAGCGTTTCCGTCATACTTCGACCGCTCCTGTCGCTTCTTTTTGCTTCTTCTTGGTCATTCCGCCCCAGGATAGACCGTCGCGCCTTTCGCGCTGTCACTCAATTGAAATATCGACATGGCAGGCGTCGCGTCTTTGCATGCTTCGGCTTGGCGCCGGGCCGATGTGAAGCTCATGCGGTGTGAGGCCAGCCATCGATGATGGCGTCCCAGAGCAGTCGTCCCCCGATCGCCGGCCGCTGGAACTTGTGCGTGAGCTTGTGCAGCCAGAAGCCGTCGTAGATCTCGCGGTGGACCGCCTCGTCGAACGGCTCGAGGAGCGCCCTTTGCAGTCCATGCGGCCGGTCGGCTCCTACCTGGGGCATGCGCAGGAAGTCACACCGCAGCCGGCGATGCAGGAGAAGGGCGGCCTCCATGTGATGCGGAAACATGAAATATTGAAGAAGCCTGTCATGCGTCTTCCAATAGTCGGCGAGGTTGTGCAGCACGGTTTCGACAAGCGGATGCCCCTTGCGGGCGTGGATGAACCACGTTTCCACGAGCCGCGGGGCGCGACTGGTTTCGCGCAGGATGTAGAACTCTTCGTCTTCGATCTGCGCCGGAACGGGTTGCCTGAGCAGGATCGTCGCGTCGAGCCATGTGCCGCCGTGGCGGGCGAGCAGGCTCAGCCGGATGAAGTTGGAAAAATGCTGGCGGTTCATCAGGCCGCGCCGTCGCTTGTCCCAGACATGGCCGGGCAGATCGATGTAGTCGCCAACGGTCCTGTCGTCGAGGATGACGAGTTCGCGCCCGCCCTTGTGGAGCTGTACGGAATGCAGGCAGGCCTTGACCACCGGTGGCGCGTCGTCGACGCCTTGCGCCCAATACTGCCAGATCGGACCGAGACTGCTGGACGGCGTGCTGGTGGAGCACCACTTCGAATGATCGACCGCAGCGCTGCGTGCGCGCCAGTCCCGGCGCCGGGCCAAGGTCGCGCAGGTCTTGGCGGCGCACGCGCGCAACGACCATGGCAGCACCTGCGAAGACGCCGCCCAACGCAGCGGCGCAAGATAGGGGCGCTTCAGCGGATCATTGAACGGCGCTTCGCTGAAAAACGAACTCTCCGAAAAATCGTGCGTGCGTGGCGCCATGTCGTCAGTCCACCCTGATCTCGACCACACGCGGCTTTGCGGCGGCTCGGGCTCGCCTCAGCGCCCCGGGAAGATCGCCGACGTCCGGCAGCCGCTCGGCCTCTACGCCATAGGCTTCGGCGAGCTTGCAGAAATCCGGCGGCGCCGGCGACACGCCGACCGGCTCGACGCCGACGTCGAGCATCGACGTCTCGATCTCGCGATAGCCGCGATTGTTCCAGACGACGAAGATCACCGGCGCGCCTGCATCGAGCGCGGCGCCCAGTTCCGGCAAGGTGAACTGGAAGCCGCCATCGCCGGTCAGGCAGACGACCGGCGCCTCGGGAACCGCAAGCGCGGCGCCGATCGCCGCCGGCGGACCATAGCCCAACGCGCCGAACCCCGTCGCGGCATTGAACCAGCCGCCTGGCCGGTCATGGTCGTAATAGAGATTGGCGGCATAGATCGGCTGCGTCGAATCGCCGACGATAATGGCGCCCGGCAGGGCGTCGCGGATCGCTTCCACGGCTCGCATCTGCGCCACATGGGCCGGCCTCAGCTCGGCCAATGCAGCCGCACGCGCTGCGGCAGCACGGGCCTCGCCGTCCTTCACGGCGACGTCGCCCGCGCCGAGCTCGGCTTGCAGGGCACGAAGTGCCTCGGCGCAATCGGCCTGGATCGCGACGGTCGCAGGGCGGCGAGCGAGCTGATCGGCGCCGATGTCGATGCGGATCAGGTTGGGCGGCAGCACGAAGCCGCCGTCGCCGTAGCCGTCATAGTCTGTCTGGCCGAACTCCGTCCCCGCGGCGATCACCAGGTCGGCGTCGGCCATCAGCGCCCGCACCGCCTTCAGGCTGGGGCTTGCGGGGACGCAGAGCGGATGATTGTGCAGCAGGCCGCGCGCATTGGTGGTCTCGACCACCGGCGCCCCGAGCGTCTCGGCGACAAGCGTGAGCGCCGCATCGGCCTTCTTCGCGCCGCCGCCGGCGAGGATAAGCGGACGGCGGGCCTGCTTTGCAAGCCGCGCCGCCTCCGCGATCGCGCTTGCCGCAGGAGCGGGCGGGGCTGCATTGCCGAGCACGGCCGAGATTGCGTTCGCCGGCGTCGCCATGACATCGGTCGGGATCTCGATATGGACCGGTCCCGGGCGTGAAGAGGAAAACAGCGCGAAGGCGCGGGCGAGCGCACCGGGCAACTGCCCGGCCTCGGTGACGCGTTCCGAAAACAGCGCCACCTTTTCCATCATGCCGCGCTGGTCGGGCAGTTCATGCAGGTATCCAAGTCCCTTGCCCAGCGTGTTGGTAGCGTTGACCCCCGAGATCACCAGCATCGGCACGGAATCGGCGCGCGCCTGCCCCATGGCGGTGATGGTGTTGGTCAGACCCGGACCGGTGATGACGAAAGCGACGCCCGGCCGGCCGCTGGCCCGCGCGTAGCCGTCTGCCATGAAGCCGGCACCCTGCTCGTGGCGGGGCGTCACATGGCGGATCTTCGAGCGCGCCAGCCCGCGATAGAGCTCGACCGTGTGAACGCCGGGAATGCCAAAGACGATGTCGACGCCATGCGCCTCGAGCAAGGTGATGAGCGCTTCGCCGAGCGTGGTCATTGGATATCTCCCCTTAGAGCGGATCACTGTTTAGCGGAAACAGTGATCCGCTCTATCTCTTTGTTTCTTGCGCAATTCCAGACGGAAAACCGTTTCTCACTTTTCCTGGGATTGCTCCAGAGGCGAGAGGCCGAGTTCGACCTCCACAGCCTTGATGCCAATCGCCGCCAATTCGCCGGGCGAGAACATCTCGCCGGCCAGGCAACCTTCGATCCAGAGCCCGTCGATGATCGCATTGATGGCGATCGCATGATGGCGCAACTGGCCTGCGTCCGTCTTGCGCCGTTCGGCGGCAAGCACTTCGGCCACAACCGCTTCCACCTCATTGCGAAAGCCAAGGTAGCCTTCGCGGTGGGCACGAGCCAGGGTCGGATCCGCATTGGCGCGGCCAAGGAAGGTTGCCCAGAGCGAAAACACCCGCGAGTCGATGATCGGCGGGTTGAGGTTGGCGGTGACGAAAGCCGCAAGGCGTTGGCGCGGCGAGGCATCTTCCATGACCAATGCTCGTTTCGCCTGCTCGGTCATGCGGCCGACCAGCGTCGTGTAGGCCTCCTGCAGCAATTCTTCCTTGCCGGGAAAATAGTGCCGGATCAGCCCGGCGGTGACGCCAGCACGCAATGCGATGGTGCGTAAGGTGGCGCCCTGCAGGCCATATTCCGCCACGCTGTCCAGAGTCGCCTCGATCAAATCCTGCCGCCGCCGCTCCTCGCCTTCGCGACGGAACTTGCGGCGGCCATTCATTGGCGCAGGATCGGCCGCGTCAGGCATGTCGGCCCGCCTTCGCAGGCGATGCAGAGCGCATCCGCCTCGAAGATCTCAACCGTGCAGCCGGCAGCTTCCATCGCGGCTTTGGTCTTGGGAAAACCTGCAACGGCGATAACCTTGAGCGGGCTGGTGGGCAGCACGTTCAGGCTGAGGCCGTTGGAAGCGGCGAACTCTTCGGCATCGCCTTCGACCAGACGGATGCCGCGCGCCTTGAGCATCTGGTAGAAGGGAGCCGGCAAAAGCGGTGAATAGACCAATGCCAGGTCGTCGGCCAGCGGGCTGATTACCGACATCAGATGCAGGCATGCCTCTTCGCCCTGCCACAGCGGCAGATCAAAGCCGTAGACGGAAATGCCCAGCGGCGTCAGCAGGTTGGAAACCTGTTGGATGCCTTCCTGGTTGGAGCGGACGCCGCGCCCGATCGCCAGCGTGCGGCCATCAACCCATACACAATCGCCGCCTTCGACCTGGCCAGGAGCCTCGATGCGGCCGAGGATCGGAATGCCTAGTCTTCTGTAGGTTTCCTCATGCAGCGATGGCTCCCTGGCGCGCAATGACTTGCCCATGGACAGGATCAGCGCGCCGCGGTCGGTCATCAGCGACGGGTCGTGCGTGAACACCGAATCCGAAAGGCCGTCGGCCTTGTCCTCGATCCATTCGATTTCGGCGCCGGAAGCCGCCACCAGTTCAGCAAGGACCGTGTGCTGCGACACTGCTTTGGCCGGGTTGAACCCCGGGCCATAATGCCAGGCAGTTCTGTCGGCGTCGCGCATGGCGTTGGCCGCCGACCGCATCAGCACGCGCCGCAGCGGCGCCGCCATGGACTGTGATCCGAAAGCGCTCATCGATGCCCTTTTAGGATGAAAAAACACGAGAAAATTTCATGAAGGGCTATTTATACACTTGCGCAACAAGGCCGCAAGTGCCGTAATGAGCGAGATTGACGGGCTCGCGCCGTCGGGTCCATGCTGAAATCCAAAGCGGGGCAGTAGAGCGTATGTTGATTAGCCGGATGGACGTTCGACGAGCTGCCCTCGCCCAAATTGAGGTCTTCCGGTGAGCGCGGTGGAAGCTGCCGCAGTCTCATCCGGTAAGGCGCAGAACAGTGCAGCCGAAGCCATCCATGTCGAGAACCTGCACAAGAAATTCGGCCAGTTGCATGTTCTGAAGGGCGTCTCGCTGTCGGCGCGCGACGGCGAGGTGATCGCCATCATCGGTGGCTCCGGGTCCGGCAAGTCGACACTGCTGCGCTGCATCAACTGTCTGGAAAACCCCACCAGCGGCATCATCCGGGTCAATGGCGAGGAGATCAAGCTCAAGGCCGACAGCTACGGCCACACGGTGCCGGCCGACCGCAGGCAGATCGAGCGCATCCGCTCCAGGCTCGGCATGGTGTTCCAGAACTTCAACCTGTGGAGCCACATGACGCTGATCGAGAACGTGATCGAGGTTCCGGTGCATGTGCTCGGCGTCAAGCGCGACGAGGCGATCGCCCAGGCCGAGAAGCTGCTCGCCCGCGTCGGGCTCGCCGAAAAGCGCGATGTCTATCCGGCCTTCCTGTCGGGCGGCCAGCAGCAGCGCGCCGCGATTGCCCGCGCGCTGGCAATCAATCCGCGCGTGATGCTGTTCGACGAGCCGACATCGGCGCTCGACCCGGAATTGGTCGGCGAGGTGCTGAAGGTGATCGGCGATCTGGCGCGCGAGGGGCGCACCATGGTTCTGGTAACCCATGAAATGAAGTTTGCCCGCGAGGTCGCGACGCATGTCGTCTATCTCTACAACGGGCTGGTCGAGGAAGAAGGTCCGCCGGAACAGCTGTTCGGCGCGCCCAAATCCGAAAGGCTCAAGCAATTCCTCCGCAACGTCGGCTAGCGCCGGCGAGAAGCGGAGCGAAAACCGGGAACAACAACAAACTGGGAGTTGTGAAATGAAGACTGTTCTCAAGACTTTCGCCGCGGCGCTGCTGTTCGGCGTCGCAGCGATGGGGGTCGCCAAAGCCGACCCCGTCAAGGTCGGCGTCGCCGCCGAACCCTATCCACCCTTCACCTCGCCCGACGCCTCGGGCAAGTGGGTCGGCTGGGAAATCGAGTTCATCGACGCCGTCTGCGCCGAGGAAAAGCTCGACTGCGTGATCACGCCGGTTGCCTGGGACGGCATCATTCCCGCACTGACCACCAAGAAGATCGACCTTATCGTCGCCTCGATGACAATCACAGAAGAACGCAAGAAAACGATCGACTTCTCGGACAAGTATTACAACACGCTGCCGGCGATCATCGGCCCGAAAGACCAGAAATTCGGGTCCACGCCGGACGACCTCAAAGGCAAGGTCATCGGGGTCCAGGTGTCGACCACCCACGCGGCCTACGCCAAGAAGCACTTCACCGGGGCGCAGGAGATCAAGGAGTACCAGACCCAGGACGAGGCCAACCAGGATCTCGCCGCCGGCCGTCTCGACGCGGTTCAGGCCGATTCCATCGCGATGACGGAATACCTCAAGAGCGACCAGGGCAAGGCCTGCTGCGATATGAAGGGCATGGTCGCGCCGGACGACGAGGTGCTGGGGCCAGGCATCGGCGCCGGCGTGCGCAAGGAGGACACGGCGTTGAAGGAAAAGATCAACGCCGGCATCAAGGCCATTCGTGCCAACGGCAAATATGACGAAATCACGAAGAAATATTTCGATTTCGACATCTATGGCGGGCCTTCGCAGTCGAACTGACTTTTGCCCCATGAACAAGGGGCATGGCGCCAGCGCCATGCCCCTTCCTTCCCACGCATGCTCGCCGCCAGGCGTTGCCTGAGCGGCTTGCCAGCAATCCGGGGGCGAAGCTGATCGACGCCTTTCTTCCGGCCTCGGCGGCCGGCATCATCGAACTCCTGTCGCCCGTGCCGCCCGGCTGGGGCGGCAACCTCTTGCGCGGCCTGCTCCACTCCGTCGAGATCGCCATCGGCGCCACCTGCCTCGGCCTGTTGATCGGCACCAGCGGCGCCTATGGCAAGCTCTATGGCGGCCCGGTGACGCGCGATCTCCTGGCCGTCTACACGACCGTGGTGCGCGCCGTGCCGGAGCTGGTGCTGATCCTGCTGCTCTATTATGCCGGCACCGACCTCATCAATCAGGTGCTGGAGGCGATCGGCTACCAGCGCATCGACATCAGCGGGCTGGCGGCGGGCATTTTCGTCCTCGGCTTTGTCCAGGGCGCCTATTCGACGGAAGTCATCCGTGGCGCCATCCTGGCGATCCCGCAGGGACAGATCGAGGCGGCCCGCGCCTACGGCATGTCTCCGGGTCTGATGCTGAGGCGCATAACGCTGCCGGCGATGCTGCCCTTCGCCATACCCGGCCTTGCCAATCTTTGGCTGATCGCCACCAAGGACACCGCCCTGCTCGCGGTCGTGGGCTTCAACGAGCTGACGCTCGAAACCCGGCAGGCCGCCGGCGTGACCAAGGCCTATCTGATCTTCTATGTCGCGGCAGGCGCGCTCTATCTCGCGCTGACGCTGTTCTCGAACCTGATCATCGGCCGTGTCGAAGCCTGGTCGCGGCGCGGCATGCCCTCTGTCAAGGAGGCGCGCTGATGGCTGGTGAAGCCGCCGTGATCAATGTGGCGGCGCGCGCGTCGCTGTGGCTTCAACCGCACCGCGTCGTGCTGATCCTGATAGCGCTGGCAATGGTGTTTAGTGCGGCCTTCTTCATGCGCTGGGACTGGCTGCCGCAATATTGGCAATTGGGGCTCATCGGCATCTGGCGGGCGCTGTGGATCCTCGCCGTCACCTGCGCGCTGGGCTTCCTGCTGGCCGTGCCGCTCGGCCTGGCGCAGGCCGGGGGGCCGTTCTGGCTCGCTGCGCCGGCCAGAGTCTTCTGCACCATCATCCGGGGAACACCGCTGCTGTTGCAGCTGTGGCTGCTCTATTACGGGCTCGGTTCGCTGTTTCCGCAATATCCCTGGATCCGCGAGTCCTGGATGTGGACATATCTGCGACAAGCCTGGCCCTATGCCGTCGTGGCGCTGACGTTTTCCTTCGCCGGCTATGAGGGCGAGGTGATGCGCGGGGCCTTCGCCGGCGTGCCGAAAGGGCAGCTCGAGGCGGCCCGCGCCTTCGGGATGAGCCGCTGGAAGATCTTCCGCCGCATCTGGCTGCCGCAGGCCTTTTACCGCGCGCTGCCGACGCTGACCGGCGAAACCGTGCTGCAGCTGAAGTCGACGCCGCTGGTGGCGACGATCAGCGTCATCGACATCTTCGCCGTATCCTCCAAGGTGCGGCAGGACACCTACCTGACCTACGAGCCCTTGCTGCTCCTGGCGTTGATCTATATGGCGATCACCGGCATTCTCGTCTTCGCCTTCAGCAGGATCGAGGCGCGGATTCCCGTTAAGATCGGGTAGTGAATGGTGAATGGTGAATGGAAAAATAGTGAATAGGCCTTCGGTTCGCCTTAGCTATGGCTTCTCACTGTCCCCATTCACCATTGACTATTCACCATTCACCAGAGGCACCATGCAACTCAGTCTCGACCAGGCAACAGGACTGTGCCGGATGGCGGCGCTCGGCGCTGGGGCAAATGAGGAGGTTGCCCAGTCGCTGGTCGCTTCGATCATCGCTGCGGAGGCCGAAGGGCTCACCGCGGTCGGGCTCGCCCATTTCATCGACTATCTGGAAGCGATCGAGGCCGGCCGCATCGACGGCAATGCCGATCCGGTCGTCACGCGGCCGGCGCTCGCGGTCTATCTCTCCGACGCCCGCGGCGGGCTCGCTCATACCGGCTTCGACCGCACGATCGGCGATCTCGCCAAGGCGGCAAGGCTGTTCGGCGTCGCCATCTTCTCGCAGAAGAACGCCTATACCTGCGGCGCGCTCGGCTATTTCACCGGACGCCTGGCCGGGCAAGGACTGGTTTCCTTCGCCGCCACCAACGGGCCGGCCGTGCTGGCAGGCTCGGGCTCCGTCAAGCCGGTCTACTGCACCAATCCGATGTCCTTTGCCGCCCCCGCCGCCGACGGGCCGCCGCTCCTCATCGACCAGTCGTCGAGCGCCACCGCCTTCGTCAACATCCGCAAGGCGGCCGAGGAAGGCAGGAAAATCCCCGAGGGATGGGCGCTGGATGCGAGCGGCAATCCGACCACCGATCCGGCGGCGGCGATGAAAGGCGCGATGCTCGCTTTCGGCGGCCAGCGCGGCGCCAACATCGCATTGATGGTCGAGGTGCTGGCGGCGGGTATTTCCGGCGCCAACTGGTCGGTCGACGCGCCGTGGTTCACCGGCGGGCCAGACAGCCCAGGAACCGGTTTGTTCGTGCTCGCGGTGGAACCCAAGCTGCTCGATCCGGATTTCGAGCGCCGCATGCGGGACCAGCTCGACCGGCTGCGACGGCGCTACGGCGTGCACATCCCCGGCCGCGCCCGCGCCGAGGCAGCGGAGAAAGCGACGGCGCGCGGCGTCGACGTGCCGAAGGCAGTGGTGCAGCGCATTTCCGAGTTCGCTGAGCGCTATTCGGCCTGATCGAGACGACAGACAGCAAAAAGCTGGGCGTTTCTTCGCGCAGCCGCTGAACCTTTTCCTGTCCCATTGCGACCCATTTTCGGCACCTCACAACGCGAGCCGCACGGGGTGGGCGTGGGTTGCGGCTTGCGGTTGGTGGCGCCGCGCCGGGCGTCCAGGGCCGCGGGCGGGCGTGCTTGCTTCACGCCGCCTTGATGCCGTCTCAGGTCAGGCCGCCTCGTTGGTCCTGTTTCGGCGCGAGCGTTGCCCGGAAAACCCCGCTGCGGCGGGGTTTTCTGTTTTCCTCATAGCAGGCGGCAAACCGCCTTCCGGGCACGGACAAAAACAAAGCCGCGGTGACCCCCGGTCGCTCTTTGCCTTTGACGCGAAACCGACTAAGAAGCGGCTTCAGCCAAGCTTTTGCGCGGAGCCAGCCATGACCGAAATCCTGCAGACCCCGAAGCTGATCGTCGTGTTTGGCGGCTCGGGCTTTGTCGGCCGCCATGTGGTGCGCGCGCTGGCCAAGCGCGGCTATCGCATCCGCGTCGCCTGCCGGCGGCCAGACCTTGCCGGGCACCTGCAGCCGCTCGGCAATGTCGGCCAGATCCAGCCGGTGCAGGCCAATGTGCGCGTGCGCTGGTCGGTCGACCGTGCCGTGCAGGGCGCCGATCATGTGATCAATCTGGTCGCCATTCTGCATGAGACCGGCCGGCAGAAGTTCAACACCGTGCATGATTTCGGCGCGCGCGCCGTGGCGGAAGCCGCACGCTCGGTCGGCGCCGGCCTCACCCATATCTCGGCGCTCGGCGCAGACGCAAACTCGCCGTCGAGCTACGCACGCACCAAGGCGCTCGGCGAGAAGGCCGTGCTGGAAACGGTCGAAGATGCGGTGATCTTCCGGCCGTCGATCAATTTCGGGCCGGAGGACAGCTTCTTCAACCGCTTCGCCAACATGGCGCGCTACTCGCCGGTGCTGCCGCTGATCGGCGGCGGACAGACCAGGTTCCAGCCGGTCTATGTCGGCGATGTCGCCGAGGCAGTGGCGCGCTCGGTCGAGGGCAAGGTCAAGGGCGGCCAGATCTACGAGCTTGGCGGGCCGCAGGTGCTGACCTTCAAGCAATGCATGGAGGAGATGCTGAGCGTAATCGAGCGCCGGCGGATGCTGGTGCCGGTGCCGTGGTGGATGGCGAACATCCAGGCCTCGATCCTCGGCCTGCTTCCCAACCCGCTCTTGACCAAGGACCAGGTGCTGCAGCTGCGCGAGCACAATGTCGTTTCCGAATCCGCCGCCAAGGCGAACAGGACGCTCGGCGGCCTCGGGATCCAATCGCAGTCGATTGCAGCGATCCTGCCCAGCTATCTCTGGCGCTTCCGTGCGGCCGGCCAGTTCCAGCAGCGCAAGCCGATAGCCGACCGGTAATTCCGGAGACGGAATACCGCTTCACGTTTTTCCTGGAATTGCTCGGCTCAGGCGCGGCGCGAAACCAGCATCGGCAGGCCACCCTGCGGCTGCGTGGTCAGCTTCTGCACCGGCCAGGGCCGGGTTTCGGATGTGACGTCGAAGCGGAAGCGCGACAACAGGATCGCCAACGCAATGATCGCCTCCTGCATGGCGAAGCTGGCGCCGATGCAGACACGCGGGCCGGCGCCGAACGGCAGATACTGGAAGCGGTCGATTCGGTCGCGGTTGTCCGGATGGAAGCGCTCCGGCATGAAGGCGTCCGGCCTGTCCCATAGCTTGCGGTGGCGGTGCACGACCCAGGGCATCACCAGCACGGCGGCGTATTTCGGGATGGTGAGGCCGTTCCAGGTCTCCGGCTCGATCGGCTCGCGGTTGATCGAGGGGGCCGGCGGATAGAGCCGCAGCGCCTCCTCGAAGGCGGCACGGGTGAATGGCATGGCGTCCAGCCATTTCGTCGGATCGGGCTCCCTTGCCAACACCGCGTCGATCTCGCGCTCGACCCTGTCGCGCTCCCAGAGCGCCTCGGCGAGGCAATAGAGCGTCCAGCCGAGCGCGCGCGCCGTGGTCTCGTGGCCCGCGCCGATGAAGGTGATGATGTTGTCCTCGACTTCCGCGCGCGTCAGCCCGTCCGGCCCCTCGGCTCTCAGCAGGAGCGTCAGGAAATCCTGCGGCACGCCGTCGGGATCGCGCCGCATGCGCTCTTCACGCATCCTGACCGTGCTGGCGACGATGTTGCGGAAATAGGTCATGGTCTTGCGGCCGCGGATGCGGGTGAGACGCGGCAGCCACTCCGGCGCGCGCAAAAGGTCGAGCGGGTCGACCCGGCCCATGGTCTCGAACAGCCGGTCGATCTCCTTGGCGAAGCTGCCTGGCTCGCCGGCAATCTCGCCGGAAAACAGCGTCTCGGCCAGGATGTCGAAGGTCAGCAGCGTCATGTCATGGGCGATGTCGAACGTGCCGCCGGCCTCGTAGCGGCTGACGAACTCCACCGTGCGTTTCAGCATCGGCTCGGCAAAGCCGAAGATGTGGCGGGGCGTGAAGACCGGCGCCATCGCCTTGCGCGAACGCTTCCACACCTCCCCCTCTGCGGTCAGCAACCCGTCACGCAGGATCGGGCGCAGGATCATCTGGCGCACCGTCGCCATCTTGTAATTCCTGGCATTGTCGACCAGCACGTGCCGGATGAGGCCGGGATGGTTGGCGATGACCAGCGGCCCGCCGATGCCAGTCACCGAGATCCAGGGCTCGTTGTAGGTCGGCTCGCCCCACAGCTCGAGCGGGTTGCGGTAAACGATGCGCATCATCTCCAGCGTCGAGGGCGGCGAGGTGCGCGGCCTCGGCGCGGGCGGCACGAAGGGGACAGGTTTGGTGTCCATGGCATGCTCCGCTGGCACCGCGAATGTAGTGCGCTGCAAGGCGGCCGTCCATGTGACCGAACCGCAAGGGCGCCGAGCGCAATAGGTTGGCAGGAGCGGTAGGATCGTTGTCATGCTTCTCGACCGCAGCTTCTATTGCCGCCGCGTCAGTCGGAATCTCCCAACTCGATGGTAAATCAGATCGGGGCAGCCCAGTCACTGGCACTGGATTCTTCTGGACGTAGAGCGGCGACGATACCAGCGGCAATTTCGATTAGACTGCTGATGGTGTCATCGGACATCGATGTATCTCTACCTTCAGACAGAATGTCTCTTATCCGGTGATACACAGTTGTGCAATCATGGCCGTCGGTTGCGCCTCAACCACTCGGGGGTCGACTATCTGTGTCCAAGTTGGTGTGGGGCGCAAAAACTACTATTGGATGTCTTCTAGATAAACAAAAACTGGATTAACCTAGAACTCATTCCTGACTTGGGAGGATTCATGGGTAAGAGAATTATCGTGTGTATCGATGGCACATGGAATAATGCAGCAAGCCAAAGCGGCAGTGGCACAAACATCGATGCGATATACCAGTCTCTGTCAAAAAGAGATCAAGCAAAGAACTATTTCCATGGCGTGGGCGAGCATGCAGGGACTCTCGGAAGGTGGGTGTTTGGGGCTACCGGAAAGGGTGTCTTTCAAACCGCCAGAGAGGCATGGAAATGGGTGGCAGGTAACCATGAAGACGGCGACAAGATTTACATCTTTGGCTTTAGTAGGGGTGCGTTCGCCGCGCGGCATCTTGCTGGAATGATCGTCAGACATGGCCTGAAAGGATGGCAAGGCAACATCGAAGAAGAATTTAGGAAATGGCGGGTCTCCGTGGCAAAGCCATGTACCCTCCCACGTGCCGAGGTATATTTTCTCGGCCTGTTTGATTGTGTGCCAGGCAATCAGATATATGTACTAAAAGACGGCTCTAGTCATCTTAATCGGCCCCAGCTGGAGCCCGGAATCAAGCATTTTCGCCACGCAATGGCTATCCACGAGAGGCGCTGGTCGTTTAGGCCGATACTATTCGAAAATACGGGCAACCAAGAGACCTTTGGGCAGGTCTGGTTTCCTGGTTACCACAGCGATGTCGGGGGAGGGGCTAATGTAGCTGGGGGCTTGGCGAGCGTGAGCCTTTGGTGGATGTTGCGGGAGGCTTACGGAATGGGCTTGGAATTTGACAACATAGGCTGTGGTCATCTTCATAAGTATGGGCACGCTCTTGGCGTGATATGCAGTGCTGACCCCGATGAAAAGCCGGTTTGTTCCGACTATTTGACAACAAGATTGGGCCTCAAATACGAAAGGTCAGGTTTGGGCCCGACCGTCGGCCCACCATTTTCAGAACTCGTCGATTGTCCTCGCTGTGGTACGGAAATGTTCGACGTCTTTCTTACGGTCCCGGGCCGGAGGTGGTTAGAGTCAAAGGGACTCCTTCGCAGCAGTACCGCGTGATGTTGCGACAAGGTCCGGGAGAGGCTGCTCGCCAAGCCGTCAAAATGCCCGCAAACCTTGGAAAACCCGCCATTTGCGCCTATATCTAGGACATCAAAACGGCGCGATTCGGGGTCATTTTTCTGCGCCGAGCCAGCAGCATCAATCAGACAGGTTTTCATGAGCGACCAGACCGAAGGCGCCAGCGGCGCGGAAGCCGAGTACGGCGCCGATTCCATCAAGGTTTTGAAGGGGTTGGATGCCGTCCGGAAGCGCCCGGGCATGTATATCGGCGACACGGACGACGGATCGGGCCTGCACCACATGGTCTATGAGGTGGTGGACAACGCCATCGACGAGGCGCTGGCCGGCCACGCCGATCTCGTTTCGGTGACGCTCAACCCCGACGGTTCAGTGACCGTTATCGACAATGGCCGCGGGATTCCCACCGATATCCATCCCAGCGAGGGCGTCTCGGCAGCCGAAGTCATCATGACGCAACTGCACGCCGGCGGCAAATTCGACCAGAACTCCTACAAGGTCTCGGGCGGCTTGCACGGCGTCGGCGTTTCGGTGGTCAATGCGCTCTCGGCCTGGCTGAAGCTCAAGATCCGCCGCAACGGCGAGATCTTCGAGATGGGCTTCACGCACGGCAACGCCGATGCACCGCTGAAGGTGACGGGTAGCTACGAGCAGGAAAGGCGGCCCGGCACCTATGAGGGCCGCAGCGGCAGCGAGATCACCTTCTTCCCGTCGGCCGACACCTTCAGCATGATCGAGTTCGACTACAGCACGCTGGAGCATCGGCTGCGCGAACTCGCCTTCCTCAATTCCGGCGTGCGCATCGTGCTGAGCGACGCCCGCCATGCCGACCTCGTGCGCCACGAGCTGCATTATGACGGCGGCCTCGAGGAATTCGTCAAATATCTCGACCGCGTGAAGAAGCCGCTGATCGACAAGCCGATCGCGATCCGTGCCGAGCGCGACGGGATCACCGTCGAGGTGGCGATGTGGTGGAACGACAGCTACCACGAGAATGTGCTGGCGTTCACCAACAACATCCCGCAGCGCGACGGCGGCACGCATCTGGCCGGCTTCCGCGCGGCGCTGACGCGGCAGATCACTGGCTATGGCGAGTCTTCCGGCCAGACCAAGAAGGAAAAGGTCTCACTGACCGGCGACGACTGCCGCGAAGGCTTGACCGCGGTGCTGTCGGTGAAAGTTCCCGACCCGAAGTTTTCCTCACAGACCAAGGACAAGCTGGTCTCGTCCGAGGTTCGTCCGGTCGTCGAAAGCCTGGTCAACGAGGCGCTCGGCACTTGGCTGGAAGAGCATCCGGCCGAGGGCAAGGTGGTGGTCGAGAAGGTGATTCAGGCGGCCGCGGCGCGCGAGGCCGCGCGCAAGGCGCGCGACATAACCCGCAAGAGCACGCTCGGCGTCACCTCGCTGCCCGGCAAGCTTGCCGACTGCCAGGAGCGCGACCCGGCGAAGTCGGAAATCTTCATCGTCGAGGGCGATTCGGCCGGCGGCTCGGCCAAGGGCGGACGCTCGCGCCAGAACCAGGCCATCCTGCCGCTGCGCGGCAAGATCCTCAACGTCGAGCGCGCCCGTTTCGACCGTATGCTGTCGTCCGACATGATCGGCACGCTTATCACCGCGCTCGGCACCTCGATCGGCAAGGACGAGTTCAACGCCGACAAGCTGCGCTATCACAAGATCATCCTGATGACCGACGCCGACGTCGACGGCGCCCACATCCGCACGCTGCTGCTCACCTTCTTCTTCCGGCAGATGCCGGAGCTGATCGAGCGCGGCCATCTCTACATCGCCCAGCCGCCGCTCTACAAAGTGACGCGGGGCAAGAGCTCGCAATACCTCAAGGACGAAGGGGCCTATGAGGAATATCTGATCGACTCCGGACTGGAAGAGGCTTCGCTGACGCTGGCTTCCGGCGAGGTGCGGACCGGACAGGACCTGCGGGGCGCCATCGACGACGCGCTTGCGGTGCGGCACCTGATCAACGGGCTGCATACGCGCTACAACCGCAGCGTTGTCGAGCAGGCGGCGATCGCCGGCGCGCTCAACGCCGACGTGCTTGCCGATCTGGGGCGCGCCAATGCCATGGCCGAACGCGTTGCCAGGCGGCTTGATCTCATCGCCGAGGAGACCGAGCGCGGCTGGACCGGGCATCTGTCGACTTCCAACGACGGCGCCGGCGGCTATGTGTTCGAACGCATGGTGCGGGGCGTCAAGGAATACGTGCAGCTCGACGCCGGGCTGATCAATTCGGCCGATGCGCGCCAGCTCGATCGTTATGCCTCGCGCTTGGCCGAGATCTACAGCGAACCGCCGGTGCTGCGCCGCAAAGAGCTCTCCGAGATCATTTCGGGCCCGCTGGCGCTGCTCAACGCGGTGTTCGCGACCGGCCGCAAGGGCCTGACCATGCAGCGCTACAAGGGCCTTGGCGAGATGAACGCCGAGCAGCTCTGGGAAACCACGCTCGACCCGAATGTGCGCTCGCTGCTGCAGGTCAAGGTCGCCGACGCCACCGATGCCGACTCCCTGTTCTCGCGGCTGATGGGCGACGAGGTCGAACCGCGGCGCGAGTTCATCCAGGACAATGCGCTGTCGGTGGCCAATCTGGATATCTGACCAGGATCCAGGCATTCGAAGCGTGTCGGCTGAATGCGTTGAGCCTGACGCGCTTTGGCGGAGGCGAACCAGCTTGGGACCCGCGATATGAAGCGCGTTATCGACATTGGCCTGCCGGATGTCGGCCGGCCCTTGGAATGGGTCATATTGGCCGATGGTATACTCTACGCAACTCTGTTGCCGGTGTACCCAGATGGCAGCTTCGAAACCGGCGACATCAAGAAGCAGACCGAGATTACCTTAAATCATCTGCGGAGCGCTGTTGAGGCGGCAGGCGGCTCACTCGACGATGTCGTGCAAGTCCTCGTCTACATGCCCTACGCAGAAGACTTCGCGGGAATGAACGAGGTTTACGCGCGTTACTTTTCGAAACCCTATCCGCAGCGCGCGACTCTTTTGAGCAAGCTCGTCATCCCCGGCGCTCGTATCGAAATCGTTGCCTATGCTCATATAAATGTCGCCGAACGAAACTGAAGCACGCCTCGCTCTGTTCAGCCCGAGGCGTTTGCGGTGAAAATTCCCGCTTGACCTGGAGCTGCTCCAGCTTGGTAGCCTGACGCAAGATCTGCAGGCTATGGGCGACATATGCTTATCTCTGAGGCGGCTTCTGCGAGCGGGCTGACTATCGACACCATCCGCTACTACGAGAAATTGGGCTTGCTTCCAAAGATCGCCCGAAGGCGGGACGGAAGGCGTGACTTCTCGGCCGAGAATGTCGACTGGCTCATACTACTGTCCTCGCTGCGCGAGACGGGAATGCCGATGGAGCGGATGCGATATTTCGCGCAGCTCTATCGGAGGGGTGACGAAACCCTGTCCGAACGCAAGGCGGTTCTTCTCGACCACGCTCAGCACTTGGATATGCGGCGTGCTGGGTTGGATCGCTGTGCCGAGCTGCTTGCCTACAAGCTCAGACGGTATGACGAGATGACAGAGGCAGTGTCATGAGAATTATCGTCGTGGGCGCCGGAGGCGATATCGGGAAAGCGGTCTGCAGCGAGTTGGGCTGCCGGCACGAGGTCATCAAGGCAGGACGGACGAGCGGCGACATTCAGGTCGACATAGCCGACCGCGCATCGGTCGAGGCCATGTACGCCAAATGCGCCCAGGTGGACGCCGTCATCTCGACCGCTGGCAATGTCCATTTCGGAGCGCTTGGCGAATACACCGAAGAGACCTTCATGCTGGGCCTGCGCGATAAGGTCATGGGACAGGTCAATTTGGTGCTGGCAGGGTTGGCTGCCGTAAGCGACGGAGGCTCATTCACTTTGACAAGCGGAGTGCTCGACCGCGATCCCATTCGCATGGGAACGGCGGCAGCAACCGCGAATGGCGCCCTCGGAGCCTTTGTCCTCGGCGCGGCGATCGAGATGCCGCGCGGTCTGCGCATCAATGCCGTAAGCCCCGGACTTCTTGATGTGTCCGTGCCGAGATATGGCGAATGGTTCCCTGGCCATGAGCCGGTTTCGTCGAAACGGGTGGGGCTTGCCTATGCAAGAAGCGTGGAAGGAGCCATCACCGGCAAGGTGATCATCGTCGGGTAGTCGGCGAAGCTCCGATGATCAACAAGCCGGGGTGAAAAGCGGAGTTCGGCGCGCGACTGGCGCATCCCGCCGGCGGTCTCGGAACGTAAGAAGCCCGGCATCGGCCGAGCTTTGGAATTTGATGCATGGCCGACAACCTTCTGCAGAAGGTTGCGGCCGATCAGTGATCGAAGGCCTTGACGATTTCTTCCGTCATCTTCTTGGCGTCGCCGAGCAGCATCATGGTGCCGTCCTTGTAGAACAGCGTGTTATCGATGCCGGCATAGCCGGAGCCGAGCGAGCGCTTGACGAACAGGCAGGTGCGGGCCTTGTCGACATCGAGGATCGGCATGCCGTAGATGGGGCTGCTCTTGTCATCGCGCGCGGACGGGTTGGTGACGTCGTTGGCACCGATGACGTAGGCAACGTCCGCCTGTGCGAACTCGGAGTTGATGTCCTCCAGCTCGAACACCTCGTCATAAGGCACATTGGCTTCGGCCAAGAGCACGTTCATATGGCCGGGCATGCGGCCGGCGACCGGGTGAATAGCGTATTTGACCTCGACGCCGTTGGCCTTGAGCTTATCGGCCATCTCGCGCAGCGCGTGCTGTGCCTGGGCGACCGCCATGCCGTAGCCGGGCACGATGATGACCTTTTGCGCGTTCATCATCAGGTAGGCGGCGTCGTCGGCCGAGCCCTGCTTGACGGTGCGCTCGATGCCGTCGTCGGCTGCCGCAGCGGTCTCGCCGCCGAAGCCGCCCAGGATGACCGAGATGAAGGAGCGGTTCATGCCCTTGCACATGATGTAGGACAGGATCGCACCGGAAGAGCCGACCAGCGCGCCGGTGATGATCAGCGCGAGGTTGCCGAGCGTGAAGCCGAGCGCCGCTGCCGCCCAGCCGGAATAGGAGTTCAGCATCGACACCACGACCGGCATGTCGGCGCCGCCGATCGGGATGATCAAGAGCACGCCGAGCACCAGCGAGGCGGCGACGATCAGCCAGAAGATGAGCTTGGATTCGGTGGTGACCAAAAGCACGATCAGCACCACCAGGGCGACGCCGAGCGCGATGTTGATGAGGTGGCGACCGCCGATCATGATCGGCTTGCCGGACATGCGGCCGTCGAGCTTCAGGAAGGCGATGACCGAGCCGGTGAAGGTGATGGCGCCGATGGCGACACCGAGGCTCATCTCGACAAGCGCCTGCGCATGGATGTCGCCTGCGGTGCCGATGCCGAAGCTTTCCGGCGCGTAGATGGCGGCGGCGGCCACCATGACGGCGGCGAAACCGACGAGCGAGTGGAAGGCTGCGACCAGCTGCGGCATCGAGGTCATGGCGATGCGGCGCGCGGTGACGGCGCCGATGCCGCCGCCGATGGCGAGGCCCAACACGATCAGGCCGAAACGGCCGGCGGATGGGGTCGCAAGCGCCAGCGTGGTGGCGATGGCAATGCCCATGCCGATCATGCCGTAGAGATTGCCCTGACGGCTGGTGGTCGGATGCGACAGACCGCGCAGCGCCAGAATGAACAGGATGCCGGAGACCAGATAGAGGAAGGAAGCGAGATTGACGGTCACGTCACTTATCCTTCTTCTTGTACATGGCGAGCATGCGCTGGGTGACGAGGAAGCCGCCGAAGATGTTGACCGAGACCAGCACCAGCGCGACGAAGCCGAAGCCCGCTGCAAGGCCGGAGGCAGCAATGCCGATGGCAAGCAATGCGCCGACGACGATCACCGAGGAGATGGCGTTGGTGACGGCCATCAGTGGCGTGTGCAGCGCCGGCGTCACCGACCACACGACGTAATAGCCGACGAAGATCGCCAGCACGAAGATGGCGAAGCGGAAGACGAAGGGATCGATGACGCCGCCGGAGAGAGCATGCGCGGCACCGCCGGCAGCGTCCGCGGCGGCGGGGGCGTTGGCCAGATCCTGGACCGCAAGGCGAACGGCGGCGGTGGCCTGATCGAGCTGGTCGAGGGCTTTCTGCAGCTGTTCCATCACGCTGTCCCTTTTGGCTTGGCGGCAGACTTCTTCGCCGTTGTCTTCCTAGCAGCTGGCTTCTCGGAGGCGTCGGCGACGATGGTCGTGGCCGGGATCGCGGCCGGTTCGGTGCGCGGCGCCTCGACCGCCCTGGCGAAGTTCGGATGCACGACCTTGCCGCCGTCGGTCAGCATGGTCGCCTTGACCAGTTCGTCGTCGCGCTTGATGGCAAGCTCCTTCGTCGCCTTGTCGACCATCGTTTCGAGGAAGGCATAGAGGTTCTTGGCATAGAGCAGCGAGGCGGACGCTGCGACGCGGCCGGGCACGTTGAGATGGCCGACGATCTTGACGCCGTTTTCTGTCGTCACGACCTTGCCGGCCTCCGCGCCCTCGACATTGCCGCCGCGCTCCACCGCAAGGTCGACGATCACCGAGCCCGGCTTCATCGAGGCGACCATGGCGGCCGAGACCAGCTTCGGCGCCGGACGGCCGGGGATCAGCGCCGTGGTGATGACGATGTCTTGCTTGGCGATGTGCTCGGCGGTCAGCGCCGCCTGCTTGGCCTGGTATTCCTTCGACATTTCCTTGGCGTAGCCGCCCGCCGTCTCGGCCGCCTTGAACTCCTCGTCCTCGACCGCCAGGAATTTCGCGCCGAGCGACTGCACCTGCTCCTTCACAGCAGGACGCACGTCGGTGGCGGTGACCACGGCGCCGAGCCGGCGCGCGGTGGCGATCGCCTGCAGGCCGGCGACGCCGACGCCCATGATGAAGGTCTTGGCCGCCGGCACGGTGCCCGCCGCCGTCATCATCATCGGCAGCGCGCGGTCATATTCGGCGGCCGCATCGACCACTGCCTGGTAGCCGGCGAGATTGGCCTGCGAGGACAACACGTCCATCACCTGCGCGCGGGTGATGCGGGGCATGAACTCCATGGAAAAGGCGGTGATGCCGGCCCTGGCCATCGCGGCAAGCGCCGCATCGTTGCCATAGGGATCCATGATGGCGATGACGGCAGCGCCCGACTTATAGCCCGTCAGCTCGCCGTCGGTCGGCCGGCGCACTTTCAGGACCACGTCGGCCTTCTTGGCGTCGGCGGCCGTTCCGATCGTGCCGCCGACAGCGGCAAAATCCTGATCGACGATGCGCGAACCGAGGCCGGCGCCCTTCTCGACGACCACATCGAAGCCGAGGCCCACCAGGCGCTTCACCGTCTCAGGCGAAGCCGCGACGCGCGGCTCGTTCGGGTCAACCTCACGAGGGATGAATACCGTCTGTCCCACCGCATGATCCTTTCGGCTGGAACCTGTTTGCGCAAGGCGTGCGCCGGGTTTCCCGGCGGGACGTCATTGGCAATGGGCTTTGGAAATCTATCGCAGAATGAAGGCGCCGGCGGCCATGATCAGCATGAACAGGATGGTCGCCGAGAAGAAGCCGCCAACGAAGAAGCCGAAGGCCATCGCCACGAGCAGGGCGACGCAGACGAGCGAGCCGTATTTGGCGAGCGCCAGGAAGGCCGCGTAGGTGCGGTCGTGCTCGGCATAGTCCATCTTCGCGCCCAGTTCGACAGGACCGGTCGGCGTGTGTTCGGCCATTAGGAGTACCCCTTCGAAGATATCTTCGAGGCACATAGCGAAAAGCCGAACGGAGAGCAATGGCGCTATTGCCGCACAGCAGGCGACAACAGCGTCAAACGAAAGTTGAAATTGGGGAGAGGACGGCGACCGGCGTTATGCGCCGCGATTCCTCGGTCTTTCAGGCCGCGAGATGCGGGAAAAGCCCGAGCAAGCCGACGACGATCAGGTAGAGCGCGACGATGTAGTTGAGCAGGCGCGGCATCACCAGGATGAGCACGCCGGCAATCAGCGAGATCAGCGGCGTGAGCGCGAGCGAATGGATGGTCATGTCGGTGTCCTTTCGAGGATTGCTGCCTGCAAGGCAAGTTGCCCCGCCCCCAAACGCGGATCGCGCCGGAAAGCTCCGCTGGGGCCATCACTCAGCCGTGAGGTCTCAGGCCGCCTCGTGGAAGTATTTTGCCGTCGGCAGGATGGTCAGTGGCGCGAGTTCGCCGGCATTGGGAGTGTCGAACAGCATGCGCTGCTCCATCGGCGTCGAACGGAAGAAAGGGAAGCGCGAGAAGGAGCGTTCGCGAATGGCCGCGACATTGGCGCGATAGAGCACGACTTGATAATTCAGGCCCGGGTAGTCTCGGAGCTCGCCGATCTGTTCCGAACAATAGATGCGGCGGTAGAATCCGGCATGTTCCGGCCGGATGGTAGAGAGGCAGTAAGGCGCATCGAAATAGAAGCACGCCATGCCGGCAAGTCTGAGCGTCAGGTAAGGAATTTGTGGGTATACGCGCGACCAGTCCGGATCAGCAGCGAAGCGGCTCGGGTCGACGAAATGCGCGCCGGCCGCGAGCATTGGCCGCAATATGTCGCCATAGACCGTCGTCGAAGGCGATTGCGGCGTCGCGCTGCAGGCATGGTGAATGCGCAGCGTGCTTACCAAAGTTCCGTCTATGTAGATGCCAAATTTGGAGCAGTTCTCTGCTTCGTCGAGATCGTCATGAACGATGTGGGCGGGATTTTCCGGCACCATATCGCTCATGCGGTAGGATTTGTAGCGCAACCTATATATGTCTTCGAGGTCTTCGCCCTTGTCGCAACGGCGATACTCGGTCCGCTCCAGGATTGTTGCGACATGACGGGCGAAACTCGATGTGTTGTAAGACGCATCTACTTCGCTTGCGCTCGCACGTTGGCGAAGCGCACTCATCTGCGCATCCATGCACTGTCCCCGTAAACTGCCGCCGCGTTGCAACCCTACGACAGGGCGGCAGGATGTAAAGATGAAAATGAGACAGAGGTCGTTTACCGAGGGTTAAGGTTAATATTCGGTAAAATTGCAATAAAATGCCGCGCTTTGGCGCAAATCTAGCGGCGTGCCGCTTTTCCGGCTGTCTCGATGTCCTTGGCGAAAGGCCAGACTGTGGTCGACATCGTCTCGATACCGGATGCGCTCAGCGCCGAGCCGAACAGGAAACCCTGCACCAAATCCGGTTTGACCTCCAGCGCCAAGATCTTGAGTTGTTCGAAGGTTTCTACGCCTTCGACCGTCACCGCGAGGCCGAGCGGCCGCGACAGACTGACGATGCCGCGCAGCAACTCCAGCGATCGGATGTTCTGGGTAACGTCGATGAGAAAAGAGCGGTCGATCTTGATCTTGTCGAGCGGCAGCTTGTGCAGATAGCTGAGGCTCGAATAGCCGGTGCCGAAGTCGTCAAGCGCAATGCGCACGCCCAGCTGCTTCAACTCCTCGATATACTGTCTTGTCAGCGACTTGTCGTCGAGCAGCGCCGTCTCGGTGACCTCGATCTCGAGGCGCTGGGGCGAAAGGCCCGAGGTCACCAGCGCATCCCGCACTTTGTGCACGACGTCGCGGTTGCGGAAATCCCTGGCCGAGAGGTTGACGGAAACGCTGGTTTGCGCCGGCCACTTCGCGCATTCCGCGCAGGCCGCCTGGAGCACGAAGCTACTTATCTCGGAGATAATGCCCATCTCCTCGGCCAGCGGGATGAAGATGCCGGGTGAAATCGGCCCGAGGTCGGGGTGATCCCAGCGGCAGAGCGCTTCGCAGCTTGCGATGCGCATCGAGCTCATCGCCACGATGGGCTGGTAGACGACCCGCAGTCCCTTGTTTTCAATGGCAGCGCGCAGATCGGCCTTGATCAGCTGGCGATTGCGGAAGGCGGCATCCATCGATGCCTCGAACAGCCGCCAACTGTTCTTGCCAAGCTCCTTGGCCTTGTAGAGGGCAAGGTCGGCTTTGACGATCATGGCGTCGACATCGGTGTCCCTGACCGTCGACAGCACCGCGCCGCCGCTGGCCTGGATGCGCAGGCCGTGGCCGGCGACGTCGACCTCGCCCTGCAGGTCGGCGAAAATCTCGTCCAGCAGGTTGTTGAGGTGGCTTTCGTCCTCGATACGATCGAAATAGATCATGAACTCGTCGCCGCCAAAGCGGCTGACATTGATGCCGGATCCTGCGATCGCCGAGAGCCGTTCGGCCACAGCGTAGATCAGCCCGTCGCCGACCGGATGGCCAAGCGTGTCGTTGACGCTCTTGAAGTCGTCCAGGTCGAGCACGGCGAGGCCGCAGAGCCGGTCGCGATCGCCGGAGGCCATCGCCTCGCCGACCAGCTCGTGGAAATAGGCGCGGTTCGGCAGGCCGGTGAGGTTGTCATAGCGCGCCATGAAGCGGATCTTTTCCTCCGCCTCGACACGGGCCGTCACGTCCTCGAAGGTGATCACGCCGAGTTCCTGGCTGCCTTCGCGCGCCGAGAACTCGTAGTGCTGGCCGTTGGCCAGCGAGACCAGCACCTTGCGGTCGCGCCCTTCGCGCAAAGCGCGCGTCAGCTGCGCCTCGATGTAGCGGCAGTCCTTCGGCGCCAGCATGCCGCCGGCCACGCCGCGCATCAGCAGGCCATGGATCGATCGCCCCAGCAGGGCATCCGCCGATCTCAGCGACATCAGATGCGCCGCCTCGGCATTGGCCACCGCAACGCGTCCGTCAGGCCCCAGCATGACCAGGCCATGCGACATGGTGTTGAGCGCGCGATTGAAGCGCTGGGCTATGCGACTGGCCTTCTTTTCCTCCGACAGCGCAGCAAAAAGCACCTCGCGGACCATGTCCGCGAAGCGCTTGATGGCGAACAAGAAAGGCGCCGATAGGAGACCAAGAATGAAATGGTATGGGTCCCCGCGCAGGATGAAGCCCAGCGAAATCGGCCAGGTCATCGTCATGATGAAGATCATGACCATGCGGGGAGAGCCATAATTGCGGCCGGCGATCGATGTGGCTGAAGCCAGGGTCACGCAGACGGCGGAGATCTCCGCGAAATTGTCATGCGCCAAATAGATGCCAACAAAACAGAAGGCACCCAACATCAAGCCATGCATCGAACCGTAGAGAATGTAGTCGTTCTCACGGCGGCGGGCTTCTTCCCAGTTCTTCGGCGAGGGCGCATTGCGGTATTTGCTGATGTTTCGCAGGCGAAGGAAAGCCACCGTCAGCAGTCCTGCGGCAACAGCGATGTAGGTGGGCTCCTTGGTCTTCCAGTAAACCAGGAAGACCAGCAAGGTCTGGGCGAAGAATCCGATAGATAGCGTCAGACCGTCGCGAAACAGGGTTTCCACGAACGGGATGTAGACGTCGACCGGGATCTCGTTTTTTCTTCGCAGATTCACGCCTGAATCCCAACCCTTGGGAGCCAAGGAGTGTCATATCCGCCTTAAGAAAGGTTTAGAGGGAGCTTTTTTGCCCCCGCAGTCAAGCGGGTTTCCGCAATGCAGGGTTGGGAATTTTAGCTTCAGGTAAATAAGCCGTATCGATCATTCCGCAGCCTGCAATTCCGGGCTTTCAGGCGTTTTTTGCAGACGCTCCAGCAGCCTGGAACGCTCGGCTGCCGCCACCTCGGCACTGGCCTGCCGGACATGGCCGTAGCCGCGGACGAGCGCAGGCACGGAGGCAAGCGCAGCGGCGGCTTCGATCCTGCCCGGCGCCAGCGATGCGGCGATCAGGCCAAGATCGGCCTCGTACTGCGCCAGCAGCTGCCGTTCCATGCGCCGCTCGGCGGTTCGGCCGAAGACGTCGAAGGTCGTTCCACGCAAGCCCTTCATCGCCGCCAGCAGGCGGAAGCCCTTCATCATCCACGGACCGAAGCTCGATTTCCTCGGGCTGCCGTCATTGCCGCGGCGGCCGAGAATTGGAGGCGCCAGGTGGAACTCGAGCTTGTCATAGCTCTGGAACTGCCTGGCGAGATCGGCGGCGAAGGAGCCGTCGGAGTAGAGCCGCGCCACCTCGTACTCGTCCTTGACGGCCATCAGCTTGAACAGGTTCTTCGCCGCGGCCGCGGTGACGGCGGTCGAGCCCGGCACCGCCTTCGCCTCGGCTTTGCGCAGCGCCGCGATCCTCTCGGCATAGCGCTTGCCGTAGGCGGCATTCTGGTAGGCGGTGAGGAAAGCGACGCGCCGGGCGATCATGGCGTCCAGCGTCTCGGCAGCCGCCGGCGCGGTCTTGCCTGACTGGCTGACCAGGCCGCGCACATAGTCCGGCTGATGCGCGGCGCGACGACCCCAGCGGAAGGCGGCGACATTCATCGCGACCGCTTCGCCGTTCAATTCTATTGCTCTTTCAATGGCTTGGGCCGACAGCGGCAGCCCGCCATGCTGGAACGCGAAGCCCAGCATGAACATGTTGGCCCCGAGCGAATTGCCGAACAGCACGGCAGCGGTGCGGGTGGCGTCGAAGAAGTGCGACTTTTCCTCGCCGGCCGCCGCGCGGATCGCCTTCTTCAGGCGCTCGACCGGCAGCGAGAAATCGGCGGAACGGGTGAATTCGCCGGGCATGATCTCGGCGGTGTTGGCGAGGAACATCGTGTGGCCCTCGCGCACCGCCGCGAGCACTTTCTTGGCCCCGGACACGACGAGGTCGCAACCGAGCACGAGATCCGCCTTGCCGGCCGAAACGCGGATGGCGTGGATGTCCTCCGGGGTGCGGGCAATGCGGACATGGGTGAACACTGAGCCACCCTTCTGGGCAAGGCCCGCCATGTCGATCATGCCGCAGCCCTTGCCTTCGAGGTGGGCAGCCATGCCGAGCACCGCGCCTATGGTGACGACACCAGTGCCGCCGACCCCGTCGATGATCGCCGCCCAGCCCTGCTCGTGAAGCGCAAACTCGGCCGGAGCGGGGACGCCGGCGAGCGGATCGTTGCTGCCGGCGACACCCTCGGCCTTCCTGATCTTGCCGCCATGCACCGTGACGAAGGACGGGCAGAAGCCGTTGAGACAGGAAAAATCCTTGTTGCAGCTCGACTGGTCGATCCTGCGCTTGCGGCCGAATTCGGTTTCGACAGGCTGGATCGAGACGCAATTGGACTGCACGCCGCAATCGCCGCAGCCCTCGCAGACCAGTTCGTTGATGAAGACGCGGCGGTCGGGGTCGGGGAAGGTGCCGCGCTTGCGGCGACGGCGCTTCTCGGCGGCGCAGGTCTGGTCGTAGATGAGCACCGAGACGCCGCTGACATCGCGCAGCTCGCGTTGGACAAGATCGAGGTCGTCGCGGTGGTGGATGGTGATGCCGGTCGGAAAGTCGGCCGTGCCGGCATATTTGCCCGGTTCGTCGGTAACGACGGCGATGCGGCCGACGCCTTCGGCGCGCACCTGCCTGGCGATCATGTCGACGGTCAGGCCGCCCTCGTGCGGCTGGCCGCCGGTCATGGCGACGGCGTCGTTATAGAGGATCTTGTAGGTGATGTTGGCACCGCTCGACAGCGCGAAGCGGATCGCCAGCAGGCCGGAATGGTTGTAGGTGCCGTCGCCAAGGTTCTGGAAGATGTGGCCGCGCTTCGAGAACGGCGCCTGGCCCACCCATTGCGCGCCCTCGCCGCCCATCGCCGTGAAGCCGACTGTGTTCCTGTCCATCCAAAGCGCCATGAAATGGCAGCCGATGCCGGCGGCGGCGAGCGAGCCTTCGGGCACCTTGGTCGAGGAATTGTGCGGACAGCCGGAACAGAAGAACGGCGTGCGCGAGCCGATGTCGACGGTGTCGGCGAGCATGGCCTGGAACTGGCGCAGTTTCGCCACACGTGCGGCGATCTCCTCCGAGCGACCGACGGTGCGCAGGATGCGCTCGCCGAGCGCAATCGCGATCTCGTTGGGATCGAGCGCGCCCTTGGCCGGGAACAGCCAGTCGCCACGCTCGTCCTTCTTGCCGATGATGACCGGCTGCATGGCAGTGCCATAGAGATTTTCGCGCAGCTGCAGCTCGATCAGCGAGCGCTTCTCCTCGACGACGACGATGGTGTCGAGGCCGCGCGCGAAGTCGGCAATGTGCTGGAGATCGAGCGGCCATGGGCAGCCGACCTTGAACAGGCGGATGCCGATGCGGTTGGCGGCCTGTTCGTCGACGCCGATGTCGTCCAGCGCCTGGCGGACATCGAGATAGCTCTTGCCGATGGTGATGACGCCAAGCTTCGGATTGCGGCCGCCGGAATAGACGATGCGGTTCAGCCCGTTGGCATGGATGAAGGCGGAAGCGGCGGCGCGCTTATGTTCGTGCAGCCGCTCCTCCTGCCCGAGCATGTCGATCTCGTGGCGGATGTTGAGACCGCCGGGCGGCATGTCAAAGTGAGGAACGACGATGTTCAGCCGCTCCAGCGAGGCGTCGACCGAGGCGGTCGATTCGATGTTGTCCTTGACGCATTTGATCGCCGCCCAGGTGCCGGCGAAACGCGACATGGCAAAGCCGTAGAGGCCGTAGTCGATGATCTCCTGGACACCGGCCGGGTTGAGGATCGGCACCATGGTATCGACGAACAGGAATTCTGTGGCGTGCGCGTTGGTCGAGGATTCGGCCATGTGATCGTCGCCCATCAGGGCGAGCACGCCGCCATGCTTGGAGGAGCCGGCGAGGTTGGCGTGGCGGAACACGTCGCCGGAACGGTCGACGCCCGGCCCTTTTCCGTACCAGACCGAGAAGACGCCGTCATGCGTGCCCTCGCCGAGCAATTCGGTCTGCTGCGATCCCCAGCAGGCGGTGGCGGCGAGTTCCTCGTTGAGCCCCGGCTGGAAGACGATATCAGCCTGCGCAAGCTGCTTCTTGGCCCTCCAAAGCTGCATGTCGAGGCCGCCGAGCGGCGAACCGCGATAGCCTGAGACGAAGCCCGCGGTGTTGAGGCCGGCGCGGCGGTCGCGCTCGCGCTGCATCAACAGCATGCGGATGACGGCTTGCGCGCCGGACAGGAAGATGCGCTCCTTGCCAAGGTCGAACTTGTCGTCGAGCGCGACGTCATGCAGCGTCATCAGGTATTTCCTTCGCGGAGGCGCGCGGAATCACGCGGCCTTCCTCGGAGTGCCATGCCGCAGTCTTTCTCCGCTTGCTAGAGAGGTCAAACGAAATCGCAGGGGCCAAGCCAGACGCAACAAGCGGTCCGCTCGGGGCTCGTGGGAGCACAGAACGACAAGGCCGACGCCACGCGCAAGCAAGAAAATTCCAGGGGCCGCGGCCTCAGGCAGGCTTGGGGCAGTCAGGCTTCGGCTCGTCGGGCAACTTGCCGTCGGGATGGCCGACCATGTCCTTGTTGAGCTCGTAGACCGGGCCGATCACAAGTGGCCTGTCGGGCAGCACCGATTGATCCATCGAGGAGGTCAGCGTGGTCTCGAAACTCTGCAGCAGCTTGCCATTGGCATCCTCGATGCGGATCGAGACCGAATAAGGCTTGTCCTTCACCACGCATGTCAGCGGCGGGCTGGTGAGCGTGACATGCGGCAGCTTCGGCCAGATCTTCTGGTTGACGATGATCGGGTCACCGCCGGCCGGGTTCTGGAAGCTAACCACTGCGACCTGGCCCTCGCCCATCGGCCGCAGCGGGTTGAGGGTTATGACATAGGTGGCGATGCCAAGCCGGTAGTTGAACTCGAACAGCTTGCCGGAAATGGCGAAGAGCTGCTCCTTGCCGGAATCGCGGCAAGCGCCGAGCACCGTCGCCGCAAGCAAGGCCGTGCCGACAACCACCGAACGGACGAACTTTCTAGACATTGCCTGCCTCCCTGGCCACCGTGCGGCGGCGATAATGGCGATTTGCCTTCTGTCTGTTGCCGCACACCTTCATGTCGCACCAGAGGCGGCTGGAGTTGCGGCTGCGATCGACGAACAGCCAGCTGCAGTTGGGACAGATCCTGAGCCTGGCCACCGTCTCGTCACGCAGCAGCGACAGCGCCGAGACGGCGAGCGCCGCCTCGAATGCAATCGGCGTCGCCGGATCACCGAATGGCCGCCCGGGCGCGCCGACCTCGGTCGAGCTGCCGGCCAGCCCCGCGGCGCAGGCCGACAGGAAAGCCGGCAGATCGACGGTGGCAATGGCCCCTTGCGCAACGGCATGGCGGAACAGTCGGTCGGTAGCCTCGCGGATCGACAGCACGAGCGGTGCAATCCGGTCGGGCGCGCCCGCTTCCAATCGCCGCCCGCCGAGCTCGGCGGCGCGAAAGCCGCTGGCCGCCTGGGCGAAACGTACGATCTCGGCCGGATCGTCGAAACGGTCGAAAGTCTTTTGCGGATCGTTGCGCAGCACCACCGTGTTCGCCGCGTCGAGCGCGAGAATGCCGCCGGTGAAGCGATGCGGGGTCCAGGATACAGTCATGGTGGAAATCTAACCGATAAAACCTATTTGACAAGTTAGATTCCGAATGCAACGCTCCCATCGGGGCCGGATCGCGCGGTCCCGAGGATGCTGCATGCTTTACTTCCTCCAGCAGGTGCTGAACGGGCTGCATTCGGGCGCGCTCTATGCGCTGCTCGCCTTCGGCTATGTGCTGACCAACGGCATCCTGCACCGCACCAATCTCGCCTATGGCGCGCTGTTTGCCTTTTGCGGACATACGATGATCCTGACCGCCGCCTTTGGTTACCAGGCGCTGTGGCTGACACTCTTCGCCTCCGTCGCGCTCGGCATCGTTGCCGCCCTGCTTTATGCGGCGCTGATCAGCCAGATCCTGTCGCGCAGCGTCTTCGAAAAGCTCGCCGACCGCTCACCCAATGCCATCGTGGTGACGACGCTCGGCATCCTTTTGTTCCTGTCCGAAGCGAGCCGCATCGCCGCCGACACCCATGATCTGTGGCTGCCGCCGATGCTGGCCCAGCCGGTCGTCTTCGCCGAGGAGGCTGGCTTCAAGGTGACGCTGACGCTCATCCAACTGCTCGACTGTGCCGGCGTGCTGGCCATCGTGGCGCTGGCGGCGTGGGGTTTCGCCCATTCGCGCTACGGACGCGCCTGGCGCGCCGTGTCGGACGACCCGAGGGCGGCTGCCATGTGCGGCATCGACGTCACCGCGGTGTTCCGCCGCGCGGTGCTTTACGGCGGCTTGTGCGCGGCCCTGGCCGGCGTGCTCGCCGGCCTCTATTACGGCAACATCAGCTTCGGCACCGGCCTGGTCTACGGGCTGAAGATCCTGTTCATCACGGCGGTCGGCGGCTATCTCTCGCCGCTCAGGGCGGCGCTCGGCGCGGCTGCCTTCGGCATGGCCGAATCGCTTTGGGCCGGCTATTTCCCGCTCGAATGGCGCGATGCGTGGATGTATCTGTTCCTCGTCGCCATGCTGGTGCTGATCGGCGCCGGCCGCGACCAAACGAAGGTCGCCTGATTCACAATCAGACTTTGGTTGCATGGCGTGCCCTGAGGCCGCCTGTTTGGCGCGGTGCGCGCTGGATGGCGCAGCCGCTCGACCATTGCGTTGTTGACCATCCGGACCACGCGCTGCATACCGTTGGACCAGATGGTGCCACCCCAAGGGGAAAATAGGGCGCATCTCCGGCACGAGGGAGGAAATGCATGGCAGGGCTGCTCGCTCTATCCAGGACCATCGACCGCCTGAACGAGTTCATCGGACGATGGGTGTCGTGGCTGATCCTGCTCGCGATCCTGGTGAGCGCCGGAAACGCCATCATCCGCAAAGTGCTCGACACCTCCTCCAACGCCTGGCTGGAGCTGCAATGGTACCTGTTCGGCGCCGCCTTCATGCTGGCGGCCGCCTACACGCTCAAGCAGAACGACCATATCCGCATCGACATCGTCTACGGCATGTTTTCCCGCCGCGTGCAGCACTGGATCGACCTTCTCGGCCACCTGTTCTTCCTGATGCCGTTCGTGGTCCTGATGGTGATCTATTTCGTGCCTTACGTGTCGCTGTCGTTCCGCAGCGGCGAGATGTCGACCAATGCAGGCGGCCTGATCGTATGGCCGGCAAAAGCCATCCTGCTCGCCGGCTTCTTCCTGCTGGCGCTGCAGGGCATCTCCGAGATCATCAAGAAGATCGCCATCATGCGGGGCGACATGGACGATCCCAATCCATTCATATCCGCGCACGACCAGGCCAAGATCGAAGCCGAGGCGCTTGCCGAAGAAGCCAAGGCGCTGGCCGGCGAGGTGCGCTCATGATCGAGTTCATCGCGCAGAACATGGCGCCGATCATGTTCGCCTCGCTGATCATCTTCCTTTTGATCGGCTACCCGGTCGCCTTCTCGCTCGCCGCCAACGGCCTCCTGTTCTTCTTCATCGGTGTGCTCTTGTCGCCCTATTCGGGCGGATCGATCAATCTTGCCTGGCCACTTCTCTACGCATTGCCGGAGAATTTCTACGGCAACCGGGTCATGTCGAACGAGACGTTGCTGGCGATTCCCTTCTTCACCTTCATGGGCATCGTGCTGGAACGATCCGGCATGGCCGAGGACCTGCTCGACACCATCGGCCAATTGTTCGGGCCGATCCGCGGCGGCCTTGCCTATGCGGTGATCTTCGTCGGCGCGCTGCTTGCCGCCACGACCGGCGTGGTGGCGGCCTCCGTCATCGCCATGGGCCTGATCTCACTGCCGATCATGCTGCGCTACGGCTATGACCGGCGGCTCGCCTCAGGCGTGATCGCGGCCTCCGGCACGCTTGCCCAGATCATCCCGCCCTCGCTGGTGCTGATCGTGCTTGCCGACCAGCTCGGCCGCTCGGTCGGCGACATGTATGCGGGCGCCCTGATCCCCGGCCTGGTGCTGACCGGCATCTACATGCTCTACATCCTGATCATGTCGATCGTCCGGCCGAATTCGATGCCGGCGCTGCCTGTTGAGGCGCGCACGCTCGGCCACGGCGTGATCTCGCTCATTGTCGCCTTGCTGGTCGCGGGTGCGATCTCCTATGCCGCCTATCGCTACCTCGCGCCGACACATGGCAACAATGCCGACATCCTCGGCGCCACAGTCGGCGTCGTCGTGATCTACATCGTGGCGATCGCCGACCAGCGCCTCAACATCCACATGATGTCGAAGCTGGCGCAGCAGGTGGTAATCGTGCTGATCCCGCCGCTGGCGCTGATCTTCCTGGTGCTCGGCACCATCTTCCTCGGCATCGCCACGCCGACCGAAGGCGGCGCAATGGGTGCTGTCGGCGCGCTCATCATGGCGGCGTTCAAAGGTCGCCTGAGCATGGACGTCATCAGGCAGGCGCTGGCCTCGACGACGCGGCTGTCCTCCTTCGTGCTGTTCATCCTGATCGGCGCGCGGGTCTTCTCGCTCACCTTCTACGGCGTCAATGGACAGAAATGGGTAGAGCACCTGCTAATCTCCCTGCCCGGCGGCGAGATCGGCTTCCTGATCGGCGTCAACGTCCTGGTGTTCGTGCTCGCCTTCTTCCTCGATTTCTTCGAGCTCGCCTTCATCATCGTGCCGCTGCTCGCGCCCGCCGCCGAAAAGCTCGGCATCGACCTGATCTGGTTCGGCGTGCTGCTCGGCGTCAACATGCAGACCAGCTTCATGCATCCGCCCTTCGGCTTCGCGCTGTTCTACCTGCGCTCGGTGGCGGCACGCGTGCCTTATCTCGACCGCATCACCGGCAAGAAAATCGCGCCGGTCACGACTGGCCAGATCTACTGGGGCGCGGTGCCCTTCGTCTGCATCCAGGTGATCATGATCGCGCTCACCATCGCCTTCCCGCAAATGGTGATGCGCTACAAGGGCGCTGCCGTCGAGCCGAGCACGATCGACATCCAGCTGCCGGGTATGCCGGGACTGACACCGCTCGGTGCGCCGCCGGCCGACACTGGCGCGGCGCCTGCGAATGGAGGCGCGACGCCGGCCGCTCCCGCCGCGCCCGGCACGCCCGATCTCTCGCAGCCGCCGAATTTCGGCGATACGGCCCCAGCCAAGCCGGCCGCGCCTGCGCCGGACCTTTCGCAGCCGCCAAAATTCTGAGGTGATGCGATCATGAGAGCAGTCCGGCTCGAAGCCATCGGCAGCATCGCAATGCGCGAGGTGGAGAAGCCCGCTCCGGGACCGGACGATGTGCTGGTGCGGATCGAAGCCTGCGGCGTCTGCGGCACCGACAGGCATCTTCTGCATGGCGAATTTCCATCGAAGCCGCCGGTGACGCTCGGGCACGAATTCTGCGGCATCGTCGAGGCCGTCGGGCCAGATGTTGCCGGCATCTCGATCGGCGACCGCGTCACCGGCGATCCCAACATTTCCTGCGGGCGCTGCAGCCACTGCCGGGCCGGCCGGGTCAATCTGTGCAGCAATCTCCGGGCGATCGGCATCCACCGCGACGGCGGCTTCGCCGACTATGTCGTGATGCCGCAAAGCCAGGCCTTCCTGCTGCCCGCCAGCCTCAAGCCGACGCACGGCGCCTTCTGCGAGCCGCTGGCCTGCTGCCTGCATGGCGTCGACCTCGCCGGCATCCGGCCGGGCGCCTCGGTGGTCGTGCTCGGCGGCGGCGTCATCGGCTTGCTCACCGTGCAACTGGCGAAGCTCGCCGGCGCGGCGACCGTCATCCTGTCGACCAGGCAGGCCTCCCGCCGCGCGCTCGCCGAAGAACTCGGCGCCACGGCAACGGTCGATCCAAGTTCCGCCGATCCCGTCGAGACCATCGCCGGACCCGGCGGCGTGGTTCCTGGCGGCGTCGACGTGGTGCTCGAATGCGCCGGCGTTCCCGACACGGTCGAGCAATCCATGCGGCTGGCGAAGCCGGGCGGCACTGTGGTGATCGTCGGCGTGATGCCTCAAGGGCAGAAGGTTGCCTTCGAACCCTTCGATGTCCTGTTCCGCGAACTGAAGGTGCTGGGCTCCTTCATCAATCCTTTCACGCACCGGCGCGCGGCCGACCTCGTCGCCTCGGGCGCGATCGAGATCGACAAACTGATATCGAGACAGGTCGGTCTCGAAGACGCTCCGGCGGTGATCTCCAACCCGGCCGCCTCGGGCGAGGTCAAGGTGCTGGTGCTGCCCGGCCGGGACTGACGTAGAGCCTGGCGCCAATGCCGGAGGCACGAGGTTGAATTTTCGGCCGTCCATGGCGATTAATCGCCGAAGCCTGCGCCGCCCCTCTGCCGGGACCTTCTCCCCGTAGGTGACGGGGAGAAGGGGCTAATCGCCTCTTACAGCTTGCCGTTGCGCTGCTGCACCATCATGAAGGTGTCGTAGTTGTATTCGGCGACCTGAGCCCAGAGATAGTGCTCCTTGCGGAAGCCCTTGATGGAGTCCCAGATCTTCTTGAACGGCACGTTCGAGGCCTCCATCTCGGCGTAGACCTCGTTCGCCTTCTCGAAGCAGGCGGCCATGATCTCCTGGCTGAACGGCTGCAGCTTGGCTCCGGCGGCCACCAGCCGCCTCACCGCGGGCGGGTTCACGAAGTCATACTTCTGCAGCATGTCAGCGTCGGTTGCCTGAGCGGCGGCGCGGACCAGCGCCTTGTAGGCCGGCGAAAGCTCCTCGTATTTGGCCTTGTTGAACATCAGGTGCACGGTCGGGCCGCCTTCCCACCAGCCGGGATAGTAGTAATAGGGCGCGACCTTGTAGAAGCCGAGCTTCTCGTCATCATAGGGACCGACCCATTCGGCGGCGTCGATCGTGCCCTTTTCCAGCGCCGGATAGATGTCGCCGCCGGCGATCTGCTGCGGCACGACGCCGAGCTTCTGCACCACTTTGCCGGCAAAGCCCCCGATGCGCATCTTGAGGCCGGAAAGGTCGGCGACGGTATTGATCTGCTTGCGGAACCAGCCGCCCATCTGCACCCCGGTGTTGCCGCCGGGCAGACCGAAAAGCCCTTGCGTGGCCAGGAACTCGTTGAAGAGGTCGATGCCGCCGCCATGGTAGTGCCAGGCGTTCATGCCGCGCGCGTTGAGCGAGAACGGCACCGCAGCACCCAGCGCCCAGGTTGGGTCCTTGCCCCAGTAATAGTAAGCCACCGTGTGGCAGGCCTCGACGGTACCTGCAGCGGTGGCGTCCGCCGCCTGCAGGCCCGGCACCAGTTCGCCGGAGGCGAAGACCTGAACCTGGAAATTGCCGTCGGTCGCTTCCGACAGCATCTTGGAGAAGACTTCGGCGCCGCCATAGATCGTGTCGAGCGATTTCGGGAAGGACGATGCCAGCCGCCACGTCACTTTCGGATTGGACTGGGCTATGGCCGGCGTGGCAAGCGCCGCGGCCGCCGCCGCGACACCGACGCCGGACGCACCGGCCTTGCGGATGAATGAACGACGATCCATGCAGTTTCCTCCGTTTTGGATCAACACACCGACGCGCGGACATCCTCGCTGTCCTGATCGGCTGCGCGAACAATACACGGGCGAGATGTCGAGTCCAGCATCGCGGGCAGGCTGCAACCATAGTCTAACGCCAGTCCGCCGTGGCCCATCCGCAGAGGCGAACTTGCCATGGCAAAGTGCCCTCGGATCGCCTATTTAATAGGCAGAGTAATTCCTTAGCTCTGGGAACCGCGTCCAAAATGCAGCAGCCGCTCGTTGCCGTCTCGTCCGATGTCCGCCAGTTCGACAACTACACCTGGCATGCCGCCCCGCAGCAATATCTCGAGGCGGCGATCGCCGGCGCAGGCGTCTTCCCGCTCGTGGTGCCTTCCTTCGGCGATCAGCTCGATCTCGACGAACTGCTGTCTTCCGTCGACGGCGTCATGATCACCGGTTCGAAGTCCAATGTGCATCCTTCGCTCTATGGCGGCGATCCGAACGAACGGAACGGTCCTTACGATCCCGCGCGCGACGCCACGACGCTGCCGCTGATTCGCAAGGCCATCGAGCGCGGCGTGCCACTGCTTGCCATCTGCCGCGGCATCCAGGAACTGAATGTGGCGCTGGGCGGCACGCTGGCCACGGAGATCCAAGAGCGCGAAGGCTCGCTCGACCACCGCGCGCCGGCGAGCGACAATCAGGACGAGCGCTTCGCCATCCGCCAGACCGTTTCGATCGAGCCGGGAAGCTGCCTGGCCAGTGTTTTCGGCGTTGGCGACATCACGGTGAATTCCGTGCACCGGCAGGGCATCGAGCTGCTCGGTTCAAGGCTGCAAGTCGAGGCGCTCGCCGGCGACGGGACGATCGAGGCCGTCTCGGTCAAGGACTCCCGCGCTTTCGCGGTCGGCGTTCAGTGGCACCCCGAATATTGGGTGAAGTCCGACAGCGCGTCGGCCAAGATCTTCCGCGCCTTTGGCGACGCGGTGCGCCTGCATGCCTCGGCGAAGGCCGGCTCGCGAGCGGCGGCGGAATAGACGCAGCCGAGTAATTCAAAGACTATTCATCGCTGCGAAGCGCCAGCAGCGGCGTCGCGGGCGCGTAGGATTCGTAGCCATCGCCATCGGCAACGCCGAAGGTGACGATCGGGTCGACGCCGTTCTCGCTGAAAGCGACCGAGCCGTCCGCCTGCTCGCGCCAGAATTTCACTTGTTCGATGCCCGGCATCAATACACGGCAGTTCGGAGCGACGGTCAGCCGCGACAGGCCGGCCGACACCTCGGCGCCGCGCTCGACGGCGCAGGTTTCCTCGCCATTGGCAGTCAGGTGGTAAATGCCTGACGGCGCGGCTTCCGGGGCCGTGGTCTGGCCATTGCCGCCGGGCAGGAACTGAGTGCTCCCAAACATCGCAAAGGACGCAACCAAGCCCACCAGCAACTTCACCCTGATTCTCCACTTGTTAACCAAGTATGGAGAATGATTTCAAAGAGTTAAGCGTGGGTTAAGAATGTCGCCACCGGCTCGTCAGGGACGCGCCTTGACGTTGACGGTCTCGGGCACCGGGGTCAGCGCTCGTCGCTCACCGAACCAGGCAATCAGATTGTCGACACAGAGATCGGCCATGGCGCGGCGCGTGTGGTGCGACGCCGAGCCGACATGCGGCAGCAGGGATGTGTTGGGGGCGTCGAGCAGGGCCTGCGGCACGTTCGGTTCGTCGGCAAAGACATCGAGCCCAGCGGCGGCGATGGTGCCGTTGGCAAGGGCAGCGGCAAGCGCCGCCTCGTCCACCACGCTGCCGCGGCCGATATTGACGAGAACGCCGTTCGAGCCGAGCGCCAAGAGGATATCGGCATTGATGGCCTTCTCCGTCGAGGCGCCGCCCGGCGCCACGCAGATCAGCGTGTCGACCGCCTCGGCAAGGCTCATCAACGTCGAGTGATATTCATAGGACAAGCCCTCCACCTTGCGGCGGTTGTGGTAGGCGATCGGCAGGCCGAAGGCCTCAAGGCGCCGGGCGACGGCAAGGCCGATGCGGCCCATGCCGAAGATGCCGATGCGCCTGCCTCGCAAGGTCAGCCGGCTCAGGCGGTAGTCGCCCTTGTTCATCCAGCCGCCGTCGCGCAGCCATTTCTCGGCGTTGTAGAGTTCTCGCACGGTGTTGATCAACAGGCCGATCGCGGTGTCCGCCACCTCCTCGGTCAGGACGTCCGGCGTGTTGGTGACCATCACGCCGCGCGCGGCCGCATGGCCGGCGTCAACCGAATCATAGCCGACGCCAAAATTGGCGATGATTTCAAGATTGGGCAGCGCGTCGATCATCGCAGCATCGATGCCGCCGTAGGAGGCGATGCCGCGCACCGTCTGGCGCATTTCCTCGGAGAGCAGCGACGGATCGGCGCGCTCGATACGCACGCATTGGAAGGCTTGCTCTATCCGGCCGCGGGCATGTTCGTGGAAAGGACCCGGCACCAGGATGGCGACCGGGAATTTTGCTTCGGCTCTTGTCATTGGCGCTCCACCGGTTTGCCGGTGGACTGGCGCACGTGCAGCTCCGGCTTGATCAGTTCCTGCGAGGGCCGCACGGCTTGCCCGTTCAGCTTGTCGAGCAGCGCGCTGGCGGCGCGGCGGCCGACCTCGCGCTGGCCATTCCAGACCGTTGTCAGCGCCGGAGTCGCGATTGCGGCCTCTTCGAGATCGTCATAACCGGTGACCGAGATGTCGACGCCCGGCACGAGCCCTGCCCGCGCAATGCCGTTCATCAGTCCGATGGCGACGAGATCGTTCCAACAGCAGGCTGCGGTCGGCTTGTCCTTGAGCGCCAGGAACTGCCCGGCGGCCTCGAAGCCTGCCTGCTTGGTGCGCGGCCCGGGAATGCGCCAGGACGGCTTGACTTCCAGCCCGGCCGCTTCCATGGCGTTGACATAGCCCTGGTAGCGGTCGCGGCCGGTCGAGGTCTGGTCCGTGCCGCCGATCATGGCGATACGCTTGTGGCCTAGCGAGATCAGGTGATTGGTGGCCAGGGCGGTGCCATAGGCGTCATCGCCGCGAAACACCGGCACGTCCGCTCCAGCGACGGTGCGCGCGATCAGCACGGCCGGCAGGCCGTTTTCCTCGGCCATGATGATGTCTTCGGCCGGCGTGCCGATGGCCGGCGACATGATGACCCCGTCGGCGCCGAGTTGCAGCAGCGTATCAATGAAGGTGCGCTGCTTTTCCAGTTGGTCATAATGGTTCGAAAGAATGAAAGTCTGGCGGCTGCGATCGAGCTCGCTTTCGATCGAGCGCAGGATTTCGGCAAAGAACGGATTCATGATGTCGTGCACCACGACGCCGACAATGCCGGAGCGCGAGGTGCGCAGGCTGGCGGCGCGGCGGTTGTAAATATAGCCGATGGCGCGGGCATGTTCCTTGATGCGCTCGCGCGTGGTGCCAGCGACCAATGGGCTGTCGCGCAGCGCCAGCGATACCGTTGCCGTGGACACGCCGAGCGCATCCGCGATCGTAGAAAGCTTGATCTTCTGTGCCAGCCCTCAGTCCCCCGGACTTTTAAACTGTTTAAAGGGGGCCTTATGCCATCGATCCAGGGCAAATCAAAGTTTTTTTGCCAGGGTCTCGGCTTCGGTATCGACGGAGGCTGAATTGCGCAGACGCAACCGATGCTCGCGATGGATGATATAGAGGCCGCTGGCGACGATGATGGCGGCCCCCAGCAACGTCCAGCGGTCGGGAAACTGGTGGAAGATGAGCCAACCCGAAATGATCATCCACACCATCTGCGAATAAGGATAAGGCGCCAGCGCCGTGGTGGTCGCCAGGCGGTAGGCCTGCACCAGCAGCCAGTGGCCGCCGGCGCCGAAGACGCCAAGCATCATCAGGATGAACCAGTGCCAGCCATCCTGCGGCAGCGACAGCGAAAAGGGCAAGGTCGGCAGGAGCAGCACCGCCGGCGCCAGCGCCGAGAACAGGATCAGGCTTTCCGGGGTCTCCGTCGACGACATGCGCCGGGTCATGATGACGTAGAAGCTGTTCGACAGCATCGATCCGAGCGCGAACAGATGCCCGACGCCGAACACGCCGACGCCCGGCCGGGTAATGATGAGAACGCCGGCTAAGCCGGTGAGGATTGCCAGCCAGCGCCGCCAGCCCGCCCATTTTCCCAGCAGCGGTCCCGCAAGTGCCGTGATCACCATCGGGCCGAAGAAGTAGATCGACGTGGTTTCGGCCAGTTGCAGCGTGCGCAGCGCCAAAACGTTGAAAATCGTCGAGCCGAACAAGAGCAAGCCGCGCAGGATGTGAGCCGGCAGGTTGTCGGCGCGGAAGCGCGACGGCTCGCGCCAGCCGCGCAGAAAGAGGCCGACAATCAGGACATGGACGGTGAAGCGGGCCCAGGCGACGATCAGCGCCGAGACACCGGCGAGCACCAGATACTTGCTTGAGGTGTCGAGGAAGGTGAAGCAGACATAGACGCACAGCATCAACAGCATCGCCGCCGGCGGCGTTGCGCTTTCGTCGTGGCTTTTGGGAACGTTCAAGATCGGGCCGAGCTAAGGTAGATGCCCGCCTTTTGCGGCAATCGCCGCTGGGCGGCAAGCCAAAAGCGACTGGCCCAACAAGCGCTCAGGACAGGCTCAGTCTCGCGGTCAATCAGGCATGCATGCGGGCGCCCTTGGTGATCTTGTCGACCAGCCTCTTTTCGGCACGCAGCGCAATGCCGACCACTTTGGCGTCATCCGGCGCGAACTCGGCGAAGACGGCGCGGTTGGCCGCATCATGGCCGGTCGCGAACATCTCCTCGACATAGGCGGACGCCGTCACGCCGCGCTCCAGGGTCCGGCGATGGATGGTGCCGAGCGTCGGCCCGTCGGCCGAGAGCACGATGACGGGCTGGATCGAGAGCGGATTGAAAAGGTTGCCGACGCGGTCGCGATAGGGCTCGCCGATGATCTGAGGACATTGCGCGACGATGCCGCTGGTCAAGAAAGCGGTGACGTTGAGCTTCTGCCAGACGGCGAGGTCTTCCCTGAGCACGATTGCAAATTTCGTATCGAACACCAAAATGTTTCTCCAGGATGGACCTTGATGAGCAGGCGATGGAGCGCGGTCTAGGCGGTGAGGCGCAGCAAGGTCTTGAACGTTCGTGCGCGGATGTGATCACCCGGGGCGACCGGATCGTTTCGGCGCCCGGCGCTACCGGCCTCGAGCGCATCGAGGCACACTTTCATGGCAACGCCTTCGACCTGCACCGCCACGACACCTACGCCATCGGCGTGACGCTCGATGGCGTACAGCGCTTCCACTATCGCGGCGCGCTGCAACACAGCCTGCCCGGCCAAGTCATCGTGCTGCATCCCGACGAACTGCACGACGGCGGCGCCGGAACCGAAGACGGGCTGCGCTACAGGATCCTCTATCTGGAGCCGTCGCTGCTGCTCGATTGCCTCGGCGGCGCGCCGCTGCCTTTCGTCCGCGACGCCGTGGTGAGCGACCCGGCGCTGCGCGACACGCTGCTTTCAGCCTTGGCGCCGCTCGGCGAGGAACTCGACGAGCTGTTTGTCGCCGATTTCATTGCGCAGTTGGCACAGCATCTGCAGCGTCACGCCGGACAGCCGGCAAGATCGACGGGCAAGACGGCATGGCGCGCCGCCGCCCTTGCGCGCCACTATCTGGAAGAGAATGCCGAGCGGTCGGTCCGTTCCGACGAGTTGGAGGCCGTCACCGGCCTCGACCGCTACGCGCTGTCACGACATTTCCGCGCGACCTATTCGACCAGCCCGCATCGCTTTCTCCTGATGCGAAGACTGCAGCGGGCCCGGCGCATGATCGAAGCGGGAGAGCCGCTGGCCGAAATAGCTGCGGCGGCCGGCTTCAGCGACCAGAGCCATTTCAACCGGCATTTCAAGAAGGCGTTCGGAGTGACGCCGGGACGCTGGGGAGGGCTGGTGCGAAGCGCGACGCGCAGTGTCGTCGCCGAACCGCAAGAGGCCGGTGATAGCTCTTAGGCGCGACCCGCAGCGTCGTCGTCCTTTCCGCTAAGCCGCCGATGCTTGGGTAGAGCGTGAAGCGACGACGCTGCGCGTTCGCCTATGTCGCACGAGACGACGCTTACGCGTCGCTCTTTTGGGGGCAACGCTGGCGCACTGCACCGCGACGACGCTTGCGCGTCGCGCCTTACGCGTGGCGCATCAATCATCCAACTCGGCGTCGTCGTCGATCAGCACGAGGTCTTCGTTCGAGAGATTGGCCTCGATACGGGCAAGCAGCTTGAACAGCGCCTTCTGGTCCTTCTTGTCGAGGCCCCTCAGCGCCTGCTTCTCGGTCTTCTTAACCGACTTCTCGATGGCGCGGATGGTTTCGCGGCCGGTATCGGTCAGAAAGATATGGGCCTGCCGAGCATCCGCGTTGGAGGCGCGCTTGTCCAGGAAACCCTGTGCCTGCAGCCTGTTGATGGTCTTGGTGATGGTCGGCGGACGAACGCCCAGCCGCCCGGCCAGATTGCCCGGAGTCTGGCCGTCCTCACGATCGAGCGCCAGCATGATCTGGTCCTGGCCGGCGTAGAAGCCATGCGCCAGGAGCCGCGCCGCCAGCGCCGTTCGCGCCAGCCGCGCCGCCGAATGCAGCCGGCTCATTGTCGCTGCCTTGTCCGCCTTGGCCATGGTCATTCCCTCTTCGGCCGAACCGGTCCGGCCAGCATAGAGGCTGTCCAGCGGCAGGCAAATGACGATTTGACGAGTCCGGCTTGCAAACGCTTTGCCGGCAAGCATTTCCGTGCTCGCCGTGGCTATGCCAGATGTTTATTTCAGTTAGATGACAAACGACTTTCCCGGCTGGAGACTCTCAGGCGGGCGCGACAAAGGACGAATGGAGTCGCTCAGCCGGCCTTCACCGCGACAACCAGGAGCGCCTGGTAGGCGTCCGCCGCCTCACGCAGGGCGGCCTGCGACAGGGTTCCCGCTCGTCTTGCTATGCTGTCCCGCGCATTGGAGGTATCGCGTTTGCCGGCGCGCTCGGTGTAGGGCGGGACGGTGGAAAAGACGCGGTCGCTGAGCGCATCGGGAAAGAACATCTGGCCGGTCATAACCGAGCGGTCGTCCGGAAACACCTTGAAGTGGATATGGACGGTGCGGCCGCGGTACCAGCCGGGATAGATCGTGGCGAACGACACGACGCCGCCTTCGCCGGTCTTCTGCCAACCGCGCAGAAAGGTCTGTCCCGAGGTATCGACATCCTGGCCGTCGCCTTGGCCGGGATAGCCGGAATAGTGGCCCTGGGCGTCGCAATGCCAGATGTCGACCCGAGCACCGACAAGCGGCCGGCAGCTGGCATCGACCACCTGCAGCCGGACAGCGAGGCCGATGCCGCTCCTTCCCTCGGTGATGTCGGAGCGCTCGAGCTTCGGGTCGAAATAGAACGGCCCTTCGGTCACCTCTGGCATGATGGCGCAGACGCCGGCGCCGGCGTCGAACAAGGCAAGTCCGGCATAGGGCGAATTCTGCGCGGAGCGCGCTGTGGATGACAGGAATACCCCGCCGCCGGCGGTCACGGCGATGAGGCCGAGTGCCTGACGGCGGTTCAACGACAAGGACGACGACTCGTCGTTCATTTGGCGCCTTTCTGACGGGTTGCCTGATCCATCGTTTGCTGCGTGCAAAAGCGTGGCACACGTCCTATATGGAGCCGACAATCCCCCTTTTCGAGACCGCAGTTTTCCAGGTCCAGACTTTCGAGGCAAGACATGAGCGACGCACAGACGCAGATCCCCGTAACGGTGCTGACCGGCTATCTTGGCGCCGGCAAGACGACGCTGCTCAACCGCATCCTGTCGGAGAACCACGGCAAGCGTTACGCCGTCATCGTCAACGAGTTCGGCGAGATCGGCATCGACAACGACCTGATCGTCGAATCCGACGAGGAAATCTACGAGATGAACAATGGCTGCGTGTGCTGCACGGTGCGCGGCGACCTGATCCGCGTCGTCGAGGGCCTGATGCGTCGGCCCGGCCGCTTCGACGCCATTGTGGTCGAGACCACCGGCCTTGCCGATCCGGTGCCGGTGGCCCAGACCTTCTTCATGGATGACGACGTGCGCTCCAAGACCAAGCTCGACGCGGTGGTGGCGCTGGTCGATGCCAAGCATTTGCCGCTCCGGCTGAAAGACTCCAAGGAGGCCGAGGACCAGATCGCCTTTGCCGACGTCGTGGTGCTGAACAAGACCGATCTCGTTAATGCGGAAGAGCTCGAAAGGGTCGAGGCGACGATCCGCGCCATCAATCCGGCGGCCCGGATCCATCGCACCACCCGCGCCGGCGTGGCGCTGGACGAGGTGCTCGACCGCGGCGCCTTCGACCTGTCGCGCGCGCTCGAGAACGATCCGCATTTCCTCGAGGCGCATGATCACGACCATGAATGCGGCCCGGATTGCGATCACGACCACCATCACCACCATCATGACGGGCATGACCACCACGATCACGCCCATCCATCGGACATCCATGACGTGACGGTGAAGTCGGTGTCGCTGCGCGGCGGCGAGATGGACCCGAAGAAGTTCTTCCCCTGGATCGAGAAGGTGACCCAGATGGAAGGGCCGAACATCCTGCGGCTGAAAGGCATTATCGCGCTCAAGGGCGACGACGAGCGCTATGTTTTGCAGGGCGTGCACATGATCCTCGAGGGCGACCACCAGCGCGCCTGGAAGGATGGCGAGAAGCACGAGAGCCGCCTGGTCTTCATCGGCCGCGATCTCGACGAAGAGCGGCTAAGGAAGAGTTTCGAGGCCTGCCAGGCGGCTTGATTTCCCGACTTTGAGACGGTAGCGCTGCGCTTTCTTCCTTCTCCCCTTGTGGGAGAGGGCCAGGCCGCATCTGGGTGCGCTAGCGTTGCCCGCACGGTGCTGATCATAAATCTCGAATGGATCAGTTCGCATGCCCACAGTCGCCCCGCTTGATCTCGAAGGCCATTGCGTCGCCGCCGTTTTCCTGAACGACGTGCCGCATTTCGCTTTGGCCGACGGGACGATTCACCGGCTCGACAACGGGCATAAGACGGTTCAGTCCAATGACGGATTGCTTGCCGCGGTCCACGACGCGGCCAATGACCGGCTGATCACCGGCGGCGAAGACGGCAGGGTGTTTGCGGTCAAGGCAGGCGGCGCGGCGACAGAGCTCGCCAGCGCCGGCAGGAAGTGGATCACCAGCGTCGCCGCCGGGCCGCAAGGCGCGATCGCCTATGCCTCGGGCAAGATCGCTTTCGTGCGCTTCGCTGACGGCAAGACTAAGGAATTCGCGCATCCGCGCTCGGTGGAGGGGCTTGCCTTCTCGCCAAAGGGCATGCGTTTCGGCGTGGCCCGCTACAATGGCGCGACGCTGCATTTCCCGGCGGCTGCGGGCAAGCCGGTCGAGCTTGAATGGGCGGGCGCCCATACCGGCATCAGCTTCTCGCCGGACGGCGCCTTCTTGATCACCACCATGCAGGAGAACGCGCTGCATGGCTGGAAGCTTGCCGACGGCAAGCACATGCGCATGAGCGGCTATCCCGGCAAGGTGAAAAGCCTGTCCTGGAGTGTCAAAGGAAAATGGCTGGCAAGCTCGGGCGCGCCGGCGGCGATCGTCTGGCCGTTCGCAAGCAAGGACGGTCCGATGGGCAAGGCGCCGCTGGAACTCGGCACGCGCGGCAACTCGATGGTGACCTGCGTTGCCTGTCATCCCAGCCAAGAGGTGGTTGCCATCGGCTATGAGGACGGCATGGTGATCGCGGCGCGCTTCGCGGACGCCAAGGAGGTGCTGCTGCGCCGTCCAGGCAAGGGCGCCATCACCGCGATGGCGTGGGACAAGGAAGAGCGCCGCATCGTCTTCGGCAGCGTCGCGGGCGACTGCGGCGTGATAGACATCACTGCTTAAGGGAGTAGGGGAGTAGGGAAAAGACACCTACTGCCTTACTGCCTTACTGCCTTACTGCCTTACTGCCTTACTGCCTTACTGCCCTACTGCCCTACTGCCCTACTGCCCTACTCCCCACTCCCCTACTCCCCTACTCCCCTACTCCCTGACCCAATGTGCCCCCCCTACGCGGCCAATTGCGGATTTGCCGGCCGGTTGGCAGAGTGCCGCGCCGCACGGAGGGGATTTCATGCACGCATCGGATACAGGCGCTACCATCGGCGGCATCGCTGCTGCCCGCATCGCCGAACTGCGCGAGACGGAAGCGGCCGCTTTCCGCAAGGCACGGCCGAAGTCCGAGGCCAAGCTCGGCAACGGCATCGCCGGCTTCCTCGGCGGCGTGCCGATGCATTGGATGAGCGACTGGCCGACGCCGTTCCCGATCCTGGTCGACGGCGCCAGGGGCGCCACCATCAGCGATATCGACGGCAACAGGCTCGACGATTTCTGCCTCGGCGACACCGGCTCGATGCTCGGCCATTCGCCCGCTCCGGTCGCCCGCGCCATCCGCCGGCAGTCCGCACGCGGCCTGACCTATATGCTGCCCAGCGAGGATGCGCTTGCCATCGGGCCGCTGCTGCGGCAGAGCTTCGGCCTGCCTTTCTGGCAGATTGCCACCACCGCCACCGACGCCAATCGGTTCGCGCTGCGCGTTGCCCGCGCGGTGACAAGCCGCGAGAAGATCCTGGTCTTCAACGGCTGCTATCACGGCTCGGTCGACGAGACGATGGTGCGGCTGATCGACGGCAGAGCGGTGAACCGGCCAGGCCTTGCCGGCGAATTCCGCGATCTGACGCGGGCCACCAAGATCGTCGAGTTCAACGATGTCGCGGCGCTGGAAGCCGCACTTGCCGACCGCGACGTCGCCTGCGTCATCACCGAGCCGGTGCTGACCAATTCCTGCATGGTGCTGCCGGAGCCCGGTTTTCACGAAGCGCTGCGGCGCCTCACCCGCGCGGCCGGCACGCTGCTCTTGATCGACGAGACTCACACCATCTCCACCGGGCCCGGCGGCTACAGCGGCAAATACGGCCTGGAACCCGACCTCTTCGTGCTCGGCAAGCCGGTGGCCGGCGGCGTGCCCGCAAGCATCTGGGGCATGACCGAAGAGGTTGCCACCCGCTACGGCGCCTACAGCCGCACGAAGGAGCCGGGATATTCCGGCATGGGCACGACGCTGTCGGCAAACCCGCTGCAATTCGCGGCGATGCGCGCGACGCTGGAAGAGGTGATGACCGAGGCAGCCTATGCGCATATGGACCGGCTGGCGCGCCGCCTCGACGCGGGGCTGAGCGCCGTCATCGACCGCTATCATTTGCCCTGGCACGTTGCGCGCGTCGGCGCCCGCGTCGAGTTCGTCTGCGCGCCCGGCCCGCTGCGGAATGGCGGCGAGGCGGAGAAGGCGCATGCACCGGAACTCGAGGCCGCCATCCATGTCGCGCTGGTCAATCGCGGCGTGCTGATCGCGCCGTTCCACAATATGATGCTGATCTCGCCGGCGACGACGGCGGCGCAGGTGAGCCGGCTGGTCGCCGCTTTCGCCGCGGTTGCGGCAAGGCTTACGGCGTGAGACAAGCGGCCATGGACAATCCGAACGCAGTTGCTATCTCGCCTTCAGGCTCGACGCCCGCCGAGGCGAAAGCCTTTCTCGATGCTCATCCCGAGATCGAGGGCTTCGACATCGTGCTCACCGATGCCAACGGCATCGGCCGCGGCAAGATCGTGCGCCGCCACGAGTTGATGGGGATTTTCGAGAACGGGCGACATATGCCGATCTCGATCCTCGGCCTCGACATCACCGGTGAGGATGTCCACGACACCGGCCTGATCTGGGACACCGGCGACGGCGATCTCAGGGCGTGGCCGATCCCCGGCACGCTGGTGCCGCTGCATGGGACCAATCCGCCGCGCGGCCAGGTGCTGATGTCGATGTACCATCTCGACGGCCAGCCGATGACCTCCGACCCGCGGCTGATCTTGGCGAGACAGGTGGATTTGCTCGCCGCAAGAGGCCTGCGCCCGGCCGGCGCCTTCGAGCTGGAATTTTTCCTCCTCGCCAACGACCGCGACGCCGACGGCAAGGTGCAGGCGGCGCGCGCCGTGCTGGACGGCCGCCGCTCGGCCAAGACGGAAGTTTATTCGGTCGATCATCTGCATGGCATGGAGCCGCTGTTCTCCGACATCTACGCCGCCGCAAAGGCGCAAGGCATTCCAGCCGAGACGGTGATTTCCGAGTATGCGCCGGGCCAGTACGAGCTGACGCTCAATTACCGCAAGGACGTGATGCGGGCGGCCGACGACCTGGTCATGCTGAAGCGGCTGGTGAGGGCACAGGCGCGCCGGCACGGCGTGACCGCCTGCTTCATGGCCAAGCCGATCGAGACCTATGCCGGCTCGGGCATGCATTTTCATGTCTCGCTGCAGGACGATGCCGGCCGGAACGTGTTCACCGAGGCTGACGGCGAGAAATGGTCGCCAAGCCTGCTGAACGCGCTTGGCGGCCTGATCCACACAATGGCAGAATCGATGCTGGTGTTTGCGCCGCATGCCAATTCATGGCGGCGCTTCGTCTCGCAATCCTATGCGCCGGTGGCGCCGAGTTGGGGCGCGAACAACCGCTCGGTGGCGCTGCGCGTACCGGCCGGCGATGCCAAGAACCGCCGCATCGAGCACCGGCCGTCAGGCGTCGACGCCAATCCATATCTGGTCGCGGCGACGGTGCTGGCCGGCATCGTCAAAGGGCTGGACGAGCGGTTGGACCCCGGCCCGGAAACGACCGGCAACGGCTATGAGCAGGCTTCGGAGAGATCGACCATGCCGGTCGACTGGCGCGCGGCGATCGAGGCGGCCAGAACCTCCGATTTCCTGAAATCGGCGCTCGGCCCGGACCTCCACCGCACCTTCGTGGCGATCAAGCAGGCGGAATATCTGCGCGTCGCGCGCACCGTCAGCGAGCTCGACTACCACCTTTACCTGCACGAGGTGTGAGCCGATCAGGCAGCCTGTCAGGCGCTTCGGCGGACCTTTTTCGAAAGCATCTTCAACCCAGCCCGCCTCGATATGAAGGCGATGCCGAAGAAATATTGGCGGAACCTTCCCCAGGCCTCGCTCATTCCAAATCTGATAGCAGGAGCGGACAGAGCCGCGTCAGCCATGATCGCCCGGATGCCAACCACGCCAGCACCGCACCATGCCAAGGTCAAAGCCAGGCATTGGCCGACGCCGGAACCAGCCGACGTGGTCGGGCCCGAGGGCACAGACATTGCGGAGCTGCGCGAGGAGGCAATGGGGTGTCGCCGCTGCCCGCTGTGGCGGGATGCCACGCAGACGGTGTTCGGCGAGGGACCTGAGAATGCGGAAGTGATTTTCGTCGGCGAGCAGCCGGGCGACCAAGAGGATCTTGCCGGCAAGCCTTTTGTCGGGCCGGCGGGCAAGGTGTTCGACAGCATTCTGGACGATGCCGAGATCGATCGCCGCAAGGTCTATGTGACCAATGCGGTCAAGCATTTCAAGTTCGAGCCGCGCGGCAAGCGGCGCATCCATTCCAAGCCCAATGCCGGCGAGATCCAAGCCTGCCGCTGGTGGCTGGACAAGGAGCTCGATCTCGTCAAGCCGACCCTGGTGGTGGCGCTTGGCGCGACCGCGGCGCAGTCGCTGCTCGGCAAGGCGGTGCCGATCACCAAGATGCGCGGCGACGTCATCGAGCGCGAGGATGCCTTGCGCGTCTTCATCACCATCCACCCCTCCTTCATCCTGCGCATCCGCGAGCGTGAGGACAAGGAGGCCGAGCGCGAACGCTTCCTGAAGGATATGCGAAAGGTGAAGCAACTGATGGCTGCTTGATCGTCGTTCTGCGCACCCAAAGAAGGGTTCGAGAAGATCCCGCTGTACGGAGGTCGCGCGGCCTTGAAATTGGGCGAAACGCCTATCGCCTCGTCATCCACGGGCGGAGCAAGGAGCGAAGCGACGCGGCGCAGACCCGAGGATCCATTCCGTTACTTCGGCGTCTTGCAATGGTGCAGAATTCTGCTCCGCCGCATCCTTCGATCAAGGTCACGGCATGGATCCTCGGGTCTCCGCGACGGAGCTGCGCTCCTGCTTCGCCCGTGGATGACGACGTTCTGTGGGCCTCGGTGCTACCGGACGAGAATTGCCCTCAAATCGTTGACATTCGTTCCGGTCGGACCGGGCACGAACAAGTCGCCAACCGCATTGAACGCCGTCCAGGCATTGTTGCCGGCAAGCATCGCCTTGGCGTCGACGCCGGCGGCGCGCATGCGCGATACCGTCGAGCCGTCGGCAAAAGCGCCGGCATTGTCCTCGGAGCCATCGATGCCGTCGGTGTCGGCCGCCAAGGCATGGATGCCGTCCACGCCACTGATGCCGATGGCGAAGGCGAGCAGGAATTCCGAATTGCGGCCACCCTTGCCTTTGGCCCGCAAAGTGACCGTCGTCTCGCCGCCCGACAGGATCAGCACCGGCTTGGCGAAGGGACGATCGCGCGACGCCACCTCACGGGCGATGGCGGCATGGACGCCGCCGACCTCGCGCGCCTCGCCCTCGATCGAATCCGACAGGATGACGGCCTCGATACCTTGCCGCCTGGCCTCAGCCGCCGCTGCTTCGAGCGACACGCCAGCCGACGCGGTCAGATGCACCTCATTCGCTGCAAAGCGCGGATCATCAGGGCGCGGCGCGTCGGCGGCCGGCGAATTGATATGCGCCATGACCGAGGCCGGGAGCTTCATGCCATAGGCGGCGATCGCCGCCAGCGCATCCTCGCGGCTGGCGGCGTCAGGAACGGTCGGACCGGAAGCGACAAGGGCCGGATTGTCGCCGGGAATGTCGGACACGACCAGCGACACCACCCTGGCCGGATGGGCGGCGGCGGCAAGTCGGCCACCCTTGATGGTCGAGACGTGCTTGCGAATGGTATTCATCGCCGCGATCGGCGCGCCGGATGCAAGCAGCGCCTCGTTGACCGCGATCTCGTCGGCAAGGGTCAGGCCGGGTGCCGGCGACGGCAGCAGCGCCGAGCCGCCGCCCGAGATCAGCGCCACGACGAGGTCGTCCGCGGTCAGGCCGCGCACCTTCTCAAGCAGGCGGCGCGAGGCCTCGAGGCCGGCGGCATCCGGCACCGGATGCGCCGCCTCGATGATCTCGATGCGCTCGCACTTGGCGGCATAGCCGTAGCGGGTGACGACCAGCCCGTCGATCGGGCCGTCCCAGACCTTCTCGAAAGCCGCCGCCATCTGCGCCGAGCCCTTGCCGGCGCCGATGACGATGGTGCGGCCCTTTGGTTTCGCCGGCAAATGGTTGCGGATCGTCTTTTCCGGATCGGCGGCGGCGACCGCGGCCTCGAAGATCGCGGTGAGGAAGGCTTTGGGATCGGTCATTTTTCCTCCGGAGGCAGCGCAAGCCCGTCCGCATCGATGCCCAGATGGGCGCAGAGCGCATCAACCACGACGCCGTGATCCTGCCGTTCAGGAAGGCCGGAGACGGCGATGACGCCGATGACGCCGGCGCCCTTGACGGTGACAGGAAAGCCGCCGCCGGCGAGCACATAGTCGGCAATGTCCAGGCCCTCGCCGACCTTGAATGTGCGGTCGGGCCGCTGCTGCTCCAGCACCATGCGGTAAGTGCTTCTGAGGTAGCGCTTCACGACATTGATCTTGCGCCGCGCCCAGTCCGGATTGGAGGCGTTGGAACCCGGCATCGCAGCGTAGAAAAGGGGACGGTCGAAGGTCCTGATGTCGACGATGATCGGCAGGTGTTCCTTCAGCGCCCGCTCCCTGATCGCCGAGCCGATCTCGAAGGCCACGGCCTCGTCGAAGGCCGGGAAGACCAGCGTCGCCTCCTGCTTCTTGATCAGAGCGATGTCGTCGGCGACAGCCATATCGTTCCCCTGTCAATGTCGAGGCACGCTTTGACCGATGGCTGACGCCGGGTCAAGCGGCTGAACGCAGGGATGACGCTATGCCGCGAGGGTGCTCTTCGCCGGCCGGCCGGCCACATAGACCTCGCGCACCGCGCGGTCGTCGCCGAGCGTCTGCAGCAGGAACAGCTCCTCGGCCAGCGTCTCCACGGTCTCCATCCGCAGCCGCATCGCCGGCGTGGCACGGGCGTCGAGCACGGCGATGTCGGCATCGGTGCCCTCATCGAGCGTGCCGATCTTGTCGGCAACCGACAGCGCTTCGGCATTGCCGCGCGTGAGCTGCCAGAAGGACTGGAACGGGTTCAGCTTCTCGCCGTTCAGCGCAATCACCTTGTAGCCTTCATCCATGGTGCGCAGCATCGAATAATTGGTGCCACCGCCGACATCCGTTGCGGCGGCGATCCTGAGCGGCTTTTCGCGACTGCGATAGCGTTGGTAATCGAACAGGCCGGACCCCAGGAAAAGATTGGAGGTCGGGCAGAACACCGCCACCGAGCCCGACTGCGACAGCGCGTCCGCCTCGCGTTCGGAGAGGTGGATGCAGTGGCCGAAGAGGCTTCTCCTGCCCAGCAGGCCGTAATGCTCGTAGATGTCGGTGTAGTCGCGCGACCAGGGATAGAGTTCCTGGGTGAAGGCGATCTCGGCGTGGTTCTCCGACAGATGCGTCTGCATGTGCAGGTCGGGATGCTCGCGGCAAAGCGCGCCGGCCATCTCCATCTGCTCGGGCGTGGACGTGATGGCGAAGCGCGGGGTGACGGCATAGAGCTGGCGGCCCTTGCCGTGCCACTCGTCGATCAGCGCCTTGGTGTCGTCGTAGCCGGCCTGCGGCGTGTCGAGCACGCCGTCCGGCGCGTTGCGGTCCATCATCACCTTACCGGCGATGTTGAGCATGTTGCGGTCATGCGACTCGGAAAAGAAGGCTTCGGCGGACGATTTGTGCACCGAGCAATAGGCGGCGACCGTCGTCGTGCCCTGGCGCAGCATCTCGTCGAGGAACAGCCGCGCGATGCGGCGGCCATGCTGCGCGTTCTGGAATTTCGTCTCTTCCGGGAAGGTGTATTTGTTCAGCCAGTCCAGCAACTCGGCGCCATAAGAGGCAATGACCTGCATCTGCGGGACATGCACATGGGCGTCGATGAAGCCTGGCAGGATGAGATGCGGGCGATGGTCGATGGTCTCGGCGCCGGCGCCGGCCCGCTTCGCGACCTCGGCATAGGGGCCGGCGGCGATGATCTTGCCGTCATCGATCAGCAGCCCGCCATCCTCCTCGTAGCGCCAGGCGGAATGGTCGTCGATGGTTTCGGGCCAGCGCAGGAAGGAGAGCGTGCGGCCGCGCAGGAGTTTCGAAGTCATGCTCTACTTTCCCGCGTCTTCGAACCAAGCCACCAGTAGGGCCCGTTCCTGATCGGTTATCTGGGTGACGTTGGCGGGCGGCATCGCATGAGCGCGGCCGGCCTGCAGGTAGATTTCGCGGGCGTGTTCTGCGATGCGCGCATCGGTGTCGAGCAGCACGCCCTTCGGCGCATGGTAGATGCCCTCGTAGACCGGTTCTTCGGTATGGCACATCGAGCAGCGGCCGAGCACGGTGTCGCGCACGGCCGGGAAATGCGCCGAGGCGATGTAGATCTGGCCGGCAGCGGAGGCGGCGGAGGCCTTCGGCTCGCCGGTCAGCACCTTCGGCACGGTCGACAGCCAGATGATGATCATGAACAGCACGGCTGCCCCAAGCCAGGTCCAGGTCGGGTTGCCCTTGCGGGCGTGCACGGTGTTGAAATAATGCCGGATCAGCACGCCGATGATGAAAACCAGCGAGGCGATGATCCAGTTGAACTCGGTCCCGAACGCCAGCGGATAGTGGTTCGACAGCATCAGGAACAGAACCGGCAGGGTCAGGTAGTTGTTGTGCAGCGAGCGCTGCTTGGCGATCTTGCCGTATTTCGGATCCGGCTTGCGACCCGCGATCAGGTCGGCGACGACGATCTTCTGGTTCGGGATGATGACCATGAAGACATTGGCCGACATGATCGTGGCGGTGATGGCGCCGAGATGCAGGAAGGCGGCGCGGCCGGTGAAGAGATGCGTCAGCCCCCAGGCGATGAACACCAGCACGCCGTAGAGCACCAGCATCAGGCCGGTGTCGCTTTTTCCCAGCGGCGAACGGCAGAGCAGGTCATAGACGATCCAGCCGATACCGATGGTGGCCTGCGACAGCAGGATGCCCACCGGCACCGAGATGTTGAGCACGTTGGGATCGATCAGGAAGAGGTCGGCGCCGGCATAGTAGACCACGCAGAGCATGGCGAAGCCCGACAGCCAGGTGGCGTAGGATTCCCATTTGAACCAGGTCAGATGCTCCGGCATCTCGGCCGGCGCCACCAGGTATTTCTGGATGTGGTAGAAGCCGCCGCCATGGACCTGCCATTCCTCGCCGAAAGCGCCGGCGGGCAGCCCGGGACGCTGGCGCAGCCCGAGATCGAGGGCGACGAAATAGAAGGACGAGCCGATCCAGGCGATGCCGGTGATGACATGCAGCCAGCGGACGGCGAAGCTCAGCCAGTCCCAGAAAATCGCAAAATCCAGCATCGTGTCGCCCTTGGGGAACTCGTCCCTGCCGAGCGATGACTTTACGGGCTGGCGCCGAAACGAAAAGAGGCGAGGTCCGCGATGACTTTCAAAAAAATTTGGAAAATAATAGGCTTGCTTCGCGCAGTCGTTTGAGAGCCACAAAAGCCGCATGGCCTATCTCGACAACATCGCCGTCTTCGTCCGCGTCGTCGAGCTCGGCAATCTGTCGGCGGCGGGGCGCGACATGCGCATTTCGCCGGCGGTGGCCTCCAACCGCATCAAGGAACTGGAAAAGCATCTCGGCGTGCGGCTGTTCAACCGCACGACGAGGCAGTTGATGCCGACCGAGCACGGCACGGTGTTCTATACCGGCGCCAAGCAGGTGCTGGACGCGATCACCGAAGCGGAAGCTGCCGTCTCGGCGCTGTCGGGCCAGCCGCGCGGTACCATCAAGGTGACGGCGCCGCTTGGCCTCGGGCGACGGCTGATTGCCTCCGGCATTCCGGACTTCCACGACAAATACCCCGATATCGAGGTGCGCCTGAGGCTCTCCGACCACAATGTCGACATCATGAAGGAGGGCATCGACGTCGCCTTCCGTCTCGGCATCATCGAGGATTCCAGCCTCCGGATGCGCGGCATCATGGAATGCGAGCGGGTGCTGGTGGCGGCGCCGAAATATCTGGAGGCGCGCAGCGAGCCGGTCGAGCCGCAGGAACTGATCGGCAAGAAGCACGACTGCCTGATGCTGCGCTATGCCGGCGCCCGTGAGTATGTCTGGACGCTGCAGATGCCGACCGGCCCGCAGAAATTCGAGGTGCACGGCCCCTACGACACCGACGACGGCGACGTGCTGACCGGCTGGGCGCTGTCGGGGCGCGGCATCATCAACAAGCCGCGCTTCGAGGTCGAGCCGTTCATCCGCGACCAGCGGCTGAAGGTTATCCTGGCCAAGACGCCGCCGACACCAGTGCAGTTCGCCGCCGTCTACCCGCACAAGAAGCTGCAGGACCCGAAGGTTCGCCTGCTGCTCGACTTCATGGCCGATCGCTGCCAACGGCTGATCAAGGACATTCTTGCCGGCAAATGAGGCTGGCCGGCAGGTGACGGCGCAGTTGCAATCTAGCCGGCGTCCATCAGGCGAGCCGTTCCGGACACCCTGATCGAGCTGCCCGGCATCGGCGGGATGTCGGCATGAAGCCGTGAGCGCATGCCCATGTCCTCGCCCTGGACGACGTCTATCGCACCTCCATGCGGCCAGCCGAGGTCGCGCAGATAGCCGGCAAAAGCGGCGGTGGACGCGCCCGTGGCCGGATCCTCATAGACCCCACCGGAGGCGAACGGATTGCGCGTGTGAAAGAGGCGCGGCGTCTCGGCATGGGCCATCATGATGGTGACCAGCCCTTCGCGCCGCATCAAGGCCTGGCCCTGCTTCAGATCATAGGCCATGGCGGCGAGCCGCTCGCGCGACTTCAGCGCCAGGACGAAATGGTCGGCGCCGCCGTGGATGAGCGCCGGCGGGATCGCCGGATCGAGATCGCCTGCCTGATAGCCGAACAGCGCAAGCATCTCAGCGACCAGTTCCGGCGGGGCCGGCCGGCTGCGTGTCGGCGGCGACTGCAGGGCGGCGGCAAAGTTGACGCCGTCGCGGAACCCTTCCACCGTGATGCTGGCCTGGTTGAGGCTCAAGTGGAAGACGCCGTCGCCATGCTGCCGGACAAGTGCCGCCCCCAGTGCGATGGTGGCGTGGCCGCAGAAGGGAACTTCCGATTCCGGCGAAAAATAGCGCACGCGCCAGCCGTCGGCCTGAGGGGCGGCAAAGGCGGTTTCTGAAAAGCCGACCTCGGCTGCGACACGCTGCATTACAGCGGCGTCGGGCAGCACTCCACCGATCATCACGCCGGCTGGATTGCCGCCGGTGCTGCCGTCCGAAAATGCCGCTATGCGCAATACGTCCATGTTGCTCGCCTCCTGTTCGCCAGGCGCGCAGAAAACACGTTCCAGGCCGGTTTGGGAAACGAAGAAAGCGACGAGCAGCTGTGAGCTTCGCTCATATCTCGGCGCCACAACAATGTGGTCTTCGCAGGCGGAACGAAATTCGACCCTTTGCCGTTTTCGCGGTTGGCGGCGCGCAAGGCCGCCTTCGAGACCAGTCCTCAGCTTTCATCCAAAGTGAAGCATCCGCGACAGGAGCCGACCATGGACGCCATCGTCACCAAGAACGACCTCAGATCCGATGCCAGGAAGGAATCGATCGATCTTCTCAACGCCAGGCTTGCCGACGCCATCGACCTTGCGCTGATCACCAAGCAGGCACATTGGAACGTCAAGGGGCCGCAGTTCATCGCCATCCATGAGATGCTGGACGAATTCCGCGAAGAGATCGACGGCCATGTCGACATCATTGCCGAGCGCGCCGTGCAACTCGGCGGCACCGCGCACGGCACCTCGCAGGAGGTGGCCAGGGCAACGCAGCTGAAGCCCTACCCGATCGACATCCACAAGACCAAGGATCATCTGACGGCGCTGATCGACCGTTATGCTACGGCGGCCAAGCTGACCCGTGAGGCGATCGACGAGGCGGACGACGCCGGCGATCGCGACACCGCCGACATCTTCACGGCCTATTCGCGGTCGCTCGACAAATTGCTGTGGTTCCTCGAAGCGCATACGCAGGAAAGGGAATAGGTCTTTTGACAGTGGCCGGCTGGCTTCAGCCGGCCATCACCTTCTCCGAGACCTTCGGCACCGACATTTGTGCTGCGCGCGACACCAGCGCCGTCATGATTTCGGCGGCGGCGAGCGCCGCAATCACCGGCGGGCGCTTGTCCTTGACGGCACTGCCGCCGATCGGGGAGACGAGACGGCTGAACTCGGCCTCCCTGCCATCGGCGGATTTCAGGAACCAGCTCTTGAATGTCGCCTTCTTGGTCTTCGAGCCGATCATGCCGACATAGGCGGCATCGTCGCGCTTCAGCGCCTCGGCCACGATCAGGAAATCGAGTGCATGGTCATGCGTGAGGACGGCGAAGGCCGAGCCCGCCGGCGCCTCGCGCACGACGGATTCGGGCATTGGAGTAAGCCTGGTCTCGACAGTTTGCGGCATTCCCTCCAGCGCCTCGGCGCGCGTCTCGACGACGATGGTGTGGATCGGCAGCAGCGCCAGCGAGGCGGCCAGCGCCTGGCCGACATGGCCGCCGCCGAAGATATAAACATGCGGCAGATGCGCTTCCTCGGCCTCGGCGTCGCGGACCAGCTCTTGTTGGAGCGCAGTGTCGACCAGGCGGATCAACACCTCGACCCGTCCGCCGCAGCACTGGCCGATCTCCGGCCCGAGCGGCACGTCGAGCGTGGCGCAGACTTCGTCCACCTCGATACGGGCTGCCCTCTCCCTCGCGGGGAGGGTGGCGGCGGAGCCGACGGGTGCGGTCGCCCGCGCAGTGCTCGGCGCCCTTTGGGAGCCTTGTGAGAGCACCCCTGCTGGCCGCTTTGCGGCCATCTCCTCCTCAACGGGGGAGAGAAGCTGCCGCGCCTTGTCGATCGCCATATATTCGAGCTGGCCGCCGCCGATGGTGCCGAAGGTCGCCGATGCCGAGACGAGCATGAAAGCGCCGGTCTCGCGCGGCGTCGAGCCCTTCGTCGCCGCGACCTCGACATGCGCGACATGGCCGGCGCGGCTGAGAAATTGCTTCAGACTTTGCAAGTTCGAGTTCATCGTTCGCGGTTCCAGGGCCGAAATATAGGATTTTTCGACCCGAATTGCACCTTTCAGGCCGGCTTTGCCGCTTCCCGCTTCAGCCTTTCAATCGTCATCAGCACCCGTTCCGGCGTCGCCGGCGCGTCGAGGCACGGACAAATCCTGTGGTCGGCCACGCTCGCCACCGCATCCGACAGCGCGTGCAGCACTGACATGCCCAGCGGGAAAGGCGGCTCACCGACCGCCTTGGAGCGGTGCACGGTCGGCTCCTTCGCCTCGGACCAGTCGGCAAGCGTGACGTTGAAGATCTTCGGCCGGTCGGAGGCGAGCGGGATCTTGTAGGTCGACGGGGCATGGGTGCGCAGCCGGCCCTTCTCGTCCCACCACAACTCCTCGGTGGTCAGCCAGCCCATGCCCTGGATGAAGCCGCCCTCGATCTGGCCGAGGTCGATGGCGCGGTTCAGCGAGCGGCCGGTCTCGTGCAGGATGTCGGTGCGCTCCACCACATATTCGCCGGTCAGCGTGTCGACCGACACCTCCGAACAGGAGGCGCCGTAGGCGAAGTAGTAGAAGGGGCGCCCTTCGCCCTTGTCGCGGTTCCAGTGGATCTTCGGCGTCTTGTAGAAGCCTGCCGCCGAAAGCTGAATGCGGGCCATGTAGGCCTGCCTGACCAGGTCGCCGAAGGGAATCTCCTGGTTGCCGATGCGCACCCTATTGGGCAGGAACAGCACCTGGTCGCGCGGCACCTGGTATTTTTCCGAAGCGAAATTGGCCAGCCGGTCCTTGATCTGGCGCGCGGCGTTCTGCGCCGCCATGCCGTTGAGGTCGGAGCCCGAGGAAGCCGCGGTGGCGGAGGTGTTCGGCACCTTGCCCGTCGTGGTGGCAGTGATCTTCACCTGGTCGAGGTCGATCTGGAACTCTTCCGCCACGACCTGGGCCACCTTGAGGTAGAGGCCCTGCCCCATCTCGGTGCCGCCATGGTTCAGATGCACCGAACCGTCGGTGTAGACATGCACCAGCGCGCCGGCCTGGTTGTAGTGCGTGGCGGTAAAGGAGATGCCGAACTTGACCGGGGTGAGCGCCAGTCCACGCTTGATGAAGCGGCTGTTGTTGTTGAAGGCACTGATCTCGCGCCGCCGCCGCGCATAGTCGGAACTCGCCTCCAGCTCGGCGATGACGCGCTGGATGACGTTATCCTCGACCGTCTGGTGGTAGGGCGTGAGGTTGCGGTCATTGGTGCCGTAAAAATTCTTCTTGCGAATCTCGAGCGGATCCTTGCCGACGGCGAAAGCCACTTCGTCGATCACGCGCTCGGCGCCGACCATGCCTTGCGGGCCGCCGAAGCCGCGGAAGGCGGTGTTGGACACGGTGTTCGTGTAGAGCGGTGCCGACTGCGCATGCACGTTCGGCCAGAAATAGGTGTTGTCGCAGTGGAACAGCGCCCGATCGGTCACCGGGCCGGACAGGTCCGCAGAGAAGCCGCAGCGCGCCGCGAACATGAAGTCGACGCCGAGGATATTGCCGTCGTCGTCGAAGCCGACTTCATAGTCGATGAGGAAATCGTGGCGCTTGCCGGTCGCGGTCATGTCGTCGTCGCGGTCCGGCCGGATCTTGACCGCGCGGTGATGGCGCTTGGCGGCAATTGCGGCGAGCGCCGCGAACTGGTTGCCCTGCGTTTCCTTGCCGCCGAATCCGCCGCCCATGCGGCGAATCTCGACCATGACAGCGTTGCTCGGCACGCCGAGCGCATGACTCACCATATGCTGGACTTCGCTCGGATGCTGGGTCGAGGAATAGATGGTGACGTCCTGGTCCTCGCCAGGGACGGCCATGGCGATATGGCCTTCGAGATAGAAATGCTCCTGGCCGCCGACGCGCATCTTGCCTTTGAGCTTGCGGGGTGCCGCCTTGATCGCCGCCGCCGCGTCGCCGCGCCTCAGCGTCAGCGGCGGCGTCACCAGCCTGTCCTTCACGGGGTCGAGCGCGCCGATGTCGGTGACGAAAGGCAATTGCTTGTATTCAACCCTGGCCAGCCGGGTGGCGCGGCGCGCCTGCTCGCGCGTCTCGGCGATGACGCAGAAGATCGGCTGACCAAAGAACTGCACCTTGCCTTCGGCAAGCACCGGTTCGTCGTGGCGACCGGTCGGCGAGATGTCGTTTTCTCCCGGCACGTCCTTTGCCGTCAGCACATCGACGACGCCGGGAGCACTGCGCACCGCCGACAGATCCATTTTGATGATCGTCGCATGCGTTGCCGTGGACAGGCCAAGGCAGCCATGCAGCGTGCCGGCCGGTTCCGGCATGTCGTCGATATAGAGTGCCGTGCCGCTGACATGCTTGTGCGCTGAATCGTGACGCTGGTCGCTGGCGACACCGCCCGAAATCTTTTGGGCCTTGAGGTTGGGAACGTGCTTGGTCATCAGGCAGCCTCGTAGCGTGAGACCTGGAACGGCGCCCTGGTGCCGGTGGTCTCGACAAAGAAGCGCAAGAGGAGATTCTTGGCCGCCAGCGCCCGGTATTCGGCGCTTGCCCGCATGTCGGTAAGCGGCGTGAAGTCGTTGGCGTATTCGGCCATCGCGGCCTCAACCGAAGCCTCCGTCCACGGCTTGCCAATCAGCGTCTTTTCGACGGCGAAGGCCCGCTTCGGCGTCGCGGCCATGCCGCCATAGGCGATGCGGATATCGGCCACGCTGCCGTCCTTGGCCAGGGTCAGATAGAAGGCGCCAAGGGCGGCAGTGATGTCCTCGTCGCGGCGCTTGGTGATCTTGTAGACGGCGAACTTGGTTCCCTTCGCGGGCACCGGCACATGAACCGCCTCGACGAACTCGCCGGGACGCCGATCCTGCTTGCCATAGGCGATGAAGTAGTCTTCCAGCGGGATCGTGCGCCGCTTCTTGCCGCGGCGAAGCGTCAGGCGCGCGCCAAGCGCGATGAGCGGCGGCGGCGTGTCCCCGATCGGCGAGCCGTTGGCGATGTTGCCGCCGATGGTGCCCATGTTGCGCACCTGGTCGCCGCCGATGCGGTCGAACAGCGGCCCGAGCGCCGGGATGCGCTTCGACAGCGTCGCGAAAGCTTCCGTGTAGGTGACGCCGGCGCCGATCGAGATCACGGCCTTGTCCTCGGCGATGGTGCCAAGCCCCTCGAGACCGCCGATGAAGATCACCGGCGAGATGTCGCGCATGTGCTTGGTGACCCACAGGCCGACATCGGTCGAGCCGGCAACGAGCGTCGCCCCCGGCTCCTTGTCGAGAAGGCCGGCGAGATCATCGGCATCGGCCGGCACGATGAGCCGTGCCTTGCCCGTGCCGATCTCGACGCGGGCGCCGTCGCGCATCGCCTGCAGCCTTGCAGTGATCGCCTTGCGCTCCATCGCCAGCGGGTCCTTGGCCGCCTTGCCGTAGCTGGAGATGGCGCGCGCGGCGCGCATGATTGCCTCGTAGCCGGTGCAGCGGCAGAGATTGCCCTGCAGCGCCTTTTCTATTGCGGCGTCCGACGGTTCGGGCGAGCGCATCCACAGCGCATAGAGCGACATGACGAAGCCGGGGGTGCAGAAGCCGCATTGCGAGCCGTGGAAATCGACCATCGCCTGCTGCACGGGATGCAATTTTTCCGCGTTGCCGCGCAGATGCTCGACGGTGACGACATGGGTGCCGTCGAGCGAGCCGAGAAAGCGGATGCAGGCATTGACGCCTTCATAGACCAGCCTGCCGGCGGAAAGCTTGCCGACCAGCACGGTGCAGGCGCCGCAGTCGCCCTCGGCACAGCCTTCCTTGGTGCCGCGCAGCGAGCGGTCGAGCCGCAGCCAGTCGAGCAAGGTGGCGTCGGGCGCGACATCGGCCAGCGCAATGTCGGTGCCGTTGAGGATGAAGCGTATCTCGCTGCGGGTCTTGGGCTTGGCCATGTCTCAGCTCCCGCGGTAGGTCGAATAGCCATAAGGCGAGATCAGCAGCGGCACATGATAGTGGCGCTCCTCGGCCATGCCGAAGCGGATCGGCACGGTGTCGAGAAAGGCCGGCTCCGGCAGGCTCGTCCCTTGGCGGCGCAGATAATCGCCGGCGGCAAAGACCAGTTCGTACTCGCCGGTGCGGAACTCGGCGCCGGCAAGCAACGGCGTATCGCAGCGACCGTCATCATTGGTGGTGACGGTCTTGAGATGGGTGCGGGCCTGGCGCTCGATGCGAAAAAGCTCGATCGACAGGCCTTTTGCCGGCCTGCCGGTCGCGGTGTCCAGCACATGGGTCGTCAGGCGACCGCCATCGGCTTTCGACGTTTCTGCCACTGGCCGCCTCCCATTTCCAGTACGACCGATTGGCCGGTGCGGTCGAATGTTTTCAGATCAATTGTGCGCCCATTAAAGGCGATGCATAAGTCCCGGTCGAGCGGAGCGTGGCAAAAAGCACTTTCAAAAATTTTCGAGGGAATGTCCCAGCACTGCTTTCGATATCTTCAGTGCAACCACCGGGCAGGAGCGACAATGCGTTACGACAGGGACATGCGCGGCTACGGAGCCAACCCGCCGGACCCGAAATGGCCGCGCGGCGCGCATGTCGCGGTGCAGTTCGTCGTCAATTACGAGGAAGGCGGCGAGAACTGCGTTGTGCATGGCGACAAGGCCTCGGAAGCTTTCCTGTCGGAGATCGTCGGTGCCGCGCCCTGGCCCGGCCAGCGCCACTGGAACATGGAATCGATCTACGAATACGGCGCGCGGGCCGGCTTCTGGCGGCTCTACCGGCTGTTCACCGAAGCGCAGGTACCGGTGACCTGTTACGGCGTCGCGACCGCACTCGCGCGCTCGCCCGACCAGGTGGCGGCGATGCAGGAGGCCGAGTGGGAGATCGCCTCGCACGGGCTGAAATGGATCGACTATCGCGACCATAGCGCGGAGGAGGAACGGCGGGATCTCGAAGAGACGATCCGGCTGCATTCCGAAGTCACCGGGACGCGGCCGACCGGCTGGTACACCGGCCGCACCTCGGTCAACACAGTGCGGCTCGTGGCGGAAGAGGGCGGTTTCGACTACGTCTCCGATACCTATGACGACGAGCTCCCCTACTGGTTCGACCGCGAAGGGCTGGAAAAGCCTCAGCTCATCATTCCCTACACGCTCGACGCCAACGACATGCGCTTTGCAACGCCTCAAGGCTTCAATTCGGGCGACCAGTTCTTCGCTTATCTGAAGGATAGCTTCGACACGCTCTATGCCGAGGGCAAGGCGGGTCGGCCGCGCATGATGAATATCGGCCTGCATTGCCGGCTGGTCGGACGTCCGGGCCGCGCCGCAGCGCTGAAGCGCTTCGTCGACTATGTGAGGTCGCACGATAAGGTTTGGCTGACCCGGCGCATCGACATCGCGCGCCACTGGCGCGAGACGCATCCTTACCAGGCGCCGGTTCTGCGTCCGTCGCGGATGCAGTTCGAGGCCTTCGTGCACGCCTTCGGCGGGGTGTTCGAACATTCGCCGTGGATCGCCGAGCGCGCCTACGAGCTGGAGCTCGGTCCGGCGCATGACAGCGCCGGCGGCCTGCACAATGCGCTCTGCCGCGTCTTCCGCGCCGCTACCGAAGCCGAGCGCCTTTCCGTGCTCAATGCGCATCCGGACCTTGCCGGCAAGCTGGCGAAGGCCAGGCGGCTGACGCCGGAATCGGCCAGAGAACAGGCCTCCGCCGGGCTCGACGCGCTGACCGACAAGGAGCGCGAGCTGTTCACGAAACTCAACGCCGCCTACGTCACCACCTTCGGCTTCCCGTTCATCATAGCGGTCAAGGGCAAGAGCAAGGACGAGATCCTGGCCGAGTTCGAGGCACGGATCGGCAATGGCCGCGGTGTGGAGTTCGACACCGCCTGCAAACAGGTCGAGCGCATCGCGCTGCTTCGGCTGAGAGACATGCTTCCACAATAGGTTTCAACACATGGATATGATGAAAGTGGCCGAGCGAACCTACTATGCACCGCATGGCGGCCATCCCGGTCAGAACGAGCTTTTGACGGGACGCGCTGTCTTCACCGAGGCCTATGCGGTCATCCCAAAGGGCGTGATGCAGGATATCGTCACCAGCCCGCTGCCGTTCTGGGACCAGACCAGAGCCTGGATCATCGCGCGGCCGCTCTCCGGCTTTGCCGAGACGTTTTCGCAATACATCGTCGAAGTGCTGCCCGGCGGCGGCAGTGACCGGCCGGAACTCGATACCGGCGCCGAGGGCGTGCTGTTCGTGGTCGAGGGCGAGCTCAGCGTTTCGCTTGACGGTAATACGCACGTGCTTGCCCCCGGCGGCTTCGCCTTCCTGCCGCCGGCAAGCGGCTGGACGGTGCGCAACGAGAGCACCACTGCCGTTCGCTTCCACTGGATCCGCAAGGCCTATGAAGCCGTCGATGGCCTCGACACACCGGAAGCCTTCTTCAGCAGCGACCAAGAGGTGACGCCGAGTCCGATGCCCGGCACGGAGGGCCGCTGGGCGACGACGCGCTTCGTCGACCCGGCCGACATGCGCCACGACATGCACGTCACCATCGTGACGCTCAAGCCAGGCGCGGTGATCCCCTTTGCCGAGACGCATGTGATGGAGCACGGGCTCTACGTGCTCGAAGGCAAGGCCGTCTACCGCCTCAACCAGGACTGGGTCGAGGTCGAGGCCGGCGACTTCATGTGGCTGCGCGCCTTCTGCCCGCAGGCCTGCTATGCCGGCGGTCCCGGCAATTTCCGCTACCTGCTCTACAAGGACGTCAACCGCCACGCCAAGCTTGGCGGCGCCGCCCTTGGGGGCCGCGGGCGGTGACCCGTATCGTCGCCCGGCCGCTGACGCGCGAAAACTTCGCGCCGTTCGGCGACGTCATCGACATGGGGGGCGACGACCGCTACCCGATCAATGGCGGCAAGGCGATGCGCTATCACGACCTCGCCACGGCCGAGGCTGCCGGGCCGAATGCGCGCGTGCTGATCTCTATGGTGCGCGGCACGCCTTACGAGTTGCCGCTGAAGCTGACCATGGTCGAGCGCCATCCGCTGGGCAGCCAGGCTTTCATTCCATTGTCACCGCGCCCGTTCCTGGTTGTCGTGTGCCGTGACACCAAGGACGGACCGGGCGAACCGCATGCATTCATCACCGCGCCCGGACAGGGCATCAACTATCGCCGCAACCTCTGGCACGGCGTGCTGACGCCGATCGGCGAGGAGCAGGATTTCCTGATCGTGGACCGTGGCGGCGAGGGGTCCAATCTCGAAGAGTTTCACTTCTCGCACCCTTACGAAATCCACCTTCCCTGAAAGCCTCCGATTTCCCATGACCGACATTTCGCTGATCGACCGCCTGCTCGACGTGATCGAGCTCGACATCGTGCCGAGGACGGCCGAAGGCGTTGCCCACGGCAACAAGCTCTTCGGCGCCGCGATCCTCCGAAAAAGCGATCGCTCGCTGGTGCTCGCCGAAACCAACAATGAGATCGAAAACCCGCTCTGGCATGGCGAGGTGCATTGCCTGAAGCGCTTCTACGAAATGCCGAGGGCCGAGCGTGTCGACACCAAGGATGCGCTTTTCATCGCCACGCACGAGCCCTGCTCGCTCTGCCTGTCGGCGATCACCTGGACCGGCTTCGACAATTTCTACTATCTCTTCAGCCATGAGGATTCGCGCGACAGCTTCGCCATCCCGCATGATTTGAAGATCCTGAAGGAGGTCTTCACCCTCGATCCCGGCGGCTACAATGCGGAGAACGCCTACTGGAAGAGTTTTTCGATCCGCAGGCTGGTGCGCGCTTTGCCCGAAGCCGATCGCAAGCGGCTGGAGGCGCGTATCGGCCAGATCTCGGCACGCTATGACGAACTCTCCGGCACCTATCAGGCGAGCAAGAGCGAGAACGATATTCCGTTGAACTGAGAGTTGACCAGGAACTGAGTTGACCAGCCGATTTCGCCGGCTGGCCCATGACGCGGCGCCGGCGGCTCCACCATGTGCTTGCCATGAAAACCGTCACTGAATTCCCCCGCAAGGTCGTCGAATTTCCCGATATGGGCATCGTCATGCCGGATGGCTGCCGGCTATCGGCGCGGGTCTGGATGCCGCAGGATGCGGCCGACGATCCGGTGCCGGCGATCCTCGAGCACCTGCCCTACCGCAAGCGCGACGGAACGATCCTGCGCGATCAACTGACCCATCCCTATTTCGCCGGCCACGGCTACGCCTCGATCCGCGTCGACATGCGCGGCAACGGCGATTCCGAAGGGCTGATGGACGACGAATATTCCGAGCAGGAACTGCAGGACGCCTGCGACGTCATCGCTTGGGCGGCCGCGCAGCCTTGGTGCAACGGCAATATCGGCATGATGGGCATCTCCTGGGGCGGCTTCAACTGCCTGCAAGTGGCGGCGAAGCAGCCGGCGGCGCTCAAGGCGGTGATCAGCCTGTGCTCGACGGTGGACCGCTATGCCGACGACATCCACTACAAGGGCGGCTGCCTGCTGCTGGAGAATTTCGGCTGGGCCTCGACGATGCTTTCCTATTCGTCGCGGCCGCCGGATCCGCTGATTGCCGGCGGCAACCGCTGGCGCGATCTTTGGCTTAACCGGCTGGAGAACCAGCCGTTCCTGGGGCCGCTATGGCTCAGCCACCAGCATCGCGATGATTATTGGAAACGCGGCTCGATCTGCGAGGATTTTTCGGCCGTCCATGCGGCGGTGCTGTCGATCGGGGGCTGGCATGACGGCTACCGCAACACGATCTCGCACCTGGTCACCAACATCCAGTCGCCGGTCAAAGGCATCGTCGGCCCCTGGATCCACAAATACCCGCACTACGCGGCCCCCAAGCCGGCCATCGGCTTCCTGCAGGAGGCGCTGCGCTGGTGGGACCGCTGGTTGAAGGGCGAGGAGACCGGCGTCGAGCACGACCCCGACTACCGCGCCTATGTGATGGACAGCGTTCGGCCCGCCCGGTGGCACCCGAAGCGGCCGGGCCGCTGGATTGCGGAACAGGAGTGGCCGTCGCCCATCATCAAGGTCGAGGCGGTCGAGCTCATCCCGGAGGGTACCAGACCTTCGATTTTGGCGTCCCCGCAGACCTGCGGGCTCGCCGGCGGCGAATATTTTCCGTTCACCTTCGGGCCGGAACTGCCGGGCGACCAGCGTTCCGACGACGCATTGTCGGTGTGCTTCGATCAGCCGGAACTCGAGGCGGCGATCGACATCGTCGGCGCGCCGGAGCTTGAAGTCCGGGTCGCCTCCGATCGCCGTCAGGCGAACATCGCGGTCCGGCTCTGCGACGTCCATCCCGACGGCGCCTCGGAACTGATCTCCTATGGCGTGCTCAACCTCACGCATCGCAACTCGCATGAATTCCCGGAAGCGCTGGTACCGGGCGAGACCGTCTCGGCGCGCGTCGTGCTCGACCAGTGCGCCTACCGGATGCCGGCCGGCCACCGGCTGAGGATCGCGGTTTCCAATGCCTACTGGCCCATGATCTGGCCATCGCCCGAGCCGGTGCGTCTCGAGCTTTCGAAGGCGACACTCAAGCTGCCGCTGCGCCCGCTGGCGAAAGGCGACGAGACCTCCTTCGCCGACCCGGAAGGCGCCACGCCCTGGGCAACGGAAACGCTCAGGCCGACCAATTCCGAGCGCCGTGTCGAGCGCAACGAAAAGACCGGTGTGGTCACGCTCGCCATAACCGACGATTTCGGCGAGGTGCGCGACCTGGAACATGGACTGGTCCATGGCAGCATCGTCCGGGAGATCTGGACGATCCATCCCGACGATCCGCTGTCGGCGACGGGAAGCACCCATTGGACGCAAACGTTGTCGCGAAATGAATGGTGGGTGCGGACCGAGACCTTTGCCGAGATGCGCGCGAACGCGCAAAATTTCATGCTCAAGGCCAGAATCGAGGCCTATGAGGGAGAAACTTTGGTTTTCGAGCGCGACTTCGAGCAGACGATTCCCCGCGCCCTCGTCTGAGCGCTGGCAAAGTTAGTCCAATTGCGACGCGCCATTTACGCCACGGTATGTCGCATTCGGTCTTGTTACAGCTTTCCGTTGCGGTCATTATCCTCACAAGAACAAGAAACGACCGCATGGTCGAACCATCAGAGTGAGGAACCAAAACATGTCCAATGAACTCGACTATCTCAGCCGTCGCGTCGCTGCCGGCAAGCTCAGCCGCCGTGACTTTCTCGGCCGCGCCGCCGCCCTCGGCATCAGCGCGCCCTTCGCCAATTCGCTGCTTTCGAGCGCGGCTCGCGCCGCCGGTCCCGTCAAGGGCGGCACGCTGAAGGCCGGCCTCGTCGGCGGCGAGTCCACCAACAGCCTCGATCCGGCGCTGATGATGACGCAGGTGCCGTTCGCCTTCGGCAAATGCTGGGGCGAAATGATCGTCGAGCTGTCGCCCGACGGCAAGCTCGAGAACCGCATCGCCGAGGAGATCGGCTCGTCCGACGACGCCAAGGTGTGGACACTGAAGATCCGCGACGGCGTCGAATTCCACAACGGCAAGACCGTGACCGCGCAGGACGTCGCAGCGACGCTGGAGCGCCATTCCGACGAGAAGTCGAAGTCCGGCGCGCTGGGCTACATGAAGGGCATCGAGACCATCAAGGCCAACGGCAAGGAAGTCGTGCTGACGCTGAAGGAGGCCAATGCCGATCTTCCCTATTTGCTCAGCGACTATCACCTGATCGTCCAGCCGAACGGCGGCAAGGACAAGCCCGATGCGGGTATCAGCGCCGGTCCGTACAAGGTCAAGGTCAACGAGCCCGGCGTGCGCCATGTCGGCGAGCGCTTCGCCAACTACTGGCAGGGCGACAAGATGGGCCACGCCGACCAGATCGAAGTCGTCGTCATCAACGACGCGACGGCGCGCACGGCGGCCCTGCAGGGCGGCCAGGTCAACATGATCAACCGCGTCGAGCCGAAGATCGTCGACCTGATCAAGCGCGTGCCGGGCGTCACCATCCGCAACCACTCCGGTCCCGGCCACTACGTGTTCATCATGCACTGCAACACGGCGCCGTTCGACAACAACGACCTCAGGATGGCGCTGAAGCTGGCGATCGACCGCGAGGAGATGCTGAACAAGGTGCTGCGCGGCTATGGATCGCTCGGCAACGACTTCCCCATCAATGCGTCTTACCCGCTGTTCACAGAGATCGAGCAGCGCAAGTACGATCCCGACAAGGCCAAGTTCCACTACAAGAAGTCGGGCCATGACGGTTCGATTCTTCTCAGGACGTCGGACGTCGCCTTCCCCGGGGCCGTCGATGCCTCGCAGCTCTATCAGCAGAGCGCGGCCAAGGCCGGCATCAAGCTCGAGATCAAGCGCGAGCCCGGCGACGGCTACTGGAACGAGGTGTGGAACAAGCAGCCCTTCTGCGCCTCCTACTGGGGCGGCCGCTCGACGCAGGACCAGATGTACTCGACAGCCTATCTGTCGAGCGCCGACTGGAACGACACCCGCTTCAAGCGCCCGGATTTCGACAAGATGGTGCTGGCGGCGCGCGCCGAGCTCGACGAGGCAAAGCGCAAGGCGATGTACCACGACATGGCCGTCATGGTGCGCGACGAAGGCGGTCTGATCCTGCCGATGTTCAACCAGTTCATCGACGCGACCGGCCCCAAGGTGGGCGGCTGGGTCGACGATCCGCATCAGGAACTGAGCAACGGCTACGCTCTGGCAAAGTGCTGGCTCGAAGCCTGAGCCTGGCCTTGCGGAGATGTCCTCGCCCATCGTGAAACTGGTGGCCCAGCGCATTGCGCTGGGCATCCTCCTTCTGCTGGCCGTTTCGGTCCTGATCTTCGCCGGCACCCAGATCCTGCCCGGCGACGTCGCGCAAGCCATCCTCGGACAATCGGCGACGCCGGAGTCGCTCGCCAACCTGCGCGAGCAGCTCGGGCTTAACCAGCCTGCCTATATCCGCTACTTTCACTGGCTGGGCGGCGTGCTCACCGGCGACCTCGGCACAGCCATGTCGAGCGGGCAGGACATAGCGACGTCGATCAAGGACCGGCTGTGGAACACGCTGTTCCTGGCGTTCTGGGCGGCGATCGTCGCCGTGCCGCTGGCCATCACGCTGGGACTGATCGCGGTGCGCTTCCGTAATGGCTGGGTCGACAAGCTGATCTCCGGGCTGGCGCTCGCCTCGACTTCGTTCCCGGAATTCTTCATCGGCTATCTGCTGGTGTTCTACTTCGCGGTTCAGCACCAGTGGTTCCCCGCCATCTCCACCGTCTATGAAGGAATGCCGCTCGGCGAGCGCATACAGGCGATCGCGCTGCCGGCCTCGGCGCTGACACTGGTGGTGCTTGCCCATATGATGCGCATGACGCGCGCGGCGATCCTCAACGTCATGCAATCGGCTTATGTCGAGACGGCCGAGCTCAAGGGTCTTTCCGCCTTTGCCGTCATCCGCAAGCACGCCTTCCCGAACGCCATCGCGCCGATCATCAACGTCGTCATGCTCAACCTTGCCTATCTCGTCGTCGGCGTCGTCGTGGTCGAGGTGATCTTCGTCTATCCGGGCATGGGCCAGTATCTCGTCGATCACGTCACCAAGCGCGACGTGCCGGTCGTGCAAGCGGTCGGGCTGATCTTTGCCGCGGTCTACATCAGCCTCAACATCATTGCGGACATTGCGGCGATCGTCGCCAATCCGCGTCTCAGGCATCCGAAGTAGGGGGCGACCGATATGCTCGATATCAGACGCATCCCCATCCCCGCTCTTGTCGGCGTCGTGCTAACAACGCTATTCGTGCTTATGGCGGTCTTTGCGCCCTGGATCGCGCCGCACGGCAATGCCGAGATCATTGGCGACGTCTGGGGGCCGATGTCGTCGGCCCACTGGCTGGGCACCGACAATCTCGGCCGTGACCTGCTGTCGCGCATGATTTACGGCGCCCGCATCACGCTGTTCATCGCGGTGCTGGCCACCGCGCTGTCCTTCTCGCTGGGCGCCATCCTTGGCTTCTCCGCGGCAGTGTTCGGCGGCTGGTACGACACGCTGCTGTCGCGCCTCGTCGATCTCCTGATGTCGATCCCGACGCTGATCATGGGCCTGGTGGTGCTGTCGGTGCTGCCGTCGAACCTGGTGACACTGATCCTGGTGATGGGCATCCTCGATTCGACCCGCGTCTATCGCCTGTCGCGCGCCGTCGCCGTCGACATCAACGTCATGGATTATGTCGAGGCCGCCAAGCTGCGCGGTGAAGGCAGCGGCTGGATCATCTTCCGCGAGATCCTGCCCAACGCATTATCGCCGCTCGTCTCGGAGCTGGGGCTGCGTTTCATTTATGCGGTGCTGTTCTTGTCGACGCTATCCTTCCTCGGCCTCGGCGTGCAGCCGCCGGATGCCGATTGGGGCGGCATGGTGAAGGAGAACAAGGACGGCATCGTGTTCGGCATTCCGGCCGCGCTGATCCCGGCCGCGGCGATCGCGGCGCTGGCGATCTCGGTCAATCTCGTGGCCGACTGGGTGCTCAACCGCACGACGAGCCTGAAGGGAGGGCGCGGCTGATGGCTGACGGCAAAGCGAAGTCAGGCCTTCTGCTCGATATCCGCAATCTGCGCATCGAAGCGACGGTCTATCCGCCCGGCGAGGCGCCGAAGACCATCACGCTCGTCCACGACGTTTCGCTGACGCTGGAAAAGGGCAAGGTGCTCGGCCTGATCGGCGAATCCGGCGCCGGCAAGTCGACCATCGGCCTGTCGTCCATGGGCTATGGCCGCGGCGGCGTGCGCATCACCGGCGGCGAGGTGATCCTCAACGGCCGCGACATCATGAAGGGTGGCAAGGAAGGCTTCCGCAAGCTGCGCGGGCGCGAGGTCTGCTATGTCGCGCAATCGGCGGCCGCCGCCTTCAATCCGGCGCACCGGCTGATGGACCAGGTGGTGGAAGCGGCGCTTCTGCACGGCACGGCGACGCGGGCCGAAGCGGAGAAGCGTGCCGTGGCCCTGTTCAAGAAGCTCAGCCTGCCCAATCCCGAAACGATCGGCCAGCGCTTCCCGCACCAGGTCTCGGGCGGGCAGCTGCAGCGCGTGATGACGGCGATGGCGCTGTGCTCGGAGCCGGACTTGATCGTCTTCGACGAGCCGACCACGGCGCTGGACGTGACGACGCAGATCGACGTGCTGGCGGCGATCAAGGATGCCATCCGCGACACCCATGTGGCGGCGCTCTACATCACCCACGACCTCGCGGTGGTCGCGCAGGTGGCCGACGAGATCATGGTGCTGCGTCACGGCCGGCTGGTCGAATGGGGCGGCACCCGCCAGATCATCAAGGAGCCGCGGCAGGAATACACCAACGCGCTGGTCTCGGTGCATGAGATCAAGCATGACGAGCAGCAGCCGGGCAACGCGCCGATGCTGTCGGTGAAGAACGTGACGGCTGCCTATGGCGGCGGCCACATCAAGGTGCTGAAGAATGTTTCCGTCGATATCTTTCCCGGCCAGACGCTGGCGGTGGTCGGCGAGAGCGGCTCAGGCAAGTCAACGCTGGCGCGCGCCATAACCGGCCTGCTGCCGCCCGAGCAGGGCAGCGTCGTGTTCGACGGCCGCACGCTCGGCAACCGGCTGGCCGACAGGCCGAAGGAAGATTTGCGCCAGCTGCAGATGATCTACCAGATGGCGGACGTGGCGATGAACCCGCGCCAGACGGTGGGCACCATCATCGGCCGGCCGCTGGAGTTCTACTTCGGCATCAAGGGCCGCGAGCGCGACAAGCGCGTAACCGAACTGCTCGACCAGATCGAGATGGGCAAGGGTTTCGTCGACCGCTACCCGGCCGAGCTTTCCGGCGGCCAGAAGCAGCGCGTCTGCATCGCCCGCTCGCTGGCGGCCAAGCCGAAGCTGATCATCTGCGACGAGGTGACGTCGGCACTCGACCCGCTGGTCGCCAACGGCATCCTCAAACTCTTGCTCAACCTGCAGCAGGTCGAGAAGGTCGCCTATCTCTTCATCACCCACGATCTGGCGACGGTGAAGTCGATCGCCGACTCCATCGCGGTGATGTATCGCGGTGAGGTGGTCCGCTATGGCTCGAAGAGCAAGGTGCTGACGCCGCCCTTCGATGCATATACGGACCTCCTTCTGTCCTCCGTTCCGGAGATGGAGATTGGCTGGCTCGAGAAGGCCATCTCGGGGCGGCGCATGGCGAGCGCCGGCAACTAGGGCCCAGGTCTTTCTCAGCGTTTGGACCTGATCATTCGGCCCAGACGCAGCCCTCTCGCAAGCCCGCATGGAGCAGCCCGTGGCGCTCAAATCCCGACTGCTGCTCGTCATCCTCGACGGCGTGCCCTACCGGAACTGGCGCCGGCTGATGGGCAATCTGGAAGGCTGGGTGCAGTCGGGCGAGGCGCAGGTGTGGAGGATGCGCTCGGTGCTGCCGTCGACCTCGGCCTGCTGCTACGCCTCGATCCACACCGGTGTTTCGCCGCAAGTGCACGGCATTCTGTCCAACGAGAACCGGTTCCGGGTCGAGCAGCCCGATATCTTCTCCGAGGTCAGCAAGGCCGGCGGCAAGACTGGCGCCGTCGCCCATTCCTACTGGTCGGAGTTCTTCCGTTCCTGTCCTTTCGACCTGGTCGAGGACATGGAATATGACGAGCCGGGCGGCCCGATCACGCATGGCCGCTTCCACACCATGACCGGCTACAATCTGAAGAACCAGATGACGCCGAGCGACGTCGACCTGTTCGCGACGCTGACCATGCTGACCAGGCGTTACGGCATCGATTACGGAATCCTGCACAGTTGCACGCTGGACTCGATGGGCCATCGCTTCGGCCATGACTGCCACGAGATGGACCATGCCTGCTACGCGGCGGACGGCATGCTTGCCGCCTTCCTGCCCGGCTGGCGGCGGGCCGGCTACGAGGTGATCGTCACCGCCGACCACGGCCAGACGAATCGCGGCCACCACGGCGGTCACGACGACGAGATGCAGGATTTCGCGCTTTATTATTTCGGCCCGGCGAAAGGACCGGAAGCCGATACGCTGCTCGACCAGTTGCAATTGGCGCCGACGGTGCTGCGCCGGCTCGGCGTGGCGATACCGCCGACGATGAAGGCGAAGGTGTTTTTGGAATGAAGGTAGCGTCGGCGCGCCCTCTCCCCGTCCATACGGGGAGAGGGTGAGGGCAGCGCCAGCGTCGATGCGTAGACAGGAACGCTGGAGCCGCCCCTCATCCGCCTGCCGGCACCTTCTCCGCGTATAGTGACGGGAAGAAGAGAGACACTCTGGCAACCTCCCTGCTCTTCGGCTAGCTTCCGGAAATTCCTTGGCGGAGGATGAACCTTTTTGATCCAATCAGCGACACAGCCACGAGGAGCCAGGCGGCTCGACCGGCCATGAATGCGGCGACCGAAACCGATCGCGCGCTCGTAGACCGGGTCGCGAAGGGCGACCGGGCTGCCGTGCGGCTCCTGTTCATGCGTCACCACGCGCGGATCTACCGCTTCGTGGCGCGGCAGACGGGATCGGAAATGATGGCCGACGATATCACCAACGAGGTCTTCCTCGAGCTGTGGCGCCAGGCGCCCGGCTTCGAAGGCCGCTCCGAAGTCTCGACATGGCTGCTCGGCATCGCCCGCTTCAAGGCGCTGTCGATGCTGCGCAAGAAGAAGGAAGACTGGATCGACGACGATGACGCGGCGCAGGTTCCCGACAGCGCCGATACGCCGGAGGTCGTCACCATGAAGGAAGACAAGGCCGCCGCCTTGCGCCGCTTCGTCAACGCCCTGCCGGAAGAGCACCGCACGGTGATCGACCTTGCCTACTACCACGGACAGTCGGTGACCGAGATCGGCGAGGTGCTCAGCATTCCGGTGGCGACAGTCAAGACCAGGATGTTCTACGCCCGCAAGAAACTCGGCGAGGCCTTGAAGGCCGCCGGTTACGACAGGGGGTGGCCATGAGCGCCGCTGAAAAGATGTCGCGCCGCGACGAGATGGAGACGCTGCTGCCGTTCTATCTGAACGGCTCTCTGGAAGGCGCCGAGCTGGAGGCCGTCGAGGAATGGCTGGCCACGGATCCCGCCGCCCTTGCCGCGCTTGGCGAGGCGGAAGCAGAGTTCTCCGGCACCGCGGCCGCCAACGAAGCGCTCCGCCCTCCCGCCGATGCGCTCTCGCGTTTCGCCCGGGCGCTCGACGCCGAAGCCGGTCCGGCCCGCGCACCTGCCGGCCAGTCCTGGCTCGCCAAGGTCTTCGGCCGGGTGACGGCAATGCCCGCCGGCGTCGCCTGGGCCGCGGCCGCGGCGCTGCTGGCGCTTGTCCTGGTACAGTCCTTCGAGCAGCCGGGCGGCAAGGGCAATGATTTCGAGATCGCCGGCGCCCAGGACGATCTGGCGAAGCTGCCCTTCGCGCTGGTCAAGTTCAAGGCGGACGCCAAGATGTCGGAGATCGCCGCCTTCCTTGGCCAGAACGGGCTGAAGATCGCCGGCGGACCGACTGCCGACGGCGTGTTCCACCTGACCATTCCGGCCAGCAGCGCAGCCGATTACGAGAAGCTCGTCGGCCTTATTGCCGCCCAGCCTTTCGCGGAGGCTGTGGTGCAGGGAAGGAAACCGGCCGATGGCGGCTAAGGCGGTCATTCTGCATGCGGCAATCCTTGCGGCGACGGCATTCGTCGCCGCGCCCGCCTTTGCGCAGACCAATGATTCAAAGCTCACCCAGACACAAGTCGACTGCCTCGACCGGGGCACCGCAGCGGGCGCGGACTGTGACAAGGACGGTGGCGCCAAGAATGGCGGCACCAGTAAGGGCGGCGCTGTCGGGGGCGCGGTGTTCATCCCGGCGCTGATCGTCGATCTGTTTCCAAACCCGCCGGCGAGTGCGGCGCCGTCAGGCCCGCCGGGCGGAACCCAGCAGCCGGGCGGCGCGACGGACGCGCTGCCACCCGCGTCCCCGCCAAGCGGGCCGGTCACAGTGCCCACCGGTCTCAATCTGGCCGCGCCGCCGCGCGCCGTGTCCGGCGAGTTCGTGCCCGACGAGGTGCTGGTGACGGTGAACGGCGATGCCGGCGCGGTGCAGCAGATCGCCACCGCCTTCGGCCTGCAGGTGCGTTCGCAGCGCCAGTCGCGGCTGCTCGGCTCAACGCTGGTGCGATTCGGCATTACCGACGGGCGACCGGTCGGCGTGGTGTTGGCGCAGCTTGCCGCCGACGGGCGCACGCAGCGGCGCGAACCCAACCATATCTATTCGCTGCAGCAGGCGGCCGGCATCGTGAATTATGCCTTCGAGCGCATCGCGCTCGATTCAAAGCAGGCGAGCGGGGAGAATGTCCGCATCGCCGTCATCGACACCGGCATCGACGACAGCAATCCGGCGCTGGCCGGGGTCATCGCCGGGCAGTTCGACGCGATGCCCAACGTGCCGATCGAGAAGCGCGACCACGGCACCTCGGTCGACGGGCTGATTGCCGGCGTCGGCGCGCTGGAGGGCATGGCGCCGGGCGCCAGGATTTTTCACGCGCGCGCCTTCGAAGGCGGCAAGTCGACCATGGACGTCATCCTTTCGGCGCTCGATTGGGCGGCCGAGCAGGATGTGAGCATCATCAATATGAGCTTCGTCGGCCCGAAGAACGACCTGCTGGGCACCGCCTGCCGCAACGCGCGCGCGCTCGGCATGGTGCTGGTGGCGGCCGCGGGCAACAACGGGCCGAAGGCGCCGTACGGCTATCCAGGCGCCTTCGACGGCGTCATCGCGGTGACCGCCACCGACGCCAAGGACGGGCTGATGCCGCAGGCCAATCGCGGCCCTTATGTCTTCATCTCGGCGCCGGGCGTGGAGATGGTGGCGCCGAGCGGCGCCGGCTCCGAGGTGGTGACCGGCACTTCCTTCGCGGCAGCGATCGTGTCCGGCGCCATCGCCAACCTGATGCATGCCGCGCCCAACCGGTCGGCCGACGAGATCGAGAAGGCGCTCGCCGCCACCGCGAAGGATCTCGGGCCGAAGGGACGCGACAATGATTTCGGCTATGGGCTGATCGACACGAAGGCGGCTGAGGCGGCGAAGTAGCGTTGTCAGACGGACCGTTTGCCGGTTTGGGTCACTGGTCCAAAGGCGCGGTTGCGGCCCCAAACTGAAGCGTCGCAAACTCACTGCTTCGCAACCGATCGAGGAAAGCCGCAACGGCAGAGGGATCGCTGCCTGCTGGAAATACGACAAAGAGTTCCCATCCTTCGGGCGAGTTCATTTGCTTGCTCGGAAAGCTGCTTTTCCGGGTTAATGCCTGCAATCGATCCAAATCGGCTTGCGGCCCCGTGGCGGTGATGCCTATCAGGCGGGTGGTTGGTGATGCAAGGATGGGAGGCGAGGCCTCCTCCGCAACGGAAAATGTTGGGAAAGCGCTGGGAGCGAGCGCTGCCGAGATGAGCAGGATGTAGCGTCCGGCCATATGCATGAGGCAATGTGCACTGGCACGCTATCGTTCGCAAGGAATCCAGGACGGCCCGGCGTATCTGACTTTATACCGGCGCCCCCGCCACCGATCCCCTCGCCACCAGATTGACCGGCCAGACCTCGCCCCGCGACCCTTCCTCCAGCCCCGATATGCGCGCCGCCAGCCGTTCGGCGACGCGCACCGGCACCACCGTTGGTCACTGGCGCTTCGGACTGACGGCCTCGACCTCTTCTCGCATGCTCGCATCAGGTAGTTCGCTGGGACCATCTGGGTTCGGGGCTGGGTTTTCACGCGTGTCCCTCGGCGGCTTGTCCTTTGGATTGGGGTTATCTGGTATTGGTTTCCGTGCTTTTTCCTGTTTCGTTGATTTCGGCATCGGACAGATCCCTTTCCTGCACAACTTCGGCGAAAGCTGCGGTTTCATGCCAAGTCAGTAGCTAGTTGGTCGTTCGGTGCTTTTTGCGATTTTGGCACCCGCCTCCACCGAGCGGCGGCGGCGAGTCGACGCCGGATAATAGCTCGCTCGTCGCGATGAACCAGGAGACCCAGTTTGTGATGGAACGCTACCGCCGAACAATTAGTTCCTGGTCAAATACCGATCCGGCGGAGGGTTTCGTACCTGGGAGAGAACAATGAAGATCCGCAGTTGCATGACAAAGGATGTAACGATTGCCAATCCCGAACAGTCAATTCGCGACGTGGCGCAGATGATGGAAAGGCTTGACGCGGGGGCCGTCCCCGTGGCCGACGGTGATCGGCTGGTCGGCATGATAACCGATCGCGATATCGCCATCCGTGGGGTGGCGGCGGGTAAAGGACCTGACGCCAAGGTAGGGGATGTGATGAGCCCGGAGGTCAAATACTGCTTTGATGACGATGATGTCGAGCGTGTGCTCGAAAACATGGGCGACTTGCAAGTGCGCCGACTCCCCGTCCTCAATCGAGACAAGCGGCTCGTCGGCATCGTTTCCATTGGCGATCTGGCGACAAATGGCGAAACTGCAGAGACTGGAGACGCTTTGCGCGATATCTCGCGGCCGGGCGGCGAGCATTCGCAATCTGCACATTGATTAGTGCGCAAGTCGGCTGGATGTGAGCCTCCCCTTCGTTGACCGGCGGTTCGTGCCGGCTGGGCAGGCGCTTTCTTCGATTGGTCGAGGATCCCAGATCCGAAGCGTCGGCGCTCGACGCTTCGGGGTGCGGGGGAGCTATTGGGCTGGCGTGCCGCCGAGGATAAGCAGAAAACCCGGGGACTGTCAGGAATTCTGTGCGCGAGGCCGGTTTCGTCACTGGCCGACGAACCTTTCGCCGAAGACGACGGCGAACTGGGTCTTGGCCTCGAACCACTCGCGCGGCGGTCGTTTCCATTCCTCGGC